>NZ_VSZO01000053.1 GCF_008312935.1 Roseiconus lacunae | reverse complement strand
GATGTTAAACCGTGACCACGATTGCGATCAACAGGCGACAGAGGGTCCGTTGCCAATGGATGGGACGGTACGTGAATCAATACGGTGAACCAGGCGCGACAGCCAAACCGCAACATCAGGTGCGATCGATAGGCGACTGATGTTCCGTTGCCAATCAATGGGCCCCTACGTGAGTCATCCGGCACGACGGACGCGATTCGCGTTGCGAATCACCAAGCCATCATCCGATTGGAGAAGATGATCTATCATCCCGTGACATCAAGAGCGATCACCAGGAAACAGAGGTCGCGTCACGAAGCGATGGGCCCAAGTCCAGCCACAACGACAGGCAACGGATTAAATCCGCATTCGAAGGTGAATGAACCAACGAACGTGAAGTAGCACGACGAACAACTAATTATTACCGGTTCTCCCAAGGATAATTGAACATATTCCTTGGTTGGGCCGGGAAATATCTCCTACCACCCAATAGTACTGGATGAGTTTTGGGTGGTCAAGCCTTCCCCCAGATGCTAAAAATGCGTTCTAGGCACGGCTCTCATCAGGAGGACATGATGATCGGTACGCGGCATCAAGCTGCGATTGCGCTCTAGGCAACGCAAGCTACGATCCGCTGCCAGAATTTCATCTCTCCATCTTGTCCTGTTAAAGGAGTGGTCAAATGTCTGTCAATCAGTTCCGACAGTGCCTTGCGGTGATGAATCTTCCAGAGGAAGATCAAACTTGGTTTCCCAAATGGCTGGGAAGCTATGCCAGTATGCCGTCCGTTCACGCCCGCTCCAACCCGCACGACGGAATCGCCGTCGAACAGGAATTAGTGATTGCGTTTCTTCGCAAGCTACTGGCATCTAAAACTCCCGCCTGGCAACGCCTGCAAGCCGCTCGAGCGATCGAAGCCTATCAAAGCGCCGTCCTGCGCACGGCAGTCGTCGATTTCCGCCCCATTCGTGAGAAACTGACCGAAATCGCGCGTCGCCCCAGTGACATTGACGGTGCCCACGAAGACGGTGAATACGACCCTTCGCTAGTCGCAGGCGAGGGCAACGAAGGTGCAATCGACGACCGTGA
Source organism: Roseiconus lacunae (assembly GCF_008312935.1). Classification (NCBI taxonomy): domain Bacteria; kingdom Pseudomonadati; phylum Planctomycetota; class Planctomycetia; order Pirellulales; family Pirellulaceae; genus Roseiconus; species Roseiconus lacunae. Next base: position 628,682 of record NZ_VSZO01000053.1, on the reverse strand, counting down.
ACCGGAGTGCATTCAGCGGATGCGAGGAACACTTCGTCGACTCCATCACCCCAAAAGCACCGAGGAAGCCTACGTCCGTCAAATCAAAAAATTCATTCGTCATCTGGACGACGATCGTCTGGAGAAATTTGGTGAGCCAGAGATCGGTGACTTCTTGACGGATTTGGCGATCGAAACGGAAGTCACCGCATCGACTCAAAACCAAGCACTTTCGGCGATCCTGTTTTTTTATCAAAAGGTCATCGGACGTGACCTGCAGTTCATTAGTTCAGTCCGCGCAAAGTCCAGTGAGTACCGTCCGGTTGTTCTGACGAAATCCGAAGTGACCGATTTGTTCCAGTACATTTCCGGTGTTTACCGACTCATGTTCCTGTTGATGTATGGCAGCGGATTACGCCATCGGGAGTGCCGCACGTTGAGACTGAAAGATCTTTGCATCGAAACCCGTCAAATTGTGGTTCGAAATGGCAAAGGTATGAAGGATCGCGTGACAGTTTTGCCAGACAACACTATTGAACTGTTCAAACAACAGTTCGCGCATGTCAAAGCGCTCCATCATCGAGATCTGGCCGACGGTTACGGCGAAGTCTATCTGCCGTACGCGTTGGCTAAGAAATATCCTTATGCCCAGCGAGATCTCGGTTGGCAGTATCTATTCCCTTCATCAAAAATTTCTCGCGATCCACGCAGCAATCGCCGACGCCGACACCATATACATGAAGGTACCTTTCCGGAGCACTTTAGGCGTGCTCGAAGACGGACCGAAATTGTCAAGAAGGCCGTCCCACACACGCTGCGCCATAGCTTTGCGACACACATGCTTGAAGACGGTGCGGATATTCGAACCGTCCAAGAATTGCTCGGTCACAAAGACGTCAAAACGACGATGATTTACACCCATGTCATGAATCGACCGGGGTTGGCGGTGACGAGTCCTTCGGATCGCCTGGGTTTACTCTGAAGGATTCTTACAGGGCGAGCGATGCGCCAACGAAATCGCTGAATGTATTTTGGGAATCTAACCTGATCGGCTGGTCGAAAGGTCAGGCGTTCCCAAGTTAACGGTTCGCCACAATCGATGGCGATCACGCGGACGCGACGGTTGATGGACCGGGGGATGGGAAACACTTATCGGCACTAATCTCCACTAATAAGTCAAGGTGGATGATCGATGAAGGTCGCCGCACAGGCATGTCCTATGTGGCTTTGTGACTCTGCGAGAGTCCTGTCGGAGCAACTACCATCCGCCGAGGCTTGGTGGCCATCGGCGGATGAAGAGGACCTGAAAATGGAATGCTATCGCACCAATAGCAGTCTGTTCGTTTTCAGATTCAACCTCTTCCCATGTCGCCTATGCTCTGCAAAAGCAGCGAAGCGAACGCTACTTTCACGGACCGAAAAGCGACAATTAAAATTAACAGACCGCTAGGCGAAGGTATCCGCCGAGGGGACTTCGTAGCCGGGGTTGTTCGGATCTTTGAGCAATTTATTTGCTTGATCCGCGTTGTTACCAATAAAACGTTCGCTTTCTGGATCAAACTGCAGCGTCGGCCCGAGTTTCCATGGTGCGTCCTTGGCGACGCCCACACCGTCGGTCATGACCGTTCGCAACTTTTGGAAGTGTTCCGCTGCATCGTCATTCCCAAAGTCAACCGAGGAATCCGACAACGCAACTGACTCGCCCAATCGATACGAGTTATTCATCATGTGTCCGAGTACGCATCCATAGTGCGCGTCGAGGACGTTTCCGTTAGCCATCGATGGATCGTTAGCGCGAATGGCGGCGATGAATGCCCCCCAATTTCCACCAGGAGTCACGTCACCGGGTTCAACATCGAGCGGTTCGGGCTTGGAAGCGCCGGGACGGAGGATTTTGTATTTCCCTTCTCCCGTGATCACACTGCCGTCTTCGAGATAGTACTCGTTGTAAACTTGACGCTCGTAGCCTTTGTAGTTCACGTTGCGAACATTGAAGAAGACCATCTGGCCATTGGGATATTCAGCCATCGCGAACATCGTGTTCGGCGTTTCGCCTTGGTCGCCCCACTGAAATCGGTTGCCAATCGCCATGGTGCGAATTGGGTGCGTTTGATCGTCATCGATCGCCCAACGTGCGACATCGAGCTGGTGGGTTCCTTGATTATTCAAGTCGCCGTTACCGCTTTCCCAGAACCAGTGCCAATTATAGGGGACATAATTGGCGTGATAGTTCTCGATGACTGCGGGGCCTTTCCAGTGATCCCAATCGAGATCGGCCGGCGGATCAGAAACCGGCTTGAAGCCGATCCCCGACCGTGGTTTGCAACAATAGCCGTAGGCAATTTTCAACCGAGGCAACTTGCCCGACTTCAGTGCTTCGTGCAGTCCTGCGATGCCGGCACTGCTCCGTCGCTGCGTTCCGTGCTGAATCACGACGCCGTACTTTTGTTGGGCAGCGACGCAAGAACGACCTTCCGCAATATCGTGACTCATCGGTTTTTCGACGTAGACATGCTTACCGGCTTGGGCGGCCCAGATCGTCATCAACGAGTGCCAATGGTTTGGCGTCGCGATTGATATCGCGTCGAGCGAATCGTCGTCGAGCGTTTTGCGAATGTCATCAACGCCTTTGGTTGTCAAACTTCCTTCGGCACGTTTCTCAAGCGAATCCATCGTACGGCGAAGAACTTTGCTTGCCGGATCAACAACGTAAGCCAGTTCGACGTCTTTTTGTCCGGTCCAACCACCGATATGGGACTGCCCACGACCATTCAGACCGGCGACGGCGATACGAACGCGGTCGTTCGCCCCGTTAATTTGCCCGCTCGCCTTGGTGCCGGTGATGATCAGCTGGCTGCCGGCCATCCAGCCGGTGGTTGCAACGGCGGCGGCACCGGAGCGTTTGAGAACTTGACGTCGATTTAGAGATTTTTTGGTCGGTTTCATGGAAAAGGTAGGAGAGCGAGGGAAGGATTGAGCAAGCACTGAGAGTCGCATTTTAACACGATCGCATTGCCGCGTTGGAAGTGAGCCTGAGTAATCAGGCCGAGCCAGCGAAGACCGATCGCATCGAAGGGAACCGCATCAAAGGAACGAAGACAAGTGCCAAGCAGCGATGCGAGGCCTGTTCCGCAGGAAACGCCTTGTGTCGAGTGAACTTGAGCCGATTAAATACAATGCGAATAGGGAACAGTGCCGTGATACGAAAACAGGCGAGCCGAAGCTCGCCTGTTACGTTAAAGTCGCTGTTGACTACCGTCTTTGTGGTACAACTCAATTACGGCGTTAGTCTTTGTCCTGTTGAACAGGTTCGGACTTGGTCGCGGTGCGCTTCTGATTCGCTTCTTTCGCGGCCTGTTTATCGACGACCAATTTAGGCGGAATCGGCTTGCCTTTGGGAATGAACTTCATCGAAATCGAATTCACACAATGGCGGGTGTTCTTTTCGGTAAAGTTTTCGCCTTCGAAGACGTGACCGAGGTGACCGCCACAGTTGTTGCAGATGATTTCAACGCGGTAGCCATCGGCGTCCGTTTGGCGTTTGACCGCGCCGTCGATTTCGTCATCAAAGCTGGGCCATCCGCAGTGACTTTCAAACTTTGCTTCGCTTTTGTAGAGCGCCGCATTGCACTGCCGGCAGATGTAGGTTCCGGCGTCTTTGGTCATCGTGTAGCCGCCAGGTCCCGGCGGTTCGGTACCTTTGCGTAGAATCACGTAGGCGGCTTTGGCATTGAGCGAATTGTAATCGAAGACGAACTTCACTTTCTGATCGACAGAATCTTCCTTCTCTTTTTCGCTCATCTTCGAATCCTTGTTGTCTTTGGAATCTGCTTGATCGGAATCGGTTTCGGACGCGTCTTTTTTGTCGGCTTTTTCTGCCGCAACTTTGACGGTTCCGGAAGTCTCGGAAATTTCGATGTCGTCAGGCGTCGATGTCACGCCCGGATTGTCGCATCCGACCAGGCCAGCCGTGGCGAGTACACCGCAGGCGACCGCGATGCCGTGACTTCGTATTGATTGTCCAATCTTCATGTTATTCTCCGCGGAACCTATCCGAGACAACTCGATAGCAGTACAGCATTACTCCCATCATACCCAATAGGGCAAGAAACAGCCAAAGCATGAATTGCCCAAGAATTGCGAAGTTACCGACAAACCACCCGCTGACAAAGTCGTCCCACCACAAAATCGTCAGCATCGTTCCGGCACAAAGGTAGGGTCCGAAGGGGATTTCGGCATTCCGGGTGAGGATGAAATAGACCAGAACGATTGCAATCGCCGCGATCGGGGAGACAAAAAACGCCATGACCGCCCCTTGCCACCCGATGAACGCTCCAACCATCGCCATCAGCGTGACGTCGCCAAAGCCCAACGCCTCGCGGTTCATCGCGACACTACCGACGATTCGGATCGCCCAAACGACTCCGCCGCCGACACCGAGACCGACAAGCGAGGACAGCAGGCTGATCCATGGGATCCCGCCGAACGAATACGCGACTCGGATCGCAATGCTTCCGGCCAACCAGATCGCGACCAGCAGTTGCCAGTTGTAGCGACGAACGAGTGAAGCAACAAAATAGGCGACCGCTTTTGCCAACCCGTGCCGCAAGATGACACGTCGATTGGCGAGAGCAAAACACCAGCCGGTCCAAATGAGGATCGCGGTCCACCAGCCCTTGGGCCCTAACCAAACCATCGCGATCGGGGATGGCGACGCAAACGTAATCGGCTCTGGCCAGTTAGGAGCATCCCAGGGCAAAAAAATAAAGATCGAGCACCAGCTGAAGATCAGCGCCAAAATTGTCCCAGGGATAGTCAGCAGATCGGGAATCGTTCGTTCGTCGAAATCGATAAATGTCGCCGCGACCATGATGGTGATCAGAGCCAAATGGGCGGCAAATACGGTCGTCATCCAAGACTCGGCAGCCACGATGTCTTTGGGAGCCCGAAACCCGATCGGAAGCAGCGACGCGGTCTGGGTGACGTACCAGTAATACGCCGGGATACCGATCGACATGGCGACTTCGATTCCCATGGGACGAATCCAAAATCCCTTGCCGTGCAAATGGTTCTCGCGGCGCATTCCCAGCCAACCGAGGATCGGAATGCGATCCGAGATCGAGCGTGCCGGCGCGTCTGGGTGAGCCCTACACCATGGGCCGATCGGCCGTTTGTCCCAGGCTAAGTTATAGATGGCGTAATTGCTGATCACACCCAACAGCACTCCGGTCAAACTGAGCAGCACCAAACGCAGTTCGATCGGCAGCGGTATCCAAAAATTGATCAACGGATTCAGTCTCGTCGTAGGTTTGTGAATTGCTGCGGAAGGTCTGCGGTCCGTGACCGCGCGTGAGAAGCAGTTTACTTTAGACCAGTGATCTTTATTTAAAGCGATTGTGGTTGCGTGGTCCCAGTTCGCTGTCGCTGACATCTCTGCAAGACGCCGATGATAGCGAGCTTCGTAAGCAAACGTTTTTTGCTTTCCGAAGTCGGACGATTGTTGCGTCGTACTGGAACAGAACGGTCGTTCTCGGTCTCTCTCAATATTCGAGTTAGGCTCATCAGCAATCGTGCCATGATTTGCTTACCGCCACCGAACCGTGGCTAACGCCAGCCGGCTAATCGTAATTTCGGATGTCGAGGATGCACCAGGGGCGAACGGCGTCCGAAGTTGCAATTGCAGGATTTCGCTATCGCTGGAACAGTGAAAAAAGCGACGCGATCTCTGAATTCATGCAATGCGTTGGTGATATGGTCGAAAACGCGGCTTATCAACTTCCGTATCCGGTTATCATGACCCGGCAAACAACGCCCAATGGGTCAGCCCACCCGATGTCTGTGGTTTCCAAAGGCCCTAATGTAGCGGCGACGGGCCTACCCTCCAACGCCTTGCCGAATCCGTTCTGTCCGATCATCTTCGGCGTGATTCGGCGAGCCATTCAGGCCACCGACTCAGTTTCTCGTCCGTCACGTCTTACACCATCCCCAAACGCTGCCATGGCGACGCACGCCCCGGAAACCATCCGCTTCACCACCGATCAACTTGAACTCATTGATCAAACGAAGCTCCCGACACAACTCACCTACCTGGTCTGCGAGACGGTGGAGCAGACCCACAGCGCTATACGCCGATTGGTCGTTCGCGGTGCGCCCGCGATCGGGATTGCAGCGGCCTATGGCGTTTGCTTGGCGAAAAGCAATAAACACGGGGTACCACCGACAAAAAAGGACTATTTAAACGCGATCGAATACCTAGCGACCAGTCGTCCGACCGCAGTCAACTTGTTTTGGGCACTCGATCGAATGGCCGAAGTCGTCGAATCGACTGATGACTCGCAACTATTGACGGCCTTGATCACGCAGGCCCGAAAAATTCATGACGAAGATCGCGTGATGTGTCGGGCGATCGGACGCAACGGAGCCTCGTTACTTTCGGGCGTCGATACCGTGTTGACACATTGCAATGCGGGTGGTTTGGCGACGTCGATGTGGGGAACCGCGCTCGCACCGATTTATCACCTGCATCAAACGGGCAAGCGAATCAAGGTGTTTGCAGACGAAACCCGCCCGCTGCTTCAAGGTGGCCGCCTGACCGCTTGGGAGCTTTCTCAAGCGGGCGTCGACGTGACGGTCATCACCGATTCGATGGCCGGGGCGCTGATGCACCAAGGGCGGATTGGCGCAGTAATTGTCGGTGCCGATCGAATCACGGCGGCCGGCGATGTCGCCAACAAAATCGGAACCTATTCCGTCGCAGTCCTTGCGAAACATCATCGCTTGCCGTTTTACGTTGCCGCGCCGAGCAACACGTTCGACATGGAATTGGTGTCTGGTGACGAGATTCCGATCGAACAGCGTGATCGGGATGAGGTAGCCTGTCCTCATGGGACGCGTATTGTTCCCGACGAAGCAAACGTGCTGAACCCCGCGTTCGATGTCACGCCAGCCGAGCTGGTAACGGCAATCATCACCGAGGTGGGCGTCATCGAATCACCAACGCAACAAACGATCGAATCCCATTTTGCGGACCGGACGTAATTCGGCTTAAACGACCAGCGTTTTGCTGGGTTGACCCGATTGCTCACGCACAAATGTCGGCACCGCATACCCCGGCAATTGCGTACGTAACTGATCGATCAGCTCCAAGCCCTTTTCGGGCGGGACCCAGAAATGGCTCGCACCGCGAACTTGGTCTAACTGGTGTAGATAATAGGGTTGAACACCCGCGTTGATCAGCGTTTTCGATAGATCACAGAGTGACTCGACGTCATCGTTGACTTGCGACAACAGCACCGATTGGTTGAGCAACGCGATTCCCCGGCGCCGCATTCGGGTCAGTCCTTCGACGACGGCGGGATCGAATTCTTGGCTGTGATTGGCATGAATCACCAACCAAGTCATGAGCGACGATTCGGCAAGCAAATCCAGAAGCGCGTCGGTGATCCGTTGCGGAATCACGATCGGAAGCCGAGTGTGCAAACGTAGCCGCCGCACGTGACTGATCGTTTCAAGTTCTTCGACGAGCGTGCGGAGACTTTGATCGGAAAGCACCAATGGATCGCCGCCACTGAGCAACACTTCCTCGATCGACGGGTCGCTTCGGATGTAATCGAGCGCGGGTTTCCACTTTGACTTTTGCGCATTGAGCTCCGAATAAGGAAATTCTTTTCGGAAGCAATATCGGCAATGGACCGCGCAAGCACCGTGGGTAACGATTAGGGCGCGGCCGTCGTATTTGTGGAGAACTCCGCCCGCTTGACTGACACGAAGATCACCGACCGGGTCGGCGACAAATCCTGGCACCTCGTGTCGTTCATCGTCGGCCGGCAATACCTGTCGCAAGATTGGATCGCTGGGGTCCCCCCGTTTGATCCTGTCGGCAAATTCGAGCGGCACGAACGTGGGGAAGCCTTCGGCCGAAGGGGCGGCAAACGCCGGGTCGATCCCGACATATCGGCAAAGTTCATCGGATCGGCGAATCGCGCGTTTCATCGCCGTTTGCCACGAAACGGGCCCGGAATTCGATGGAACATCGCCGGAAGTCGCCGCCGCCACATGCTTTAACGGAGCGGAATCACCTGCTGCTTCGGATCGCATCGGAGTCGGCGCGGGCTTGTCGGTCGCTTGTTCGGCGATGGCGAGATGTGGATCGGTGCGAGTTTCGTGAGAGAACATCGATGGAGGCCCGGTGACGAAAAAGGCAAAGCCGGATAAAACAAGGCGGAAAGCTGGTGAGGACAAACTGTAACCAGGTCGGTAAACTGCCGCCCTGATTTTCCCCTAGACGCTCGCCGGATCGGAATTCAACGGAGCCGAACGAAGACATGGCAACTTACAACACAAGCGATTTTCGAAAAGGGCTGAAGGTCCAAATTGATGGCGAACCGTACCTGATGACAGACATGCAGTTTGTCAAGCCAGGTAAGGGAAACGCTCTTTACAAGTGCAAACTGAAGAATCTTGTCCGCGGTACCACTTTGGACCGAACTTACAAAGGTGGAGATTCGTTGGAATCGGCCGACGTCGAAACCACCGACGTGTCGTTCTTGTATCGCCAAGGGCAAGATTACGTTTTCATGCACCAGGAAACGTTCGAACAATACGAAGTCGCCGAAAAGGTCGCCGGCGACATTTGGAAGTACCTCAAGGACGGCATGATCTGCACGATGACGCTCTACAACGGTAACGCGATTATCGTCGAACCGCCCGTCATGGTGGAGCTTGAAATCACCGAGTGTGCCCCCGGTGCCAAAGGCGACACGGCGACCAACGTGACTAAGCCAGCAATGGTCGAGACCGGGGCGGAGTTCACCGTGCCCGGATTTATTAAGGAGGGCAACGTCATCAAAGTCGACACTCGAACCGGTGAATACGTCGAACGCGTCAGCAATTGATGGTTAATCCGCTCTTCTTACCCGAACTTCGCGAAATGCTGGCCGAAGATAATGCGGCCGAGCTGACTGAGTTCTGTAATACTTTGAACGCAGGCCGGACGGCCGAGTTCATGGAAGGGTTAGAAGACACGGACCTATGGGCCGTCTTGCAATACGCCGACGCTGATCGACGCGCCGAGATTTTTGGCTATTTCGACGAACAGCGACAGGTCGGCTTGCTCCAATCGCAAGAACCACGTCAGGTCGCTGAACTTGTCGACCGCATCCCATCGGATGACCGTGTCGACTTGTTTCAGCAGTTAACCGGTACGCGGGCGCAGACCATTCTGCCACTCTTGCCCGTAGCCGACCGTCGCGACATCCAAAGGCTCTGTTCCTACGACGAAGGAACCGCCGGCTCGTTAATGACGTCGGAAGTGGCGATGTTGTCTGAAACGTTAACGGTTTCCGGTGCACTCGAAGCACTCGGCAATCAAGCCAGTGAACTCGAGACGATCTATTATCTTTATGTCGTCGACGAAGATAACTTGCTTCGCGGGATTGTGTCGACGCGGCAGTTGGTCTCTTCGCTACGAACACCATCGCGAACCCTTGGCGACCTGATGGAAACCGACGTCGTCGTCGCCGAAGTCGATGAGGACCAGGAGTCGGTCGCCGAGAAGGTCGAGCACTTCAATTTGTTGGCGATTCCGGTTGTCGATTCTGGTCGACAATTGTTGGGCATCATCACGCACGATGATGTCATTGACGTCGTTCGCGAAGAACTAACCGAGGACGCCCATCGCATCGCGGCAGTCGAGCCGCTCGAAGAAGACTACCTCCGGATTGGATTGCTAAACCTTTCTTGGAAGCGAGGCATCTGGCTGATCATCCTATTCTTTGCGGCGTTGCTGACCGCCTTTGCGCTCGAACACTACCACGAAGAATTGAACAAGTTCATCTGGCTGGTGTCATTCATCCCGCTAATCATCAGTGCCGGCGGAAATTCCGGAAGCCAATCGGCGACGCTGGTGATCACCGCCATGACCAGCGGCCAAGTCGAACTTGACCAATGGCGCAAGGTGCTCGGGCGCGAAGTAATTGTCGCGACAGTGCTTGGTATTTTTCTCGCTTTGATCGGATACGCCGTCGCGATCTTCTTAGCTCCCACACCGGTCGCGGCACTGGTCATCCCGATGACTTTGGTTGCCGTGATTTTTGTCGGTTGCTTTTTCGGCGCATCGCTGCCATTGATCTTTCAACGCCTGGGATTGGATCCGGCGATGATGAGTAACCCGTTCGTCGCGGGCATCGTCGATATTCTGGGCATCATCATCTACATCAATATTGCGCGACTGTTGCTGTAGCGATTCGCAATCTTCGTCATCAGGTATAGACGAACGGTAATTGCCAAGGCAGCTTTTTAACAACGGCTTCCGTTCGAACACGGGATCGATGCCGACGACTGCAAAGCGGCCCTATCCATTGGGTCAAAACGAAGCTGCAGCCGACATGAAGCACGATAGGTTTGATGCGAACGTCAATCCCGCCGACGCATCGTTTCGATGAAGTTTTGGACTGTCGGACGATCAGATACAGGCCGTCAAAAATTCGGCGGTTTTGCACAAGCGAAGCGGGACGGCTGCACGATCGCTGGGCTACGGCATCGCAACGATGAAGCGTTTAGCGGGGGGACGCTCCGCGACTGCCCCTGTCGCGTGCTCCCCCGCTAAACGCGTGTCTGATTCGACCTCAACTTGATGTGAGCACTTTTGCCAGTCCCCGTTGAATCATCGCCGATACCAACGCGACTCGACGCCTCCTGGTAAATCGGACCGCGACTCTACTTACGATCGGTCATGAAGGAATCCAATTTCATCGGAATTGCTCAGTTCTTGATCCGTGATGCGAAGAATCTTCGCGGACGACATCGCTTGTCACCACGGGTGTCAACGACCGGCGACAGTCATCGGGTGGCTAGGCGATCGCACCAGTCGAAATCGCTGACATCGGGTTCCCCGACGCAGTCGTTAGTCGCGGTTCGGTCCAGTAACTGAGGAAAATGCCCACCGGATGATGAGCCAAATCCAAACCTTCGATCGAGACGGAGCACGAGGAAAACGAGGGTAGCGCCCCCCTGATTGCTAGGCGGATCGCCTCCCTCAAGCTGATCGCAAACGGTCGTTTTGAGGGTAAACCTCTCGAAAAACGAGGGAGTAGACCCATAGTTGTAAGCCACGATTTCGCAACGCGGGTTCACGCGTCTACATGATTTCACAAGCAACAAGATGGATAGGCGGAATGTACCTCCAAGGGCTCACCGTGCGTGCCAAGTTAACCGCACTGATCATTGTTTCAGGCATGTCGTTCCTTCTCTACGGACTATGGTCCTGGAATACGTTGTCGGTCGCAAAAGTTCACGGGCCCTACTACGATCGCATTGTCATGGGCAAAGACCTGATCGCTGATATCTTGCCTCCGCCGAATTACATCATCGAGTCATATTTGATGACGTTACACCTGGCGAATGAAGTCGAAGACGGCGCTTCCCAATCAGACATCAAACGCGATCTAGCGCGAAGTGAGCGTTTGAAATCAGAGTTTTATCGGCGTCATCAGCACTGGGTTGACGCATTGCCCGAAGGCGAGATGAAGCACTTGAAAACGGTCAACGCGTATGCACCAGCCGACGAGTTCTTTCGCGTTTTTGAGGAGAAGTTTGCGCCGGCTTGTTTACAAGGTGATGCGGAGGCCTGTCGCACTCTTGAACGTGGCGAACTACGCAGTCTTTACGAAGAACATCGTCAGGCGATCGACCGCGTCGTCGGGATGGCGACCGATCAAAACGCATTGGCTGAACAGCAAGTTGCTTCCTTGGTTAGTCGCCGTGCTTATCTATCCGTCGCCGCGATTGTTCTACTTTCAGGCGTGATGATTGCGATTGGATCCGTTATTTCGCGAGACACGGTCAATCCACTTCGTGCGTCTGCGGAGCGTCTCCAAAGGATGTCTCAATATGTTCGATCGGAACTCCTGAAGGATGCCGAACGAACATCGGAACAGGCCATGATGGCAAGCTCAGCGGCAGAAGAGGTCAGCGTCAATACCCGATCATTGGCGACCGCTGTGGAACAGTTTGAACTGAGCATCAAAGAGATTTCGCAAAACGCCTCCAACGCAGTTTGTACGGCATCTGAAGCCGTCGACGTGACGCGGGAAACGAGTTCACGAATTAGTCAACTCGGCTCTAGCAGCTCGGAAATCGGTGAGGTGATCAAAACAATCAGTGCGATCGCATCACAAACCAACCTCTTGGCGCTGAACGCAACCATCGAATCGGCCCGAGCCGGTGAAGCAGGCAAAGGATTCGCCGTCGTCGCTAACGAAGTCAAAGACTTAGCCGCCGATACGACACGCGCGGCAGATGAGATCATCTCCAAAATTGAGGCAATCCAAAATGACACTCAGAAAGCGATCGAAGCCATTGGACGGGCGAGCACGGTGATCGAACAAATTGCGGAGAGCCAAAATGCGATCGCGGGCGCGGTCGAAGAACAGTCGGCGATGACGGGAGAAATCTCCAAAAGCATCGGCGAAGTGGCATCGGGAAGCAGCAACATCGCACAAAGCATCAGTGCAGTTTCTTCGGCGGCCAGGAACACCACCAGCGGCTCCGGTAACGCGGTCAAAACCGCATCCGAACTCGAGGAAATGGCGCAAGAGTTACTCCAGCTTGTTGGGGAGATCGCGCACGAGCCCATCGAGGTCTAGACGATAAACCGGTCACGCGTCTATCTTGGCATTTAAACCGAACCCGAATGACGTCAACTTAAACGCCGACCGCACTGGCCTCAGCATTTCACGTGGTCTAACCGGAACAGGGCCGATGCTAGCGCGTTCGGCTGTCAATGCTTTGACAAGTTCCTCATCGGTGTAATTATACATCCCGACCGTTGTCGCTATGACCAAGATTTACCACAACCCTCGCTGCAGCAAGTCCCGCGAAGCGCTTCAACTTCTACAATCTCGCGAGATCGAATTTGACGAGGTTCGCTACCTTGACAATCCGCCGACGAAAACGGAACTCCGCAAAGTTATCAAATTGCTAAATCTTCGACCGGAACAACTGGTCCGTCGAAAAGAAAAACTATTCAAAGAATTGGGGCTCGATTCCGAGGCCCTTTCGGATAGTCAATGGATTGATGTGATGGTCGAACACCCCAAGCTGATCGAACGTCCGATCGTCGTTCACGGCGATCGAGCTGCGATTGGGCGACCGATCGGCAACATCGTCGATCTACTTGACGCTTGATCTCGGTGGATGATTTTATTGCCGAGGCCCACAACGTCACCGCCGACCGACTATATTCGTGCCCACAATAGTAGTCTGTTGATGCTTGAACCGGTTGCCTGTCCAGGGCGTCGTTGCATACCGTTTTAACGATGCGATCGCCGCAATGATCGGGACAATAAAACGGTAGGCAATCAACAGCGAGGTCGTGTTTGTATCGAAAAGCGGTGAGTTCAAAGTGGTCGGTTTCGTGTTGCTGATCGTCCTGTGGTTATCGAGATCTATCATGTTTGGACGCCCCCTTCGGGCGATTGGTTCGATTTCGCGGTTGACGTATTTATTGACAGTTGTGTTGGCATTGGCCTGCACTGACGCCGTCGGGGATGAGAAGCAGACGTCTCCCCTCAGCACGTCGATCGTGATTGGATATGATCGTTTTGGTCAACATGGTGACTTGCCCGAATCACGCTTCGGTGACCTCTCGGGCGCACTTTTGGTCAGCGAACTGAATTGTGTCGTCTGCCATCAAGCCGACGATTCCTGGCTGGAACCCAAACGAGGCCCACGGCTCGATGGCGCCGGGATTCGATTGCAATCACACTGGATCGGGTCGTACTTGCGTGACCCTCAGGCGGTCAAGCCTGGAACGACAATGCCGGATGTTCTAGGTGGACTCGGCGAAGCGGAAAAGGTCGATGCGATCAATGCCCTGGTCGCATTCCTTTCCTCCCAAGACAAACCGTTCGTGGAACCGAAAGCGGGCGGGGCCCTGCCGGTCATTCACCAGTTTTGGACTCATGGCGACTCCAACCGAGGCCGCGAACTCTATCACACGGTCGGCTGTGTCGCGTGTCATGATCCTGATCAGGAATACGAGACCAGCGAAGCGGCTCCGTCGGCTATCGATGACCTGCTAAAGAATCTCGATGCCGATGAGCTTGCCGATCTTGGCCTAGCATCTGCGGCACGTCGTGTGACTTCGATCCCACACAGCGACTTGCCAACCAAGTATTCCGCTCGCTCGCTAACGATGCTCCTGCTTAATCCAGCGTCAACACGTCCCGATGCACGCATGCCTTCGCTACGTCTGTCACCGGCCGAAGCGGCAGATATCGCCGCATACCTGTTGGACCAATCAGAGTTTGCAGACGCTCCGATTGAAATCGATGCGTCCGAAGCAGACGCTGAACTGGTCAGCAAAGGCGCAAAACTGTTCGCGCAGTACAACTGCACCGGTTGCCATGACGTTTCTGGCGACCAGGATGAAAAGCCTTCCAAGCAGCAATCGAAGTTGACATTGGCATCGATCGATATCCGAGCAAAACATTCGTGTATCGACAATGCCATGGGATCGATGCCAATCTATCGCCTGAATCTGTCACAGAGGGACACGTTGAAAGCGTTCTTGGGACGCGAGATGGCGACGCCGCATGCACATCGAAGGCAACATTCGTCGGAAGAAGACACCACCTTTCGTATGCTTCAGTTGAATTGTTTCGGTTGTCACCAACGTTCCGAGCTTGGCGGAGTTGGACGCTATCGAAAGCCATATTTCGAGACCGTCGGGCAAGTCGACTTAGGTGACGAAGGACGTCTGCCGCCTTCGTTGGATGGGATCGGAAAAAAGCTGCATTCAAACGCAATTGCCAAAGTCTTTCACCCAAAGACGTCTGCCCACCGCGCGTTCATGAAAGCGCGCATGCCCGCGTATGGCGACAAGATCGTGCGTCCGTTGATCGAGTCGCTTCCCGAAGCCGACCAAGCCGATCGATCCGGCGAAGCCAAAGTCTTTTCGAATAAGCATGAATTGCGACAGCTGATTGAAGCGGGACGTGAATTGGTAAACACGGGTTGCGTTCAGTGTCATGTCTTTCAAGGAGAATCGTTACCCGGCGTCGTCGGCGTCGATCTTCAAGGGATCACATCACGCGTGCATCCCGCCTGGTTTGCGGCGTTTGTCCGAAACCCTGGCGCAGTCAAAAAACGGACCCGCATGCCGACGTTCTTTCCCAATGGGACGAGCAATCGTACGGATATTCTTGACGGTGATGTCGATCAGCAAGTCGCCGCCATATGGGCCTACCTAAAGGACCTACCAAACCAATCATTGCCAAAAGCGATAGCCGATGTCCGTTCCGCCAACTTCGAACTCACGCCGACCGATCGCCCGATCGTGCTGCGTACGTTCATGAAGGAAGCCGGCACACACGCGATCGCGGTTGGTTTTCCCGAAGGCGTACACTACGCATTTGACGCCGAACGCTTACGATTTGCGGTCGCCTGGAAAGGCCGGTTTTTGGATGCCCAAGGCACCTGGTACGAACGGTTCACTCCACCGGCCGATCCCTTAGGCGAATCCGTTGTAGTCTTCGATGAGGAAGGGCTACTTTCGGAACAAATTCGCCAGAAGCCAACCTTCCAAGGCTATCGTCTTAGCGGCAACGGCATTCCGTCGATGATCTACGGAAATAATCAAGTCACCATCGAAGACCAGTTGAAACCGATCGACAACGCTGGTTTTCGAAGAACAATTTCGCTTTCGCCACAAACCGATGGCGTGACGGTTGAGTTACGATTTCTCGATGGCAAAAATTTTGAATCGGTCACCGCGAACGAAGTTGCCAACGAGCATGGAATGACCGCCCGTCTGATAGCTCCGAAGGAATTGCGGCATTGGATCGACCAACAAGACACCCAATCGACATGGAAAGCCAAACTCTCGCTTCAATCAAAACAAACGCTTGTGCTGGAGTACCGATGGTGATGTGGCTGCGATACGGACTGATATGTGGTGCCTTGTTGATTGCCCACAGCGATGTGACGCTGGCCCAGCCGATCGAGGAGTCGTCGACAAAGTCGAGCGAGAGTTCTTATCGGATTATCTCGGTATCGACGGCAAAGGCTGCGACCGATTCGCGTTCGAAACATTGGAAGCCAGCGCCAGATGGATTGGCGCTCGAAGTCTCAGGGATGACAACGCTGCCCGATTCAAGACTAGCCGTGGCAATCCGGCGGGGCGAAGTTTGGATCCTTGACGGAGTCTACGATGACCCCGCCGATCAAGTGACCTATCACCGATTCGCAACGGCGCTGCATGAACCGCTGGGGTTATTAGAACATCAGGGCGATCTTTACACCGCCCAACGAAGTGAGTTGACTCGATTGCGAGATAACGATGGTGACGACGTTGCCGATGAGTACCTTACGGTCGCGAAAGGCTGGGGCGTAACCGGCCATTACCACGAATACGCCTACGGACCAAAACTGGATCGTGATGGCAACCTATGGATCACATTAAACATCGGCCTCGGGCTCAAAGGCGAGCATCTCTCGCGAACGTTGCCCAATCCAGGCTTGGGTTATCGGCAAGGCAAGTGGCGCGGCTGGGGAATGAAAGTCACTCCGAATGGTGAGTTGCTACCGGTTTGTGCCGGCATGCGGTCACCGTCCGGATTGGGCGCCAATCTAAAAGGCGACATGTTCTACACCGACCAACAAGGGAACTGGGTCGCGACGAACACGTTACACCACATGCGTTCGGGCGCGTTTTTCCATCATGCAGAAGCATTAGCGTCGATGAATGAACCGGGTTCGACGATCCGTAACGTCGACAACGTTCCCGGAGGACTTCCGTTTCCAGATGCGTTAAAGGCTTTCAAGGAATTATGCCCCCCCGCGATCTGGTTTCCGTACAAGAAGGTCGGGCAATCGGCGACCGATATCGTGGTCGATCGTAGTGGCGGCGCATTTGGACCGTTCGCGGGACAACTATTTGTCGGAGAGTTTACTCAGGCGGGCATCAATCGTGTCTTCCTTGAAAAAATCGACGGTCAATACCAAGGCGCGTGCTTCCCCTTTAAACTCGGCTTCGCCTCCGCGGTCTTGCGACTGGTACAAGGCGACGACGGAAGTCTATTTGTTGGCTTAACCAATCGTGGCTGGAGTAGCTTGGGTGACGCAAGCTACGGTTTACAGCGGCTTGTATGGAATGGCAGCACTCCTTTTGAAATCAAGGAGATGCGGGCGAAGCACGATGGCTTTGAATTAGAGTTCACAAAGCCTGTCGATGGCGGCACCGCGAGTGATGTCAACTCTTACCAAATGAAAAGCTACACGTACCTGTATCATTCAGCGTACGGAAGTGATGAAATTCAAAATCAAAAACTGAACATCCGATCGGCAACCGTCTCGCCCGATCGGCGAACCGTTCGTTTGCAAATCGATGGATTGCGTCAATTCTTTGTCCATGAACTTGATGCCAGCGGTGTCCTCGATGCCTCGGGTGAATCGCTCGAGCATCCCAACGCCTACTACACCTTGAACCGGATCCCATAGTGCATATGAATTTCCAACGTCTATGCGGTAGCATCGTTTTCGCGATCGTTATTGGGACGATCACGTCAGCAGAGATTCAGGCTCAAGAGCATCACCCCGAATCGAATCCTGTTGCTACGGAAGCGAAGCCCTTTCCGACTGCTCTGATCGACTATGTCAAGCAATCGGATGATGATGTTTTTCGTTGGGAACACCTCGGCAAAATGACGACGGCGGCCGGCACGGTACACCAATTGCGAGTCACTTCACAAACGTGGCAAGGCATCGTTTGGAAACATGCGGTCGAAGTTTATGAACCTAAAAACATCCGCTTCGAGAATCATGCGGTGCTCTATGTCACCGGTGGAAGCACCCCATCGCAACCGCGGCCATCAGATATCGTTCTCGGGGTACAGTTGGCAAACCAATGCGGTGCTCGTGTGGTGATGCTGCACCAAACCCCCAACCAGCCCCTGTTGGGTAACCGTCGCGAGGATGATTTAATCAGCGAGACGTGGTTACGATACTTAGAGACAGGTGATGCGACGTGGCCGCTGCTATTTCCGATGGTGAAGAGCGCGGTGAGAACCATGGACGCGATCGGAGAATTCTCAGAGCAATCACTGAGCAGCAAAGTTGAGCACTTTGTCATCACCGGGGCATCCAAACGCGGCTGGACCAGTTGGCTTTCTCCGGTAGCCGACAACCGAGTTATTGCCACCGCACCGATCGTGATCGATGTCTTGAACTTTCGAAAGCAGATGGATCACCAAATCGAAACTTGGGGATCGTACAGCCGGCAAATCGCGGATTACACCCGAAAAGGATTGGTAAAAACGCCCGGCGAAAAAGAAAGCGAGCGTGAAGCGGCACTGCGGGAAATGATGGACCCGTTCACCTACCGAAGCAAACTGACACTTCCGAAGCTACTGATTGTGGGAACCAACGACCCGTACTGGACCGTTGACGCGATGAATCTGTACTGGAACGACTTGGTCGGGCCCAAGTTCATTCGGCAAGTCCCCAACGCTGGTCACGGACTCGAAGGCGGCCGAGAAGGTGCGGTCGCAAGCCTTGCCGCCTTCTTTCGGCATTGTGCTTCTGGGGAAACGATGCCGAAAGCTCATTGGCAGTTCGAGGAATCGGGACGCGAATTGACGCTTTCCATGTTGACCGATCATCCCCCCAAAGAAGTCCGACTTTGGACGGCACAGTCGGAAACCAAAGACTTCCGAAAGGCCAAATGGTCCAGCAAAGTCATTACCAAGACAGGCGACCTATTCGTTGGCCGATTAACAAAACCGGAATCCAAACACGTGGCCGCCTTTGGTGAATTCGTCTTTGCAGACCAAGTAGGCTCATGGTCGATCACGACGCTTGTCTATCGCCGTTAACGGGTGCATCGGACAATCCGCTGATCGACCAATCAACCACGAAGCGTCTGGTTTCGCGATGTCACTTCTTCGGCGAAGCCTATTTGGTCATGACGACGGAATTGGACACGGAGTTCCCGAGGTGTTCGAAGTCCATCAGTGACCACACCACTTCCTTCTCACGATTGATTTCGATGATTTGGGGCTGACCTTCACCGGCGTGACAGTTTCCCAAAACGATATTGCCATTGGGCATCACCTGCAGCGTCGTCACCCAAGCGAGCGTGATCCCGGGAAGATCATTCTGCTCAACTTTCCAAACGATTTCTTTAGCCGGCGTGACCTCCAACAAGCTGTGTCCGTTGCCGGTTGCGATCAACGTATTCCCGTTTTCCAAGCGAAGCGCGGCGAATACTGAATCGCCAAAGGCCTCGGGACCGTGGCCGCCCTTTTTCTCTTTTCCGAACAATGGCACATCGAATTCCCAAACGATTTTCCCGTCCCGGTCATACTCCCGAACGTAACCGTCACCTTCCTGTGCGACTAGGTAAGTCCAATTATCCCCGTCTACAATTGGTCGGACCAACCGCGTGTCCCGGTGCGGATGGGGATGATCACGCTTCAGATCGAACTGCCGAGCGACCTTTCCGCTACGGTCAATTTCGTAGATCGTTCCCTGACCGCTAAGTGCTACCATCAAGTTGCCATCGGGCAGTCGAGCGATTGAGTGCAATTCCACTCGTTTGACGTCCGAGAGCTTGCGGGCGTCGAACTTCCAGACGATTTCTTTGGACTCCGCATCGAGTTCGACGATCTCGGTGTGCTGATGCGTCAAGATATTTCCATCTTCAAGGACGTGGATATCGTGTGGAGCACCGGTGAGATTGACTTTTTCAATGCACTGGCCCTCAGCATCAAACCAACACAACGTCTGTCCTTCGTTGGCAACCAGCGGATGCCCTGCCGAAACAAGTGACGCCGACGCCAGCGCGAAAACAAAAGAGGCGAGCAAGCGTGCCGCAAAAATTCTTTGCATGGGGATCTATTCTTCAAAAGGAGGGGACGAGGGGTTAATCGCAAGAAAGTCTACTCGGCAGGCGATTGCCAGGGTACACGCCCACCGCGTTGCAAGTGCTTTCGCAGCGACTGTTTCAATTCTTTTGCGACCCGCGGCCGTTGGTCAATCAGATCCGTCGTTTCGTACGGATCGTCGTTCAAGTTGTACAACTGCAACGGCGAATAAGGATCATTGCGAAGCAATTTCCAATCCCCGCGAATCAACGCGTGGTAAGCACCACCGACGTACCGATTGCCGCCTTCGCGTCTGACAAAGTACAACTCACGAGTCTGCTTCGGCATCATTTTGCCTTGCAGGATTGGAACCAAGCTCACCGCATCGGCTTCCGGATCTGGCTTCGCACCGGCGAGTTCGACAAAGGTCGCATGAAGGTCAAAGTTCAATCCAATATAGTCGCTTTCTGTTCCCGCGAGTGATGGATCGGTTGACCGAACGATCATCGGCACACGAAGTCCGCCGTCGTAATGAGATTGTTTGCCATCACGCCAAGGTAGATTCCGCTGTGCATGTGGAAGCGAACCGCCGTTGTCGCTGGTAAAGGCAACCACGGTCTTTTCGCGAAGGCCTAGTTCGTCAAGACGCCGCAAAAATCGACCGATGTTGTGGTCAAGATGCTCCACAAACGCGACATTCTTCGCGCGTTTGAGTTCCATCCCAAGATGCGCCAGCTGCGTTTTGTTCAGCCACTCATCTGGTGGCTGAATCGGAAAGTGTGGTGCGTTATAGGCGAGGTACAGAAAGAATGGCTGATGTGACTCTGCGTCGCCGTCGCTTAGTGCTGTTCGATCGGCAACATAGTCGATTGCCCAGTCGGTGAATAACTCTGTCGCATGTCCCTGGGGTTGGATAGTCTCACGTCCTAGTCGCATGAAGTTAATTCCCCCACGAAGATGCGTGTAGTAATCGTCCATCATGTCGCCGAGAAAACCATGAAAGAAATCGAATCCGCGATCGAGCGGCGTGTTCGGTGACCGGAGGCCGAGATGCCATTTCCCGATTGCCGCGCTGTGATACCCCGCGTCCCCGAGTCGATCGGCCAGCGTCGACAGATTCGGCGAAAGGTATCCCCAACTGTTTTCCGGCTGTGTTCGAATTACGCCCGGAACCCCGGAGCGATCCGCATATCGAGCCGTCATGATGGCCGCGCGTGTGGGCGAACACACGGTGCAATTCGCTCGCATTTGTGTGAATACGATTCCTTCGGCGGCTAGTTGATCGAGATGTGGCGTTTCTAAATCTGGTGCCCCTTGGTAGCTGACATCTCCATACCCCAGGTCATCGACGATGATTAAGACCAAGTTCGGTGGTCTTTCGGCACCCCAACAGCAGTTTTTTAGAGGTATGGAAACGATGAGCAGAATGAGTAGGAGCGGAGTGTTGTTCATTGAACGGAAGTTGAGTGAACGGTGAGAAATCATTGAAAGGGGGATGTGTTCCGATTGGACTCAGGACCAGACGAACGACCGAGGTGATCGATCAGCCGGCAGTCATTGGCATCGGTTTACAACAAAGTGCGGTCGCCGATGCGATCCATCCAGACACAAGTTCGTCTTCTGCCAAAACACAAGCGGTAATCAAACCCCAAGCATTCCGCATAGGTTACGCGGGCAACGATGGGTGCTGCGGCCGGCGCCGCCTCGAAGAGACAAGATGAGGCGTCTTAGTAGTTAAACGTGAATTCAGCGCTCGTCAGGATGCTCCACGTGGCGTCTTCCAGGCCGGTGCGACGATCGGTTTCGTATTCAGCCAAGATCGCCAATAGACGACGACTTTCTTGCTCATTCGGCTCTCTAGCGAAAGCACGTAAGAACATCATCCGCACGAATTCACGTCCGGAAAGATCGTTGTCGATCGCGTTTCCGATGACGTTATTTTCCATCGCCAGTTTGGGATTTAGCGTGTCACCGTTGGAAAGGTGCAAGACCTGCACCATGCTCTGTTCTTCGCTCCGTTCGCATTCGCAAGTGATCTCTCGCGGATTGCGTCCAAAGGTTTTCAGAAAGTATGAATTGACCGCCGAATCATACAGCTCGATCGCTTTGGTACCCGTTGAGTAGAAATCAGTTTTCTGTTTATCGGCACCTGGAAACGCGATCTCAGTGAATTGCGACGAAGTACCAACCACCTGGTCGATCGAATCGAGTAGGACTTCTGCCATCAATCGTCTCGGATAATAACGGCTGTGGTACTTCGACTCTGGCTTATTTTCTGGCAATGCGATGCTACTGCGCTGATACGTTTCGCTTTGCAACATCAGTCGCATCTGTTGCTTGAGATCGAAATTGATCGCGACCAGATGGTCGGCAAGCTTTTTCAACAGTGGCTCGTTTGAAGCGGGATTGCTCAATCTTAAGTCATCGACTTCTTCGACTAAGCCACGGCCGAAGAAGTTAGCCCACAATCGGTTACTGATTGACCTGGCGAAATACGGATTGTCAGGTGACGTCATCCAATCGGCGAGCACCAGTCGCCGGTCAGACGGATCGTCGATCTCGATCGGCGGAGAATCGAGCGGTGCCGGAGCTTGGGGTCGCCCGCGATTGGGCTGGATTAGATCGCCAGCCGCAGAGACAAAGAGCGTGCGGATGCCATCACCGTTTCGGCCGTCGCCTCCCCATCCCTTCGCGCGAACTCGGGCAAACAGATTTGCCATGGCATAGTATTGATCATTAGTCCATTTTTCTAATGGATGGTTGTGGCACTTAGCGCACCCAATCGACAACCCAAGAAACGCCTGGCAAGCGTTCTCGGTCATGTCTTCGGGCGATTGATGCAACGCGTAAAAATTCGTCGCACCGTTTTCATCGCTTCTGCCGGTCGCGGTCAGAATCTCGCGAACAAATTCATCCCACGGTTGGTTCTTTCGAACACGATCGCGCACCCACTGGTAGTACGTCTTCACCGCCACCGGGCGAAGTCGGGTCCCATTGATCAGCAACATGTCCGACCATCTGTACGTCCAGTAGGACACAAAATCTTCACTGGCAAGTAATCGTTCGATCCAAAGATCACGCCGGGTCTGGGGTGGATCGCTAAAGAAACGATCGCGTTCCGCCGGCGTCGGCAGACGGCCGATGGTGTCCAATGTCGATCGGCGGAGGAAAACCGTGTCGTCGCAACGAGGTGACGGTGCCAAATTCAATTTGCGGAGTTGGTTGAGGTTTTCTTCATCGATGAAGTTGCGTTTTGCGGATGCCGCGTAAACGCTATCAGCGATTTGAAACTGGTACGGGACCACCATTCGGGCCAAGACAACTTTGCTTCCGAACCAAACCAGGACGGCAGCCTCACCGCTTCCGACGACCGTTGCGAGTCCCTCGTTGTCGACACGAGCGACGGATTCGTCTGTCGCCGAAAACTTTGACAGGTGCGTGACATCGACGACTCGTCCGTCGTCGTAGTGGGCTTGCACCAAGACCTGCGACTGATCCCCCGGGGCCAACGTCGCAACTTCAGGCATCACCGTGATCTTTTGCAACCGCGCGTCAGTGTCGGCCGGTCCCTTCGCGCCCTGTGCGATCCAGTCGGCGAGGATGCGATAGTGCCTCGATCCGGTTTCTAGCTTGATCCCGCCTTTGTGCGGCAACGCGCCGGTCGGCTTCGCCAACAGCAAGCTTCGCCCGGGATCGGCCAACTCGATTCGGCGACCGCGAGCTTCACGTGTGATCGTGTTATAGTCGTGTGCCGGATCGTATCCGCGAAGCGACAACCGGAATCCACCTTTGCCGGCCAGTGCGCCGTGACAGGCGCCCATGCTACAGCCGGCTTTGGCGAGCACCGATTGGACGTCATTGCGGAAGCTCTGTTGATAGGGGGAATCGGCGTTTTGAACGACGACCGGTACCTCGATCGTTTCGTCCCCGACCGAACACCGCAGGGTTGTCGCGCCGTTGCTGATTGCGCGTACCTGTCGATCATTGATCATCGCGATGGAATCGTCATCGATGTCAATCTTTAAAGACGGATCGACCACCCGCGCAGACGCTTGACCGCGACGGACTTCGACGACGCTGAATCGCTGAACGCTATCGCTACCGTCAAGCACGATCCTGGCCGGTAAGACGCGGTATTGAGGCTGCTCCGCGATTATGTACGGTTGCCAAAGCAGTATCGCTACCCAAGCAACCGCGGCGGCCACGATTTTATCCGTCCGACAAACTGCACCGGAGACTTGAGATTGACAGGTTCGACTGAAGCGCATCGATAAATTCCTAACTGAACAGTTCTCTGACTTCGCGAACGCCGAAATCGACGAGAGGAAAGGGGCGACCGCCGGGACCGGGGATTTCCGCGTGCAGGTCTAATCCCAACGAATGAAACACGCTGGCGATGATTTCACCAGGCTGCGTCGGACGGTCTGCGGGGACCGCGCCGATCGGGTCACTGGCACCGATCGCGCGTCCTCCTTGAACGCCTCCTCCGGCGAAGGTGGTCGAGAAACATTGTGGCCAATGATCACGTCCGCCAGCCGGATTGACTTTTGGCGTCCGTCCAAACTCGGCCAGACCGCAAACCATCGTGTCGTCAAGCATTCCACGTTCGTCCAAGTCACTGACCAATGCCGCATAACCTTGGTCGTACATCGGTGCGACAATATTCTTCATTCCTTCGATCGTTGTGAACGGCTTGCTGCCGTGAATGTCCCAAGTAACTTCGTTGAAGACGGTCAGGAATGTGTTGATGGTCACAAAGCGGACGCCGGCTTCGATCAATCTTCGTGACAACAAGCAACACTGACCGAAGCGATTCATTCCGTACCGTTCGCGGACACTTTGCGGTTCCTTGGACAGATCGAACGCTTCGCGAGCTTGAGGGCTGTTCATCAACCGGTAAGCCGCTTCGAAGTTCTTGTCGAGCATCTTAGCGGACTCCGTCGTTTCCAGCTGTGCCATGCGACCTTCGATCGCTTCACGCATGCGACGACGACGATCGATGCGGACGTCACCCAGGTCTGGGGGCGGCAGCAAGTCGGGAACCTTAAAATCCGGTTTGCTGGGATCGGCCATCAACGCGAACGGATCGTAGGTTTTGCCAAGAAACCCACCGGCTTGACCGTTGGGCAAGTTTCCTCCGCCACGTCCCATTGTCTCGGGCAGGACGACGTGAGCGGGCAAGTCGGTTCGTCGTCCCCGCATGTATTGCAACACCGCGCCGGCGTGTGGATAGTTGACGCCCCCGGTGAATTGACGGCCCGTTTGCAACATCTGCCAGCCGGCATCGTGAACGGCAGCGGCGGTGTGGTAGCAAGATCGGATGACGGAAAACTTATCGGCGATCTCGGCGTGCTTCGGTAGAATCTCCGAGACCTGAAAGTCGCCTTTGGTGGAGATCGCCTTGAATGGCCCGCGAACTTCCGACGGGGCCTCCGGTTTCATGTCGAAGGTATCGAGTTGGCTGGGGGCGCCGAGATTGAAAATCATAATGCATGAGCGGCGATCTTTATCCGGGTCGACGACGCCTCGCTCGGCCGCCGCCAAAAACTGAGGCAAGCCGACGCCGAAAGCTCCCAACGCTCCGACTTGTAAAAAATCGCGACGGCGAACCCCATTGCAAGTTTGTGATGAACCGCGGCCAGTCAGACTGAGCATCGTGTCTCTTCCAGTGCAGCGAACAGAAAGGGAGGGGGGTGGCGAGATCTCTGTGCCGATGTCGATTGAATCGTGGGCATCTCGCTGAGGGGCCTCCATTGTATTAGATTTGCGCCACGAATGCGCAACCGATCACAATCCGCGACGGATCACTTTGACAAGAGGCTTGAAGCGTTGGACGCGACCGATTTCAATCGGCGAGCTTGGGACAACATTGCTCGCAGCCGGCATCGCTGGTTCACCCCCGCACCAGCCGACCAAATCGTGCAGGCAAAGGCTGGCGAGTTTTCGATCCGCCTGACCGCCTGCAAGCAGATTCCTCAAGACTGGCTAGGGGATATTCGGGGGCGGCGAATCCTAGCGTTAGCTGCCGGCGGCGGGCATCAAGGTCCAATCTTGGCTGCCGCGGGGGCCTCGGTGACCGTGGTCGATATCAGTGAAGGGCAACTCGAAATCGACCAGCGGATGGCAGACGAACACGATCTCGATCTGCAGACCACGCGTTGCGACATGGCTGACTTGGGGCACTTCGACGATGCCTCGTTCGACATGGTTATCAACCCCTGTTCGGTCAATTTTGCACCCGACGTGCGGCCGATTTGGCACGAGACGGCTCGTGTGCTCAGAGACGGCGGGGTGATGATCGCCGGACTGATTCAGCCGGTGAACTACTTGTTCGACGAAACGGCACGCGACGATCGTAAACTAACGGTGCGTTTCCAGATCCCCTACAGCGATTTGGATTTACCGGACGACGAACGCGATCGCACGATCGGACCAGAACGCCCGATCGATTTTGGCCACACCCTAACCGACCTGATTGGTGGCCAACTTGATGCCGGCTTCCATCTGACAGCTATAATGGAAGATACCTGGGGAGGCGACGATGTGCTTTCCGAACATATCGCTACATTCCTTGCGACCCGATCGATTCGTGTGCCCCGTTAATGTGGCCCGTCACTACAGTGCGCATCGCTTCCCGATCGACCTGTGATTCGCTTACGTTACCAACGCCGTTGTCATGCCCCTGTATTGCCAATCGATCTTGCTGCTCGCCATCTTTGCCGCAACCACGATGGCGACCGATCCCTACCAACAAGCTCGTGAACGCTTGGTCGCCGAACGCGTGGCGACCGCCGGCGTGGAAGACACCCGTGTCTTAGACGCCCTTCGCGAAACTCCGCGACATGAGTTTGTGCCCCGCAGTCAACTCAACCGCGCGTATTACGACATGGCGCTACCGATTGGGTACTCCCAAACGATCAGCAGCCCTTTCATTGTCGGGTTAATGACCGAAGCTCTCAGCCCCGAACCTAGTGACAAGGTCTTGGAAATCGGTACCGGCAGCGGCTATCAAGCGGCGGTTTTGAGCCCTTTGGTCGAGCATGTCTACTCGATCGAAATCGTCCGAGAACTGGGTGAGCGCGCCGCCGATACGCTCGCACGATTGGATTATGAAAATGTTTCCACGCGCGTCGGGGATGGCTTTCTAGGGTGGCCTGATGCGGCACCGTTCGACAAGATCATTGTCACGTGCAGCCCGGAATCGGTGCCTCAACCACTGGTCGACCAACTCCGTGAAGGCGGGGTGATGGTCATCCCTGTGGGTGAGCGCTATCAACAAACTTTGTATCGGCTAATTAAAAAAGACGGCAAACTGGTCCGTGAGGCGTTGCGTCCGACGCTGTTCGTACCGATGACCGGCGAGGCTGAGGATGGGCGACAAGTCAAACCCGATGCGACCAACCCAGTCGCAATCAACGGTGACTTCGAACTTGTCCCCGAAGGCGACCAACTCGACTCCGATGATGTCGTCCCCGGTTGGTACTACGGTCGCCAAGTCACGTTAATCAAAGGGCATAGTAGTGACCCCGCCCCTTCCGGAGAACGCTACGTGCGGTTCCACAACGAAACGCCGGGACGCAATTCACACCTTTTGCAAGGCATCGCGATCGACGGGAGCGAAGTGTCTCAAATTCGCTTGAGTGGTTCGGTGCGAACTGAAGGAATCGAGAAAGGTCCAACCAGCGATGGGATGCCCGCAATTGCAATCACGTTCTATGACGAAATCCGAAAAGATTTGGGGACGTTTTGGCTGGGACCATTCCGCGGTACACGCGATTGGCGTTCCCACAGTCGATTGTTGCGTGTCCCTCTCACCACCCACGAAGCGATCTTGCGAATAGGACTATTCGGCGCGACTGGTGAAGTCGACTACGACAACATCAAGTTGGAAAAGTACGGTCGCTGAAGTAGATCCGTTTCGCTCGGTCAGCAATTCATAGCGACCTGTTGATTTTCAGAGTTGATCTGTCACAAAGTTGCCTTCCACTCCGCAATACCCACGGAAGAGAACGCTAACTTCAAGGAGTGAAGGGCAACGATAGAAAATCAACAGGCTTTAAGACGTAACGCGAAAAAGACGAAGACGGACGGCCCCCCTTCAAAACGCTGCGTTTGGTCATCTTTGGCGTTGATTTCTTTTCTAGCGGATCGAGTTAAACCGACGGCAGTTTCTTGCAACTTCGCTAAAGAGTGGTCGGTCATTCGTCGCGCGTTCGCCCTGGTGAATGGACGGTAATCGCGGCTAACGCCATCCGGCTACTCGTGATCGCAGATGTTGACTAAGCACTATCCGCACAGCCACAGCATCAGCGATTGCCATTCGATCCACTGGTCTTCTTCGCAAGCTTGGATCTGCTCCTTGCGGCCGGACCGAGCTGCCTGTTCGCAGTGATCGATGAAGTCATAAGGGTCACAATAGCGTCCTCCCGTTTCGATTTCGATTTGTTCTAAGGTCGGATGCTGGCCGACTTTGCGAAACCAGTACTTACTATTGCCGTAGTCACCTTCACGGCGGTGCATGATGCCGTGCAAGAAGCTGCCCTCACGACTGGGCAAGTCCTGGCTGATCGAATGGCTGCGGTGAATGTCACCGGCGACTAGCCACAATCCGCTCATGCATTCCATTTGTCGGGATGCGGCAACATCAATTAAATGATCTCCGACGCCGACCGAAAGGAGCGGGAGAAGAGGTTTGTGAATCGTTCCTTCACCAAGCGACGGTACCGGAGCAGACTCAATTGCTGAAACCAGTTCCATCGAGAAGGAGTCGCGGAGTGAATGGGCAAAATCGGAAAACTCGGGCATCGAGCGAAACTCTCGGAAAGAATGTGGCGAATCAGCAGGGGCCGATATTCTGTTCGGGATGTAGGGTTCTGCGAAATCGGGCGCAGACTACCGAGATTGGCTTTCGGTTGCTAGACTACGGGGCCAACCAAAGCCAGACGGGGCCAACCAAAGCCGGGAGGTCGCGTTCTGCGATCGACCAAGCATCTCTACCTTCAGCGAGTCCGTCTCGCGGTCCTTTCCCACGTCCAAATCGCCAGCTCATTGATGAGTAACGAATCTCAACCGGGTGCCCAATCCACCGAGGCACCAGAATCCGTCAGCGACCCCGCCGTTTCGTCGGCAGAAAGTTCCGCGGCCCAAGACAATTCTGCGGGCCAGACGTCTTCCGACGCGCCCGCCACCACGGAATCGACGCCGAAGCCAGCCTCGAAACCGCCCCAGCCTGCCGGAGCGGGACCATTGGCCGCCCGCGGCCTGGGCGTCGCCAAGCCCGCGTCGCCTTCGGTTTCGACGGAACAACTCGAAAAAGCGGAAGCAAAATCGGCCAAGGCTGGAAAAAAGAAAAAGGCGCCGCGGCCACGACTGCACGGTGAGAAAGAGGGGCAGTCACCGGCTGCTTCGGTGGCTAAGAAACCGTCACGGGTTGACGTGCCATCGGTACGCGGTGAACTCTCCGACGACTTACTGGCCGAATTCGAAGCCGAACTGGCGTCCGCCGATGTCGACGCGATGCTGGGCGGCAGCGCCGGAATGCCTGACCGCAAAGAACCGCTGGCCGATGGCTCGCGGATATCGGCACAGGTTTTGAAGATTCATCAAGATAGCGTCTACCTTTCGCTCGGCGGCCCCGACGAAGGCGTCGTGCCGTTCGAACAATTCACCGAAGCGGAACCACAAATCGGATCTTCGATCGAAGTCCTGGTCCGTGGTTTCAGTCGGCAAGATGGCCTTTACATGTGTTCGCTTCCGGGGTCAACGATCGATGTCGCCGACTGGAGCGACTTGGAAGAAGGCGCCGTTATCGAAGCCGTCGTCACGGGACACAACACCGGTGGCTTGGAGTGCAAGGTCGGTGGCGTTCGCGCGTTCATGCCGATCAGCCAGATCGCCGAATACCGGGTGGAGGATGCCAGCGAGTTTGTCGATCAGAAGTTCGTTTGCCTAGTGACCGAAGCAAACGAACGGCGTGGTAATTTGGTGATCAGCCGACGTGCGATCTTGGAACGAGAACGCGAGGCCAAACGCGCCGAGCAACTCCAGAAGATCGAACCCGGTGATGTTGTCGAAGGTGTCGTAAGGACAATCAAGGACTTCGGCGCATTCGTCGACCTCGGTGCACTCGAAGGACTGGTGCACGTCAGCAAACTAAGCTGGGACCGTATCAAACATCCCGGTGAAGTGCTGGAGGTCGGCCAGAAAGTCAAAGTCAAAATTGATTCCGTCGATAAAGAAACCGGTAAGCTCAGCCTTTCCTACCGGGACATGCTCGAGAATCCTTGGGATGCCGCCGAAGCAGAATACGCACTCGGAAGCGTTCACAAAGGTACGATCACTCGAATTGCTTCCTTCGGCTGCTTCGTCCGCCTCGCACCAGGGATCGAGGGTTTGGTACACGTCAGCGAACTGGCAAACCATCGTGTTTCCAAAGTCGACGCGTTCGTCAGCGAAGGACAGGAAGTCGATGTCAAGGTTTTGTCGTTCGATCGTGCTTCGCAAAAAATCGGCTTGTCAATGAAGGCTGCTAACACGCCCGCCGAAGACAGCAAGCCGGTTGTCGAAGAAGTGGACGAGCCGCAGCGCGACGTCGCGGTCAAACCGCAACACGCCGGCCCGCTAAAGGGCGGCAACAACCGTGAAACCGGTGGCGAGCAATTCGGCCTACGCTGGTAAGCGCTCCCCGTCTTCCCACCTCAGGTCTCTCCTCAACGATCTGAGGTGGTGCGATCGGAAGTAGAACGCGAGCCATACGCAGACACGATCACGTCGTGCTTCGTTTGGACGACCGTCGCGATGCTCGACGCCTAAAAACATTCTTTCGCGGATCCGTCGTTGCCGCTAAGACCTCAGGTGTAATCGATCGCGCGGCTTGAATCCCTTCTTGGGTCACCGCGAATGGTCCCGACGAATCGTCTACAATGCGACCGTTTTTATCGGGCATCTCATGACGGGGGACAAAAATGCGATTGCTGCTTTTGACAACGATGCTGATGATTGGATTCGCTTGCGACGGGCCCACCGCAACGAACCTCTGGGCCGAACCACTACGTCCAAATGTGGTGTTGATCTTTGTCGACGACCTTGGATATGGCGACTTGGGTTGCTACGGCAACGCGAAGATCAAAACTCCGCATCTGGATCGTTTGGCCTCTTCTGGGCAGCGCTGGACTAGTTTCTACTCATCTGGATCCTACTGTGTCCCCAGCCGTAAAGGACTGATGAGCGGACGCCATCCCAACTTCATCCCCAACCGTGTGGATGGACTTCGCGATGACCCGCAGGCGTTGCTCCCCGCGATGTTCAAACGGGCGGGTTATGCGACCGCGATGTTTGGAAAATGGCACTTAGCCGGCTATCCGAAAGACTTCACCCAGCACCCGATGCATCCGCTCGAATGTGGATTTGACGATCATCTTGGGACCCCCGGCAGCAATGACGTCCCCGCACCAAAGGGACAAAAGCAAACGCGTGATTTATTTGATCGGTGCGATAAGTACACTTTCCCGGTTCCACTGATTCGAGGCCGCGAGGTGATCGAGTTTCCGGCAAACCAAGAGTTGTTCACCCAGCGCTACACCGCCGAATCCATTCGGTGGATTCAGAGCCATCGCGACGAACCTTTCTTTGTCTATCTTGCCCACAATATGCCGCACGCACCCGTGTTCGCCTCTCCAGAATTTCAAGGAAAAAGTGCGGGCGGTCGGTTTGGTGACGTTGTCGAAGAGATTGACTGGTCTGTCGGTGAATTGATGAAGACACTCGCCGCGCTCAACCTACGTGAAAAGACGTTAGTGGTCTTCACCAGCGACAACGGCCCCTGGACAGTGTTCGGCCCTCACGGAGGTACCGCGGCCCCGCTGCGCGGTGAAAAAGGCACAACGTGGGAAGGCGGATTGCGAGTTCCAGCAATTTTTTCGTGGCCCGAGACAATTCGACCGGCGACCATTGACGGGATTGCTGCGAATTTGGATCTGTATGCGACGTTCGCGAATCTCGTCGGAGGTGACCAACCGAGCAAAAAGCCCGGATACGATTCGAAAGACCTATCCCCAACATTGCTCGATGGACAGCCAAGCCCCAGAAGTTCCTGGGCATACCACACGACCGCATTCCGATCCGGCCGATACAAAATTCACACGACCATTGTCCCTCCTGCCGATCCGATTTCCCGACGTCGTCAACCGAGAACGGTGCTCGATCAGCCTCAACTTTATGACCTGATTAACGATCTCGGTGAAACCGTCGATATCGCGGCAGAACGCCCCGAAGTTGTCCAGCGTCTGCTTGATGAAAAGAAGCGTTTCGAGGAACGGGAAGCACGCTAATGCTCCGGCTCGACCCTATGCTCGGGTTCGACTCATCAGCCGACGGGTGTCAGCCCCGGTGATCGCACGGAAACCGCGGCTGACGCCAATCCGCGCTAGTCCTTCAATCGAATCGGAACCAAGTACCAACGATACATGCATCGCTGCGGATCATCACGAGCTCATCACGAGCGCGGTTGATTCAGAAACACAAGCTAGGACGAATAAGGGATCAAGAAACCAACGCAGGGCAATGTCTGTTCTCCAGTCGCTAGCCATTGGCCCGGTGGTTCCCGGCCCTGGCGACGCTGACACGTCAAGTTCGCCGTGCGTTTCTCGTATCCCGGTCGCATCCGTCCCGGTCGCGTCCGCTGTCTACGCAGGAACCGGGCACAAAACCCATTGACATATCGCGACATTCCGATATATTAAGATATAGTAAAAGAAACGAGGCAACGATGGCAACAAAAAGCAAGAAAAACGATGCGAAAGCAAGTAAGCCGCGTGGAACGGTTCGTGATTTTGCACAGGCGGCGGAGTGCTTGAAAACACTAGCGCATCCGGTTCGCTTGCGGATCGTGCAGCTATTGCTGTTCGGCCGCTACACCGTTGGCGAATTGGCCGCCGATTGCGAGATCCAGGACAACGTCGCGTCGGACCATCTCCGATTGCTACAACGTTGCGGTTTTTTGGTCAGCGAACGCGAAGGGCGAAGAGTCTATTACCAGATCGCCGAGCCACATTTGCAAGGGCTGATGGATTGCATCGAAGGACGGTTCCTTCCAGCTGAAAGCTGAATCGGCAACTGTCGTTCGAACTGTCGGTCTGCGACAACACCTCGTCATTTCACAAGGTGTCGACAATTATTGGATACCCCGTGTCCTTCGGACAACTTTTGTGCGGGCGGACAGAAACGTCGCGATCGAATACCCGACGATCCGTGAATTGGAGCGGGCACAATCACTGAAACAGTCGACATACAATTTTGTAGAACCGCTGCAACGAGCGCAGCATCAATTACATCTCAAAGGAGAATCGAAGATGGCATCGGCACGATCTTTAGAAAACCTGCAAAAAGGGTTGGCGATGGAACTGACCGCTTCTCACCAATATCAGTTGCATGCCAGTGTCCTCAACGACTGGGGGCTCGACTTGCTCGCTCTGCAGATGAAGGATGAAATGAGGGAGGAACTTGGGCATTCCGATAGATTTCTTGAGCGGATCATGTTCCTCAAGGGCGACCCAAAGATGGAATTCGATCAACCGCCGCAACGGGCGAAGTCGCTAAAAGAACTTTTCGAAACCGATCTTGCAGACGAGCAACAAGCGGTGAAGTTTTACACCAAGGCAGCTCATCAGGCGTCGGAGGATTCCGATATCGGAACCAAACGCTTGTTTGAAGACATCGCAATCGATGAAGAAGAACACATCGGTTGGCTGGAGTTGCAACTGGATCTTCTCGAACGCATTGGCGAGCCCGCCTATATCGCCAAGCATATGTCGTCGCCGCACGACGGTGGTGAGAACTGAGTATGGCATTTTCGGAAAGGCGAAGATCACTTCGATCGGATGCCGCGCGAGTTCAATAGAGAAGCCCAGGGAAGCCATCTCGGATTCCACTGGGCTTTTCTTATGGTTCTCAAGCAACCGAAGACATTCGACGAGTGCTCCATTGAGACCCAACGTTTGGGTTCGGCCGATCAGCCGTCAGGCGTTTGCCCCGGTGATTGCATGAAAACCGTGGCTAGTGCTATTCGGCTTGTCTAAACCGCAGATGTCATCAGACACTAGAAACTTTCGTCGATCACTTCGCGACTTGCACGCGTTCCCAAGGCTCCCCACAAACCGAAAGGACTCTGTGAACCCGGCACGGTTGAATGTGTAGGTTCGGCTGAAGTTCCGGCGATCCGTACGGTAGCATGATTGCTTTGTCCGGCTTCGATGGAATCGGTCATGAACACAACCGCACCGTCTGTAAACAGAACATGAACGCCACCTTGGTGATTGCTGGACGCTGTCAAAACGGATTCGGCAGACAAGTCACCGTTCTGGTGTGATGCGCATTGACGGTTCGGCGGAAGTATCGTATGGAATCCGGTGTAAGCGGCGCGACCAGAGGCCCATTTGTAACCGCGACGATTGTCGGCGCGAGCGGACGCTTCCGCGGTTCCGGGAAGCCAATAGCGTGGACGTTCTGGGTCGATCATCGAGCTAGCGAAATCCGGGTTGATGCGAAGATTCCCTCCGCTACGGGCGATGAACGTTCGGATATCTCGATCGCCAAGATCCGTCTTGATTTCTCCCATCATGATCGAGTTGGACAATCCATCGAGTACATCGCGAAACTTGACAAACCGACGAGGAACAAACACGCCTCGGCAGGATGCTTGCGTTCGCTCTGAACGGGCTGTGTTGATGACACCAAGCTGATTCTCTGGCCCGACGTTGGTTTGTCGCGGCGCGTCACCGAGACAAAACGCATAGTTCGTTCGGCCTGACGCCGGCAAGCCGGCCCCCGGATCGGACGGACAGCGGAGCATTGGGATCTCGGTCATCCAAGGGTCATATTGGTTGGCCGCATGATTGGAGAGAATCATGTTTGTGTCTGGCCCCATCGCGGCAAAATAGGTCCCCGAATTGGTTCCGGATTGGACTTCGAACACGTTACTAATCATGTCCCATAGCCCCTGCTGCTCAAAATAAGCTGTCAGGCCAACCAAGCCACTGAGCTCATTTCGGTTTGTTCCCGATGCAGCTTGGGGCGTCGGCCCTGGACTCCGATTAACCGCGGTACTACCCACCTTTTGAAACGTACCACCCATATGTTTGGGCAGCATTTTGTACGCGGAATGGTAGTTGTGCAGCGCAAGGCCAAGCTGTTTGAAATTGTTGCTGCAACTCATCCTGCGGGCTGCCTCGCGCGCCGCTTGAACGGCGGGAAGCAACAGTCCTACCAAAATTCCGATGATCGCAATCACGACCAATAACTCGACAAGCGTGAATCCTGCTCGGCGATTAAATGTATCGACTCTCATTAACGGTCCCCGATAAAAGTGCGTCCTAGAACAAACATGAAAAACGAATCAACTATGTCTGGATGCTCGATGCACACGAGGTCGGCCTATTCGGCAGACAATGTGCGGTTATTGCAACGGCATTAAAACCGATTCGAAAACGGATTCCGCCTGGCTCGTCTGCCAATGACGCTCGCCGTAGCTCGCCTTGCATTCAGCTGGCGTTGTCGACGGAGCCCAAGGCTCGCGAGCTCAGACAATCGCTTTCCGTACGGTTCATCAAAAATATTCGGGAATAGGGAGTCAACGATGATCGGGAGTGCTACCAACAACGCTCCCGTTCACGATGGAATCAATCACTCATTGTTTTCGGCAGGATCGGTGTCGTCTTCGACCGTCTCTGCTAGTTCGGGATGCTCGTCCAAATAACTTGCCAGTTCGTTTTCTTCCACCGTTTCCGTTGTCTCCGTTCCACACCCAACCACAGTGATGGTAACAGAGGTCAACAATACAGCGGCATAACGAGAGACAAATGGAATAAGACACTTCATGGATTCACCTTTGGACATCAGCGGGCGGGAACGACAGAACGTTAAAGATAAAGCGTAGGGGACAAGGCGAGTGTATGCGCTCCCATCCCGACATTCAAATCTTTGTGCCCCAGTTGCGATACTTCATCACTAACTAAGCGATAAGGCCGTGATCCGAGCCTCTCCGACAACTGTTGTCGACCAACTTTAAAGTTGCCCGCGTTCGGAATGAGGCTTCATGATCACATCGATTATCTTGCTTCGATTCGACTTCAGGTTTAACCGAGTGGTCGTGGTCACGCTTGCACTGCGTTGACCAACGCCAACACCTATCGAACGTTCAAACGCACCGAGACGCTAGTGGGAGCGAAGTTCTAAGTTACAGTCACCTTGGAGCATGATGGGCGAAGCAACACGCCGTTAGTAACGAAGCACAAAAGGTTGACGTTCGATCTCACACCGACGCATCGATCAAGACGAGTCGACGCAACGTCCGAAGCGATCGCTGGGGACATTCAAACTCGGTCATGTGTCGGTTGCGTACAAACTACGGTGGCTGTTAGTACATCTCATCGAACCTTGGTACCAACACAAGCACGGCAAGCGCGAGGTCAGTGCGTCTGTTGTCAACACCGTACGTAGCCAACGCCTCCCGTTTGCTCACCGCAACGATTCTCACTATCCGCTTGGACACGGAAACAAAAAAGTGACTTCGATGAGTGGCCGCCATCTGCAACGGTCGCCGTCGATTCGGGCGTGATCGCTATCCAAGCGTCAAAATCGATCGAAACTGCAACGGAAGTTCCCCAATTGTGTCGTTTTAGGGGACTTGCGTAGTTTTTGCGGCTAGGCGAAGCTTAACCATCTGTAACGGTGCCCAGGTTGTTTTCTGCATGGCACCTCAATTGGCACCTGTTTTTGCAACCTTCAAATTGCAAGGAATTCCAGATGAAAAGTGTTCCCTTTTTCGTAGCTGTCGCCGCACTGTGCTTGTCGACTCTTGCTCCCGCCGCTGCCAATGCTGGCTGCTGCGACCCCGCGCCAACACCTTGCTGCGAGCCGGCACCGGTCTGCTGCCCAGCACCTCCGGTCAAAGTTTCGTTCTGCGTGACCGACCCTGTCACGTGCTGCAAATACCCCGTTTCGGTTTGTGTCCCGGCTGAGTGTGCAGGCCAAACACCATGCTACGTCGGATGCCGCCGCGGTTTCCTCGGTCGCAAGATCTTGACCTACAAGTTCGCTTGCTGCGGAACCTGTGTCGACATCGTGATCACCAAGCACGGTCGCGTGATTGTTCGCGACTGATCGCCCCGTCGAACATTTCGTTTGATGAAACCTGCGAACGCCTAGTCATTGAAGTGACTAGGCGTTTTGCTTTTGAGGCACAACTCTCTGGCCACTTCCGGTCGTAACGGAACAGACTCTCTTTCGTTCGTTCTAAAAAACCTGAAAGCCTTTCAATCGTTGGCGTCTTACGAGTGGACCGTTGAGCGCGTGTTCCTTATTAGTCCTGATTCGTATTTGTACATCGCTGCATCCGCTCGGCAAAATCAGCAAAAAAAGCTTCACGCAATCGGCTAATCCTGATTGCAAAGGTTGACGAAGCACAAGAATCGAAACCACGATCGATGTTTTGAATTGCCATTGTCGCTGATCGTATGAACGAACGGGACAAGATCGCGTGCGTCCTCCCCCATCATTGTTGCGAAACGGAGTTTGGCAATCCAGGCACCCATTGTCCGTTGATCATGACGTCAACAATGCGGTCGATGGCCTTGATCGCCCCAGTCGGATCGCCGTCGACGATAACCAAGTCGGCCAGCTTTCCAGTCTCTATCGTGCCAAGTCGATCGCCGACACCAAAGAATTCAGCGCCATTCTTTGTTGCTGCGGTCAGGACATCGATCGGCTCCATGCCGGCCTGCACCATCAACTCCGCTTCACGCAGAAATGCTTTTCCCCGGCTTGCATAGGGTGCCGCGGTATGTGACCCAACAACAACTTTCGCGCCCGCTTGATAACAACGCTTGAAGAAAGCCATCATGTTTTTAAATGCCGTCACTTCTGTTTCCGTCGCATCCTTCTCACCCTGCCGTCGTTCAAAAATCGCTAGCGTCGGCGATACAAAGACCTCACGTTTGACAATGAGATCGATCAAATCGTCAACCTTGGGATTGTTCTCGATTTGCACTTGAGCCCACAAACGAAATCGCCACTCCCTTCTAGCCGCCGAGTCCTCGCTGACGATGGATTTAAATCGTTCGGATAGATCATCAGAAGCAATCGCGGTTCCAAAACTTGTGATGTGTTCGACTCCAATCACTCCGGCTTTGATGGCATCGTCGGCGTCGACGAGTTCAAGGTGCGCGGTCACGGGAATGTTTCGCTGTTGCGCAGCGTTGCAGGTGGCGCGAATTTGCTCGAGCGGTAATCGAAAGTAAACCTTGATCGCAGAAGCTCCATTGGCAACGTGGCTGGCTACCGCTTGTTTGGCTTCGGCGTTGGAGGTGATGACTTCGGCTTGATCAGGCCAAACCGCCGGCGGTGCGTCGAGATGGCCGCCGCACAGGAACACTCGCGGGATCAGTGCGTTGCTGGAAAGTAGAGTTTCGTAATACTTAAACGGATGGCCCGGATCACGAAACGAGGTGATTCCATGATGCAGTTCATACTTGATTGGCTGCTCAACGGAATGGCGAGAGTGAAAGTGGGTATCAAAGAATCCTGGCAATACAGTTTTACCGGCCGCATCGATCACCGTCGCTCCATCGGGAATCGTGATCTCGGTTCGCTTGCCGACATCGGCGATTCGGTCGCCACGAATCACGATACAAGCATCGTTTGCAGGGGGGCCGCCTCGTCCGTCAATCAACTTTGCTCCGATGATCGCAATGGTTGAATCCGTCGGTGGCGATGCGACCAGGTTCATTTCCTGAGCTCTGGCGGGAAGAGCATGAGCCCCCATGGCCAACGTGACGATTCCAACGACCCTCAGTGTCACAGAAGGCAAACACGATATCGCTTGAGGTAAACGCAATTGGCAGCCGCCGAGTGCGTGAATCGTCGACACGAGTGAATGGACGTGCGATCGAACCGGATACAAAACGCCTTTCATTGACCGAACACTCCTCAAGCGACACAGTAGCGAAACCAATGCAACCGAGCGCGGCATCTATGATCGCGCTGCGGAAAGAATGTCAAAGTTGGCTTCGATTGCTAGATCTCACCATCGCATTGGGCCCGAATTATACGCCATCGACAGAGGGGTGGTATTGGGGCCATCGAGAGGTAAACCCATAGGTCGCGAACGAACGAATCTGACCAGCTTCCATTGATCGGGGAAAACTCCGTTCGTCGGAAGAAACAAGCGGAATCGTCGATTTCGAAGCCTCGAATTGGTTGATGGGCCCTGGTTTATTTGGCTAACCGGGACAAACTCTGGCGTTCACAAATCGACTGAACCTAAAATCACCTTGAACTGGGTGTTAGACAGTTTTAATTACCGTTAAACACCGTTAGGATCTTGCTTCGCCTCCTTTGACTGAGGCATTTGCCTGCAGTCACCGTCCGCAGCCCCGGATTGATCCTGACTTATGTCCCTAACCCCGTTTCGACCTCTCGCGCCGCGACCGCTGTTGATTTGCATTGCTGCGTTTGTTTGCTTGTCGGGAAGCGCAGGTCTGTTCTCGACGGTTTGTTTCGCTCAAACCGACGCGCAAGACGGCGGGCAAGGGGACTCTCGGCCGAGTATGCCAGCGACTGATGACGAGAAGCCTCGGCCGCAGGGTACGTCAGTCACGATCGCACCATCAATCGTGCAACGAGCTTCGGGGAATCGTTGGACGCCACTGAGTGTCGTCGGCGTCAACCGAACCGACGAAGAGAAGACGGAGACTGTTTCGGTCTACATCGATGGAGACCCAGAAGTCCAATTCTCGTCGAAGTTTTGGCTTCCGGCCAAGTCACGCCGGAAAACTTGGTTGCCTGTGCTGATACCGCCTCAGCAAGATCCAGAACGGGTCAACATCCCACTGACAACGATGTCGCTGGAAGAAGGCCCCGATGGCGAGTCGCTGCGGCCCGATTGGACAGACTCGGCCATCGTCGAGCGATCGCTGTTGTTGACTGAAATGGAGATCAATACAGGCGTCATTTCTGACGCGGCGGAGATTGACTTTACCGGACGCCAAGTCGACCGTTTACAGGCTCTGATGAGTTTCATCAATGTCGGTCGTTCGACTGCGATCCAACAATCGATGGAATTACCCAACATCGCATTCGCAGCGAACCTGCTTCCCGATACCCATGGCGGCCTCGACCAGCTCGATCAGATTGTGATCGCCGGCAATTCACTTTCAAACGACACCGCAGGCGTCGGCACGATTCGCCGTTGGCTCCGTCGCGGAGGTCGCTTATGGATCATGCTTGATCGCACCGATTCGGGAATTGTCCGCGAACTACTTGGTGATGATGCCGTTTACGATATCGCCGATGCGACACAACTGAATCAATTCAAGCTCGAAACCTCGGACGTTGTTTACTCGTCAAACTTCACGAGTGAATCATGGGAATCTGAACGTCCGGTTGACTTCGTGCGGGTCTTGACTGAATCCGACGATATCAGTTGCCAGATCGACGGTTGGCCCGCGGCGTTTTGGCAACCGGTCGGTGACGGCGAAGTTTTGTTTACCACGCTGGGAATCGAGGGCTGGATGCTTCCTGAAGGTCGAGCGTCGATCGGACTGGGGCAAATCTCGCGTCGTTTGTTCGAGCCTCGTGCAAAACCAATCGATTCGGTCACGGCGATGGTCCCCGTGGTCAACGACCAAATCGGCTATCAAATCCCGAGCCGAGGCATTGCGGCATTATTGATGGTTTCCAACACCATCTTGATCGCCCTCGGTGGACTTTGGTGGATGCGTCAACAACGGCTTGAGCGACTCGCGCTGTTGGTTCCCGTGGTCGCAATCATTTCTAGTACGGCGATGTTATGGATTGGCAAGATGAACTCGGGATCGATTCCGACAACCATAGCTTCGGCACAACTAGTTGTGCTTAACGACGCGACCAACGAAGCAGACATCCAATCGACTTTCGCGGTCTATTGCCAAGAGGAAATACCGATTGAATTGTCGTCCGCCCCAAACACGTTTGTTCAACCTCTCGACTGGTCCGGCAACCGCACCAAGCGAGCGCAGTGGCTTGATAACGGATCGAGTCGCTGGATCCAACCGGATCAGCCGCCCGGTACCGTTGAAAACTGGTTTTCTGATTCGACCGCGTTCGTCCAGTCGACAGAAAATGGTTCCGATTCGGCGTCATTGGTTCATCCGCTCGTCGGTACT
The DNA here is from genome assembly GCF_008312935.1 of Roseiconus lacunae. Lineage (NCBI taxonomy): Bacteria > Pseudomonadati > Planctomycetota > Planctomycetia > Pirellulales > Pirellulaceae > Roseiconus > Roseiconus lacunae. Next base: position 587,644 of record NZ_VSZO01000053.1, on the reverse strand, counting down.
TTTGACGAAGCAGGATTCCTCGGCAGCTTTCCAAACTCAGCGACGGCAACGATCGAAGATCCCTTTCTTGCCTCGTTTCCAGCAGCCAATACAGCCGCAACGTCATCGGTCAACGACGACAGGATCGAAGTGCGAATTCGGGCCGAAGATAGTTTGACGGACGGACAATTCGTTTCGGCAACATTGATGGATGACACCCAATCAAAACGACAAGAAGTACTTCGAGAACTGTTCGCCGATGCAGAGCAAAGTTTCTTAGCCAACGGGACTCAGTTGTTGTACTGGACCGACCCGACAGACATTGGTCTGGGCATCTCCGAATCATTCGTTCGCACGGGAACGGCACTCGTCTCGGTCCCCGTGAAGATCGTTCCGCCACAATCGGGGGCTCGCATCCGAATCCCATCGACGTTTATCGAGATCGATTCGTTTGCCAAATATCGTGGGATCTCAGCACTCTTCAATCCTCGCAGTGGGAAGTGGCTGACCGATGTGACGAAGTCAACTGAAACCGATCTTTTGTTTCGTTTTCCCACTGCGATCGGGCAAGTCGATTTGGAGCGTGTTAACGTCACACTTCGCATCTCGGCCCCCGAACGCCTAGTGACGATCAAAGCGATTCATGGCGACCAATCGTCCACGGTGTTCGAGGAAAACAGCCCGACGGGAACGGTTCGCTTTACGATCGATGATCCTTCGGTGCTGGAAACCGATCAACACGGGGGCTTGGTTTTGACTGTGTCTGTCGGTGCACCGACGGATCCGGGCGATGATTCCTCCATTGCACCGTCTCCACAGCAAAGCCGTCGCGCGACCCCGGGAAGCGAGTCGCCAAACTCGCAAGATTTCCCCGAGGGCCTAGCCCCCATCATTCTTGAATCAGACAACACCAATAAAACTTGGCAAATCGATCAACTGACGATCGATGCCGAGGGCGTGGTGCGATAGAGCAAGTTTTCGTGCAACACTTGCAATTTCCATCTAGGGCCCCTTCCTTACCGCCTTTCGACAGCATCCGTGACAAAGCCTTCTCTTTCAGACGAACCCGTCGTTCAAACACACGAACTGACAAAACGCTACGACGAATTTACGGCGCTCGATTCGCTTTCCATTCAGGTCTCGCGCGGGCAGATTCTTGGCTTTATCGGTCCCAATGGGGCGGGGAAGACCACCACGATTCGCATCCTTGTCGGCTTGGCCCGGCCGACCAGTGGATCGGCACGAATCGCCGGGGCCGATTGTGTGACCGAAGCCCGTAAAATTAAACGCCTCGTCGGCTACATGCCTGATGATTTTGGCAAGTACAACAATATGCGTGTCGGCGAGTACCTCGACTTTTTCGGCGCCGCGTATGGTATCGGTCGCCGTCCGCGTATGAAACGCATCGACGAAGTACTGGAGATTGCCGGTGCGACCTACATGAAAGATTTATTTGTCGACGCACTCAGTCGCGGGATGCAACAACGCGTCGCGATTGCCAGAACTTTGATGCACGATCCGGAAGTCTTAATTCTCGACGAGCCGGCCAACGGATTGGATCCGCAAGCTCGAATCGACATGCGCATCATGCTTCTGCGTCTGGCTGAAATGGGAAAGACGCTTATCGTTACCAGCCATATTTTGCCGGAACTAGCCCGAGTCTGTGATATCGTCGCGATGATCACCAAAGGCAAACTACGTGCCTTCGGGACGGTTGACGAAATCATGCTTGACATCAAACAGCGACGGACAATGGAAGTCCAGCTCGTCAATGCCGAAAAAGTTGACCAAGCGACTTCGGTGACCAACCGTTGGCTCGAAAGTACATCGGGCGAGACGACGGCCGAAGCGGCTCATGCCGAGGGAATTGTTCGCTTCTCGACCAGCAAGACCGATGCGGAACTCGCCCCGCTATTAGCTCACTTGATCGAGCAAGGGCAAGTGGTATCGCAATTTCGTGAAGTTCCGACGGACCTGGAAGACGCCTTTCTATCGGTTGCCGGTCAGGGCAACGACGCCGATGCGGCGAAGGTGGAAGCGTAACCAATGGCTACAGAAGCAATCCCTCAATCTAGTTCCGGACACGCCCAAACGACGGCAGATTCCGCATCCAACCCGGTCGCGAAACGCGAGTTCTTGGGAATCTTGCGTTCGCGAAAGGCCTTCGCGGTGCTTTTCGGACTGACGATTGTTTTTATGGTCGCGGTTCTTTTGCGATGGCCGAGTGCGGGGACTGTCGATCTAAGTGGCAAACAGTCCCTTCAGGTGTTTCGCATGTTCGGCTACGGATTGTTAGCCGGTGTGATTTTCTTGGTCCCGGCATTTCCAGCGGTTTCGATCGTCAACGAAAAGAACGACGGTACGCTGGCGTTATTACTGAACTCGCCACTCACGCCACTGAAGATTTACCTCGGAAAACTGGCAGGCATCTTGATGTTCGCCGCGCTGGTATTGATGGCCAGCCTGCCCGGTGCGGCGGCGTGCTATGTGATGGGGGGCGTCGATCTTTATAGCGGTATCTTGCGTTTTTATTTGCTGCTGGTGCTGTTGATCGTTCATTACGTGACCTTGGCGATGTTGGTCAGTAGCTATGTCCACACTGCCGATGCGGGCGTACGAATCACCTACACTGCGATTTTCGTTACGGCGTTGCTGACGCTACTTCCCGCTGCGTTTTTTGTCGGCGATGCGGGAATCCTTGGGACCGTCTCCGGTTACCTTAGAAGCGTTTCGCCGATCCCGGTCCTGACCGAATTGATGCAACAATCATCGCCTGGTCAACGAGGTTTGATCGGCCAGTCAACTTGGCCGCGTTTCGTCGTCTTTGCATCGATTAGCAGTCTCGTTTGTGCGGTCTGGACACTGTCACGGCTGAATTATCGGATCTTTGACCGTTCGCGGGCTCAAGGCGTGATCACCGATGACCGGAGTACGGGCGAGCGTGTACTTCGCCGGTTGATGTACATCGTCGATCCGCAGCGTCGCAAAGCGGGTATCCCCTGGTACTTAAATCCGGTGATGGTCAAGGAGTTCCGCTGTCGTCGCTTCGGGCGGTCTCAATGGTTGTTCCGACTTGTCGCGATTTCGGCCATGTTGTCGGTCGCGCTCACCTTTGCCGCGGCGACCAGCGTGACCGCCTGGGGAACCGAGACGATCGGCGGCCTGATGGTTGTTTTGCAGGTGATTCTGATCGTCGTACTAACACCCAGTTTGGCGTCGGGCTTGATCAGCGGCGAACGTGATGGCAGCGGTTGGGAGTTGCTTCGTTTAACGCCGCTGTCGGCGAGCAAGATCATCCGCGGAAAATTGCTCAGCGTACTCTGGACGCTTACTTTGGTGCTTCTGGCCACGCTGCCAGGTTATTTGGTGATGATCTACATCCAGCCGCAGATGATCGTCCAAGTTCGGTTGGTATTACTCTGTTTGCTGCTGACAGTCATTTACACGCTTGCCGTCAGCGCCGCCGTGGGAAGTTTCTTTCGGACCACGGCGAGCGCGACAACGGTGACGTACATCATCGTGATCTCGATTTTCGTCGCCCCGTTACTGGTCTGGCTCGGACGTGACGCCCCGTTTGGTTACGACTTCGTCAACGCCGCGTTGTCGACAAACCCAGCCTGTGCGGCTTTATCGGTCATTAACTCGCCAGGTTTCGAATCCTACGATCTGCTACCCGATGCGTTTTGGTTCGCTGGCATTTTATCTGCAATCATGTTCTGTCTTTTTGGATACCAAGTATGGCGACTTACACGCCCCGTCTAAACCGCATCATGGGAAAGCGGATTCGACCGGTGCTCGAGTCCAATTGGAGATTCATCGTACTCTCTGCGATCGGCTTGATGGCCGGGGCATTCAACGTCGATGCGCAAGAGACATCTACCGACGGATCGGACAACGTGTCAGTTGCCGACGGACGGACTGAAGAACGGACGGACAAAGGTCCCGATCAGATTCTGGATGTCGATTATGTGATGTACGAAGCCCCGAAATTCGTTAGCCCGCCAGGGTTGATCGAGGTTTCGCCGGAGCCACTGAAACTATGGCTACAGGCATTGCAGCGTTCCGATGCCCAGCTTCAGCGGACCGTGATCGATACGATCGGTATCGCTAAGCAACGCGGCATGCCGGATCTCGATCAGGCTTTGCTGGCGATCGTCGAACTCACCGAAGATAAATCGTTGCCACTATCGGTTCGGCGGTCTGCGATCAAGACAGTTATTCGCTTTAATGATAAAAGTCTTATCCCATTTCTTGTCCGGCAAGCGACTGACTACGGGGCTCCGGTTCGTAGTTTGGTCGAACCCGCATTAGTTCAATGGAAAGATGATTCGTTTCGGGATACTTGGACGAATCGGTTGAACGATGCAACCGCACGTGAAGTTGATCTTCGAACAGCGATTGAAGGATTGGCTGCGATCGTTGACATTCAAAGTTCAGACGACATCAAGGCGATTGCCAAAGATTCACTCCGCCGTGTGACCGTTCGTTTATGCGCGGCGCGGGCGTTGGGCGAACTGCATCGAGAGGGATTAGTTGGCGACGCGTCAGACTTAGCGTCTTCGACGACCAGTCGTCTTGATCCGTTGCTGGCCGTCGCACTTTTGTCCCGACACGAAGACAACGAAGCGAAGAAGTTGCTTCAAGAGCTTGCCGAAACAGAGGACGGATTTGTCAAAGCGGCCGCGCTTCGCAGGTTGCTTGCGGTCGATCCGAAGATCGTTAAAACCGTTGCGCGTGATGCGGTTCACCATTCTGATTATGCCGTTCGCGATGCATCGGCGGACATCCTTCATGCGGAAGGTGAGCGTGCCGATGTCGCTCCGCTGGCGCATTTATTGTCGGACGCGAATCCGACCTTGCGCCGAAAGGCAGCGTCCATGTTGTATCGCTTTGCCAAAGAAAACTCGTTGGCTGACGAAGTGATTTCACAAACGATGGGCGTCCTCGATCGCGACGATTGGCGCGGCTGTGAACAAGCCACTCGTGTCTTGGTCAGCTTGAATTATCGTCCCGCCGGTGATCGACTGGTCGACTTGATCCGTCACCCGCGAGGCGAAACGATGATCGCCGCCGGTTGGGGACTGCGACGATTGGGCGATCGCCAACACCTTGGCGCAATGCTCGGTCGCGCCCAAGAGATCTTCGATCGTTTTCGGTCCAATGAATACAACGCCGACATGCCAGGGCCACATTATCTGCTCGCACAATTGTTCTTGGCGTTTGGTGAAATGAACTACGGCGAAGCGGAAAACCTGATGCGACAGTATGTGCCGCGGAATTTGACTCTGGGAGAACGTGCCCGAGGCGCGGCATGCTGGTCACTTGGCATCATTCACGAAGGCGAAACGGTGGATGACCTCGTGGACATGATGATTGAACGTCTGACCGATACGGAAGCACTGATTCCCGAGTTCCACGACGTCCGTCACATGTGTGCGATCAGTTTGGGGCGAATGAATGCCGAGAAGGCTCTGCCGGCACTACGGAAATATGCAACGATGCGGGGCGATGGCGTCGGGCGTGCTTGCTTTTGGTCGATCGAAAAACTGACCGGTGAAGAGTTACCTCCGTTGCCTCCCTCACCGGTGTTTGATTACGAAGACTGGTTTATCCAGCCGATTAAAGAAAAGCCAGAAGAATAGCCGACTTGGTTCTGCCACCTAGTTCTGTCGAGTGATCTCTTGTCAATCAACGGCTGGGGTGATTCCAATGCATAGGGCTAGACGAAGTCGCTCATTGCTTGTGGAATCTAGGTTCGTGATTCGAACTTCGTCAGTGCGTCGTTCCGAACGGCATCTTGGGTGCGATTGATCGCGCTGGCAGAGTTAACGGCGATGATCGCATCAGCACCGTGGTGGACGCCATTCGGCTAACCCGAATATCGGATGGTAACGGAGCACTAGCCGCACTGTGACAATTCGATCGTCCGTTCGCCCCCCTTTCCAAGCGTCATCGATCCATCGTGCTGGCCGACTCCTTTCATTTAATTTTCCCACTGTTGGCCAGTTTGCTGTTTGTCGGTGGCTTGCTGTTTCTGAAACGAGCAACACTAGCGGGGGCAAATCCGTGGACGGTTTCGATCGTCGCGAACTACTGGGGCGCAGTGCTCTTTTCGTTCTTTTGGTTCACCAGTGACTTGGTCGTCACGCCCGGCCTGATCTGGCAACCGGCGCTTGTCGCGGTGTTTTATATCTTGGGACAGATTGGAACGTTTTCGGCGATCAACTACGGGGACGTGTCGATCGCGGCGCCATTGTTCGGGATCAAGGTCTTACTGGTCGCCGTGCTGCTCACCGTGATTGGTGGCCAGACACTGCCGCTGACAATTTGGGGTGCCGCAATTCTAGCGACGGTTGGCATTGCCTTAGTTCAATGGACCGGATCAGGAAAACGTTCACGACTTTGGTACACGATCCTGAGTGCGTTCGCGGCCAGCCTTTCGTTTTCTATTTTCGACGTCCTGGTCCAAACATTCTGCTCTTCCGAACATTGGGACACTGGGCGTTTTTTGCCGATCATGTTCTGGTTCGTTGGCCTTTACACGATCGTGTTCTTCAAAGGGATCCAGCGTCCGTTATTTGCCGATCCCCAGGTCCGTCGGTCACTGTTCTTTGGCGGCATGCTCATCGCGATGCAGGCGATTTGCATTGTTTTTGCGTTATCGGCGTTCGGCGATGCGGCACGTGTCAATGTGGTGTACTCGATGCGCGGCATTTGGGGCGTCTTACTGGCCTGGGTGACGGCAATTCTGTTCGGGGGCAGCGAGGCCGATTTGACGCGGCGTACGATGGCCACCCGACTGGGCGGGGCAACGCTGATCACGACTTCGGTCGTGATTGCGATTCTATTTGGGTAACGCTTGAAGGCCGTCAGCGATAGAACTCATTGCGTCCGACGCCCGATCGGCTACGCTATCGGCGGATATTTTCACCCAATCCCCCTCCAATTCGCACTCGAAAACCGGGATGAATGACGCATGAAGGCGATGCTGCTGACGGAATATAAGAACCTTGAGGTTACCGAAGTCGAGGATCCGACGGTGGGCCCCAAGGATTTGCTGGTTCAAGTCCGTGCTTGCGGAATTTGTGGCAGCGACATCCACGGCTATGACGGCAGCAGTGGACGCCGTATCCCACCATTGGTGATGGGACACGAAGCGGCGGGCGTCGTGACGGAAGTCGGCAGTGACGTCACCGACTTTCAAGTCGGCGATCATGTCACATTTGACTCCACCGTTTCCTGTGGGGAGTGTTTTCATTGCCGCCGAGGTGAGATCAACCTCTGTGATAACCGCATGGTATTGGGCGTCTCCTGTGGTGAGTATCGTCGACACGGAGCATTTGCCGAAAAGGTCGCCGTTCCACAACACATCTGCTACCGCTTACCAGACGAAATGCCGTTTGAGCACGCCGCATTGATCGAAGCGGTCTCGGTCGCCGTCCATGCCGCCAATCGAACTCCGGTCGTGCTGGGAGATACCGCCGTCGTCGTTGGCAGTGGCATGATTGGATTGTTAACGATCCAAGCGATCCGTCTAGCAGGATGTGCAAAAGTCATCGCAGTCGATTTGGATCAAGATCGCTTAGATGCCGCATTGGCTTTGGGGGCCGACGTTGGCCTGAATGCAAAGGAGGTCGATGTCGTCGAGGAAGTCAAGAAATTGACCGGTGGCCGTGGTGCCGACGTTGCCCTGGAAGTCGTGGGCGCAAGCGCGACGATCAACACCGCGGTCGAATCAGTCCGCAAAGGCGGCTCGGTAACCTTGGTCGGTAACTTAGCCCCGCGAGTCGAGATGCCGCTGCAAGCGATTGTCACCCGGGAACTCAATGTGCTCGGAACCTGTGCTTCCTGCGGCGAGTATCCCGCCTGCATCGAATTGATGAACTCAGGTGCGATCAAGGTCGAGCCTTTGATCACCGCGAAAGCGACGCTCGACGAAGGACCACAGTGGTTCAAACGTCTTTATGACGGTGAAAAGGGAGCGATGAAAGTAATCCTCCAGCCGAACGTGTCTGCCTAATATAATACGCGTTGATATTCCTTCTTGATTCACTCCTCTTAGGCCTCCCCCAAATGCTTTCCTTCAGAATCCCACTTGCGATCGCCGCCCTGACGGCTGGAGCGCTGGCTATCCACGCGAGCACTCAAGCGGCGACTGCCGCCGAAGTCAAAACCGCAAGCGACATCCAAATCGTTTCGCTGACCAACGAGCACGGCATGTCGATCAAGGTCACCAATTACGGTGCGATCATCATGTCCATTGTCGTCCCGGATAAAGACGGCAAACTTGCTGACGTCGCTCTCGGCTACGACGACATTCGATCCTACACCAATGCCGTCGACAAACCGTATTTTGGGGCCGTCGTCGGACGATACGGCAACCGGATCGCGAAAGGAAAATTCACCATCGACGGCGAAGAGTACAGCTTGCCGATCAATAATCCGCCGAACAGCTTGCACGGTGGGATCATCGGTTTCGACAAGGTCATCTGGGATATCCAAGTCGAAGAAAGCAAAAATGCAGTCAAGCTGAGCTACCTCGCCAAAGACGGAGAAGAAGGCTATCCGGGTAACCTCAGTTGCTCGGTCACGTACACATTGACCGACGAAAACGAAATCAAGGTGGAGTACTTCGCGACGACGGACAAAGCAACTCCGGTGAATCTGACCCAGCACACGTACTTTAACCTTGCCGGGGAAGGCGAGGGCGACATTTTGGATCATCAACTGATGATCAATGCGAATCGTTTCACGCCTGTCGACGAAACCTTGATCCCCACCGGAAAGACACCGGCAGTCCAAGGCACCCCCTTTGATTTCACGACCGCCAAAGCGATCGGACGTGATATCAACTCCGACAACGAACAACTTCGTTTCGGCGGTGGTTACGACCACAACTGGGTCCTAGATAAAGGCGGACAAACGGGCGAGCTAACACTGGCCGCGCGTGTCGTTGAGCCCAAAAGTGGACGCGTGATGGAAGTCAGCACCACCGAACCGGGGATCCAGTTCTATTGTGGCAATTTCCTCGATGGAAGATTGATTGGCAAGTCTGGAAAGGAGTATGTCTATCGCGGCGGATTCTGTTTGGAAACGCAGCATTATCCGGACAGTCCCAATCAACCTAACTTTCCGTCGACAACCCTCAAACCAGGCGACGAATACGAAACGACGACGATCTTCAAGTTCTCGACGACAAAGTAAGTCGCCGCAATGATTGACAACACCACGCTCTTGTGAGCGTGGTGAGTTGCATTCACCTTAAACAAGCAACAACTAGCCACGCCCGCCATCGCCTGGCTTCATGCACTCACTCGTTGCCAGCCGCTTTCTTTTCGGCGGCTTCTTTGAGGTACGCCATCAGTTCTAGGATCTCTTCCTTGGTGTACTGATCCATCAATGCTTTCGGCATCATTGACGTCGCACTTCGCTTGGTCAGTTCGATGTCTTCTTGCGAGATTACGATCGGCTCTTTGTCTTCGGGATTGCTGACCAACGTCAAAATATCGTCGTTCTCATCGATCACGATTCCGGAGTAGGTTTTTCCTTCGACAGTTAGCACAGTTTGCATCGCGTACTTACTGTCGATCTTGTGCGACGGTTCAAGAATCTCGCGCAAAACCGCTTGGTGGTCTGATTTCCAACGCGTGTAAACGTCCGTTAGATCCGGACCGACGACGCCACCTTGGTCGTTGACCTTGTGGCAGCCGACGCAGGAGGCCTCGTTGAAGATTTTCTCGCCGATCATCGTCGAACGGCCGGCAAGATCGCTGTCGAACGCACCGGCAAAGTCGTCCATTGTCCAGGCTTGAACGAAGGATCGATTGCTGCCGAGCGGATTTGCTGGCTCGATCGGGTTTTGGTTCCAGGCGTCAAGGTCCTTAACTACGACCATGACACCGTACATGCGGTACCAGTGCTGGGGAAATGTGCATACGTAGGGATACTCACCCGGTTGTTCTGGCGCGGTCAGCGTGATGCGAGTTGTCGCGTCCGGGGCGATCATTGCACTGGCGGCAACGACGTTGGGGGAATCCGGCACGTACGGCAGTCCATTGGTTCCTTCGGGTCCGGCTGAAAGCCCTGCCATTGCAACACTTTTCAGTGCCCCCGGCTGAGTCACCACCAAGTTATGCGGCATCAAGTCATGATTCTCCAACAGAATCTGAACAGGACGTCCCGCTTCGACTGCGAAATAGGGAACGTCGTAACGCATTTCTTCTTCGACGGTACCAATTTTGACGACACGCACGGCAACTTCGCGTAGGCGCCTTCGCAGTGACTTTGCCGTGTCGGGTTCAACGATCGAAAGCAGGCGATCGACTGCGCGCATCGAATCAATGAACTCGACACTTGTACGATCAGCCGCATCGGTTTTTTCGGCAAACGTAACCAAGGATCGCGCAGCAGTTTCGGCAGTCGCCGGGTCATAGACAGCTTTGGGAAGACGCAATAGTCCTCGGCATGCGTCGGTTCGCAGCGTCGTATGATCAACGAACCGAAGCAGCGCTGCGAATGTCTCTGAGGTCGGTCCCGGTAGCTTCGAAAGGGCGTCAATCGCGGCCGCCTGAACATCCTCGTTGGCTGATTTGAGTTCGTTCTCCACCATCGACCGTTGCCGCCGCTTCATCGCATCGCTGGGTAGCAATTCGATCGCGCGAAGGCGAGCGATCATCGATTCGCTACCGGCGGAACTTAGCTCATTTACGAGATCACTTTTCCCCGCGGCAAGAAGAGCCGCCATCGCCACCGAAGACTCGCGCGCGTCGCCATCGGCCAGTTCTCGAAGACCTTCAATTTCCTTGGCGAGTTCGTTCGCCGGTTGAGCGATCAGTTTCTTTGCCAGAACAGTCTGCAAGCGTTTTGCTTCGGCGTCATCGACTTTTAATCTCCCTATCGTCGCGACCAATTCGGCGGCGACAGATCGCTCTCGCAACTTCGCCAATGCTTCGAACGCTTCGTCGCGAATTCCGGCCGCCATCGCCGGTCGTGCTACAATCGCTTCATAGACGGGAATATATTTTGGATCATCCGTTGACCGCGGTACCATCAGCAAGTGTTCGTCATCAAGACGCCCAAGTTGGTACGCGACAATGCGAGGTGATTTGTCCAGAAAGATCTTTGGGGGTTCAGTGTCTGCAGCCAGTGATGCCCGACCGACAGTCGAACAAAATCCAACGATCAACAGGACACGGGAAAAACAAAGGCGATTTCGCATTTTCGAGAAGATGGTCAAACGATGGTGGTGGGATTCAATTGCCAATGACTGCACTGCAAGAATTAACAGAATGCATTCGTCAAACTTAAAAGCGTGATGGCGGACTTGGCGGAAACCGCCAAGGCGTTCGGCGACACGATAATTGCATCCACCGAACATCTTGGCGAGTTACGCTAAAAAATACGTACCGGTTTACTCGACTTCCGGAAAGGCCGAGCCGAACACTCGGGAAAGTCGTCCCTGACGGGTCTCACACGTTGACGGGGCAAGATGACATCAAATCTGATATCCAGTGTCATCCCGTCCGCGGGCACCAACGCAAATTGTTAGCCTGTGTCCGTCCCGCTTGAAAGCGAGAGTATGAACTAGCCATTCCCAAGTATTGTCTGGTCTGTCAAAGCAACGCGAACATTGCACTGGCGTTTCATCTCGACCAAATCTCTGGGTTGCCTTATCAATCGTCGGGCACTAGCCCGACGTAGGCGCGGTTCAACCGTCGCTAACTCTATTGTGTCAACAAAACTCTGTTTTGAAGCGACATGAGTTCCCCCGACACCAAAGTGCCGGAAGAACTCGTCATTAGCATGGTCAGGCAGAACGCAATTACGTTTCAGTGATAGTTACTCGCCTTCTAATGCTCGCATGGTTTCATCGAGCGTGTATTGCAAGTAGTCATCCATTTCGTGTTCCAAGACGCCGAGAACGATCTCGATCGCCTCTTCGCCTTCGAGAAAACTGGCCGCTCGGACGCCCTCCAATCGCACCGTAGGATGATCGTCATTGACTGCCTTCGCGATCCGTTCGTTAGGGTCGTCGATCGATTCAATCATGTGCGAGACCAGACGCACGCAAGCAGCCCGGGCGCGGTAGTTTTCCGAAGCCGACAATTGATCCAGCAGCGGTTTGTTCACTCGATTATGCGTTTGGTACATCCACAATGCTTCCATCTGATGATGCTCAACTTCTGGATCAGAAGCATCGAGTCCTTTCACCCATGTTTCCAAACCGGCGATGACGTCCTCCGTCTCACGGGCGGCAAGTTCACGGCGAACACGATAGCGGGTGCGATCTTCGGGACTCTTGAGCAATTCGAGCAACGCGTCGATCGGTTGCCCATCAATTTTGGCCGGCTCCAACAACGGGCGACCCTTATAGGTCACTCGCCAGATACGACCGTGTGAATGATCACGGTTGGGCTCACGTAGATTGTGCTGTAAGTGACCGATCAGCGCATTGTGCCAATCGACGATGTAGAGCGATCCGTCAGGCGCAAATTGTAAGTCGACCGGACGGAAGTTCCCGTCGCGGCATGAAAGCAACGCCTCTTGTTCTTTGCCGACAAACCCGCTGCTTCCTTCCGCATCCGAAATCGAATGGTTCAAGATGGCGCGTTCGCCGATCACATTGGTGACCAAGAAATTACCTTGCCAGGACTCGGGAAAGTGACGGCTCGAAACGATCGCACATCCGGCTAGCGGACGAATTCGTTTGGGGTAAAACGTTGGGTGCCGATACTTCGGGTCGCCGCCTCCCAATTCAGCCACGCGTCGATGCTGCGTACCGCCGGGGTGTTTATTGGGATACTCTAGATGTCCGGTAATCGGAGCAGCCCAATATGCGAACCCCGGTGAGGCATCACCGATAAAGTCTTGTCCCCATCGGTCGTAGCAATAACCCCATGGATTCGCGAAAGCAAACGTGCAGTGAACGTCCATCCGCTTGGTGCGATGGTTGTATTTCCAAATCCCGGCTTCGCCGCAGCGGCGTGGTCCGAACGGCGTTTCGACGGCGGAGAACTTGAAGGTGCCTTCTTCGAAATAAAGGTTGCCTCCGGGGCCCCATTCGAAAGCGGCGATTCCGTGGTGTGAATCCGCCGAGTCCATCCCGACGATCTGGCGAACGGTGACGTCCGCTTTGTCATCGCCGTCGGTATCTTTCATGAACCAAATGTCAGGCTGCCGAGACACGTAAGCGCCGCCGTGCCCGAGTTCGAAGCCGGTTGGTTGGTGCAAGTTGTCGGCGAACACTTTGCAGACATCCGCGTCGTGATCACCATCGGTATCTTCGAAAATCAACAACTTGTCATCCATGGGCGACTTCGGCTGCCAATGAGGATAGGACTTCATCGTCGCAACCCAAAGCCGACCTCGACTATCAAAATTCAACGCGACAGGGTTGGAAAGTTCGGGAAACTGTTCTTCACTCGCGATCAATTGGATTTCAAAACCTTCGGCAAGATCGAACAGTTTGAGTTGCTCTTCGGCAGGTAGGTAGTCGAGCGTTCCCAGTTTTCCCGCCTTGGCATTTCGATCGTTCGGGATACCGACGTTCGTTTTTGGGTTGATAAATGGCAGTGTGTTGGAATCATCGATCGTGTCAGAAACAGACTTCCCCGCTGCGACTGCCCAGATCCGAGCGTCGCGGGTCGCGGTCATCTGATCCAAGATCGCCAGTTCGCGATTCATGACCATGCGGTTGTTGTACGTTCCATCACTTCCGGCCAGACCACGATCGCCGTAGATTGAAAAACCATTCACGGCCCGATAGCGATGGAACCAATGAAAATTTTTGTCATCGATTTCAGACTTCAAGTCGGCAGAAACCGGCGTCGTTAATTCACCTCCGAAGAGCGCCTGATCAAGGATCGGCGCCAGCTTCTCGTAGCCTTCGTCGTTGAGGTGAAACTGGTTGATCGTCAGACGCGTATCACTCTTTTCGAACAGATCCTTGGTCGGTTGGTACAAGTCGACAAAAACGACACCTGTGTCGTCGGCGACATCAGACATTGCCTGCGTGTAGAGCCGCAGATTCTTGTTTTGTTCAACGCCATCGGAGAGATTCGGGTCATCCGATCCCTCGAATGCAATCGGCGACACCAACACCACTTGCGGTCGGCCTTTGCCATAGTCGGACGCCAATGTTTCGGCGACCAATTTTTTTAAATCAGTCTTAAACTTGGCAACACCTTTTACCCCCGCGAAGGATTCGTTGTACCCAAGGAAGTACATCACAACCGACGCTTCACTGTGCGTCAGATGCTCGGTGGGGCTTCCGAAGTTTTTAGATCGAATCCGCAGCTTGATTTCGTCTGCGGGAAAACAGAGATTGCGAACGACCAGTTGGTGTTGCGGATATCGCGTGTGGAGTAGGGACTCCCACTCATTTTGCACTTGCATCCGCTCGCCGAGGGCGTTGCCTACCAAACAGATGTGGTCGCCTTTTTGTAGTTTTAGGTCAGCCGCATCTGCCATCGCCGGCACGCAACACGCGGCCAACACGGTGGCTGCGCCGATCAGACGCCGAGAAATCCTTCTGAATGCTTTCATCGAGTTGTGGTGATAAAGGAGGGAGGATGATTGGAGGGCCAATAAACTGCTGCCCATTCTAACCAAAATTGTCGTCTCCGCAGCGATGAACCATCAGAATCCGCTTTCAGGTCGACACCGAAGTCGTCGGTGATAACAGATCCGGCCGACACGCCAATTTTTGGTGAATATCGGACATCCATTCGCGTAACGGCCCGGCCCCTGCACCTGACAAGAGTCGAGTTCCGGGTAGCGGACCTTGCCGAGATTTTCGGTACATCAACAGTTCCCGCCCACGGGACGCCACCATGCATGCGTTCCCCCCGACAGCGAATGTAATCGCTAGCCCATGACCACGTTTGAAAAACAGCACACTTGGGGACAGAGCACACTTGGGGACAGAGCACACTTGGGGACAGAGCACACTTGGGGACAGAGCACACTTGGGGACAGAGCACACTTGGGGACAGAGCACACTTGGGGACAGAGCACATCAACGGAAGGAAACACTGCTGCGGTTCTGTGACGATGGCAAGCTCAAACCGCAAAAGGAACTATCCAGGGACATAGCAGAGGAACTATCCAGGGACATAGCAGAGGAACTATCCAGGGACATAGCAGAGATGATCCGAGTCGCTGCGGTGCACAAACGTTCGTGTTGACGAGGTTTACCGTGAACGCTTCAATCAAACGTAATTGATTTCCATCGGTTGTTATGGAGTGACGGCTGTCTAAATCGCCATCAGAAACGTTGGTGTGTGGTTTCCTTTGATAGGAGGTCCGTTCAGATGGCACGTCTCTCTCGACTAGAGATCATCGACCCTAGCGAACCCACGATCGTCCACGTGATCAATCGCACGGTTCGCCGCTGTTTTTTGATGGGCGATGATCCATTCACTGGTCAGAATTTTGATCATCGAAAGCAATGGATCGAAGTGCTGCTCGAACGATTCGCCGCTCACTTTGGGATCGAGCTACTCTGCTACAGCATTCTTTCCAATCACTATCATTTGATCCTTCGCACGCAGCCAGAACTCGTTGCCGATTGGGGCGATAGCGAAATCGCTCGCCGCTGGTTGATGATTTGCCCAGCACGGATGACCAATGGCGAACCTGCCGAACCAACCGATGCCGAGTTGAATGCGATTCGCAACGATCCCGAAAGGCTTGCCGAAATTCGATGCCGGCTTTCTGACCCGAGTTGGTGGATGCGACTCCTCAATCAACGTATTGCTCAGCGAGCCAACCGCGAAGACGAGGAGTCTGGAAAGTTCTGGCAGGACCGGTTTCGTGCAATCCGAATCGAAGACGAAGAATCGCTACTCGCTTGCGCAGCCTATGTCGATTTGAATCAAGTTCGTGCAGGATTAGCCGAGACGATCGAGGAGAGCGAGTTTTCGTCAATCCACGCTCGTATCGAATCGGAATTCGGATCATCGACGGTCGTATCGCAAGCGATGGACACAAGCAGAGATGAAAATCAAAAACGCGAACGTTCACAACGCCGTGATAAGTTTCTTTCCAAGTTGACAATTGACGAGCGGCAAGATGACCTCGGCATCTGCGAAAGCGATTCTCCACATCGACTCAGCGACAAAGGTTTCTTGCCACTCACACTTTCTCAGTACATCGAGCTTCTAGAGTGGACAGTTGAGCAAACGTCAGCCGATCAGAAAGCAACGACTGTCCGCCCCCCCGTGGCACTGAAACAGACTGGACTGAGCCAGCACGCGTGGAAAACGCTGGTTGACGGTTTTGCCGAGGTATTCACTCATGTGGCGGCGCGGATCGAAACGCTCGAATCTTGCCGCAGCAGGCTTACCGGCCGTCGCTTTCGTATCACCAACGAAGCAAGGCAATTGGTTTCAGCCGCCGCATAGCCGATTCTAATCCAATGCCCAAAGCGTTTGATCTCCAACACATCGATCTGGCGTAGGTCAGAGATTAACGTTGGTGGGCGGATAACGTTTGCCTAAAAGTATCGCGCGCATCGTCTTACACCGGAGGGGCTGCAAAGATCGTACGGTCACGAGACTGCCTCGCCCACCGCGGTTCCGCAGACTACTAGATCGCGGACACGATTGCATGTGTGCGCAAAATGATTGTGAACGCAAACAAGTCGCTGAATGGCATTGCAGGGTAGATTTCTGAAATGTGATCATGCTATGTCCCCGTTTGCAATGCTATGTCCCCGTTCGCATCATCATCGAAAGCGGACCTGATTGCTCTGTCCCCAATGATACCGAAGGGGGCCAGGTGCTCTGTCCCCAGGAACCTCCCCAGGAACCTGAGTGCTCTGTCCCCGAAGAGTGCTCTGTCCCCGAGGGGGTGGGTGCGGTTGATGTGGTTAGGGTACCGATTTCTGCCTGCGTACTCGGTTAACTCACTGACGCTCTTTGACGTCTGGCTTCATAGATCAGCAGTGATGCGGAAACAGATGCATTGAGACTATCGATCGCGCCGTGCATTGGTATTCGTATTCCGTTGACCGGGGAGCGACCACTCGACCGCCATCGCGCGTCTAAGCCCTTTGCTTCGTTGCCGATGATGAAAGCGACGGGGCCTCTGAGGTTTGCACTCCAAAGTTCGCAGGACGATTCCACACGAGCGGCAAACAACTTGAAGTTTTGTCTTTTCAGAAACTCACGTGCTTCGATTTCGGAAACGGTTGCCGAGGGAACTTGAAAGACTGCCCCCAAACTGCTGCGGATCGCGTTCGGATTAAACCGATCGGCCAATGAGTCGCAAAGCAGCACCGCGTCTACGCCGGCGGCGTCGGCGCAGCGAAAGGCGGCGCCGACGTTGCCTGGTTTCTCGAACTGGTCCAACACCAACACGATTCCGTCATCGGGCAACGTGAGTTGTTCGAGTCCCCATTTCGGACTTTCAAATTCAGCCACGACCCCACGAGCCGATTGCCCATACGCGATCTTCTCCATCACGGCATCATTGACCATGATCACTTGCTCGCGACCAAGATTCCGAAAACACTCCGGCAACTGGTTATCGTTGGTGTAGATTCCGTGTAGTTTCAAGCCTGCATCGAATGCTTGGGTTGTCTCACGCCATCCATCGACGATCACACGTTTTGCTTTACGACGGGTACGATTGTCGCGGTATCGAACCAGTCGTTTTACGTTAGGATTGTTCAGACTTGTCAGCACGTATTCGGTCTACTATTCAAGCGATTTTTTATGGACAGTCGCTATCTTTGCGATGGTTTGTCACTGGATCAATGCAGCCCATAACGATTCATTTTGTAGTGTAGCGTTCGCACGCTGACGCCCAACGCCTTTGCCGTCTGCTCACGATGAAAGTCATTGGACAGCAAGGCCTGTTCGATCGCCTCCCGTTCCGCCGATTCGGTGACTTCAGCTAATGTCCGGTTACGCGTCACTGTCGCCTTAGGGACAGTGTTCAGTTCCGGAGGCAATTCCGATTCTGTGATTTCATCGCTAGGAATTGTCACGACCAATCGTTCAATCACGTTGCGAAGTTGGCGTACGTTGCCAGGCCAGCTAGAAATAGTCAACAGTTTCATTGCCGCCGACGTGATCGATTTTGCCGGGCGTCGATGACGATTGCAAAACTGCTGCAGGAAGTGGTCGGCCAGCAAAGGAATGTCTTCTCGTCGCTCACGCAGCGGAGGGACAAAGATTGGAACGATATTCAGCCGATAGAACAAATCCTCGCGAAACGTCCCTTCGTCCACCATCTGGCGAATGTCCCGGTTGGTCGCCGACACAATCCTTGCGTCCGACTGCAGCATCGCCTCCCCCCCAATACGGGCGTACTGCCCCAGTTCCAGTACCCGCAGCAAGTCAACTTGGCTCTTGGCCGGAATCTCGGTAATTTCGTCAAGGAACAATGTCCCACCAGCGGACTGTTCGAAACAGCCTGGTTTCTGTCGCGACGCCCCGGTAAACGCCCCTTTTTCGTGCCCAAAAAGTTCACTCTCGAGTAGCGATTCGGGGAGCGCCCCAAGATTGACTGCTAGGAACGGTCCTTGCGACCGCTGGCTGAGGTCGTGCAGCGCCCGCGCGATCAACTCCTTTCCGCTACCGCTTTCCCCCTGAATCAGAACGGTCGCGTCGGTGTCAGCGACTTGGCGAATCTGGGCAAGTAGCTCTTTAAAGGTTCGACTGTTGCCAATGATCCCCGTCATTTCACCAGCCTCGGCCAATCGCTCTTTAAGCTGATGATTTTCGTCTTGGAGCCTGTGATGCTCGACGGCCCGCGCGACTTGTTGCCGAATTAGATTCAGGTCGACCGGCTTCGTGATGAAGTCAAACGCTCCTCGGCGCAGGGCTTCGACAGCGGTATCAACCGTTCCGTGTGCGGTGATCACGATCGCCGTCGTTGCCGGCTTCCGTTGTTTCACTAGTGAGACCAACTCCAGTCCGTCCCGATCACCGGGAAGGCGTATGTCGGCGATCACCAACTGGTAATTTCCTGCGTCAAAGCAATCCAATGCTTCGTTCACCGTTCCCGCTGTATCCACGCGGTCGGCATAGTTGCGAAGCCCCTTGGCCAATCCGGATCGGATATTGGGTTCGTCGTCGACGATCAAAATTTGGAAAGGTTCGTCCATTAATGGATGACTCTTGGCGGAGCGTCTGAGGAGAGGTCTGCATAGCCTTGCACCGAACCTGCAACATTTTGCACGTATTCGGGCTTCATCACCACGGCACGAAAAACGTTTTCAAAATCTGCTGGCCTCGTCTGGTGGCCTCGAACGGCCGTAATTTGCCGTCGCGTTTTGTCGGGGACCGGTGCCGACATACAAATTCTCCCAGTAGTGGCACACGGCATGCCTATTGGATCGCTCGGCTAACGAAAGGACAGGGATTACGAGACCACCTCCCCACCTGAGGCAATCGATTGCAACCAGCCCCTGTTAATCGAAACGTCGCATTTGACAGGTTTGCTTCTTCTCCCCGGATTGGTCCGACTGCGGGGAAAAGGAAATGTCTGCCCGCCCTACCTAAGCCCAAGCATGTGGTTGACTGACCACGATTTGACCATTCAACGATTGAGTGTTCCAGGAAGATGCCTGCGTTCGTTCCCCCCGAGGATCATGATGACCAAGATGCCAGACAGCCCGCCGCCGGCAAGCGGTCGGTCCGTGCGACGATCCAACGGATGAAGAAAGCTGAGTCGCAAGTGCCAACGTCGCGCGTCGCTCGTCTCGTCTCTCGATCCGATCAGGTGGAACGATTAAAGGCATCAACTGATCGTCAAGTCCAGTTTGATCGTATTGCCCGTTACCTGCCCTCGCAGGGCCCGATCACCGCGTTTGTCCACCACAACACACTACACGCGTTCGAATCAGAGGACTTTAGCGACGCCGTTCTCGATGGAGGCCAGCTTTATGGTTGCGAACCTTTTTGGCGTGAACCGGAATATCGTCAGAAACTGCGCGAAGGTCGCATCCGACTTGAAGATCTCGATGCGGTGTTGCAAGAAGACCTGGGCGAAGAAGCGGACCGCTTGGTGGCGACGTTCGGCACACGATACGCACTCAGGCTTGCGATGCTTCAGCATCCGCTGTACTGCGGAACAACAGAAGAACTTCGTTGGGTGATTGCCGAAACAGAAGCGCTCAGGAAATTTCGTAGTGAAGTTCCGCCACTTGTTCGCCAATCAATCATCGCGACCACACGCGACGCAGTCAATCAATGGGTCGAGGGTCAACGGAGCGAGCGATTCGGCGTGACAAATCCGGCCCCGATCGAATGTTTGGGACCAAGCTTCCAAAAGGTGCTCGATTCGTTCCAACGGTCTGATCCCACCACTTGGACAGATCGTTCGTGGGAACATTTCACACTGAACGTTCTCTGGAACGTTTGTCTTCGTGGGGTTCAATCGATCGCGAGACATGAAAAGACTTTCCAATCGCAATCGCAACCAAGCCTACGTCCTCGGAACGATCTGATCGAACAAGGATTTGACGATCCTGACCAGCGGGTGAATGAAGTACTGATTCCTTTTACAGCTGCGTTTTTGGATCAAGGATTTTCCGATTGGAATCTTCCGCACCGCGAAGCAGGTTTCTTCCAATCCTTCTTGCGTCTGCATACTCAGTCAGTCATTGGAGCGACTTCGCGATTTCGTCGTCTGCGGCGAGCGGTTCGCCGGATAATCAATTATGGGCATACCGCAAACGATGTAATCGAACAGTCGCTGCAATACTTTGGCATCGATAATCCACAAGAAGACACGTTCCTGCTGCAAACACTGTTAGCACTTCGTGGTTGGGCCGGGATGATCTGGCAAATGGAAAGCAATGCGTCATGGACTCCACGTCCGGCGGCACCGGGAAGTCTGTTGGAATTCACCGCGATACGATTGCTGCTCGACCGTCTTGCCTATGAAGAAGTGTTCGCCGAAAAATCGGGAAGGCACGATTCCCCCAGGGACTACTTTCTCCAACGTCGTCCATCCAATCCCGTCGAAATTAGTCGCCAAGAGGACGAGGAACGCCGGGCATTCATGGTGTTTCAACTGGCGCAGGTAAGGGGCTGGACGCCACGTGAATTACAACGACTCACGTTCCAGCAGTGGGCGTTATTGATTGAAGAGATCGAGGCATTCGATTCATACCAACGTCGACGGATTTACCATCAAGCGTACGAACGCAAGTATCGCAACGCGGCCCTTGATGCATTGATCGCACACACACGCAACCTGAACAGCAAGCGTGAATCGTCTTTCGATGAAGACAAGTTGTCAATCAACGACTTTGAAGTTCAGTCTCCCAGCACACCACAATTGCAGGTCGTCTGTTGCATCGACGATCGGGAAGAATCCTTGCGACGTCACTTAGAAGAGGTCGAACCGGACTGCGAGACGTTTGGCATCGCGGGGTTTTATGGGACCGCAATGTACTTTCGCGGGGCAGGCCAGGCCCACTTCAAGCCATTGTGTCCGGTTTCGATTAGACCTGACCATTATGTCATTGAAGAGCCTTCGTATTCGATGTGGGAGGTCGGCCGACGCCGAACGGTTGCCCGTCGTCGGCTTGGTCAGTTGAGTTACCAAACGCACCGAAGCACGCGCTCGATTGTTGGCGGTGTCGCCACGGCAGTCGTAGGTTCTTTCGCCGCGTTTCCTTTGGTCGGCCGCGTCCTATTCCCACGAACGGCGTCAAAACTTCAATCGTTTGTCGGACGAATTGTCGAGCCACCACCGACCAAATTGCGACTTGAGCGTGTTGAACATGGCCCCGACAGCTACGGTTTTACGATCGCTGAGATGACCGAGATTGTTTTCGGTGCGTTAAAGGCATCCGGACTATGTCGACGATTCGCGCCGCTTGTCGTGATCCTGGGACATGGATCGCAAAGTTTGAACAACCCCCATGAATCGGCCTACAACTGCGGAGCGTGTGCCGGCAGTCAAGGCGGTCCCAACGCGCGGGCGTTTGCCGCGATGGCAAATGATTCTAGAGTCCGCCGACGGCTTGCCGAACGTGATCTGGTCATTCCGGAAACCACGTTCTTTATCGGTGGTTATCACGATACGACCAATGACTCGGTCACGTTCGCCGATTTGGACCAGCTGCCAATAACGCATCGTGAACGTTTCGAGGTTGCCGCGGAGCGGATCAACGAAGCACGCCAAAGAAATGCTCACGAGCGTTGTCGGCGATTTCTTTCCGCTCCGACTGAGATGACCTTTGCCGAGGCACTACGCCACGTCGAAAATCGGCCGGAAGATCTCTCTCAAGCTCGCCCCGAATACAACCATGCCACCAATGCGTTGTGCTTTGTCGGGCGTCGAGCTTGGAGCCGTGATTTGTTTCTCGATCGACGAGCGTTTCTCACATCATACGACCCCGCAAACGATGACAACCGCGGCTCGATTCTCGAGGGGCTGTTGCGTGCCGCCATTCCCGTGTGTGCCGGAATCAATTTGGAGTATTACTTCTCGACCGTTGACACCGAAGGTTACGGATGCGGTTCGAAGCTTCCTCATAACATCACCTCGCTGCTAGGCGTGATGGTGGGACCTTCGAGCGACCTGAGGCCAGGACTGTCTGAGCAGATGATTGAAATTCATGAGCCGATGCGGATCCTATTTGTCGTCGAAACCACGCGTGAAGCGATGACACGGATCATTGCCGAAAACGATAGAATCAAACGCCTCGTCGAAGGCCAATGGGTTCAGCTTGCCGTTTTTTGCCCAGAAGAAAGTTTGATTTATCGCTATGTCCGTGGCGATTTTGTACTTTATGCGCCCCATGATCGAAGCATTCCTGCGGCGACTTCTTCCTTGGACTGTTACGTCGGTAAGCGAGGCCCCATTGACTTCATGTCGATCAGGCCGGTCGGCGCAGATCAAAGGGGAGTGAACCGATGCTAGAAACGGCCTTTCATTGGCTTGGTCTCGCCGTAGTGACAAGTCCATTGGTGCTTCTCGTAAGCCTTGGCCTAGCCTCTCTTTTCGGATGTCTGCTGCAAGAAAAGACCATCGCTCGCCTGACTCAATTTTCCATTGTGAGCGGGTTAGCGGCATCGTTGGCGATCCTCGTGTTGATGCTGCAATCAGGCGTCCGCAATGTGCCGATCGAAATTGGAAACTGGGTCAGCTTGCCTGATGAAGGCTTTCATTTCCATCTGAAGTTTGTCTTCGACCGGTTATCAGTTCCGTTCACCATGCTGTCGTTTATCTTGTGTGGTACCGTCGGAGCGTTCACCAACAACTATCTGCACCGCGAGCGTGGCTACAATCGATTCTTTATGTTGTACGCCATCTTTCTTGTCGGGATGGTGGTGTCATCCCTAGCCGGAACGATCGAAACACTTTTTTTTGGCTGGGAACTTGTTGGGCTGTCGTCGGCATTATTGGTGGCGTATTTTCACGACCGAAGAAACCCTGTTCAAAACGGCCAACACGTTTGGGTGGTGTACCGAATCGCGGATGCCGCATTCTTAATCGCCGCGCTTGCATTGCACCATCTCACCGGAGCGGGCGACTTTGACAAATTGGTGGGAACGGGAGCGTGGCCGGAAGGCCATGCCTCCATCGAGGCGTCGCACGCATTGTACGTTGGACTACTGTTGCTTATTGCCGCGGCGGGAAAATCCGCTTTGCTGCCTTTTTCAGGTTGGCTACCACGTGCGATGGAAGGCCCTACCCCTTCAAGCGCGATTTTCTATGGTGCGTTGTCGGTTCATCTAGGAGCCTACCTGTTGCTTCGTGTTAGCGCCTTGCTCGAAGCTTCGATGGTATTAAGCGGGTTGGTGATTGCCGTTGGCTTGGTATCGGCGATCTTTGGGGCGTTAACCGCGCGAGTTCAGACAGACATCAAGTCGGCTTTGGTGTTCGCGTCACTCACACAGGTCGGCATCATCGTGGCTGAGATCGGTTTTGGACTGCGGTACATCGCACTGATTCATATCATCGGCCACGCTTGTTTACGAACACTGCAATTACTTCGCGCGCCGACGCTTTTGCACGATTACAACGGTTTCGAAAATGCGATCGGTAGTCATCTTTCGGTGAGTCCGATCAGGCGATCGCGTTGGACGTCACCACAATTTCAAAATGGAGTCTACGCGATCGCGATTTATCAAGCATTTCTTGATGAAGTATTAAAGACATTTGTCGCACGACCGTTCCTACGAATCTTTCAATGGTGTGACCGAGCCGAAAGACGTTGGACGTCGTTCCTGTCGCGGGACGAACACCCCATCGTAAAAGACGAACCGACGCACCCAGGATCACTGGAGGAGTTCGTCTGATGAATGAACTGCATCTTCCCTGGCTAGAGCTCTCTGTGTTGGTTCCGGTCGTTGGCGCAATCATTGTTGGTCGCGTACGACAGGTGAATGTCGCTCGATTGCTTACCATCGCGATCTGTTTGATCACGCTAATTTCAACGATCGGCGAATGGATCGACTTCGCAAATCTAAATAGTTTTGAAGCTCATGATCACTGGGATTTACTGGAGTGGCTGTTCGATCATGAAGTGTTTGTGATTGACGAACTTAATGCACCTCTGCTGCCGCTTGCCGCGCTGCTTTGCTTGTTGACCGTATTGTCCACGCTACGGACCAAACAAACTCGGTTTGCATTTCATTGGATGTTAGTTTCCGAAGCCATCCTGCTTTCCACTCTGTCGTGCCGCTTTGCTTGGGGAATCGTGCTACTTTCCACTGCTGCGATCTTGCCAATGTGGTTCGAGATCCACGAACGTGGGCGATCGACTCAGGTATTTTCGTTTCACATGGGGT
Source organism: Roseiconus lacunae (assembly GCF_008312935.1). Classification (NCBI taxonomy): domain Bacteria; kingdom Pseudomonadati; phylum Planctomycetota; class Planctomycetia; order Pirellulales; family Pirellulaceae; genus Roseiconus; species Roseiconus lacunae. Next base: position 562,904 of record NZ_VSZO01000053.1, on the reverse strand, counting down.
TATTCGTTGCCGCTTTGTTTGTCGGGCAATGCTTGGTTGACCTCGGATGGGTATTCTTCGGCGGGGCACTTCTCACCTTCGCCGGATTATTGCGAACCGGGATTGTCCCGTTGCATTGTTGGATGACGGACCTATTCGAGAAGTGTTCGTTCGGTAACGCATTGCTGTTTGTCGCCCCGATGCCGGGCGCCTACTTGGTCATGCGATTGGTATTGCCGATCGCGCCAGATTGGGCGCTTCGAAGTATCGCGGTCATTTCATTGATAACGGCCGTCTATGCCGGCGGGATGGCTTTGGTGCAAACCGAGGGACGGCGTTTCTTCTGCTATTTATTTCTTAGTCATTCGTCGTTGGTGCTGGTCGGACTAGAGCTGGCGACCCCCATTGGACTGACCGGCGGCTTGTGCGTCTGGCTTTCGGTAGGCTTGGCTTTAAGCGGTTTCGGAATCACGCTTCGCTGCGTTGAAGGGAGAACCGGCCGAGTTGACCTGGGGAAATACCACGGGCTGTACGACAACATGCCGACGCTAGCCGCCTTCTTCCTGTTGACGGGACTCGCATCGATCGGGTTTCCCGGTACGGTCGGGTTCATCGGTACCGAGCTGCTGATCGAAGGTGCCGTGGGCGTCTATCCCTTAGTGGGAATGGCAGTCGTCGTCGCCGCCGCATTAAACGGAATCGCAATCCTGCAGGCCTATTTCAAGATCTTTACCGGCGTGCGGCACGAGGCGACTTTTTGCTTGCGGTCACGCTTGCCCGAAAAAATCGCCGTGCTGCTGCTAACAACACTCATCATCGGCGGAGGATTGTTCCCGGAGTGGGGCATCCTTTCGCGGTACCACGCCGCAAATGAACTACTCCGTCATCGTGGTAGTTCGCTCACCGCTTCACCAACCCATCATACATCCTTTCCCAATCAACCAAAGCATGGCAACTGATCAATCGAAATCGGATTCGACCGAAGCGATCCCACGCGGAAATGCGAGTGGGTTTGTCAAATATTTAAAGCACGATCTTATCTCTGGCTTGCTGGTCTTCCTGATCGCGTTGCCGTTATGCTTGGCGATTTCGGTATCCAGCGGATACCCACCCATCGCTGGGATTTTCACGGCCATCGTTGGGTCGATCGTGACCACGTTTTTGAGCAACAGTGAGCTAACCATCAAGGGGCCGGCGGCGGGTTTGATTGTCATCGCCGTTGGCTGCATCAATGACTTTGGTGGCGCGGGAAGTCATGACGCATATCGTGCGGCGTTAGCGATTGGCGTTGCGGCCGCGGTGCTGCAGATTTGTTTTGGAATCTTTCGTGCTGGAATCTTGGGCGAATTCTTTCCGATCTCGACCGTCCACGGCATGCTAGCCGCAATTGGTGTGATCATCATCATCAAACAGATCCCGTTTGCGCTTGGGGTAATCAACCCCGATACCGGTCGAGCACCGAGTGCTGAACCGCTGGCGATGGTTGGTGAGATCCCCAGTTACATTGCACAGGCAAACCCAGCGATCGCCGTCATTGGGCTTGTCAGTGTGCTGATCATGTTCCTCTGGCCGATTTTGTCGAAACGACTTGGCCCGCTAAAGGTGATCCCATCACCGATGATTGTGTTGCTATTCGCCATCCCAATGGGAATGGCCTTTGATCTCCTTCACAAGCACTCGTACACGCTACAAAACCACGAGTACCAACTGAGTGATCAATATCTTGTAAACATGCCCGATCGCGTTTTTGGGATGTTTGATGAAGTGACCTACCCAGACTTTTCGGCGCTTCAGCAATCGAAAGCGTGGTGGTGGGTGATGATGTTTTTTGTGATCGGCAGTTTGGAATCGTTGCTCAGCGCAAAGGCGGTTGACCTGCTTGATCCGTGGAAGCGAAAAACAAATATGGATCGTGACATCATCGCGGTCGGTGCGGGTAACTTGGCTGCATCGCTGGTGGGGGGATTGCCGATGATTTCCGAAATCGTACGTTCCCGGGCCAACATCGACAACGGTGCCCGAACACGCTTTGCGGACATGTGGCACGGCGTGTTTTTGCTGCTATGCGTCGCGCTGATCCCTACGGTGCTCCACCGGATTCCACTAGCTGCGTTGGCAGCAATGTTGATCTACACGGGGTATCGATTGGCGCATCCGACTGAGTTTGTGCATGTCTACCGTATCGGCAAAGAACAACTCGCCATTTTTGTGACCACTCTTATCGTGGTGCTCGCCACCGATCTGTTGATCGGGGTTGCCGCGGGAATCATCTTAAAAATTGTCATCCACGTTTCCAATGGCGTACCGATCAAGTCTCTCTTCAAACCGTACATCGAAGTCCAAGAAGTCGACACTTCGACCAGCCTGATCCTGGCACGCGAATCAGCCGTATTTAGTAACTGGATCCCATTCCGACGACAGATCGAGCAAATCGGATTGGTCCAACATCGCAACGTAATCGTCGACGTTTCAGAAACGAAACTTGTCGACCATAGCGTGATGGAAAAGCTTGAAGAGATGGAACGCGATTTCGAACAAGAAGGATTAAACTTTGAAGTTCGTGGACTCGATTCACTACAACCGCTTGCCGACAACGCACACGCCGCTCGCAAACGAGGCTTGGCATCGATGCGACGCCTCACCGTCGTCGCAGATGCGGAGATCGAATCCTGGCTTGAAGAACGCTTTGTGCAGTTGGGTGCAACCGGATACACCGTCTTGCAATGCCGCGGTGCCGGACGAACGGAACTACAGCAAGGCGGAACATCAAATCGAGAAAAAGTGCGGATCGAGGTGGTGATGCCACGTAAAACCTGTGATGACATCATCGACTTTTTGCGTTGTGAAGTCTCACCCGAGCATCGAATCACAGCCTGCGTCGAAACCGTCGATGTAGTCCGCCGCCAAGACTTCGAAGCGATCGTCGACTCAACCGAAACCGAGGCCATGATCACGTCATGAAATCACTCGCGTTAGCCGCGCAGGGATGATCAGGCTAAATTGCCACCTCACAAGCGGATTGCATTTCACTAAGCAATCCCCATGTCTCACGGCAGGCCCACCGCGGATGCGAACGCGACGATCGGCAGGGCACCATTCGCTATGGTGGTCAGATCCTGGTACAACCACATCGCAGTGTTGATCGAACCTGCACTGTCATTCTCTCTTTTGCGTTTTTGGCTCCCGAAAAAATAGATGCCCGAATCCAATCTCATTTCGATTGTCCGTCGCGAAGTTTCACGACGGCTTTCCGGCCAAGGCGCCGGGCACGACATGGATCATATCGACCGAGTCGTGTCGACTGCGAAAGTGATCCAATCGCGGGAGGGTGGTGATCCACTGGTGATCGAACTCGCCGCATTACTGCATGATGTGGGTGATGCGAAATTCCACGACGGTGTTGAACGTAGCGGCGAATTCTCTCGCGAAATACTTGAAGAAACGATGGCTAGCAGCGGATCGATGGGTGAACCCATGATTCGCCACATTGTCCAGATTGTTGAAAACATCTCATTTCGTAAACGAGCGGAAGCGTCACCGCTATCGCTGGAAGGACAAGTCGTCCAAGATGCGGATCGCTTGGACGCGCTCGGAGCGATTGGGATCGTTCGGACGATTGAATACGGTGCCGTGAAGGGACAGTGTTTTTTTGATCCTAAGAATCCCCATGCGAAGTCGGGCGTCAGCCATTTCTATGAGAAGCTCTTTCGGCTTCGTTCGCTCATGAACACTGAAACAGGACGTCAAATGGCAGTACGTCGTGAGCAATTCATGCAAAACTTCATACGGCAATTTTATGATGAGTGCGGACTCGAATCGCAGTCAGCGATTTTTGAAGCCGATCCTTTCATGCAATCTTGACTCGAAACTTATTTCTAAACGCGATGCCTGATGTACCGGCGACCATCGAATGGTCTGATTTTGAAAAGGTCGAGCTGCGCGTCGGGACGGTGATCGCGGTCGAAGACTTTCCAGAAGCACGAAAGCCAGCTTATAAAGTGACGGTTGACTTCGGCAACGACATTGGCGTGAAACGCACCAGTGCCCAAATCACCGACCAATACGAAAAGGCCTCGTTGGTCGGACGACAGGTGATCGGGGTGATCAATTTCCCCAAGAAACAGATCGGACCGATCATGTCAGAGTTCTTACTGACCGGTTTTTACCGTGACGACGGAGCCGTCATTCTCGCGGTCCCCGATCATGAGGTTCCCAATGGCGCGAAACTCGGTTAACGCGTGACCGCACGTCATGAACGAGCGAGTAGCACGAGCAAACAACTTCCGTCATCGATGACCGTCAGGCCGGCGTCTCGTGCCAGTTGACTCGCATCGGCATCTTCGGCCCCGGGTTGCATCCACACGTGTTTGACGCCCAACTTGATAGCTTCCGCAATGATCGTTCGAGTCACTTGCGGGGGGGTGACAATCGAGAGTGAAGCGGGGACTTCGGGAAGATCACCAAGAGTCGGGAACGCTCGGTGCCCTTCGACCGACTCCGAGATCGGATTGAGGGGATAGGTGGTCCGTCCAGATTCGACCAGTGCACGAAAGACCTTGTTGCCATATTTGTGTTGCCGAGTTGACGCACCGGCGACCGCATAGGTAGCTTCGGATAAAAAATTCGCTATTTGCTGCTGCATCGATCCTACTCCGGTGCCCTTCGTTGACGTCCGACAATTGTCGTGGGCAGCTAATGTACTCGATTGGGATCACGGTGAGAATTGAGACGTTTCGATCGAGACGCACCACGATCGCTGGGGCTTGTGGGTGTCGTGCGGGCGACCGGCGGCAAGCATCTTGGCCTCCGCTGACACGGTGCCGCCTTGCTCGCTTTGATCGTAGCATCGGGCGCCGACAGATGAACAGGCTAGGTCGACTGACTTGATTCAGAGACTTCGGTCGGCGAGCCAATGACTTCGGTCGGCGAGATTGACTCGATCGGAAAAACGAAACGGAACGTTGTGCCTCGACCTTCAGATGAATCGACTTCGATCTTTCCGTCGAGTGCCAGGCAAGCTTCTTTCGCGGCACTCATTCCCACACCCCGACCAGACGTGTCGCAAACGGTCGCTTTGGTTGAAAGCCCATCGGCAAACAACAAGTCCTGTAGCTGTTCACCCATCGACGTCCGAAGCCCTAACTTCATCGCTTTAGTGGCAACCCGTTTCCAATCGACACCTCCGCCGTCATCGCAGATTTCGATCACTAGGTTCTTGGGATTTTCGAATGCATTGAATTGCAATACCCCAGTTGCATGCTTCCCTGAGTTCAGCCGAACCTCAGCCGGTTCGATTCCATGATCAACGGCGTTGCGTACGACATGCGTCAGTGCATTCCAAAACGAATTCCATTCCGTCGTCGGGGGCGTACGGACACGATCGCAATCGATTAAAACTGTCATGCCAGGTTTTTCGAGTCGCTCACCGAGGGCTTTCGCACGCTCCGCCAACAAGTCAAATCGTTGCCTGACGTCGTCCCACGTCCAACGCTGGATTTCGTCAATCAACGTGGTGATGGATCGTTCTTGCCGGGCGGTCAACAACGTTGATTCGATTCGCGACCGGTCGATGGTGACACGTTCCTTTGATTCTTCCGGGATGATCATCGAGAGTCGCTCCCGCACAGATTCCCACTGCGAAGCAATTGCCTGGCGCTGTGATAGATCACAAACATCGCACTGTTCGTCGAGTTCGTCTTCGAGCTGATGCAACCAACGGGCGAAGCTAGTCAATCCAAAGATTCCAAAGTTGCCTTTCAGAGTGTGGATCCATCGTTTCTGTTCTGCGAAAGTCCCCTTTCCATTGTCAACAAGGCTGACCAATCGCTGCGACTCTTCAAGAAAACCGCGAACACTACGCGGATCTTTTGCGAATCGTGAAAAGATTGCCATCTGTTCTTTCTGAAGATCGTTCGAATGTTCGGCCTCCAGTTCAGCGGTGATATCCGTGCAGATCATCAACAACTGCGAAGGCTCATGACTGGCCTGGACAACGGGTTGATACCTCAGCGAGAACGTCCGCCCCTGATGGTCGAACCGTTTCGGGAGTTGGTCGATTCCCAAGTCCAACGGCATCCAATCGCACAGCAGCTGTTCCCAGTTAAGTTCCAGTAGACCTGCTAGCAGTGGGTTTTGTGGCTCCATGTGCTCCCAGATCGCCTGACCTTTCTGTGGGGTTCCGAACCATTCTTGAAATTGCTTCGATGGGTCTCCCGCGACTTTTCCCTCCAGTGTGATCATAACCAAACCTTCGCTGATATTATTCAGCACCAGGATGGCGTCATTGTGTGTTTGTTCGGCGTCAAGCAATGCGTCTTCGGCGATTCGCCTGGCTTGGTGCAGGGCCTTGAAAGCTGATGTTTGAGCGTTTGAAAATGACCAAGCCGTTGCAAAGATCGTAAGGATCAGCCCACCATGAACGACCGCGACGAACAATTCGCGAACATCACTTGAGACCGTGTGCAAGGGCTCTGATAGACTTGCGCCGACGAAAAAGATCGTTGCGATATAGCACAACACCGTCAACAACCAAAATAGCCCCGCACGGAATCCCAGGGTCGACGCGGCCATCATCGGAGCGGCGAACAACCAACCGAAAGTTGGTGAATGTATCATACCCGTTTCTGGAATAATTCCGGCGACCGCGGCAAAGGCGCATAGCGCAATGATGTGGCCCGCGACGGCCAAACGTTCTCCCCGATAGAGCTGATAGAGTGCAGCCACGCCGCCAACGACCGCGATTGCGATACTCGCAGCAGAGAAGTACAGGGCCAACAGACAATAAACCAAAACGTAAAAGCTACCGACAATCAAGCCGATCACGGCATAAAAGAACAGCAGCTTCGCGACTCTCGCATGCTCGGGATTGTCATCCAAGCAATGACGAGGAAGCCAAGCCTGAAACGGGTTCACTGTTCGAGGATTCAGCGGGTTAGATAACGGTTCCACGATAAATTCCCATCGGAATTGGGGGGTACGCAAACTTACCTGCGCGTTCATCCCGAAGATCGAAGGCATTCCGTCACTTTGAAGGACGTTCCCTCAAGACCGTCTCCCGATAGCCTTCCATCACGGTTCCATACGTCGCTTACCGGACAAAAACGCCAAGCACAATTTCGACTCAGTTGTGAACGTGACTTCCCGGTCGGGTTTGTGTTTCCTGCCGTCCATGTTCGCACGAGCTCTGCTACGCTAAGGTGTCGCTTCCTGTTGAGAGATCAACTTCCCCCCGAAAACCGTCCACGATTGCGGAGTTTGCCATGCGTCTTACTGGATTGCTCGCCCTTGGTATCTGTTTGATAGGTTGCAGTGCTCCAGACGCGGAGACTCCGGAGACCCTGGTGACGTCGGGCTATGATCAAGACGCGATGGAACAAGCGATCGGAAAAGCCCAAAATAGTGTTTCAACGTTTGTCGCAGAGCTCGAAAACCCTACGGGGAGCGACCATGCCGTCAAAGCACCGATCGAAGACGACGGGGAGACCGAACACTTTTGGTTGACAAATCTTGATCTCAAAGACGGCGTGTTCACAGGGATCATCAACAACGAACCGGGGATCGTTTCCAATGTAAAAATTGGCCAGAGCTGGACGATCAAGCAAGAAGAGATTTCTGACTGGATGTTTATGAAAGACGGAATGATGCACGGTAACTACACCCTCCGACCGCTACTCGAAACCATGCCCGCCGAACAAGCCGATCAACTACGGGCGATCCTGGTCGATCCCTAGTTCGTCATCATCCGAAAATTAGCATCAGCCGACTGGAGTTAGCCAAGGTTTCCGGGCAATATCCGGGACTGACGCCCGACGGCTGATGAGTTGAAACCGAACATTTGATCTCGACGGAGCATTAGGCAAATGCTTCAGATCAATCACTCATCCAGTCGATGTCGAAGGGACGTTGGTATTGCTGACTTACCGGTGTCACGTTTTCTCGTCACACACCGGACGGCTATGAACGATACACTCCGTTCGCAAGACTGAACACGGATGCGTCGATGCGCACTGAATCTTGGCATTCGCTTTGTCGAGGACGCTGATTCAGTCCGAACGCTATCGGATCGATGCCCCGTAGACTTGTGTGGCGATACCGGGGAGGTATCGTTAAGGATGCCAACGGATTCCCACCGCCCGCCTATCGCCCCCCGATCCCATTGCTCAAAGGATTCGTCAGCCAAGGATTCGTCAGCCGAAACCGCTGACAGTCGCCATCACGCCGACCGAAGACAGCTTGTTCATCCCCCGAGTGTCCGGTCGTCTGGCACTTGGCCTAGGACGGACCAGCGTCACAGGTTCGCTCGGCAATTGCCTCGCAGCCGCATTCTGGGTTCGTGGCGTGATCATCGGGTGGCGCTAGCTGCGAGGGGATTCAATCGGTCAAATGCCAAGTCGGACCGCTTGGCAGCAATGTATGTTGCATCTCCGCATTTTTCTGTCTTTGCCAATGTCGAAATCCAGCCTTATTCCGATCGCATTTTTGGTTATTGCGGTCATTGCCTTTTCGCCCAGCAAGCTCTTCGGCCAAGGCGGCCCCGCTTTGGTTGAGATCACGCCGATCGTTAGCCGAGAAGTTGCGAGCGGTCAAACATTTGTTGGAACCGTCACGCCTCCTCGACGAGCTCTCGTTGGATCAGCCGTTGACGGGCGTGTGATCGAAGTCTTCTTTGAAGAAGGTGATCGCGTCGAAAAAGACCAGCCTTTGGCTCAGCTTTTAACGGCCACGATCAGCTTGGAGCTTGCAGCCGCGAAAGCCGAATTGGATTATCGCCGTGAGCAGCTTCGGGAAATGGAAAACGGTTCCTTACCAGAGGAAATCAACCAAGCGCGGGCGAGGCTGTCGAGGGCGAAAGTGATGGCCGAGTTCGGTCAACGCGAACTTGAGCGTCTCGCCGTGCTTCGGCAGAAGAACGCGACCTCGCAATCGGAATTCGACTCAGCGCGTTCCATCGCCGAATCGACTCAAGAAGAATTCGACGAGGCCAAAGCAGCACTTCAACTTGCGATCGACGGACCACGTCCGGAAAAAATCGCACAGGCGAAAGCTCAGGTGGCGATGCAAGAGGCAGTGGTCAACAAACTCGAAGATCAGATTAAAAAGTATACGATCTACACGCGTTTCACGGGCTATATCACGGTCAAGCACACCGACATCGGTGCCTGGGCGACTCAAGGTGGCGCGGTTGCCGAGGTCATCGCGCTCGACGAGGTTGATGTGGTCGCAAAAGTCGTCGACAGCCAAGTGGCTTACATTAACGTGGGTGATTCGGTGCGCGTCGAAGTCCCTGCATTGCCAGACCAAGCGTTGACCGGTCGGGTCGAAGCGATCGTCCCTCAAGCGGATGTTCGTTCGCGTACATTCCCTGTCAAAATTCGCGTCAAGAATACCATCAAGAAATCCGGTGACCCGCTTCTCAAAGCAGGGATGCTGACACGGGTGATGCTGGCAACGGGAGGCCGAACGCAGGCAGTCTTGGTTCCCAAAGACGCGTTGGTTCTTGGCGGAGCGCAACCGGTGGTATGGGTCATTGACCCTGCTTCTATTACGCGTGGCGACCAGAGCCAGCAAGCCAAAGCGAGCCCCGTACCGGTACGGCTGGGCGTCGCCGACGGAAGCTTAATCCAAGTTACCGGCGCGATCGATCCCAGCCACCTTGTGGTGGTCAAAGGAAACGAGCGGATCATCCCCAATCGAAACGGCGAGCCCAGTCTGGTGAACCTGGTACCGAATACGGCAACACCGTCGACAAGTGAAGTGAGCCAAAAAGGAGATGGCAATGTCGTTGATTGAGTTCTTCGTCAAAAACCCGGCGAAAGTTTCAGTCGGTGTCTTGCTAGTTGCATTGTTCGGTTGGGTTGCGTTGCTACGCATGCCGATGCAACTGACCCCCGAAGTCCAAACGCCGACGATTACGGTCGAAACCCGCTGGCCTGGGGCGAGCCCAAAAGAAGTCGAGCAGGAGATTGTCATCGAGCAAGAGGAACAGCTCAAAGGCGTCGAAGGCGTCACCAAACTGACATCGGAAAGCTCCGACTCGGCGGGTAAGATTATTATCGAGTTCTTGGTGGGAACCGACATGCAAAAAGCAGTCGTCGATGTCATCGGCAGACTCGAACAAGTGCGTGAATACCCGATCGATGCCGATAAACCGGTGATCTCGACGGCCAACGCAAACGACCGGCCGATCGCTTGGTTTATCCTCAGTGCACGCCAACCCGATAACGCCCGATTCGAACAGTTCGTCAAAGACCATCCGGAACTGGCCGAAGAAATCGCGGCGATCCGTAAGATCGAAAACTCGGGGCTTGCGATGCTCCGGCTTCGAATGATGAGCGATAAAACGCCGGCGGTCAAAGAGCTTCTGCCGGCCGAGGCAATCGATGTCCCCAAACTTCAACGTTTTGCCGAAGACGAAATCGAAGCCAAATTCGAACGTGTTTCGGGAGTTTCGCAAGCGAACGTGCTCGGTGGTCTTGAAGATGAACTGCAAGTGATCATCGATCCCGAAAAACTTGCCGCCCGACAACTCACGATCGCCGAAGTTCGCAATGTACTGCGTGGCCAAAACCAAGACACCTCGGGCGGTGATTATTGGGAAGGCAAACGCCGATGGATCGTACGAACGCTAGGACAATTTCGCTCGCCCGAACAAGTCGAACACCAACTGCTCGCCGTTCGAGATGAAAACCCGGTATACGTTCGTGACGTTGCCGAAGTTCGGCTTGGCCATAAAAAGGCGACTGGACTGGTGCGGCGTTTTGGTGAATCAAGTATCGCCGTTAACGCGCTCCGAGAAACCGGTGCGAACGTACTGGACGTGATGGCCGGGCTTCGCGAAGTCCGAGAGGAGCTGAACGAAGGTTTGCTCAAGGATCGTGGGCTGCAACTCATTCAGGTGTATGACGAAACCGAGTACATTTATTCGGCACTTGATCTCGTTCAGCAAAACATCTTCATCGGCAGTGCACTGACGATGGTCGTCTTGATGCTGTTTTTGCATCTCGGCGTGCGAGTGATCTTCTTGATCCCCGCGATCGCAGCGAGTGCGATTGCATCGCAATTTTCTCCGTGGTTCTTTCTGCTGACACTGGCGTTGATGCTCGGTGCGGGCTTTTGGTTTGCCCGCGGTGCGTTGATCGTCGGTTTGGCGATTCCGATCAGTATCGTCGGGACTTTCTTGACGCTGGGTATCCTGGGACGGTCGCTCAATGTGATCAGTTTGGCCGGACTGGCATTCGCGGTCGGGATGCTGGTCGATAACGCCGTCGTTGTGTTAGAAAACATTTTCCGCAGGTGGGACGAAGGCGAACGCCCACTCGACGCGGCAATCAACGGCACCGTCGAAGTCTGGGGAGCGGTGCTGTCGTCGACTTTGACCACCATCGCCGTCTTCTTACCGATCGTCTTTGTTCAAGAAGAAGCTGGGCAACTGTTTCGGGACATCGCGCTGGCGATCAGCGGTGCGGTCGCATTGTCGCTGGTCGTCTCGATGACGTTCATCCCGATGATGTCGCGCCGATTGCTTCGAGATCGCAGCACCGCACCGAATCAGGAAACGAATAAACCTAAAGAACGAAAGAAAACTCGACTGGTCCGTTGGATCGAATCTCTCGGCGAATTCGTCGTCGGACTAACAGTCAAAATCAACCGTTGGATTCTTGGCGGATTTGTCCGGCGGATCGTGTTTTCATTCGTTCTGATTGGAAGTGCCGTTGGCATCAGCTGGTTGGTATGGCCGAAGGTAGAATACCTACCAACAGGAAATCGCAACCTTGTGTTTGGGATTCTGTTGCCACCACCGGGATACAATCTTCCTCAATTGGTCGAGATGGGCGAGACGGTCGAACGTAACCTCCGCCCGTATTGGGACGTATTGCCGGGTTCTCCTGAAGCGGAAAACCTGGATTTCCCAATCATCGGAGACTTCTTTTTCGTCGCCCGTGGACGCCAGGTGTTCATGGGGATTCGCGCATACGAACCGTCTGAAGTCAGTCGCTTGATTCCGCTGGTTCAAAAGATTGGTTCACAATTACCGGGAACGTTTGCCATCGCGAAACAGTCCAGTTTGTTCGAACAAGGATTGACCGCGGGACGAACGATCGACGTCGAAATCACCGGACCTGAATTGGAAACGCTCGTCGGACTCGGCGGCCAAGTGCTCGGCGCGACCAAAGGTGTTTTCCCTGACGCTCAGGTCCGACCGGTTCCTAGCTTGGATTTGTCCGCACCAGAATTGCACGTCAAACCGCGATTGATGCAAGCAGCGGAAATGGGTGTGAACAGTTCCGATCTCGGCTACACCGTTGACGCCCTCGTCGATGGGGCATACGCGGCAGATTACTTTCTTGACGGTGACAAAATCGACCTGACGATCAAGGGCGAAACCCGGTTGGCCGAACGTTCGCAAGACATCCGAGCGTTGCCGATCGCCACACCTGGCGGCGAATTAATCCCATTGATCGCGCTCAGCGACGTCGAACTTGGAAGTGGTCCCGAACAGATCAATCACCGTGAGAGACTGCGTGCGATCACGATCGAAGTTTCTCCGCCTCCCGAAGTCGCGCTCGAAGATGCGATGGTTCAAATTGAATCCCAAGTCGTCCAACCGATGATCGATAGCGGTCGACTGCCGCCGGGCTACCGCGTTAATTTGGCCGGTACGGCTGACAAACTACGTGATACATGGCAGGCTCTGCGTTTTAACGTTCTGCTGGCTCTTCTGATTACCTACTTATTAATGGTCGCCCTGTTCGAATCTTGGTTGTATCCATTAGTGATTATCTTGGTCGTGCCGCTCGGGGCGGTCGGCGGAGTCCTCGGACTGCGTTTGCTTAATCTGTATTACATGCAGTCACTGGACATCCTGACGATGCTGGGATTCGTGATCCTGATCGGGACGGTGGTGAACAACCCCATTTTGATTGTCCATCAATCACTAAACTTGATGCGAATCGAAAAGATGCCACCGAAGCAGGCAATTCTCGAAAGCGTGCGTTCGCGTATCCGTCCGATTTTTATGACGACGACGACAACGGTTCTCGGCTTATTGCCACTTGTGTTGTTCCCCGGAGCAGGCAGCGAACTTTACCGTGGTCTTGGCAGTGTCGTTCTAGGCGGATTGGTCGTATCGACAGTGTTTACGTTGTTCTTGGTACCAACAATGTTCAGCTTGGCAATGGAGTTTCGCAATGTTTTTGTCCGCTCCGAAAACGCTACCTAGTGCTCCGTCTCGATCGAGTGTTTCAGTTCGATTCATTAGCCGACGAGCATTAGCCCCGGTTGTTGCGCCGAAACCGTGGCTAACGCCATGCGGCTAATCCTAACATCAAAGGCAACCCCGACCGACTGGCTCGTCCCACCGCAAAGCATGCGGCAAGCAGTCTATTGCATTGACGAATCAACGGCCTGCGTTGGTACGGTGTGCCGAGCGTTCAGCCGTGTTCGTTCAAACACTCGTGAATGCGCAATTGAATCGGCCAGGTCACTCGGGGGTTTTTGAGGACCGACCAAATGTGTCGACGAGTATCGTGACTGATAACGCAAACTCAGTATCTGCGTTAATGCTCGATGTGGTAATGATGACACGTCGTACAACGATCGCTTGCGGCATTCTTGCGATGACAGGCCGCACATGTTTGCTGCCCCAAGGGCGCGAAGTCTGGGAACGTTGCTAAACCACCGCCACTTGCCGTGACGCTTGGATCAGTCGGCAATGTCGCGACTTGGTGGCAGTGAGTGCACTGGCCAAGGGCGGAGACATTCAGATGCGGACGATGGGAAAATTTGGTGAAATCTCGTTTTCCACCAACCGTCGGAGTTGCCTCCCAGGAAGCAGGTAAATGTGTCGCTCCAGGGTGGCAGCGAACACAGGCTTCGACCGCAGGTAAAGACAACATACGAGTCTTGACTGGGTCGCTATCGCTCAATCCACTGAATAACTCGACCAGTTCCTTAAGTACCAAATCGGCATGCATTGTCGGTCGGTAACGGATCGACAACGTCAAATCATCACGATACCAGCCACCGTCAGCTGATAGATCATTCGAGTAATTCGATTCGTTCATGTCCGAAATCGACGCTCGATCAAATGCTGAAGCTCCCAGGGGATCGTCGTCGCTCCCCGAAAGAGAGTGATCGAGCAGGGAATCACCGAGCAATGAATCATCGCTCAAAGGGTCGCCGATGATCGGCGAAGTCCCCAAGAGATCATCGCCGTCGGCAGCAACCAAACGGATGCGTTTGCGTCTAAAAACGCTGCTGGCTTGGGGAGACTCAATGGCTTGGACACCGAGTTCCTGCTTTGTATCGAACCATCGCTCCTGTGCCGCTTGCACGAACTGCGCCGGTAATGTCCGTAGGAGGGCATCCATGGGCGCCGAGGTCGTTATCCCGGAGACTGACAAGCGTTTTCGCAATGTACGATGTCCTAGCTTGCTAATGTCGTTGATCAGTCGAGCGGTTGCCTCGGCAATGATCCGTGACAACGATTCTGATTGAAGGGACATCGGATCCAATCTCGCCAAATCACCACCGGGGATTTGGCGAAGCGCATCGGCGACTTTAGGATCACCACGAAGCAACAACTCCATCATGGGTGATATTCGGCCGTCGATAAAACCAGTTGCAGACTGCGGCCAATCACCAATCGCGATGGCGGTTTCCTTTGAAACGGAAGGTACTGCTAGTAATTCAATTCCATCGGCTGACGCGACCTTCATCGATTGCTCATGACAGGTTGCACATCCGGACTCGAAGGAGACCGTCCTGAGCAATTCTCCATGACGATTGGCTCGAAGCCCCGCAACGGCCTCTTGGTCGGGATGGCATCGGTTGCAATCGAACGCCACCGCGCCGCTTTGCCATCCGGGAAAATGCTTGCCTTGATGCGTCGCGTGGTTGAAGGAAATCGAACCGCCTCGACCGTAAGGCCATTGACTCCAGTCGGGATGTGAATCCGCGAACTGACCAAATTGAATCGTATGACAAGCTTGGCACTGCTGGTCCGATACGGCGAGCAAGTCACCTTCGAGTCCATGGTGCTCCTGATGGCAAACACTACACTCCAGATCTTCTTGATCAATTTGTGTTCTCGGCGTGGTGCCCGAGTGATCTCCCATTGCAGTTCGTACGATTTCGCTCAGCTCCGTTCGAACCGAACGAGGCAGGTTATGTGCCGAACGAGCAAGGTTCGCGTCGATCGTGCGGTGGTGACAGGTTAGGCAACGATCGGATTGCTGCACTCCCTGATGTCCCGGAACATCGCGACCAAACCAAGAAGAAAAATCTAGTGACGCTCGGTCATGACATGCCGCACACCGTTCATTACCGACCGAACCTGAGAGTATTTGTGCGTGAGGTCCGGACAACTTTCCAGGTTTGATCAGTGTCGCCGGTGGCACGAAGAAAAACGCGGACAGGCACAACGCGATCGACCCAATACTGCCCCCCCAATACCAACGTCTTCGCTGACCAAACCAAGTCAATGATTGGCTCCCCCCGTCATCGACCAACCATCGATCATTGGGACGATCGTCTGTTGGAGGCGGGGTGACTGGGAGTTCGTTTTCACGCATGAAATTAGAACACTCGGAGCGGTAGACACAAATTCTGCTGCTTCGTCAAACTCAAGCCTTGACGACGCATCATTCGGTTGGAGTTACCAGGCAAAGTGAATCACGATGAACAAATGAATGAATGAGCACAACAACAATAGGAACGATAGAATCGCATGAAAGACAATCCAGACTCGCAATCGAAGCTGTAGTGCGAATTGGTAGTCCAAATCATCGCGCTGCCGAACGAGCGCAGCGAACTTGCCGGCGACGCTTCGTCCTTCCTGTTCTAGGTAGCGATGTAGATTGCCAAGATCGCCAATTAGCTGACGTCGTCGATTTCCCGTCGGCACCAGAACATACGCCAGTGACGGTTTGCCACCGAAAAAGGGAACTAGCGTCGTTCGATAAAACGACTCGATCACCTCTTTCGCCGTCGGTTCCTTGATCTGTTGAAAGGTTTGTTCGGCGATCTTGGCGAGTTCATTTCGAGTCCAAGGCATACGGTCAAAGCGGTGTTCTTTCCCGACATTGGTCAAACGCTTTGGCAGCGTTCGACTGATGTAAAGCCCATAAAATCCACTCGCCGACACCATGCAAAAGATCACCGACAGGAAAGCTTCGAACATTCCCCCGCCAATGAGAGCGGGGACATGCATCAGGTACACGATCGTTGTGAACACTCCGGTGTAGATATGAATCTGGGTCCACATGCTGACACTTCCCAACGGTAAAAACGTCAGCCGTCTTCTGACTCCCAATGACATCAGCGCGGCGATGCCACCGAAAACGGTGAAGCCGGTCACGAAATCGGGTTCACCCAATCGATTTCGCTCATAGTCCGCCGCGAAGTAAACAACCGCGACGGCGGCGATCGTCACCGCGAATGCGATGCTCCGTCGACGACGAAACGAAATCGGTTGAACCGGTGTTTTGATCAACTCCGTTTCTCCAACCATTCGGTAAGTGGGGCAGACTCGCTAAGATCGATCCGTGCAATTGCGTCATGGGCACAGGCCGCAACGCAAGCCGGCCCGGTGGGCAATCCGCTGCACTGATCGCACTTGGTCGCCTTCTTGATCGGGCGGCCCGTTTTCTGATCAACATAGGCTCGCCCTTTCTTATCGTTAACTTCGACCATGGCGATGTTTTCATACGGGCAGGCTGCCGAGCAAACACCGCAACCAACACAAATCGAATCATGAATCGAAACGACACCAGTGTTCATGTCTCTCGCAATTGCGCCGGTCGGGCAACCGATCATGCAAACCGGATCTGTACAGTGCATACAGGCTTGAACGATTTGCAATCGGTCGTGGACAGCACCTTGGCGGACAAATCGCGGATTATTGTCGTGCACGTCAGCACACGCCCGAACACAGTCGTCGCACCGAGTGCAACGGTGTAAGTCGATGACCATCGCGTCACGACCGTTGTTGAATCGATTTTGGACCACAAACTCTAGCAAGCTCGTTGAATCAAACGAAGCGCCGGCGGCGTGTGAGACATCCTGGTGGTTGGTCGCAACTTCGGATTCCGACTGTGTCTCGCGGCGACCACTTCGCCTGCGTTCTTTTGGCGAAGCCGACGAGCTACCGATTAAATGGCGGGCGACTTCGGGAAGCTCGCTCTTACGGACGTGTGGTAAAATCTCGGTCGCAAAGGTTTCGACCGGGATTGCCAACGCATCCAAAAAACCAACCGCATGAAGCGAGTGCTGGTATGGAATCGGCGGCATTGATTCGGGGCGAAAGGCGTTGTAAGTCATTTCTTCGAGCCCGAAAAAATGACCTTTCCCCAGGTAGGCTGTCGTCTGGTGGCCGGCCCCGTGTCGAATGCACATTCGGCCGAAACCGCTTCGTACCACGATTAGCTCAGTCGGGAATTGACCTTGATCGAGAACCAAAGGCTCTTTCGCGATTTGCTCGTTTGCTGGCAGCTTGCGAGTTTTTTTGTAGTCGGCATTCCATTCCAGTCTGCCGTACGAGCGGAGTTGTGTCGCCTCGATTACTTTCGCTAAGTTCTCATCGGGCAGAAAACGCAGCAACGGTATCTCACGTAAGTGCAGTGGCAACCAGTGCTTTCGGTAGTGCGTTTCCAAGGTATCGGCGAATTGTCGATCTCGCCGAAGCACACGTAGGCCTTGCCACCGTATCTCCAAAAGGGCAGCTTCGGTTTCCGCAATCACACTCGCCGAACGTGGAGAGCGGTACATAGCCGCCACTTCGCCAAACAACTCGCCCGCACCGAGAGCCACGTTGTCGTAGCGATCAAAGATTGCATCAGTGTCCTGCAGAAACACCGCCTGTCGATCGTCAATATCGCGAATCAACCTGGACCGATCATCGTTCGCGTTCAAGCTGACTTGCTCTGCCGTGCGACTCTCTCGAAACGGCGAACGCCCCAGATAACGTTTCAGAGCTTCGACCCAGTCGATCATCCGTGTCGCCTCGCGTCCCAATTGTTTCTCGGGCAACGAGTCGATCATCGCACGGACGGTTCCGGTGATCACCAAAAACGCGCTATTTCCATAGTCCCCCTCGCGGACAATGATCTCGCCGGGCTCAACGCGATGGAGACGACAGTCGTACCGGAGGATCCCATCCAGGGGGGTCGCCTTAGGAAACGCCGCACGATCCATTTTGCTAAATGGCGACCGAGTGCGCAGCCATGCCACGTCCGCATCGGACATTGCGGAATCGAGAGGTTCGTCCCAGCGATTGGGGCGTTGCACGGCAATGGTTTGGCTCTGGTCCATCGATCGTTCGATAGCGAGTTTGCTGGCGCGGCGTCAAGACGGACCGCCAACGGCTCGTTTTTGCGTTGAAGCTGGCGCAGTCTCCCGCCAATCGTTCGGATATAGTCATGCAGAGTTTCCGTCCCGTCGTCCCCACACCTTTCGATCGAGTGGTATTGGCATGTCTGGCCATTTCCAACCCGCAGGTTTTTCAGCGATCTTCTTTGTCACCATGCTCTGCTTGGGGTGCTCACAGCCCAACGAAGAGTCAATTTCGGAACCTGAAACCAATACCGGTGATGTAGGTGGCGTCACGAACGCACAAGACCTTGCGACAAAGCCCAGCTTGCTCGATGCCGTCGCCAATAAGCGTCCTTCCGCACCGTCCGACCCCGGCGCCGAAGAATTGCCGCCGGCGCCAGGTGAAGCGGAAGAAATGACTAGCCAAAAACCTGCACCGGGATTGAACTTCCATCTTGCCGACGATGTTCCCAATGCCCCTACCGATGACCAGAACGACGATTTGGCGGGAGACCTGAATCGCCGTCAATTGCGTCAAGACTTTACGCCCCAAGAGTTGATTGATTGGCTGCAGTACTGCGATTTGGATATGGAAGCTGTCGGTCGGGGCAAAACGCAACTGAAAGATCCTGTTGAAATCAGTCGCATGCTTGAAGCGATTGCACGAAAAAAACTGGAAGGGTCTCTACAACTGAAGAACCATGCAGATGCGACGGAGACGCAAAAGATCGCCGGATTGCGCGGGCAATTGCAATCGTTGTCACATCTTGCGTCGATGGGTGACTTACCGAGTGCCAAGGCCTTGAAGACACTCGCCGAATCCAATCTCGATTCGGAGATCCCGTCTGTCGCTGGTGATTCGCGGATCATCTTGATCGGTTTCGCACTCGACGAACTAGCAGGCGGACGCGACGAAGCTGCCGATGAATTGGTTGAACTGGTCAACTCAATGCAACCGAAATCTCAAGCGGATATTCCCGCAGTTTTGATGCTGGCCGAAGCGCGGCGGACATTGGCTGATTATGGAATGATTGATCAAGCCGCAAAAGTCCGAGAACGGATCTTGACCCTGTACGGCGAATCGACCGACCCGACAATTTCCCAGATTGCCGCCGACGCGGCAGGCACCGCAAAATTCGACCGCGCACGCCGTTTGCTCGACGCCATCTTAGACAACGACGAAGTCGCGATTGAACGATGGACGGATGCCGTCAACGAATTACTAAACGACTCGCCAGATATCTTTGCAGTCCAGTTCCTTTTGGAAGCGACGCTCCACTTGGAAGTTTTTGGCCGTGACAACTTCGTGAAAGAAACGTTTCGTTTACTCTCGGAAAACATTACCGACGAAGACTCAACGATCGCGAAAGAAGTCGCGACCGCAAAAGAAGCGATGCAGGCACGACGCGATGTGATCGGCACAACGTTCGACTTTGAAAACTATCCCGTCGTGGTCGACCAAACACTCACGCCGGTGGACTACGAAGACAAGATTGTCTTGATGCCGTTCTGGGTCATGCAGTTCCCCGGTTCACTACAGATATTGCCGCTACTACAAAAAGTCCAGTCTTCAGCCCCCGATCGAATTTCAATTGTGGGCATGAATCTTGACCCGGCCGAAGCACCGGTTCGTGAGTTCATTGCATCCAATCAAATCACGTTTCCAAATTTCCGAAGTGTCTCGTCGGGAAATGGAGAAGTAGCCAACCCGATCGCAGCCGAATTCGGCCTGGTATCGATGCCATTCGTCGCAGTGATCGATCGGGGAGGCAAAGTAGCTGCGATCGATTTTTCTGGAATGCGACTCGAATCGATCGTGAAGGAGCTTCTCGCCAAGTGATCGAGCGAGGTTTAGAACGTTCTCCGCTTCCGCCGTATGGCATTAGCCACGGTTCCGTCAAACAAACACCGCGAATGACCGTCGGCGATGAGCGAGATTGAAATTTGTTAGAGGGTTTGGGCCGCGTTGATTGCGGACGGAGCCTTGATGAATTAGCACGTTGCGAGACCTGACGGTTCATCCGCAATGGGCTATAATCCGTCGTGTTTGATCAAACGTGTCGTCGCGTCATGTCTGTAGCGACAAGCACATGGTTTGCCTCACTCCACTAAACCGCGTGAGCAGCCTCCGTTGCCCGTTTGATTCCGTATGTCTCCCAATGACTATCAAATTGGACGCTGAAATGAAGAATCTTTTGATGACGGTCTGCCTGGCATTGTTCGCGGTTGTGTTGACCGGTTGCTCGTCCGCACCATCGAATTCAGTTGAAGACGCCGAGCAATCGGCGATCGAGCAATACCAAGCCGAAGAAGCTGCAGAGCAAGCGGCAGCATCGGGCGAAATGAGCGACAATCTGTAAGTCATCAAACTTTGCTTGGGCAGAGTGACTGAACCAACAACAGCGCTCCCTCAAGAGGAAAAAAAAATCTCGACTTCGAAACCGAAGTCGAGATTCTAGATTTGATTTAGCGATGTGTTACGGCTTACTGATTGAGCTGTTCTTCGATCACTTCGCGGCTGGCCTTCGTTCCCAAGGCTCCCCACAAACCGTATGGACTAGGGCTACCTGGCGCGGCGTTGCCGGTTCCTTCACGATAGACCATCGTGGCCCGCGGATCGCCGGCTTCGATCGAATCGGTCAAGAAGACAACCGCACCGTCACCCATCAGCACGTGGCAACCGCCTTGGTGACGGCTTGATGGTGGGAACATTCCAGTCTGGCCGGTATTGTTACCGCCACAAATAGGTGCGTTCGGTCCATGGATCGTATGCACCCCGCAGAAGTTGGGCCGGAAGTCAGCCCACTTGTAACCACGGCCATTGTTGTTGCCGCCCAACGCGTGTCCGGCTTGCCAGAACCCTGGACGTTCCGGATCGATCTGATCGGGTTGCTCCTGGCACCAGTTCGGGTTGTCACGAACGTCATCGGGAGGGTTGCCTTCCGGGTTGTTCGTCTGGGTTCCACGGACGTCTCGGTCACCCAAGTCGGTGACGATCTCACCCATCATGATCGTGTTTGATAGGCCGTCGAGAATGTCGCGGAACTTGGCAGATTGGTGCGGTACAAAAACGCCACGGTCGGCGGCGTTGGAGTTGATCGCCCAACCAGCATCGTCACCGACTTTTTCACCGCCTTTGTTCTCGCGGTGAATCTTAGGTCCACGTACCGACCACCACATCGAGTCACCCATGCAAGCGGCATAGTTTGTTCGACCTTGGGCGGGCAGACCGACACCGGGATCACTTGGGCATCGCAACATAGGAAGTTCGGTAACCCAGGGGCGATACTGGAGGAACTGCATCGTCGGCCCCATCGCCGGCCACGGTGTGCCGAGCAAATTGTCTGGATCGAGGGCGTTGATCAAGCTTGGATTGCTGATCTCGTCCCACAAACCTTGCTGCTCCATGAACGGCGTCAGGCCAACGAGCGCGCTCAAACGCCAAGCGTTCGAGTCACCGTAGTTGGTCCACCAATTCGTCGTGGCATCAGTGCTGCCGAATGGAGCGGCACCGCCACCTGGACTGCCGGTACCGGCACCATGAATCGGAAGTTGCTTGTAAGCACTGTGATAATTGTGAACTGCCAGTCCAAGCTGCTTGAAGTTATTACTGCAGCTCATGCGTCGGGCAGCTTCACGAGCTGCTTGAACTGCGGGCAGCAGCAGTCCGACAAGGATACCGATAATTGCGATTACGACTAATAGTTCCACGAGCGTGAAACCTAGCCGGCGCGATTGACGTCGCTCCATAACAAATGTTCTCCGAGAATTCAGAAACAAGAAAATGCGCACGAGGCATAGAATGAAAGTGTACTCGAAAGTGTATAGACTTTGCCAAGCGATCGCCTAAAAAAGGGGGGCGAGATGGCAATCGATTAGGTGGCGTGACTGGTTTTGATGAGTGATGCGCCTAACGCTGGACAATCGAAAAAGACTTGATTGCCTGAAGCCCCTCTTCTGGTTAAGCAACATTGGCATCTATCTTCACGGGGCTGTTCGATAGGTCAATTGTAATCAGCACGCTCCGAATCCAATCAACAGCCCGTCCGCGTCGGAAAGTTCTGAATCAAGCAAGCTATTGTTTGCGAGAGATCACTTCACACATGCGAATATTGATTCGCCTTAACGCATCATGATCCAGGGTCGCTATGGTTTATCGGGTCCTCGTAGGCTGCATGCGTTCCGCACTTGCTTCTAAGTTTGCCCCGGATTCCCAATTCTGGAGTGACTGAGCCGCGTTCGCCCACAAGAGTCCGTAAAAAAAACACGGCCTCCGTTCGGAAACCGTGCTCAGGAACACTTGCGGAATTAAAACGGCGTCAAAAGTAAATGCGTCAAGCCTTCACGAAAGCCGCCAAAGTCAGGCGACTTTATTACAAAGGAAGACGTCCGGTCTGAATCTTTGGAAAAGCGCCGGTCAGCCCTTCCTTCATAAACGCGACGACATCCGCTTCTTCTTGCTTGGTCAAATTTAGCGGCTTCATCTTGTCACTTAACCATTTGTTGGGGTGGCCACCTTTGTTGTACCACGCGACGACTTCTTCAAGCGTTTCTTGACTTCCGTCGTGCATGTACGGAGGAGAGAGCGCGATGTTACGAAGAGTCGGAGTTTTGAAGGCGCCCTTATCTTTTTCGTCTTTGGTGATTTCGTAGCGTCCCAAATCCGGTTGATCGACTTCCATCCCGACGCCCAAGTTGTGGTACTGTTCGTCGGTGAAATTGGCTCCGGCGTGACATGCCGTGCAGTTCGCTTTGCCAAAGAACAACTTCATCCCGCGCTTGGCAGACTCGCTCATCGGATGCTTTTCGATGGCGGCTTTGATCGCATCGTATTGCTCTTTGAGTTCAGGCTCTTCGTCCAAGTACTCAAGGTCATCAGCGAAGACGGTTTCGAAGGTGTCCAGATCCTTTTGAAAGTCATACGGTGTGGGGCCAGTCACGATGGCTCGTTCAAACGCTGCTAGCGCCCGGCCAACGTTTTCGATGCTGATCCCGTCCTCGAAGACTTTATTAAATTGCAACTTGTAAACTGGGTTTGCGGCAAGGTCAGCGATACAAGCATCGTGAGTATTCCCCATCTCGATCGGGTTGGCGATCGGCCCGATGGCTTGGTCTTCGAGCGTCGCCGCGCGACCATCCCAAAACTGAGCTTGACTGACGATCCGATTGTAAGAGACCGGTGAATTGCGTCCGCCCTCTTGCCCATCAACGCCAACACCAAAGCGAGTTTGAGCGCCGTAGCCTTCGGCGGGATTATGGCAAGACGCACAAGAGATCGTGTTGTCCGATGAAAGCCGAGGATCGAAATACAACTGGCGTCCGAGCTCGATCTTTGCCCGCGTCATCGGGTTGTCAGCCGGAATAAAGACATTGCCAAGCGCCGCCTTGATTCCCTTTGGCAGATCAATTTGAAGCTCCTGGTGAACTTCGGGTTTGGACATCCATTCGGTCGCCTGTTCAACCGACAAGAGTCCTTGGCCGGGAATTCCCGATAACAGTGATTCGTCTTCGCCCAGCACGACAGCGGACTTCGTGTTCGCCGATTCATTTTCTGCGGCAAACACTGCGGCGGGCCCGATCGTTGACGCAGTCAGTGCTGCGACGGTTCCGAAAGCAGCGGACAAAACAGTTTTGTGAAAAGCGGATCGACAACGCGTCAATCGATCTGCTTCCGCGAAGCACAATGGCCTATCAAGGCCAGATGGTTCTCTGTGAGACATCGCAAATTCATCGTGAAGTTGGGGACGTGGTGGGAATGTCGATGGCGGGGCGACGTGGTTAAGAAACCCTTCGCATTCGACATGTCTATTCTAAACCCAAATTCGTTCACGCGGTGCCAAGACGAATTATTCCAACGGCAAAAACGACTGCTCTGATTGTGCGAGTAAGTGGACGATTTTCCGACCGGTAACGCTCATCGGAAGATTCGCCAAGTCATCTTGTCGCACCCACCTCCAGAGCGGATCACGAAGTTTGCTTCGCGTCTGTTTTGAGTTCACCGAGGCGGAGTGAACATGCAATTGAATCCGGAACTTTGTCACCGCATGCCGAATCGTCTTCAGACGAGCGCCCACCCGCACAGGCGTGCCGAGTTCGCCCTCTAGCCACCGTGCGGCAGCGTCCACAGTTTTTGTTTCAACCTCTGTCGGACGAGGAAAATCCCAAAGTCCGGCCCATCTGGCGTCGTCAGGCAACTGTCGCACCAAGTACTCTTGGCCCTCTTGGCCGCGTGCCTTTCGTGACAAGACCAACGCAAACTCCATCCGATCCTCGTACTTGACTCGCGTGATCTTTCCGGGAATCGATTCTTGCAACCCAGCCGCGGCGGTGCAGCACAACTGTCGGATCGGACACTCATCGCACTTTGGTTTTTTGGGAGTGCAGACGAGTGCCCCGATTTCCATCGCCGCTTGATTGAACGTCCCACACTCATGTTGCGGAAGTAGCTTTTCCGAAAACTGCCACAGCCATTTGTTCGCCTTTGTTTCGGTCGGCGTCAGACTCATCGCGGCCCAACGACTGAACACTCGCTGGGTGTTGCCCTCTAGTATTGGCAGTCGTTGATCACAAGCGATCGAAAGAATCGCCCCGGCGGTGTAACGGCCGATGCCAGGAAGTGCTAGGACGGCATCGAAGTCCGTCGGGAACTTTCCTTCATGCTCTTGGACGACCCGTTTCGCCGCCGCGTGCATCGAACGAACACGACGGTAGTACCCCAAGCCCTCCCAGATCCGCATCAGGTCCGCTTCGTCGGCGTTGGCTAGATCAACGACCGTTGGATATTGTCGCATCCAACGTTCGTAGTACGGCAGCACCGTCGCAACTTGTGTTTGCTGCAGCATGATCTCACTGACCCAAACACGGTACGGCGTCGGCTCACTGCGCCAAGGCAACACACGGGCATGATCTTCGAACCATGCGAATAAACGCCGCCGCACATCGCGACGCCAACTGCTCGCCTGACAACGCAAGTCATGCGGAACGTCTTGGCTTTCCGCCTGAGCCTTTTGGACCGTTGTCTGTTGTGGTTTCCGTTTTTGATTTCGGCGGACAGCATCCGTCATTGACTTTCGAGCTTTTTCAAGACTGCCGTGGTGGTGATCAGTTCGCGGTGGCGACGGATTTGAATTTTGATCTTGTCCCCAGGGACATGCGTGTTGATCTGTCGCTGAAGATCATCAAAACGCGTGATTTTGGTGTCATCGATTTGGGTGACGATGTCGCCAGCCAAGATCCCTGCTTGGTCCGCCCCACTGCCACGAATCACCTCGTTAACTTCGCAAAAGTCTTCTTCAAGGCTACGACAAATCACTCCCAAGAATCCACCACTACGAGCGGTCACAGCGACTCCAGGTAACTCACTGCGTAGCTTCTCAACCTGTGCGGTTTTTGCGCCGGTCCCCATCAGGTGAAGTGCTTGCCGAATTTGCAACTCTCCGAACTGATAGAGTTGCGTTTCGTTCAATCGCACATAGCGGACCTCAATCGCTTCGATCCGATCGCGTTTGGCGAGTACGGCTAGCGATTCGTCGCTCAACGTTCCTTCGACCAGGATCAACGTGATGTCTTCGGGAATTCGGATGACTTCTTCGAGCACCTCAGGTTTGATCGCTTTGCCTTTGATGATCACGAATGGAGTTTCCTGCAACCAGCGGATCCAGGCCAATTGTTGAACCGTCCCGTTCCAAGACTCATCGATTCGAACCACATTTTGCGGACGGCTACGCGATCCCAATGCGACCGTCTCTGAACCGACAAAGACACCCGCGTGGGCAAGCGCCTCGCGGGCTTGACGGTCGCGGCTTTCTGTAAATGATCGCAGAACACTTTTAGCGATGGTCGTCTTGGTGCCGAATCCGGCGTCTGCGATGGACTCCAACGTTGCGATCGCGCCTTGATTTTGCCAAGGCGGCTCATCTTCGGCGATGAGAGCCAAAATGGCGATCACCGCTTCGGTCGACTCCAGGTCGCCTTCGGCAAGAACTTTCTTCAACGCAGCGACGGATTCAGGGCCGCCCTGGATCAAATGCTCCTTCGCGACTTGACGGGTCCTGAAACGGTCGCTGTTGAGCTGTCGAGCCCAATCGTCGAGCGAACGCTGACGAGGTTTGGGAAGTAGGTCCGAATAATCGTTTTGCCCGGAAGAGACGTCCTTGGAAGTGGCCTTGGAATCCGAGCCCTGGCCAGATGCGTTCAACGGAGTCGCCGTCTGTGGGACAGATTTGTCCTGTGCGGCCAACGGGTGAACGCCAATGGTCGAGATGGCAGAGAACACGCCGAGCCATAACAGCCGGGAACTGGCGATGGAGGCGAACCTTGGTGACTTGAGTAGAGGTCGAATCATCCGCAAAGCTCGTGAGCGTTCTTTGGTCCAATGGCTTCGTCCAGACAAAATGTTCGAGTCCGACTCGTCAGCCGATGGGCGTTAGCCCCGGTTGTTCACAGAAACCGTAGCTAACACCACTCGGATAATCTCAAAATCGGACTGAACTGAGCACAATGCTTCGTCTAGCCAAAATGTTCGAGTTCGACTTATCAGCCGCCGGGCGTTAGCCCCGGTTGTTGCAACGAAACGGCGTCGAATGCCATTCGGCTAATTCTGAAACTCAAGCCGGAATGAATTGCCAAGACCGCAGGCAACACCTGTCCTTGGGGCAGCAATTCGGTTTCGGTGTCAAACTGCTGACTTAACCGATGCACCAACGATCGTTAAACCAAGTGACTCGGTCGGCTCGACGCGGGTTGTACTTGGTCGACGGGTTGAACTTGTGCGTCTTCAAGAACGACATGAATGCCTTGCCCGGCACTTCGGCGTGTTGGGACACCAAGTCCACGTACTCGCTTTCCGGTTTCCAGTCGTACAGCACTTTATTGTCCGATTCGAACTTTTCATCGAGGTATTCGATGTTTGCTGAACTGCACACGACGAAGTCGCAATCGCGTTTGCAGAGGAAATTCAGCAGCTTGGAAGCCAGGGCACGGGTCTGTTCGAGATTTCCGTCACAAGTCGCCGAGGCAATGTTCCAAATGGTGACAAAGCTGTGCTCATCCTGGTCTTCTGGCGAGATTTTGAAATCGATTTCTTCTTCTTCGGCGGTCGCCATTGGCAGTGGTTCCTTTCAAGGGAGTGTTTCAACAGATGGATTCTAGCCGATTCTGTTTTTTTCTAACAGTGTCTGCTGGCCCGTGACCGCACGTGTCATTCGGCTCTCGATGATTCAGTCAAACAAATCAGCCACTTCGGCTGACACACAAATTTTTGCTGAGTTTTCTCGCCGGGAGCCCTGTCATGACGCAATTGATGCTTTTCGATACCGATTCGTTGACCACCGCCGGTGCACCTGTCTCGCCAGCCGTTTTGCCGCCAAAAAAATCGCAAGTGGCAAGATCGAACGCTCAGCGAGGAAATTCCCAAGTCGCCGCGTCCTCACAGCCGATCTCGTCAACGGAATCACGAACCGCCACTGGTGACTTCGCCCAATCTGGCGACGACAACCTTCACCGCATGGGGGATCTCGCCCGGCTCGTTTTACTTCGATACCAGCTTGTCGCCAAACGCCGAGAAGAAATGGCCGCCCGCCGAGTGCATCGCCGCAGCGAGCCCCAACGCCGCAGTCAAATCCAGCCCTTCGCACAAGGATCCTGAATCAAGCGGCCGAAATTACTGATGACAAAAGAACGGCCTGAGACGCGTTACTAGCAAGGTCCGTGTCGCATGCAGCAGTGTTTGTCGTGGCTTTGTTTGCCGTGATTTTCCGATCGCCGCGATTTGCCTGTTTCAACCACGATCGGAAACAAAATAGTGCCTAAGCTTGAAAGCATCACCCCACCACTGGAGGGTCGCTTGGAGTTTTCGCCCCCGGACTTTTGCCATTCGACCTGGAGGTCTGCCTCGAAGATTGCGCCGAACGCCGTCGCAGCATCCAAGCCGTCCACAACGCCCCCACCATAAATCCGATAAGCGCCGACAACGCCAGCACCATCGCTAATGGAACCTGGACGTCAAACAACAACGGCATCCGCACCTCCACCGGAGCGGTATTGGCCAGCGAGAAAATCACCAACACAAGGATGCCCGAGATGATCAGTCCCCATCGAATTCGTGCCCACATCCAATCGACCCACTAGAGATTCCTGGAAAACCAAACCCGCAATGCTAGCATCGGATATGCTTGCAATGGGTGCGTTCTTCTTTCTTTTTCAGAACCATTCGCTTCCGGATGAACCGCAATGGCCATTGAGCAGCAATTATTCTCATTCATGGAGGCTCGGTCAGGGGGGGCCAAAACTGACCTGATGGCGCCTGCGACGGCCCGTAGCTCAAAGGCCACCACTGAGCCGGCGGCGCTAGCCGTGGGCGACGAGTCGACGATTCAGCAAGACGCGATCGAAGAGGATCCCCCCCGCGAAACACGCCCCGCGTCTCGACAAGAAGTCCTGCAAGCCCTGCGGAGTAAAGTCGGCTGCGTTAATACTGCTCGTGAGAGCACTTTGACCTCGTTTTCTACCGGCTGCGACGCCATCGATGCTTGGTTGCCTGGCAACGGCCTGCACCCCGCCTCATTGACCGAATGGATTGCCGCCCACGACAGTGCCGCAGCCGAATCGATGGCGCTGGTTGCCGCCGCGCATCGCATCACGATGGTTCCAACACGACCACTGGTGATCGTTGACTGCGAAGGCAGTTTTTATCCGCCAGCGGCAGTCGCCCTGGGCATTCCGGCCGAACGGATGATCTTGCTGCGTCCGCGTAATTCCGGCGACGCGATCTGGTCGATCGATCAATCCCTTCGCTCCGGGGCCGTCGCGGCCGTGGTCGCCCGTCTGCCAATGCGTCTGGACGATCGCGACGGGCGACGTTTGCAACTGGCCTCCGAATCCGGAACGACTCCGGGATTATTGGTGCGAAACTTTCAAGCTCGCCAATTGCCTAGCTTTGCCGAGACCCAGTTTTACGTTGCCGAAAAAAGACGCCCAGTTTTTTGCGCCGGCGTTGGCAGTAGCAAGACAGCACCGCATAACCGCCCTCGAATGGGGCGTGTATCAGGCAGCCAGCCCTCGGAAATCCTTTCGATCACCCTCGACCGCGTTCGTGGCGGTGTAACGGGCAAACACCTCCACATCCGCTTCGACGATCACGCCAACCTTCATTCCGTCCCGATCAGCAATCCTCAACGCCATGAAACGGCTGCTAAGCGTCTGGCTTCGCAATTGGCCCATCCAACGACTGCGAAGCGAGTGGCAACGGCAAGTCCCAAACGGGCCGTGTCCTGACGCATCGTCGCGGTCGCCAAACGAACGGGCGGCGACGGCGTTGCGAAACCCTGTGATCCTTTGGAAAAACGATCCACGGCGAGGGCGCGTGGTCGTCGGCTGTTGCGATGACGCGGCACGACTGGGGGTTCGTCTCGGGATCGCTATCGCCCAAGCCACCGAATTAGTCCATCAAGCTCTTTCTCGCCCCAACAAAGAACGTTCGACACCCCTTCCGACCGACCGTTCTCCGATTGCGATTGAGCACGATCCGATCGCCGATCGTGTCGCACTTGAAAAGATTGCCGATCAGCTTCAAGTGACGGTGTCCCCCATGGTCGCGATCGAAACCATCGAGAAACGTCCTTGGGCGGGACGCCTGTTGTCAGAACCCGACACGTTGCTGTGTGACTTGTCCGGTGTGACACACTTGTTTGACGACGAACCGGGTGTCTTGCGATCGGTACATCAAATGTTGTCGACGTTCGGCGTCGTCGGCAAGTTAGCGATCGCCGACAACCTTGCCGCAGCTTGGGCCCATGCCCATCACAATCCCGAGCCCGACTTTGTTTCTTCGCACGGAGTCAACGATCTGCGTTCACTCTCGATCGATGGACTGCGGATCGAAACTGAAACGCAATACACGCTGCACCGTCTGGGGATCCAAACGATCGGCTCCGTATTGAATCTTCCGCGTCCAGGCCTCGCGCGTCGACTTGGTAAAACGCTTGTCGACCGAATCGCGGAAATCACCGGCGAGATCGACGTCCCACTTCAAGTTCACCATGCCGAACAACAGATCGCGGCCACACATGAACTTGAGTACCCGACCGATGACTTAGAGATCATCGAGGATCGCGTAACGCGATTGGTCGAGCAAATCGTCGCGAGGTTGGCGACAAACCAACGTGGGGCACTACGATTGGTTTGTCGCCTTGACCTAATCGGTCGCTCGCAACTAACGACAACTATCGGTCTGTTTTCCCCCACGCTTGAAAAAAATCATTTAGCTCGCTTGGTTTACTCCAGCATCGAAGCATCTCGCCCCAAGTCTTCCGTCACAAAGCTGACATTGATGGTGCTACAAAGCGATCGCCTGCGAAGTCGCCAGAACTCACTGTTCGCTCAAACGGATCCTTCCCTCGCCGAAAGTGGCCACTCCGACCGAAACCTCGCGCAGCTTGTCGATTCGTTGACCGGTCGTCTGGGGCGTGATGCGGTCCTTGGTGTTCGACTCGGAAACAACCCGCTACCTGAAAAAGCATATCGAATCTATGCGTTAACCGATCATCGGACTCGCAAGGCGTTGTCACGGCTACCAACCACGCAACGGCCCCAACGCCAGGGACGGTCGTTTAAGCTGCCCAGCGCGATGGATAGCCGACGACGCCCTGTTCGGTTATTGCGGCAACCGATGCCGCTGGGAACGCCGACGCGTTCTTCTGCCGACCGAGCCGGTAGAAGTCCTTTCCCCGTCTTTCGGTTCGACGGCGATCTTCATCGTGTGAGTCACTGGTGGGGCCCCGAGAGAATCGAATCGGGATGGTGGGAAGGGCCCACGATACGGCGAGACTACTATCGAATCGAAACAGACACCGGCCATCTTTGGTGGGTCTTTCGAGAGATCACGTCGGGCCAATGGTTCTTGCACGGCCGATTCAGCTAAACGCCGTTTGAACGGCATCTAAGCAGGTAAAGCAAGTGTCTTTGGGTTTAAGTATCTGGAAGACACGCTCCCGCTTGCGGAAGGGTCGGACGCGCAAACGGCTGGGCAAACGGCCGGAGAGGGTGCCCGCTCCGGACGGCAGAGCCCGACGCTCCCAGTGGGAGGGTGAAATGACTTAAGCCGATTCATTCGTGTTCAACTGCTTAAGACAACGCTTGATCTACCGCAACACTCGGTTGATCGCGTTCATCGTCCTCAGTGATCGACCAAATTCGATGAGATTAGCATCACATTCAGTCGTAACGATCGTGAGGCTTAGAAGGAACGCTCGTTTCGTCTCGCATGCCGCTTTGA
This sequence comes from Roseiconus lacunae, assembly GCF_008312935.1. Classification (NCBI taxonomy): domain Bacteria; kingdom Pseudomonadati; phylum Planctomycetota; class Planctomycetia; order Pirellulales; family Pirellulaceae; genus Roseiconus; species Roseiconus lacunae. Next base: position 531,343 of record NZ_VSZO01000053.1, on the reverse strand, counting down.
ACATCGTCTTGGCGGTTTTCAGCCCCACCGCATGACGGTTAGGGATAATCGCCGTATGGATCTCTGTCCATTACGATTTCAACTCGCAGCGGCAGGATGATTTCGATCTAGAGTCGAGCGGTACCTTCATTGCCTACAACCTGGACCCACATTTGGGCGATGCCTGCAAGCTCGATATCGGTCAGCGAATTAGTCGATTTGACTTTGGCGGGTGTCGGACGCACGCGAGCGTTCCGGGTTGCGATTGCGTGATGAAACGAACCCTATGACATCACAAACCCTGACGATCTATCGAAACAGCTGAGGCCAGGAGTGCGCATCTACACGGATCTGCCGCTACAGTACCGCGTCATCACGATCTGCATTGCCGGCCCGTTTCTGATGGTCGCGGCGATATTCTGGGTCTTTCAAAAGAATTGCCACCAGCGCGCACTGGAGACAACGATCGAGAAAGCTCGAGCGATCTGCTTGGAAACCGAAGCCGCAGAGGAACAACGAAAGAAGGACTGGGAAAACGGAATCATTTCCCATGATGAATTCATCGCCCTGATCAAATCCGGGAGACGCAAAGATGCGAACGCGTTGCTTCCGGTCGTCGCGGCCCAACACGCGGCGATGCACAAGTCAGAAGAGAGCGGGTATACCTTTCGCGTTCCGGCCGAAAACGCTCGTGACCCGGAATACAGTCCGACCCAGCTAGAGTCCGAAGCGTTAAAAACGATTCGAAGTCAAGGGCTCGATGAGTACACCTACGTCGACGATGCGAACAACAACGTTCATTACTTTCGACCGATCCGGGTATCCGATAGCTGTTTGCCCTGTCACGGTTCGTCCGAAGATTCACGACTCGCTTGGGGCACCGACAATGGAACCGATCCGACTGGTGTCGCGGTGGAAAACTGGAAGGCGGGCGATATCCCGGCGGCCTTTGAAATTATTCAGTCGCTTGATAACGCTGATGCGGCCGTGATGGAGCAGTTGCTCAATGTTGGGCTGGTCGCCTTTTTCGGGTTGACGTTGACGGCGGTCATTACTTGGGTCGTTCTCAAACGCACCGTTACTTCCCGTTTGTATCGGTCCGCTCATGCGATCGAGGATGCGACGCACGACTTACATGAGCTAAGCGACCGTTTGGAAGAGTCGGCAAAGTCGACTTCGTTTGATTCCGCTTCGATGTCAGCCTTGGTCGCCGATATCTCTTCGAGCGTGAGCGCCCTCGCGTCGGCGTCGAAAGAGATGACCATCAGCATCGCCGATATTTCGGAAAACATGAACCAAGCGTCCGTGGTCGCCGCCAATGCCGTTCAGGAATCACAAGAAACGACCTGCGCTATCGAACACCTACTTGAAAGCAATCGCAAGATTGAGAACGTGATTGGGATCATCAACGGGCTTGCAGAGCAGACGAACCTACTGGCCCTGAACGCAACGATCGAGGCGGCAAGGGCAGGCGAGGCAGGGAAAGGCTTTGCCGTTGTCGCTAACGAAGTCAAAGACCTAGCCAACGAAACGAGCAAAGCGACACAAAGCATTACCCAAGCGATTTCTGAAATCCAGTCCGACAGTAGTGTGGTAACAGATTCAGTCCGAAAGATCCAAGAAATCATCGGCCGCATGTCCGAGTCACAGCAATCGATCGCATCGGCGGTCGACGAACAAAGCGCGACGACGGCAGAGATTAGCCGTAGCATCAACGAGGTCGCGGCGGTCGGCGAAAACCTGGCATCCCAGGTCGACAATATTGCCGACCACGCCCAGGTAAACGCCTTGCAAATTAAAAGCAGCCGAGACTCGGTGGTCGGCATCGAAGAGATGATTCACGAGCTTCGCGACATCATCGATGGGGCCAACCAATCTCAGCAAACGATCAGCCAACGGCCGCAGAAGGCAAACCAATCGTAAATCGCATTTCGGGGGGAATGCGGATGATCTTAGACACAGATTGCTTGACATACTGTGGTTTGACCGTAGTGTAAATTGTGTAGCGATTACTTCCGCGTCACCAATCACGACGCATCATTCTCCCCGCAATGTGAGACTCTAGAGGCCATTATCCGCAAGCCGTACGGCTTCAATGATAACGACAAGAACTCTAGAGAGGCCATCGATTCAATGGCCTGAATTTGACTCACATCATCTTGAAACCCCCGCTGGGTTCTCCGGGAGAACAGCATGACTACTGCAACTGCGACGAAAGCGAAATCGACCTATCCATCGACCTCCAAATCCGTTCAGCCTTCGACGAAGGCGAGCGGTAATCAAGCTCCACGAATCCTTTGTATCGACGACGATCCCGACGTCTCGCGCTCGATTCAACTCAGGCTAGGCAGATACGGACTCGACGTAAACCCAGCATATTTTGGCACGCAAGGGTTCTGGGAAGCGACCACCAACCATCCCGATCTGATCATCATGGATTTGGCGATGCCCAACGGCAACGGTGAATTCGTGCTTTCATCGATTCGGGCGAACACATGTACCGAACAGATTCCCGTCATCGTTTTGACCGGGATGCGAGATCCGAAGCTACGGAAACAAATCCTTACCGCCGGGGCCGATGAATTCTTGACCAAGCCGGTCGAGTTTTGCGATTTGCTGGAAGTCATTTCGCGTTACATCCAAGTCCCGGAAATTCCACCAGACGAACGATCGACGTTTGAGAAACGACGTCGGCGGATGCGCAGGAGGGCACAATGAAAATACTGTTGATTGAAGACAATCCGGGTGACATAGAACTGATCGGTCGCGCACTTAAACAGTCGAGTTGCGTGTGTGATTTTCACACCGAAAATTGGCTCGGCGCCGCTCTCGATCGCCCTGACCTGGAATCGTTTGACATCATCTTGACGGACCTGACGCTGCCCGACGCGTGCGACCTCGCAAGCGTCGAGAAGCTGGTCGAGACACTACCGACAACACCGGTGGTCGTATTGACTTCCCTGACCGACGATGAATTGGCGGTCGAAGCGATTCGCCGCGGGGCGCAGGACTACATTGTCAAAGACCACGCCAACGAATACACACTCAACCGCAGTATTCGGCATTCGGTCGAACGACAGGCCATGTGGTCTGAGAACGAACGCTTGCTGGCGGACTTAGAAGAGAGCAAGGAGCTGCTGGAGAAGAAGAATGCCAAGCTGCAAGAACTCTGCGAGGCGGCACAGCAGTCGATCGACAATATCTCGCACGAATTCCGAACCCCGTTAACTGTCATCATCGAGTACGCTTCCATCATCGGTGAAGGAATCGTGGGGGACGTCAACGACGAACAACGGCGTTTCCTGGATGTCATCGCTGATCGTGGAAACGATTTGAACAACATGGTCAACGACATGTTGGACGTCAGTCGACTTGAGTCTGGTGTGATGGGGATTTCACGCGACGAGCACTCGGCGGAAGAAATCATCGATCATGTCGAGTCATCCTTGATGCGAAAAGCTCTGGTCCGTGGCGTTGAGTTATCGACGTCGATTCAACCTGATCTGCCAATGATCTATTGCGACGCCGAAAAAATCGGTCGCGTGATTATCAACCTCTCGATCAATGCCCTGAAATTCGCAAGCGAAAAAGGACACGTGTCGATCGATGTTCGGCAAACCAATGAATCCGAAGTTGAATTCGCAATCACAGATGACGGTCCCGGTATTCCGCCGGAGAAGTTAGAGGAGATCTTCGAGCGTTTCTCCCAACTTTGTAACACCCCCACCTACCACAGCACGAAAGGCTTCGGCCTGGGCCTGAACATTGCCCAGACACTGGTGAACCTAAACTTCGGCACCATGGCCGTGGACAGCGTGGTTAACGAAGGCAGCACGTTTCGCTTTACCGTCCCCATTTTCGATCCCGTTCGACTGGTTCGACGCTATTTGGAATGGTTAAAGGTTCAGCCTGACGGATGTGACACCGTTAACGAGATCGTCGTCACATGCGATTCCACCGACGAATCCGACGAAATCGATTCGTTCCTGAGGTATCTCGTCCGCCCGTTTGACTTTGTCTTTCGTGCCGAACGAAACCGATGGATGCTGCTGGTCAACACACCTCGCTTCGAGGTTGAGACCGTTAGAAAACGCATTTTAAACGAACACGAATTTCTAAGCCGGAATCGACCGCTGGGCCCACTCTCTGACGTTCAGATTACCGTCGGTCGCACATGGACGATTGGCGATGCGGTCCGCGATCTTGCCGAAACAGTGAACTGTCGAACGGAGGAAATCTGCTATGCCTGATCAATTGATCCTGATTGTAGATGACGAAGCGCAAATAACGAGCAGCGTGCAACTACGCCTGAAATCGAAAGGCTATGCGACCATGACTGCTGAAAATGGCGCCGAAGGGGTACGTATGGCGAAACAACATCATCCGAATGCCATTTTGATGGATGTCCGTATGCCTCAAATGGATGGCATGCAAGCACTACGTGTCCTGAAAGATGACGCCGAAACGGCAGATATCCCAGTCATCATGCTCTCCGCAAGCGTTGCCGACAAGCGAACAACGATCGATGCCGGAGCAAGGTTTTTTGTCCCCAAGCCGTTTCAGTTTTCACGACTGCATGACGCAGTCAAAGCGATCGTTTGATCCATGGATTCGATCGTCAATCAATCCTTTTACACGAGTTTGACAACGATGACTCCCAAGACAATCTTATTCGCCGACGATGATCCGGATCTTCTTCGAATCCTCGTCGCGAAGTGCAAGGCGATTAGCCCGAACATCGAGGTCGTTTACGCACGAAACGCGATGGCCGCACTCACCACGACCAATGTCCTACGACCAGACATGGTCTGCATGGATGTCAACATGCCGCGAGGTAACGGCATGGCTGTCTGCGAAATGATTGCGACACACGCGGACCTACAATCGATCCCCTTGATCGTCTTGACCGGCCAGCAAGACGAAGCGATCAAGGAACGTTGCCGAAAGATCTCCGCACACTACATTGCGAAGTCTGGATCGATATGGCCACAAATTGAATCGATCATTCGTGACAATCTCGATCTCACATCGGGCGAACCAGTTGCGGAATCTGAAGACGCGCCGATCGTCGAAGAGGAAGAATTTTCGGTGGAAGACTTTCTGGATGCTCTAGAGCTCAAAGCAGACGCCGACGCCGACTTTGGCGATCAGACACAGCCCACACTCGATCAGCAACCATCGGTGCTGATCATCGATGACGACCCGGCTTGGGGCGACGTGCTAAGACGGCGTCTCGAAGGAAAAGGCATACAGGTCCGACATGCCCTCGAAGGCCTTCAAGGTTTTCGCGAAGCCGTCCAATCCGACGTCCAGGCGATCATCCTGGATTACGAAATGCATGACGTGCATGGTGACTACGTTCTGGGACGTCTGAAAGACAATCCTTTGACCAAGGAAATTCCCGTGATTGTCGTCACGGGACACGTCAACAACGCACTCAAGCGAAAAGTGCTTAACATCGGTGCGGCCGGCTTTCTAAATAAGCCTTGTACTTGGGATCAACTTTGGGGTGAATTGCAGCGCCGCACGTTGGTCTGTGCCTAGCAGATCACGCGATGACCCGCCTCGCACGGGGAGCGAGGGCGGCGACCGTCAACTGTCAAACATTCATTTGAATAGGGGCAGATGGGTGTCCTGCAGAACATGTTTGGTTGCCAAGCCTAGCGAACGCCTTGAGAGAATGGAACTCTCAAGGCGTTCGTTGTTTAACGCCGAATGGCGTTGGCCACGGTTACCTCATACAGGATCAGCCGAATGGCGTTAGCCACGGTTTCTGTGTAGTGACCATGGATAACGCCCGTCGGCTGATGCCCGAACCCTGAGACTTGGTGTAGACGGACCACTCAGAGGCGTTTGTCGCTTCGGTGCTACCACTCAAACTAAACTCGCATCAAGCGTGCCGATCGCCGTTGATGATGCTTGGGAATCACCGGACTGGGTTGTTCGATCAGATGGTCCGGGACGGTAAACGAAAACGTTGCGCCGAGTCCTTTCTGTGCCTTGACTGAGATCCGGCCGCCCAATTCGTTGACAATCCGCTTACAAATAGCCAGGCCAATCCCTGTCCCTGAGTATTCCTCTCTTCCGTGCAGCCGTTGAAACGGCTCGAACACCTTTGATTCAAACTTTTGCTCCATCCCGATGCCATTGTCGGTCACCGAAATGACGGTGAATCCGTTGTCGCATTTCGCCTGGACATCGATCGATAGCGATCGGCTCGGGTCCCTGTACTTGATTGAATTTGCGATCAAGTTTTGAAGCAGCGAGTACATTTTTGTTTCGACGCAACGGACACTAGGCAGATCACCGATTGTCAAAGTTGCGTTGGATTCAAGAATGGCAATGGAAAGATCATTGGAGATTTTGTCCAGCACCGAATTTAGATTGACCAGTGTTGGCTGTTCGTTCAGCGTACCAAAGCGAGAATACTCTAGCAGATCGTTGATCAGAGCTTGCATCCGTTTTGCGTTGTCATTGGCGAACGCGATGTAGCGTTGAGCGTCCGCGTCAAGTTGGTCTGCATATTCTTCACGCAAGAGTTCTGTAAAACACGTGATCATGCGTAGCGGTTCGCGGAGGTCATGCGAGGTGACATGGGCAAACCGTTGCAGCTCCTCATTTTTTCGCAGCACTTCGTCTGCATTTTCTTTTTGGTTGGTGACGTCGAGAAAAATTCCGGCCGCACGAAGCGGCTTGCCTGTCGCATCTCGTTCGACGATTTTGCCTCGCGACTGGATCCACTTCCATGAATCATCTCGACAGCGCATTCGGACGATCGACTCGCAAAGATCAACTTCGGGTCGATGGTCACCGCAAAGTATTTCACTCGGATCGTATTCCGGGTGGAGCAATTTTACGATCGACGCGATCGTCGTGGTATGTTCGTCAACTTCAAAGCCGAAGACGTCTGTGAAGCAATCATTGACGGTCACGATTCCTGTCGGATAATCGATGTCCCATATCACCGCGTTCGCGGACGAGACGACAAGCTCAAGTCGCTCTTGCCACTGGGCTTCTTTTTGTTGGCAGGCATAGATAAACGCATCGCGCTGCGCGATTTTGCTCTCAAGCTCTTTCTGATCGACCGCCGAACGTATGGCCGCTTCGAGTAATTCTGGAGTGAGATTCGCCTTGACCAAATGGTGCTTAGCGCCACTTCGAATTGCCTCAAAGGATAGCGATTCCTGCCGACTGTCAGCCATCGCGATGAGTGGCAAAAACGGCTGACGTGTCGAGAGTTGACCGATGAATCCGGCGGCATCTTCGCCGGGCAGCCTTTCATTGATTAAAACACAATCTATCGCGGATCGTTTCAGAAGTTTGCTAGCCGATTCGATCGAATCCGCGATCAGTGGTCGGCATTGTAGGCTTGGCAACTGCTCGATTTGTGCTGCGAGCCAGGTTCGGTCGGCGACATCCGCGTCGAGAATCAATACCGACAACCGTGACGAGCGAACCGTTGCAAAGGTGCCACCGGTTGAGATCGCGTCGCGAATGATTGCGAATAACGGTTCAAAACGCAGCTTTGACTTGTTGATAAAATTGCAGACGTTGCCGTAGAAGACATTGGATGCCACGAACTCACTGCTTTGATCCGTCAGGACAACGATTGGTACGCGTGGTTTTTCACTCGCGATCGCTTCCGCGGCTGACTGGCGACCGCCATACTGCATCGTTTCATCAAGTACGACAACATCGGGATCGAGTTCTGACAGGGCTAAGATGCTGCGATTCGGTTCGGTCGCGTGGTGCAAGCTGAATCGAACTTGCCCTCGTTCGACCTGCTGCCCCTCGCAAAATGCAATCGAAAATTCCTCGAATGCTTGTTGATCCGGTGTGATCACAAGAATGCGATAGACTCGATCGACCGGTGGTGATTGATTCATATGCATGTCTACGATGATGGTGTGTGTTCAACCGTCTCGTGTGACCTTTGATTCATCATTGGTAGCGATCACCTTGAACCGAAGTCACATTCAGGGCGTGTAGACTGACTTTCCGTTTGGCATCGATCGTCGCTCTTAATTGACGAACCCAAACCGATCCTCCTCGTGTCCTTAGATCAAACGCCGCGTATGAATAGAAACGCAGGCGTGATGCGATGAAACTTCTCTGTCGTGACGAGTGCTGCTCGTGCAAGGTTCTGCTTAATGACGAACTCGTTTGAAGCATACGAGAGCTCCTCGGGGAATTTCCCTGTGAGATAACGACAATTTGGTAACTGACTACTTCAGCAATCAATGATCGAAGTCTTGACCATCGCAAAGCTTTCATCTCTTTCACGCAAACCAGTAGTCGAGCGTCAGGGTTCCCCCGGTGATTAACCGGTGACTTCAATTGTCGTTCTAGGACGCCGCCTCGCGATCGTCTGCGGGGTTGCAGACGCTGACCGATCGATCAATCTCGCAAGCGTCGTTGTGGGAATTCGCACTACGCTACTGGATTATCATAGCGCCGCGTCAGCGAGACGCAGTGGATTTGATCAAACCTGGGGGGAACCTTCACCTCTGGGCACCCGATTGGGATAGTGTCCGTTTTTTGAGATGGGCTTATCTCACATCACAATCCGATGACGGTGACTAAGCCAACCTTGTCGATCATTCGACGCATTGCGGCGATTCGTTCGGCAATTGCCGGACTCATGCGATTTCAACGTTTGCCATGCGGGCCCATCGATCGTGTGGCAACACAGCAATCGACAAGAAGCTTGAATCAAACGACCCTCGTTCTGATGGAGGAAAACACCTGACGAAACCTTCGCTTCGGGCAAGCCCTCGTTGAGCGAAATTCCACCACCGTGGACATGCTATCGAGCGCGCTTATTATCAAAGCATGTCGCGTAGAGACGACAGAGCGATCGGTTCCTTGGTCGCAAACGGTTCCCCATAACGACGAGCGATCAGGTTCCCGAAATACGCCGCATCGGTTTTCAAGCGATCAATCATCGTCGGCGGCTCCGTCGGTCTTCCCTGCACAAACTGGCTCTCATACGCTTGGATCGAAGCCAACTTTTGTTCGAACGTTTCACTGATATCAACGATCCAATCTGGTTGGACCGCCAATCGCAGATGAACGCAGAAGTAGTAGTACAGGCGTTCCGGATGGAAACGCTCGCCCGGCATATCTGTTTTCGACAGTTTGGCGTAAAACCGAGCTGCCTCGATTAAGTCCGTCGCGACGACATGATCCGGGTGCGCATCATGAAAGTAGGGGGCAAACACCCAACGCGGACGCAACATTCGAAAGTAGCTGGCGATATGTTTACGAGTATCAATGGTGTGTACCAACTCGCGATTGGTTAGCCCCGCGTTGCCGCGCCAGGTCGGATTCAAACACCCCGTCGCCTTGATCGTTTCCGCCCGACGGATTTCCTCGCTGCCAAATGGCGTCGGTTCCCCTGTGGTCAAATCAAGTATGCCGACCCGCATGCCCTGATTGACCATTTTGGCGATCGTTCCTCCCATTCCGATTTCGGCATCATCTGGATGGGGTGCGACGACCAAGAAGTCGAGGGGTTCGATCGGTTCAATCGAGTCCGGTCCATCGGTGTGAATCTGAATCATCGTTGATAAATAGGCAGGTAGTGGTAGCGAACGGAGAGCGAGAGAACGGCCAACGAGGTGGAATAGACCATACCTTGGCTGCGTTCTTCACCACTTGGCGACATCCATGATCCGTCCCGTCGTTGACGTGGGAGTAACAATGATGCGACAACCGTTCGTGCCTCATCGTTGTACTTCCCACCGGCTTGATACATTCCCTGGGCGTAATAATAAAGCCCATAAAACAGGTACCGATCGCTAACCTTGGGCCGATGCTGCATCAGCCAATTGGCCGCCGCTGAAACTTCGGACGCATCGTACTGGCCACAGACCTGCATCGCCAACAAGCCGGCGGCAGTCATCGTGAATGAGGGATGCGTCTGCCCCGGCGTGTAGCTGAATCCACCAGCATTCGTTCCTTGCCCGCTGAAGCGACCGGTAAACGAGTTTCGCAAATAGTCGAGAGCACTATCGATCGCTTCGGTAGGGACGTCCATCCCGTCGTTTTTTGCCGATCGCAGCGCCATCAGTTGCCAAATGGAAACTGATAGATCACTTTCCGACGATCCCGGCGTGTAGCGCCAACCTCCTTGCAGCCGGCGCATCTTTTTCACCGCTTGTGAAGCCAAAATCAATCGAATCGCACGTTCAAGTCGCTCATAGATTAGCTGGTTCTGTTTTTCAGTTGCTCCCATCCCAAGCAACTCTGTCAACATCAACGTCGTGATGCCGTGGCCGTACATTCTCGATCCGTCGTGCTGTCCGAGGTAGCCCGCTTCTGTCTGATGATGATCGCGCAACACAAAATCGAGGGCCGCCCGCATCGCTCGGCCTTGCCGATTGGGCTGAGAAGGTTCGATTCCTAGCGAAGCCATCGCCATAATCGCGAGCGAAGTCAACGCGATTTCGTGGCCACGGTCAGTAATCGAACCGGCAGCCAAGTGATTACCGATGCGTTGATTGTTGATCAGATACTCGATCGCCCGGTCGCAAGCTTCATCAAGTCGATCGTCAACGTAAAGATTGTCGATCGACTCTCGTCCGTGTTCGCCTGTCTCTTGTCCGGCCAGGTATGTAGCCGGCAAGGTCGACGCGGTTGCCAGCCCTGCGAACTTTAGTAGCTCTCTTCGATTGAGCGTGTTCATTGCTTGGCTCCCGCGGATCGTTTGCCAAGTGCCTTAAAATACGCTTTCACCTCGGCGGAGTAACCTCTTGGAATCCGAGTCGCGCGCCCTTGGTTCGCATCTTCAACACCTTGCATACGAAGGTCCCCCCAATCGCCTCCGGTCAATTTACCATTGGCTTCATTGACCTCGTCACTTCCGCCAGGGGGCTCACCACTGCCGGAATCCGACGCGACCGACGAAGCGTTGCTAGAGGATTCGGTTGATTCACCTCTTTGTCCTGATTGTGTTTCCGCGAGACGACGCATGCGTTCTTTGGCCGCTTGCTGAAGTTGGTCATCGAGCATTTGAGCCAACGTCGGCGACGCATCAACCGACTGATTCGATGGCGGCGGCGTTCCATTCATCTCCGAAGCAGAACCGGGCTGGCTTTGTGACGCCTGTGATCCTGGCTGTCCTTGCGTCGAGTTAGCCTGCGTCGAACCAGCCTGTGTGACTTGTCCCGCATTCTCCTGTCCGGAATTCGCTGATCCTTGGTTGCCTTCCCCTTGTTGTTCGGATGCCGATTGAGCCAGAGATCGGTCGAGTTCATCGAGGGTTCGCGCCATTTGCTCCGGCGTAGCCTGGTCAATCGCCGATGCCGACTGAGCTTCGTTGGAATTGGAAGCCGTTGGGTTAGCGTTTGTCGGTGACTGAGAATTCGTCGCTGACTGACTAGGATCCTGAGTCGCATCAGCAGTCATCTGAGACTGCGAAGCCGATTCGCTTGAACGAGATGACGATTGATCGACGTCACTAGCGTTAGCATTTGCGGATGGGAACATCTCATTCAAAGCATCCGCCGTTTGATCGATTGCTTTCCCCGCCCGCTCGGTAGACGCGCTGGCTTGGGGAGTTTTCTCGGCATCCTGTTCTGCCGCGGCAAAGTCGCTTCGTGATTTGTGGGCTGCACCAAGTGCTTGACTCTCAGTGAGTTCTGCGGCCTGTTCCAATCGATCAGCCGTCGACGTTTTTTCCAATCGTCGCTCATGTCTCCCCGCTCGCCTTAAATCTTCGACCGCTTGTTGAAGGTCGTGTGAAATCGATTCCTGCTGCTCGACGGATTGGGCCAATTTCAGATTCGATGCACGAAGTGACTCATCAAAGTCAGCATCGGCGACCATCTCTTCCAGATCATCGGAAATTGCATCGAAACGCGACGATGCCAGCTCACCCAGCTTTTGTCCCAATTCTGCGGCCGGATTTAATTTGGTCAGTTCCGCGACCTTGTTGCGATTGATTTCGTTCGCCCGTTCGTTGGCTTTGTCACGTCGCTGTCGAGCCAGCTGCTTGGTTGCTTTCGCTTGCGTTTCCGTTCGTCTAGCCTCATCTAATCGGTCTTGCTGTTGTTCGATTTCGGACCGTCGCCACTGGTCGCCCGGACTCTCTTTCAATCGCTCGCTTTCACGCTCTATCACCTCGGTCGCGGCACGTATTTCTTGCTGAGCTCGATTGATACGCTGATTGGCCTGCGTCTCATTAGTGTTCCAACGATTCCGCTGTTCGTTTAAGGCGTTCAGTTCCTGGTTCCTCAATCGATTTTCGTGCTGACGCATATTTTGGGCCGTACGATTCCGAGCATTCTCTGATTGATGTAGATCCCGATCTGACGACCGTTCCAACTGTTCGGCCGCCTCGTTCGTAAATGATTGAGCTTCGGCCATTTGATCACGCAACAATCGAGCTGCGTCACGGATCTCGTCCAACGTGGCTTCGCCCTGACGGCGTTTTTCGGTAGCCTTGATCGCCTCGTTCAGCGTCTCGATCGCCTGGCCTAGTAGGTGACGACCTTCGCCATCGTTGGCCCAACCGGCTGCCGAAACGGCGGCCGGCAACGTGCGATCGCGCAGTGTCTCTGCACGATCGATGAACTCATCCAACAACATTTGCTGCTGATGCTTCCGCTCGCGAAACGCATCGTCGTCTTGTTCGATTGAACGACCTAGCTGTCGTTCTTCGTTGGCAGCCCGGCGGAGGTTGTCGACCGTGTCGTCGACAATCGATTCCGCGATTTCGCTTAGCGAGTCCCGCATCGCTTGGTTGTCAGCCAGCTCATCTTCCAGCTTCTTCAATAATTCACGTGGGTCTTGAGAGGCAACATCCGCCATCTTCTCGACTTGCTCGTACCGCTGCTGGATCTGGTCGCTGATGCGTAGTTGTTGTTCGGCGTCACGTAAAGCCTGGCGAGACTGGCGAACGTCTTCACCGCGTTCGATTTTTTCGAAATGGTCGGCGGCGTTTGACAACTGGCGTTTGAGATTGGCAAGATTTTCCTCTGTCTTCTCCAATGCCCGCTGGCGTTGCAAGTCCGTCGCCGCCCTATCGGCTTGCCTTGCCGACAACTTGGTTTCCTGCAACGCATCGGCGATCATTTCAGCCGCGGCATCCGCGTCCCGCGCCCGCTCGCGTTGCTCTTGATCTAAAACAGTCGAAGTGTTAGCCGCATCGATCAATGACTGAACGGTGTCGGTTGCTTTTTCATTTGCCAATTCGATTTCATCGAGTGCGTCCTGGACCTCTTCGAGTTCATCGGATGCCCGGGCATCGGTAACCGTCTCGGCCTTTTCTGCTTGCTCGGCTGCGAGTCGAGCTTGCTCGGCTAGGCTCAAGACATATTTTTGCAGCGTTTCTCTCGCCGTCGTTTGTTCCGATTCAAACCGATCTTCCAGCCTGGAAACATCCTTCGCTAAGGTTTCCAGAGGGACCGCCGCAGAAACCATCGGCTCGTCGCGCCAGACACGTGCATCAAATTTTTCGGCGGCCGATTGTTGACGTTCGCCGCGACGCCCCCCTTCGATACCTGAATGGATTGTCGCGTCGGTCAGCGCGGCGTCTCGCAAGTAAACCGCCGCCAAATCCAATCGCACATCGACCAGCTTCAGCCAGATCGGGTGATAGATCTTTCTTAGCGGCGAACCGTCGACCTGCTGTTCACCGTCACGCATTGCCAAGTAGACTTTCGCAGAATGACGAAGTTCACTGGCTGATTCTAAAACGCGAACCGCACCCGAGATCTCATTGATAACCTGCTCGGCAGCGATTTCCTTATAGGGCTGGAAGCCGTTTTGCGTCACATTTCGGATTGCCCTAACGAATAGATTTAGATCGGACATGAACTCCAAATCGACCCGCGTCTTTGCACGCCCCAGATTCTCACGTCCGGTCGATCGCACGATCAGCCGTTGAAATTGGTTGGCAAAACGAATTTGGTTCCAGCGCGATTCGATGCTCGCAATTTTGGCCTTTTCCGCGTTCTTTTCTTGTTGCTGATCGCTTAACGCTCGATTCATTTTCCGACCGCGATCGCGCAGCTGATCGACTTGAGGGCAAAGGTAACCGAGCTCACGTACGAGATCGCGTTCCAACCGCACCAAGTTCTCGTAGATTCCGTGATCAAAAATCTCGTGCGGCTTTTGAACGACTTCCTTCTTGAGTGAATCGAGGACCGCGGCTATCTGATCACGGTCAGCTTCCTCTTCGACCAACGTTTCCAGCTGGATCGTCCAACGTTGAGACCAGCGATCCCAACGATCACCCGCCAGGTGCTGGACAGTGCGAGTCGGTAAGATCGATTCATACTCGCGAAGCAGTCGATCCACTTCTTTGAACTGACCGGCGATCAACGTCAGATGTCTGTTTAGACGCTCTTCGGGAAGCTGGTCTGCCAGCGTTTCAATATTGGTTTTCAAAAGCGTCACGTCGGAGTACATCGCGGACAAGAACGCCACGGCAAAACGATAGCGCGCGAATTCTGAGAGGCGTTGGCTTTGGTTCTTCGCATGACCGGCTGCTCGCCCCATCTCTGTCACGTGTTGCTTGCGTGCACGTTCCCAATCTGGCTCTCGATGCTGATCTAAGTATGCCAATTCCCGTCGTGTGTGATCGATCAGCGTCTCGATATCCAGGATCACGTTCCCGGCTAGCTCGGTGACCATCGCACTAGCTTCGTTGCTGGTCATTGCCAGCGAATCACGCAGGCTTTTGACTAAAACAACAGACTGTCGTTGTAGCTCGGCCCAGGGTGTTGTATTGGCCGTCTCGGGATCATCGTTGGTTTTCGCCCCCGCTGTCCATTGACTAAGAAATAATTCAATCTCGTCCGACTTTACGGCCTCACGCATTTGCTCGCTCATCGCTTGGCATTGCTCGGCCCAACTCGCGATCGCTTGGTGTTCAGACGCAACGTTTTCCAAGAACGCATGGCGATCAGAATCGAATCCGTCTCCCGCGATCAATAACTCCATCATCGGTGACGCCGATCGGTTTCCTTTCCGATCGATTGCGACGATACGAGTTTGAACCACGTCGCCGGCTTGAAGCTTTTCTTCCGAAACCGTTTCGCCCAGACGATGGAGTAGATCCCATGACCAAGCCAATTCGTGTTGCCTTGCCGGTCCGTCCGTGGGAAGCGGATAGGACTGCGGTTCCTGACCGCTCACGGTGACTTCTTGCTCGATCGATTCAATCGGCAAGTCGTCTGCGATGGTCGCTTCTAGTTCGATCACATCCAAAGACGACACCAAGCGTTTCAGCTCGGTCCCTGGAGCCCAGCGAACGATCGGAGCGAGATCCAAAACGGGGACAATCATATTCATCGGGGCGAATGGATTCCCCAGTCCACTGACCGTGCTGACGGCTTCGATTTGGTATTGCCCCGACGTTTTGATAGAGATCGACGTTCGGTACTTCGTACGTTCCTCATTAACCGGTTCCATCAACGCCTGACTTCCGCGAACGCCGTATCTCACAGCTACGGACTCAACCGGTTGATCAAAGCTTACCGTCACTTCCGCCGTCGATCCTTGCAGAGCCTTAAGATCCCCGTGTTCTTCCTCTTCCGTACGATCGTTTAGCTTTGCGTACTCTGGTAGCCGATACAATTTCTCAAACATGGTGACTTTCGGACGCGGCAGTGGCGTCAGTCGGTGCCAGTTCGTGATTGCATCGCCCGCCAACAAACGATACTCCAGCGGTTTCGACCCTACGGAAAGATTGGCCGCGAAGATTTCCTGATCAGGGCCCCGAGTCGAATCGCTTGCCAGATCGGATATCTCCGGCCGATTTGCGGCGGCCATCACTGCCGATTCAAAGCGAGGGGTCATCATCGCTTCGCCGCTGTTTCCCTCACCGTCCCGCCATTGCATTACCACTTCGGAATCATCCCGCTTGGCGATCGCCGCGGCTACGGCAACCGCATCGCCTTGGGCGACGTATTTTGACGCAGGATCTGGCTGGACAATCGAAATTTTGGTTCGTGCGGCGCGTTCGATCGAAAACCCCGGCAGCGCGGCCCGGGCGAACCGCCGCCCGAACTGTGCCGATGGAACCAAGGCCATCAAACAGCAGACCAACACAACGCTCAATCCACTCAGCAGCCAACGACGCACCATCTTCAGCGGCAGTACTTTCCCGACATCGACTTTGGTGATCCGGCGGGCAACACGATTTTGAAGTAAATGACGAAAGTAAGGCGATCCGTTAGCAAGTTTCGGATCGGATAGCTCGACCGCCGAGACCAACGATTCGCGAAGATGCGGGGCGACGGATTCAATCTGACGAGCGATTTCTAGGTCATCATGATGTCGCAGCGGACGAATCGCGACCAGCCAAATGACGATTGCGGTAACCACATAAACGCAAGCGCCAAGCGACCAGCGAACGGCATCGGAAAGGAACATCAGATAGTCCACGATCGCGACGAACAACGCCAGCATCACGAACGTCAACAAGCCCACCCCCAATCCGCGGACGGTAAGCAAAAATCCTCGACGCTTGCGAAAACGGTCAAGGCCACGCCGGGTCATCGGGTCAAGCATGCCCGCAAGTTGCGTGCGATCGGCGAATGTGTTTTCGTTCGTTGTCGACATGATTGATCCCTGATTGTCCGGTTACACCAAGCCCGCACGCTTGCGGCACCACCATTCGATTCCCAGCAGCGTGATGATGGGACAAAACCAAAAGTACGACTGCCACAAAACCGTATCCGTTTCGATCACGGTTCCGCTGGACATCGGTTTGAGCAGACCTAAAACTCCGCTCGCATCCGATTCGTGAAAGTACTCGCCTTGTCCGGCGGAAGCGATTTCTTGCAGTGTGTTTTGGTTCAAACTCATTCTCCGCAGCTCGCCCGTTTGATTTTCATTGATCCAGAAGGGCGTTGACGCCAATAATGCGGTCTCATCGAAACCACTGGCGCGAATTCGAACCGAGTACTCACCGGGCGGCAACGCAAGAATGCTTCCTCGATAGGTGCCCCGTTGTGGTTGGTCGATCGTCATTGGAACCGATGCGATCACGATGCCGTTTCGCATCACCATCGCTTCAACGGTAGCATCGGCGACTGGATTGCCGCGGCCATCGCGCAGCCGTGTGCGTACTTCAACGGCGGATCCGCTTTCGTATTCAATTTTGTCCGTTCCTAAAGCGACAAACTGGTCACTCGCCGAATACGGCGGCTCCATCGCCGCGATGACCAGCTGGTTCCAGAACTTTGCGTGAAAGCGATCTGCGACCTTATAACGCCACCGCCATGTCTGATCGGAAGCGAGATAGAACACGCGTCCGGAGCCATAC
Organism: Roseiconus lacunae; assembly: GCF_008312935.1. Taxonomy (NCBI): domain Bacteria; kingdom Pseudomonadati; phylum Planctomycetota; class Planctomycetia; order Pirellulales; family Pirellulaceae; genus Roseiconus; species Roseiconus lacunae. Next base: position 514,086 of record NZ_VSZO01000053.1, on the reverse strand, counting down.
ATTCGGGTCGCAAGCCAAGGCGTCGACTGAGCACCACCGACGATCGCCGACGCCCAGCCCTCTGCTCCCTCGGCCAATTCGACGTTAGCCGCCCAGGACGGTGCGGGAAGCTGCGTCCAAAACTGCTTCAGCGCGGCCGACGAATCAATCAGAGCTAGCGCCGGTTGTTCGATTCCCAGTGTTGTCGGACGAATCCCAAGTGGCTGTCTAAGTGCGGTCGCACTCGAATATCGGATCGGCATCAGCTCACCGAACTCGGTCTGGGTTAAGCCGCGCAGCTTTCCAAACCGTCCGTCGATCACGATCAAGCCACCGCCGCCAGCCACAAACCGCATCAGCCGGCCACGATCGTCCATCGCCATCAATGAAGGATCGATTTCCCCAACGATGACGGCGTCGTACGCAGACATCTCGGCGTCTGTCGAAGGGAATTGGCCGTCTGCGTTCCCCCGCGGTAACGCCGCGTTTTCAGTTCCGGGGCCGAACACGACCACGTCGGCGTTCCAAGCCGGATCTCGGACGAACAGGTTCTTCAAGTAACGCGTTTCCCAACGACTCGAACCGTCGACGATCAACAACCGACGATCTCGCGTCGACGCGGCCACGCGAAACTCAACGGCGTTGTTTTTGTCGGTATAGTCATCGCGCGATGTTTCAACGGTCGCCGTCAATCGCAGGACTTCGTTGGTGCGATCGATGCCTCGCGGGCCCGAGCTACGCAATCGGTCGACGATTTCTTGGACGTCGATTTCAAAAGGAACCGATCGGATACCGTTTTCCTGAGCCGCCAACTGCCTTTCCCAAACGGTTTGGCCTTGCGATCGAATTCGAAGTGAAACCGGTGCGGTACCCTCACCAAATTGCTTCATCACGATCTCGCCTGCCAATCGTCCTTCGCGGGCAACCGTTTCCGGACGACGGACTTCGACGATTCCAACATCGGGCGGCTCGTCGACCGTCCCAAGGCCCATCGTTACGACGTTGGTACCGCCGACAGAAAGCTGCTTGGCGAGCGATCGTGCCGAACGGTTCTGCACCCCCGTGGCGTTATCCTGGCCGTCGGTCATGAGGACGATTGCCGACCGCCGTACGGAGTCAACCGATTCGAGCCCCTCATCGGTATCACCGGCATCCAAATTGATTGAAGCCAGAACTGCCGCCAGCGGACTCGATAGGTCGGTCGCTTGACCTTCAGGGACCAGATCCAATGAATTGGGCAACGGTTTATCCGAATCGCTTGACCAAACTGGCGTTGCCTGGCCTTCGTCAAATGCGATTACATCCACGACATGGGTTTGCCGAATTTGTTCAAGCCAACCTGGTTCGCTTGCCGTCCCCGTGAGAAGCTGACTGGCACGCTGCAGTCGGTTGGCCCGGCCGTCCGGAGAATGACTATCGCTAAGCGCCATACTACGTGACGTGTCGATGGCAAAGACCACGCGGCCCAATGTTCCGATCACTTGCCGCCGGTGCCAAACGGGGCCAGCTAAAATTAGAACGACCAGCGCAACGGAAGTCGCACGTAGGGCGGGCAGCAACCAGGCATACGGCGACGCCAACGTTTTGGTTTCGCGCTGATACAAAAACAAAACAATCAGAATCGCGACCACTAGGATCGGCAAAACCGTCCAAAGTGATAAGTCGCCGGCGAATCGAATGCTTGCGATTGGAATATGGCTCATCAGAGGCCTCCGTCGCCACGTGACTTCGCCAAGATATTCTGCTGAACCCATAATTCAGCGACCAGGCCGATCACGACTAACAACCACAGCCAGCGCCATACTTCGCGACCGAATGAACGCGAGCGATCCGCCGTACTCAGCTCCCCTGCCGTTTCGAAGGCGCCCGCTTGAAGCGTCTCGCGCAACCGATCGAACTGTTGTCCGCCGGCGCCGTTAAGTATTGATTCTGAGGCATCGACTTCGGCAAGCCGCATGATCGTTTGCTTCAAGTCTTCTTGCTTCGATTCTTCCGAGGGCTGCGTATTCGACGTTCGGGTAATCGAATACAAGCCGGCCTCGTAAGTTTCGGTAATCCTGACCGGTTCGCCGGCAGAGAGTCTTGGCAAATTGATCTCACCGGCGGGCGTTTCGGCAACCCAATTCCACCGCGTCGGTGTGTCCGATCGCCACGTCCGATCAAATTGTTCCTGTGAGACCACGATTGGCTGGCCGACCGAAACGGTGAATTCATTTTCTTGGCCGGCAAGGTCAAGGACCATCTGACCGATCATAGGCAAAAAAATCGGTCGTAGCGGCCAGTTCGTCCAGCGATCGTTCCCCGAGATGGCAAACTGAACGACCGAACCTTCTCCGATTGATTGCGAGATCGCAATCGGGTCGCCTTCGGTCGTTTGTAAGAGCACGCGTTGGTCACGGACGCTTTCTCCGCCGGGAGGCGTCAACTTCAGTTCTCGATACTTTGTGACCGAAACCTCAGAAAACGGATCGTTGTCACCGACCAAAAACTTCCACGGTTCATACTGAGCGTTCGGTCGGTCGATCGCAAAGACCTCGCCGGATTGGGGATCGATGTCTCGTTCCTCGGTCCCGGAAGCTCCAACGACCTCCCCCAATTCGGCCGGAAACACGAGCTTCAAACGACTCGACGTTTCCCCATCTGTTGTGGCACCAGTCGTCCACGTCAAGTTGTATGTCTCGGGGCGTACGTTGGGTCCGTCAAAGATCACCAATCCCCCACCGCGATGAACAAATCTCACCAATTCGCCTTGGATCCCATCGGGAACGCGGTCCACATTGGCCAAGACGACGACTTGAGGATCCTCTCGCAACAAATCAGCGTTCAGCCGTCGCAGCGGGACGACCGTCGACTTGATGGGATCGGGACGATCGTCACCGCCAAAAGAAAAGGGGCTCAACGCGATTGCCAGATAATCGGCCGCCCCACCGAGCGGATTGCGACTCGGCTGTCCGTCGATCAATAGCACGTTGACTTTTGGCATGACGTTGACAAGCGTACTGCGCCGATTGTCGTCGACCATCATGTCTGCCCGATCGATCATCGCCGTGATTTGGTGAACCCCTGGCTCATCGATCGTTTGCGTTAACCGATTGGTCACCGAACTCTTCGCGTCGATCGAAATGCTTCGCGGATCCAGCGGTCGGCCGTCGATGGCCCAAACCAGGCGGACGTCATTGGCAGGAGTTTCGCCGGCGTTTCGAACTGTGACCGAATAAACGCCCGTTCGCTGGGAAACGACGACCGGCGATTCGACTGTCACGGCGTCGACGGAGACGTTGTGCAATTCCTCCCAATCAGGCTGAACGTTCAGAAAATCGAAGATCGTTTCCACACCGGCTTGTTTGGCCGTAGCGACCTCGGCGGCAACCCGCTGTGCTGTTTCCAAAGTCGACACCCCCATCGTCACTTCTTGGAAATCGCTGACGACCAGGATTTGTCGGCGAGGATGCGAAGCGTCTTGGGAAGCAACCATCGCGGCATCCATTAACTGTCCGATCGTCACCGGACTGCCAGTCGCGTCGACGCGGCGAAGTTTGGCAATTGCCTCGGACACTCCCATCTTTGAAGCGATCGCCCCGATCCGAGATGACCGAACGAGCATGACTTCGTCGCGGCGTGAAAGGCCCGCCAAGATCTCTCGAAGCTCTTCCTTTGCGGTCTCAATCAGTGCCACGTCTCCCGGTGGTGTCACCGACAGGCTTCGCGAATCGTCAAGTGCGATCACTAGCGTCTTGGGCGCGTCACCGGCCAACGCACGCAATCCAGTCCAAACCGGACGCGCCAAACAAAATGCTAATGCGACGGGAATCAAGCACCGTAGCAACAATAGCAATAAGTTCGTCACTTGCATGCGGCGTCGATTGACTCGGATCACGTTCTGCAACAGGTGCATTGCTCCCCAATCAACGCTGGTAAAGCGACTGCGAAAGAACAAATGGATCACCAAAGGAATCGAGAAAGCAAACGCCCCCAGTGCAAGGACGCCGTTAAGTAGATTCATCGTGTTAGCCTCCGACGGGCGGAAACGTACTGATGAAGGACGTCGACAAAGGGCTCATCCGTCGTCACCTGCACCAGATCAACACGACTTCGACGGCATGCCTCTTTCAATAGCGCGTTGTGTTCGGCCAATTTCTCGCGATAAGCTTCCGCTAAGACTCCCGCGTCGACGGTTTGCTCCGGGGCCACCTGTTCGAGATCTTTGAACTGGATACGACCGCTAAAGGGAAAGTCGCGTTCATCGGGATCCAAGATTTGAAAGAAAATCACCTCATGCCGACTGGCACGTAGTTGTGCCAGTGAGCGTGAGAGCGATTCCAAATCTCCCATCGAGTCAGACAGAACCACGACTAGGCTTCGGCGACCGATTTTCGAAATGACTTTGCGGAATACCGCACCAAGATCCGTTTCCCGCCGGTCATGGTTGGCCAACAAGCCCGTTAATATCGCGCGAAGATGTGACGGGCGACTGCGCAGTGGTACTTGTTGGCGAACGTCGTGGTCGAACGTAATCAGGCCGACGGGATCTTGTTGGCCGAGTAGAAAGTAGGCGATAGCGGCGGATAGACGGACCACATACTCCCGTTTGGTTAATCCATCAACACTACGCTTTCCACCGTATTCCATCGAACCACTTTGGTCGACCAAGATAGTGCAGCGGAGATTGGTTTCTTCTTCGTACTGACGAATGTATAGACGATCGCTTTTGCCGTAGACCTTCCAGTCGATGTTCTTTAATTCGTCACCTTGGACGTATTGTCGATGCTCTTTGAATTCGACACTGAACCCTTTGTGGGGTGAACGGTGTCTGCCAGTGCAATAACCTTCGACGACTTCGCGGGCGAGCATTTGTAAGCGTGCCACTCGCGAAAGTTCTTTCGGTTTGACAAAGTCCAGGATTCGCATTGGCGAAAAATAGCGACCGAGTTTGAAAGCCGTGTGTCCGAGGCGAAGTTGCCTTGGGAAAATGATTCTGTTGAACGTTCAGGTGCCGCGACTCGAACTGGCGATTCTCAGCGGCGAAAGGACATCTCAACGGTTCAGTCTTTCCCAATTCACCTGTCCCATTGTACGCAAAAATCCGCTAGGCATTCTTTTGTCCAACTTGACCACTGCCGCCCCCTCCTGCCGGGGAGAATACGGACTCAATCCGACACAAATTGGATTCGCGTTCGCAATCACGGCCAACACGATCTGGGGATTATTTCCAATCTTCTGGAGCTTTCTGGGCAAGATGCCCGCGGTCGAGTTGGTCTGCCATCGTATCGCTTGGGCATTCGTGTTTTCGGTGATCATTGCGGTGACGCGATTTTACTCGACACCGCAAAACGCGCGGCGCGAGTTACTTCGGACCATTTTTCAGTGGCGAACCTGGGCGCTCTACGCCGCCTCGGCCGTGTTGATCGCGATCAACTGGCTAGCGTTTTTGTATGCGGTGACCAATGATCAAGTCCTTTTATCGTCGCTCGGTTACTACATCAATCCGCTGTTCAATGTCCTTCTCGGCGTGATTGTCTTTGGGGAATCTCTGCGACGTTCTCGGTGGGTCGCGATTGGTCTCGCGACCGTTGGCGTCGTGATCATGGCGATCGGTACGGGAGAAATCCCTTGGGTATCGTTGTTCATGGCGTCCTCGTTCGCCGGCTATGCGATGCTAAAGAAGAAAGCCAAATTGGATGCGATGTACGGGCTGTTACTCGAGACAACCGTATTGATCATTCCAACACTTGCCTATCTTGGCTATCTACAAAGCAGCGGCCAAGCCACGTTTGCGACCCAACACTGGAGCGTTGACGGGATGTTGATCTTGGGTGGTCTGATGACGTTGGTCCCGCTGGCTTTATTCTCCGCAGCGACCCGCCGGACACCGCTTTCGATCATCGGAGTCCTGCAGTACGTCGGTCCTACATTGCAGTTCATCGTCGGTGTGTTTTACTTCGGCGAATCAGTCAGCCTACAACGTCTAGTCGGCTTCGCATTCGTCTGGGCTGGTGTTGCCATCTTTCTCTACAACCGCCGCCGGTGACCATGCCTGAACGGCAAGGCGTTAGCCACCGGTCCCCAAAACACCAATGACTCTCGTTCCCGTCGACATAGCAGAACAGGTTGTCGCCGGGTTCCAATAGGCCGCTGCTTCACCGATCATGAGAGGCGATTTGATCAGGCTGGCTGCCCGGCCGCCCGTGACTGCCGTGATCGACATGTGGAGTGAGAGAAACCGATGGACGACAAATTCGAGATTCAATCAAGCACTGACGAAAACGATCTTTGCGAGCAGATCAAAACGGCCTGCGAGTTTATGGAAGCCGTCTATGCAAACGGCCATTATCTTCGCGTTACCGTTCATCGCCATTGGTCGAAACACAACCCAGAAATCTCAGGAAAGATTGCTCGCCCTAAGGCGTATCGTTGGTACCTCCGTCGTGAACTTCTGAAACTGGCTCGACGGGGCGCGAAAATCGCGATCGAGAAATCACGTCCTCGCGTCGATCTAAATTCACCCGGACTTTTGAAAACGATCGACGAGTCAGATTTTGACATGACGCGGAAAAAAGTGTTCATGTTTGGTCCCGAGCGAAGTGAACTGTCGATCAAACGCCTGGAACACTACACCGGCACGCTCGCTGAAGACTTTCAACGCTACGTCTTGTTGACGAACTACAACATGCACATGGAAGCGTTTGCGGAAACGTTCCCCGCTAGCACCGGGTCGACCGAGACCAACGTGCAGATGCCGACGTTGCACCATATCGCGGATGACAACCGCGGGATCAGTATCGTGAATATCGGTGTTGGTCCTTCGAACGCGAAGAATTTGACAGACCATCTCGCTGTTTTGCGCCCCGATGCCATGATGATGGTCGGCCACTGTGCCGGGGTCCGCAATCATCAAGAAATCGGTGACTTCGTGTTAGCCAGCGGTTACATGCGAGCCGACTTGATTCTTGACGAATCTCTGCCCCCATCGGTGCCGATCACCCCCAGCTTTTTGTTGAATCGTGCTTTGGCAGGAACGCTCGATGATCTAAAACTGCCTTACCGTATTGGTGCGGTTTACACGACCGCCGATCGAAACTGGGAACTCTCAGTCAGCCGGACCCAAAATCATCTTCGGGCAAGCCGCTCGATTGCCGTCGACATGGAATCGGCCACGGTTGCCGCTAACGGCTTTCGCTATCGAATTCCCAATGCCACCTTGTTGTGCGTGTCAGACAAGCCCTTGCACGGACAACCCAAACTTCCGAGTGAAGCCAAGACGTTTTACGGTGAGACGAAAAGGCAACACCTGCGTGTCGCGATGACGGCGATCGAATCCATTCAATCGCAATATCCTGATGGCTTGCCCAACAGCGACATCCGTGCCCCCGAAGAAGCTCTCTTGGAAGGACCGGATACGACGGTTGACGATTGTTTCTGATCGTTCGACGGATCGCCGTTTGCTCCGCCGAGGAAAACGCTCCCCAGTTCGCTGATCGTCAGAGCCTCGCCGGTCGCGCCATCTGCCCACTTGATCCAGGCTCATCTTCGCCAGAAGTTTGCTCCGATGGTCACCCGCCGATAAGAGCTGGCAAGTTGAACTGTCGAAGTACGTTGCCAGCGCTCCCGCCGGCGATCGCCCTGGTGTGATGCATCCATCAGCTTTTCGGTTTCATCAAACGTAGTACCGCTCCGTTAGCGGGGACTGCTGTTCGTCCACGTCAATTTTTCAACTGCGATCCCCACCTCATGCTCGCCCTGCTGAAACACCTCGCCGAAAAGTGGAACAATTGGACCGGGGATCGCGAAATGGAAGTCGCGATTCGCAAGCACCTGACCAAGAATGGGTATTATGGAAGCTCGGTCCAACTGCAAAATGTTCGTCTTGTCGCGATCCAACGCCCGGGTTGGCTACAGATTTATCGATTTGAAGCGCGGGCGCGTGTGCAAGCGGAAGAGACCGATGGCCCCGATCCCGAACCGGTCTACCACCAGCTCTATGGACTAGTCAAAGACGACATCCGTCACAAGATATTGGTCGTGCGGGTTTTTGATAATCCCAGCGAGCGACGCGCCCTGTATCGCCGGTGGGCCGATGGTCTGGTGGAACTACGGGGAAGCCATGGTTTGGGTTGACGAACCGTGCAACAATGGCACGCTGCGGTTTTTGGTCCACGTTATCGCCGCAACCGTTCCTCGAATTCAATAAGATTGGCACAATACGAAGGAACGAAAATGCAACGTGCAACGCGTTTACTTTCTCGATGAATCCAACACGAATTATTTCGATGCGAATCGCAACGACTTCTTTGGCCGTGGTTTTGGCTTTGCTCTCCAACGGAATTGTCCGGACGGCCGAAGGGCAGGAATCGCCGGCGACATCCCCAGCCGAGACAACCGCAACCGAGTCATCACCAGCGAAAGAAGCCGAACTGATTTCGTCGGCCCGGCAAATTACGTTTGAAGGCCGCAGAGCGGGCGAAGGATATTTCAATCGCGACGGCAGTAAGATGGTGTTCCAAAGCGAACGTGACCCCGCGAATCCGTTTTATCAGATCTACGTCATGGACCTGGAAACGGGTGACATCGAAAAAATATCGCCCGGGCAAGGGAGAACGACTTGCGCGTGGATTCATCCCGAAGGCGACCGCATTCTATTCTCAAGCACCCATCACGATCCCACGTCTGTCAAACAGCAGCAGGACCTGATCGAACGCCGCAAGACGGGTGACGTGCCGCGGTATTCGTGGAACTATGACCCCGAGTACGAAATCTACGAGCGGACGAAGGAAGGAGACTACCGCCGCTTGACCGACGCCCACGGCTATGACGCCGAAGCAAGTTATAGCCCGGACGGACGCCAGATCGTCTTTGCCTCGAATCGCGCGGCCTATGGTCGTCAGTTAAGTGAACGAGAGTCCGAGCTGCTACAAAAAGACAAGCAATATTTCATCGACCTCTACATCATGGACGCCGATGGATCAAACGTGCGGCAATTAACCGATGTCGCCGGCTACGACGGTGGGCCGTTTTTCTCTCCCGATGGCAAACGAATCTGCTGGCGGCGATTCAGCGAAGACGGATTGACGGCCGAAATTTACACGATGGGGATCGACGGTACCGACGTCCGTCGATTGACGGAAATCAATGCGATGAGTTGGGCGCCGTTCTTTCACCCGAGCGGCGACTACCTCGTGTTCACGACCAACCGCCATGGATTTGACAACTTCGAATTGTACTGTGTACGCGCCGACGGCGAGGGCGATCCCGTACGCGTGACGTATACCGACGGTTTTGACGGCCTTCCGGTATTCTTGCCAAATGGGACACAGATCTCGTGGACGACCAATCGAACGCCCCAAAAACAATCACAGATTTTCTTGGGTGATTGGAACGACGCAGAAATTCGTCGCCGCTTGGGATTGGATGAATCCTCTGCCATCGCTCTTTCAACACCGCCAGCTACGGATGCCGAAGCGATTCCATCGGCGGCCGCGGCGGCTGAAGCAGCCGCGAAAGAATCGTTACCTGATTTTTCACCGCAAGACATCGCCCGTCACGTCGACTATCTAACTCGGCCTGAACTGGAAGGCCGTCTGACCGGAACCCACGGCGAGAAATTGGCGACCGCATACGTTGCGGCCTACCTCGAAGGACTCGGATTTGTCCCCGCCGGCCAGTCGGGGACGTTCTTTGACGAGTTTGAGTTTCCAGCCGGTTGTGAGATCACCCCCAAAAATGAACTCACCATCGGCGATAAGGTCGCTACGTTGGACAAAGATTGGCGACCGCTTTCGTTTTCGGCTAACACCACACTCGAACCAACGGAAATCGTTTTTGCCGGGTATGGCCTGCGAGTGCCTGGCACCGAAGACGTCCAGGAATATGACAGCTACGTTCACCTGAATGTGGCCGGTCGCTGGGTGATGGTGTTTCGCGACATGCCACAAGACATCACCCCGGAACGACGGCAACAATTCGCTCGCTACAGCTCGCCCCGTCGCAAAGCATCGTTTGCCCGCGACATGGGCGCCAAGGGCATCATCTTTGTCGCCGGTCCGACTAGCAAAGTCCGTAACGAATTGATCCGTTTTGATTCCGCGGCGTCGGCGTCTGGTGTCAGTATCGCTGCGATTTCAATCACTAACGAAATGGCCGAGAAGTTGTTCTCCGAAGCGGACGGAAACCTTGGCGAACAACAAGCATCACTCGATAACGGCGAACTCGCTCTGGGATACCTCCTCGAAGGCGATCGCGTTGGCGGGACGATAGATATCGATCGCAAAACGGGTGTCGGGCGGAACGTCATCGCTCGCCTTCCGGCCGACCGCGAATCGACATCGCCGACCTACCCACTTGTCGCCGTCGGTGCTCACGTCGATCACCTCGGAAGAGGCGCGGGAAGTAATTCGTTGGCCCGCGAAGATGAGCTCGACCAAGTCCATCAAGGCGCCGACGACAACGCTTCCGGCGTCGCTGCGATGTTGGAGATCGCCCAGTACCTCGCTACCGAGCAGCAAGCCGGACGCTTAAAGCTGCGACGTGACCTACTGATCGCTGCTTGGAGCGGTGAAGAACTTGGCTTGTACGGTTCACAGTCATTCGTTGATACGTTCGATGAATTCTTTGCCGACGCGCCAAAGGTCGAAGTCGATCCCGAGGCGATGCGTATCGCTCAAGCACATGGCATGACCAACACAGCCAAACCCCTCACCAAGGCGATCGCCGTTTACTTGAATCTGGACATGGTCGGTCGACTCCGTGAAAAACTGGTCGTTCAAGGCCTCGGTTCTTCGCCGAAGTTCGAGTCATTGGTCAACCGTCGCAACGTTCCTGTAGGACTGCCGCTAACGTTGGACAAGACCAGCACACGGCTGCCGACCGACGCATCCGCTTTTGTTTCACGCGATGTGCCGATTCTCTCGGCGTTCACCGGCGCTCACGAAGACTATCACACACCGCGCGATACCAAGGAAAAACTGAACTATGACGGAGCCGCGGATACGGCAAAGCTATTCGCGTTGCTTTCGCGAGGCTTCCTAAGTGACACCGAGGTTCCCGAATTCAAACTTGAGGAAGGTCCCGGTGATGAAGAACAGGTTCCACGTGCTCGTTTGACCGCGTCACTTGGCACGGTCCCCGATTATGGTTCCGGAAAAATCAAAGGCCAAAAACTCAGCGGTATCCGTCCCGGGACACCGGCAGACGACGCTGGTTTAAAAGGCGGTGACGTGGTCGTCGAATTGGCGGGTCAAAAAATCGAAGATATCTATGACTACACGTACGCGATCGAAGCCCTCAAAATCGGCGAAGAGACCACGATCAAGGTGCTACGCGGCGACAAAACCTTCGACATCAAAATCACGCCCGCCGCCCGCGAGTGAGGTGGCGATTCGTTAGCCGTTGCTACAAGAGTCTTCGGATTGGTTCTATAGTTTTGCGACTGGATAAGATCCGAGCACTTCCAAGCGCCGGGTCATCGTTCCGAGATTTCCGATCGCGGTCTGAACGTTCGGATCGGCACGATGCCCAGAAAACTCAACAAAGAACAAGTACTCGTTTCTCGAATCTGGTGACGGGAACGATTCGATCCACGTCAGATTCAATTCGGCATCGCTGAATACCGTCATCGCTTGGGCCAATGCCCCGGGCTGATGTTCGACTTGAAACAGTAATGACGTCTTATCTTCGCCGGTCGGTTCACATTCATCTTTTCCGAGCACCGCGAAACGCGTGACGTTGTCCTTGCGATCTTCGATGTCAGAGTTGATCACTGACAAACCATACGCTTGCCCCGCGGCCAAACTAGCCACCGCTCCGATGTGCGGTGACATCGAAGCGGATTCCGCTGCAGCGGTTGTACTGCTAACTTCGATCAATGTTGCCGCGGGAAAATTCGCGGCCAACCAGTTGCGGCATTGCGACAGTGCTTGCGGTTTACTGTGAATTTCGTGGATCTGATCACGCGTGCCGCTGGCCAGTAAATTGTGGTGAATCGGCAATAAGACTTCGCCACAAATTTGCATGTGGCGTCGAACGAACATTCCCAGCGTATCGACGATTCGACCGTCGGTACTATTTTCGATCGGAACCAGACCGCTAAGTGCGTCGCCTCGATGGACCGCATCGAACACCGCAGGGATACTGGTGACAGGAGCGAAATCTGCTGAATCACCAAAATGCTTGATCGCCGCGAGGTGACTGTAGCTGTACTTCGGTCCCAAAAAAGCGACCGCTCCGACATGAACTTGTCGACGGCTATGACTGGAAACGTGTCGTAGGATCGAGCTGAATGAATTTAGAGACGCCTCATCAACTGCCGGAGCGATCTCACTGGCAAAGTCTTGTACGGTGCGGTCGAGCAACAAGTTTTCTTGCCCGACAGCTGGCAAGCGTCCTTCGGTGACCAGAGTTTGGACGACCTGATCACGTTGATGGATGATCGAAAGCAATCGCCGATCGATCTGTCGAAGGGCTTCGGTATTGTCGTCGGTCTGGTCGAAAAGTGAGTCGTTGGCAGACATAGCGGTGGTGCAACACTGGGAGACGCGGTCTGAGCGAAGACGCTTAAAAAACGAATCTTAACGCCCCTTTGAATTCATGACGAGCGGAGCACGACGGGGCTCGCGTCGCGATTCATTCGATTCATCAGCCGATGGGCGTTAGAACCGGTTATTGCATCGATACCGTGGCTAACGCCAATCGGACCATCCTGGTTTTCGAGTTTTGCGAAGCACTGGGCTCTAATCTTTGAGAGAAGCACAACCGTGCCCGCTTCGAACTCATCGCTCGACTCTCACCGTGCGAGAGTGAAGAAACAGACGACAAAAAGTTTCCCGGGAGCCGCATGACCTTCGAGGGGGAAGTGGAACACCAAACTTAGAATCCCCTCTCACGAGATCAATTTGTTGAGAACATTTCCATGAACGTCAGTCAATCGAAACTCGCGTCCCTGATATCGGTAGGTCAATCGTTCGTGGTCGACGCCGAGCAAGTGTAATACCGTCGCATTCAAATCATGTACGTGGACCGGGTCTTCAATGACGTCCATTCCGAAATCATCAGTTTTGCCAATCGATCCCCCCGGTTTGATTCCTCCTCCGGCCAGCCAACAAGTGAATGCATCCTTATGATGATCACGTCCGTTGATGCCGTCGCCTTTGGTTCCGCCTTGGTTGAGTGGAGTCCGTCCGAACTCGGATCCCCAAATCACGAGAGTATCTTCGAGCAAGCCACGTTCTTTTAAATCGGCGATCAACGCTGCGATTGGTTGGTCGGTCTGGGCACACTTCTTCGGCAACCGATCCTCGATCCCGCTGTGATGGTCCCAATCACTATCGTATAACTCAATCAAACGAACGCCGCGTTCGACCAATCGACGCGCGAGCAAACAGTTGTTCGCGAAGGAAGCTTTTCCTGGTGTCGCGCCGTAGCGGGCTATCGTCTCGGCACTTTCGTCATCGATGCTCATCAGATATGGAACCGAGGCCTGCATTCGAAAGGCCATTTCGTACTGGCTGATTCGCGTTTGAATCTCTGGGTCACCGGTCGCCAGAAATTGTTGCTCGTTCAATTCGGCGAGCGCATCGAGTTCTTGTCGCCGGGCATCACGCGACCGTCCCTCGGGATTGGACAGAAAGAGGACTGGGTCGCCTTCGGAACGAAACTGAATTCCTTGATAGACACTCGGCAGAAAACCTGATGACCACAAACTTGTTCCCGCCCCGCCGGCCGGACCACTGAGCAAGACCACGTAGCCGGGCAGATCTTGGTTTTCTGATCCGAGACCATAGCTGACCCAGGATCCAAAACTGGGACGTCCACCACGACCGAAGCCGCTATGGAGAAACATCTGCGCCGGGGCATGGTTGATCTCTTCTGTGTGCAGCGAATGCACGAAGGCAAGTTCATCGGCCACGGTACTCAAGTGTGGCCATAGTTCGCTCATTCGATGCCCGCTTTCGCCGTGCGTCTTAAATTTCCATGGCGATCCGGCCAAGGTGGACGTTTTACCGATGAATGCGAAGTCGCGTCCTTTGGTCAGTTCCGGCGGACATGGTTCATTGTGTCGTTTGACCAACTCCGGTTTCTCTTCAAACAAATCCAACTGTGACGGCGCACCGATCATGTGCAAATAAATCACATGCTTGGCACGTGGACGATGATGTGGCAGTGAAAGTCCACCGGTCGGCGATGAGACTTGCGTCCCATCCGCATGAGCCTCACTTCCGAGCAGAGTCGCCAGCGCGATGCCACCGAGTGAAAAGCCGCTGCCTTGGACGAATCCGCGACGGGTCGTTTTTGAATTGATACTCATGTCTCGTCGATTCAGTCTTTGGTGATCGTTTCGTGCAGATTCAGAAGGACAGTGGCGACTCCGATCAATGGGTCGTCTTGACCGGCCTGCCGCTCCCAAAGAAACAGCAACGTCGCTAGCTCGCTTGGGTTTGGTTCGCGTCCGGTACACAACCGAAATCCATGCTCGATCCAGTCTTGGGGTTGATCCGAATGAGTGTCTCGGCGGAGACGTTCGGCCAAACGTTTCGCCGCCGTTACATACACTTGGTCGTTGAGCAACGTGAGTGCTTGCAGGGGCGTGTTCGTTCTGCCCCGACGGACCGTGCAGGCAAGACGGGGTGTTGAGTCGAAATTCATGAAACTCGGATATGGCGACCCGCGTTTGAGAACGACGTAAACGCCGCGGCGATACTGCTCACTTCCCGGACTGACTTGATAGTCATATGCGGTGCCGCCGACTTTGGACCAAATTCCCTTTGGCTGAAACGGGCGAATTGAGGGTCCGCCATGCGTCCTGTCCAGCAACCCAGCAATTTCGAGCGCATTATCACGAATCATTTCGGCGTCCATCCGGAACCGCGGCCCACGCGCCAGCAGGCTGTTCTTCGGATCAATCTCCGTTAAATCGTCGCGAATTACCGAAGCTTGCTGATAGGTTGACGACAGAACGATTTGTTTCAACACATGCTTCATTGACCAGTGATTGTCCATCAATTCGACAGCTAACCAATCGAGAAGCTCAGGGTGAGAAGGGAGATCCCCTTTGACGCCAAAGTCTTCCGGTGTATCAACAATCCCCTGGCCAAACAATTCTTCCCACCATCGGTTGACCGTGACCCGCGCGACCAATGGGTTAGCCGGATCGACTAACCAGCGAGCCAACGTTAAGCGGTTCGGTGGACCCTCGGGCAGCGAATGCAACACCGCCGGAACCCCCGGCTGAACGACTTCGGCTGGACTTAAATAGTCACCTCGTTCGAATCGATGTGTCATTCGAGGCTTATCGAGTTCAATCATCACCAACGTCGTATCCGCCGTGACAGCCTCTTGTTCACGCCGTAATTTTTTGATCGTTGCGTCGATGTTTCGAATGTTTGAATCTTGTTCGATCGCGAAATTCAGGACCGCTTCGCGATCCGCCCCGGACCACTCGTCAATCGGTTTTGCGATGGCAAGTCGAACCGATGATTCGACCGGTTCGGCATTCACATCGCCACTGATGGCGGACAACCTGAATCGACCGATATTCAGCGATCGCCCGAACTGTTGTGACAATGTAATTTCAAACCGAGTCGGTTCCTTAGCGACGATCGGTTGCTTGAGGATGAAGGTCGCCCAGTGTGGTTGTCCGAATTTTGGTGAAATCGCCCAACCTGTTTTCAGATCTCCATCGACAGCTCCCTCAACCGCCCACTTCTTTTGCGAGAAACTGGCTTTGGCATCAGAAAACTCAAGTAAAGTTGACGCCTCGCGTTCTGCCGCCCCGAGGGTCGTTTCAACTTTTGCGGGAGGATCGTTCTCGACCAATCGAGCCGTGAACTCGTGCAATACAAAGTTACGTCGCTCGTTGCGTCCTGGACCTTTGCCTGGAAGCGAGTCATCGGTCAAGACATCGATTCGGATTGCCGAAATCGATTCGCACGTGGTTTCAAGCAGGACGGTGTATCGATCGGTCAGCGGGGGATCATCGCCGACAAGCAAGACCGATCCGTCGTCAAGAATTTTGAAGTCGTCCGTATTGCCTTCGGAGTCAAATTGTTTGACCACCATCGCTTCGGTAATCGGTGCGGTGGCGATTTGTTTGGATAGACGCTCGACGTGTTTCGGAAGCGACTTTTCGATCGACGCAAGACGCCGGGTCCGACGCTTCCGCTGATCGGTGATCTGTTGCTCGATCTGGTCTCGAACCGCATCTTTTTTTGGGTCCGACAGCGGCATACTCGGCCCATTGAACTTGATCGATGAAGGCGTTTTCGGGTTCGATCGATCAGCTTCCTTCTCGGTGTTATTGTAGAACGCTAGCAGTTGATAATACTCCTTCGCCGAAAACGGATCGTATTTGTGATCGTGGCACTGACAACACTCCAGCGTCGTACCAAGCCAGACCGCGCCCGTCGTGTTAACACGGTCGAGCACTTGCTCGATCCGGGTTTCCTCGGGTAGTGAGCCGGCTTCGACGTTGGTCGGTGTACAGCGATGAAAGCCCGTCGCAATCCGCTGTGCTTCGCTTGCATCGGGCAACAAATCGCCGGCGATCTGTTCGATCGTAAACTGATTAAAGGGCATGTCCGCATTGATCGCATCAATCACCCAATCACGGTAAGCCCAGATATCACGCAAATTATCACGTTGAAATCCGTGCGAATCGGCATACCGTGCGAGGTCCAACCAGTGCCGCGCCCAACGTTGCCCGAATTCCGGCCGCGCGAGAAGTTCGTCGACGATTGCGGCCAATCGCTCCTCTGTCGGACTCATTCGATAGGCATCGACCTGATCCGGAGTCGGTGGTAAACCAATCAAGTCCAGGTAAACGCGGCGAACGAGTTTCTCCGCAGTTGCTTTTGGCGATGGCTGGATTCCCGAACGTTCAAGTCGCCGGAGCACGAAACGGTCGACCGGTGTTTTCCCCCAAGCAGAATCTCGGACCACCGGCAGAGCAGGACGTACTGGTCGAACATAAGACCAATGCAGTTGTTCGCTGAAATCGATCGGCCACGGACTCCCGTCGGCAACCCAAGATCGCAAAATTCGAATTTGTTCGGCGTCGAGCGGATCTCCGACGGCAGGCATGACTTCATCGTGACCGACCGGTAGCTCAATACGACGGATCAGTTCACTCGAATCAACGTCACCGGGCTCGACCGTGCCGGCTTCAAAAAAATCCTCGCGTCGATCGAGACGCAGTCCGCCCTCCTGTTCCAATTTCCCGTGGCACTCAAAACAGGCACGCTTCAAAATCGGATACACATCCTTCGCAAAATCAACCGTAGCGTCGGCATTATCGTTGGAACGTGCGGTCGCGCCGAAGACGATGGATGCCCCGAGCACGAAACAGGCAAACCAGACAAGGCGAGCGGTTCGCGGGAACGGCAACAATGCGATCGACATCGAGTGGTGACCCAAGCGGAGCGTTGGCGGGAGTGTGGGGCACTGATTCTAACATAGAACGTCCTCCCCCACTGAAACTCGCTTGCGGCAGTACTTGCGACTTTTCGGTGCGATCGGCGTCGGCCGAGGAACCTGAGCGGTAATCAACCAAATGCCTCGACAAGCCTACGACAGACGACGCGACCTTCGCCAGAAACGCGGCCGCCTATGTTAACCCGTGACGATTGTCCGGACGGCGATGATCGCAGTTCCCTGACTTATATTCAATTGTCGGTTTTCATCCTACGATCGTCGGGGTGCATTCGGCTTATTCTCCCTCGCTACGACGGCTAGCCATTCCGTTGGCGGCCGGACTGGACCGTCGCAAACGATGCGACGCACAAAGCTTCACAGTCCTTGGGCGGGTTGTAGCGGATGCTCTCAATGTTGAGCTTTAAATCGATCTACCACCGTCGACGGTCGCTCCGGCCGATGAGATAGGGCGAGTGGGTCCTGTTATTTGGTCAACGGATTGGCCAAGGAAAACCACCGGGTAGCGTCTTCGATCAACGCTTCGATAGTATTGATGCTGTTGTTGCGACGACGGGTGATCCGTTTCAAGACGCTGCCTCGAGAAACGCTGCTTTGAAAAACTCAGCGACGTAGGTAACGAGGAGCGTACCTGTGAGCCGACGTTTTGTTAGCCAACCGTCACCGCTACCCCGAAGGTCACGTCTGCGGTTGCGAACGATAGTGAGAACCTTAGGACAAGCGGCGATCTTCGGCGCCATGCCGCTGATGATCTCGGGTTGCTATGTCCAGCAAGCGGTGCGTTCGACCTTCGAACCTTACCAAGACTATGCCCACCGCTCGGCTCTCAAACGCAAAGCGACCAAGCAAGCCAAACTGATCTGGGAATCGAAGCACGCATCGCGACATGAAGGCGACGCCTGTGCCGAAGCGTACTACTTGGGATTCAAGTCTGGTTTTGTCGAAACGGTACTTGGCAACCGAGGCTGCCCACCTCCGACGCCCGAGCGACCTTTCCTGTCATGCTATAGCATCACCAATACCTACCCGGCCCCGGTGCCATGGTTTAACGGATACCGAATGGGTCACGCTTCGGCGATTGCCTGCGGGGCAGACCGATGGCGATTCGCGCCAATCGATCCCGAATTGGTACAAGCTTGCTGTGCACAAACGGATTCTACGCCAGTTCATATAGAACCAATTCCTGTCGAAATCATCGAGCCCGAGCTTGCCCCAGAACCGGCGCCGGAGCCCGATTTACCACCGCCGGCCGAGAAAGAGCCAACGATCGCGGACTTCGTCGGTGACATTCCGTCCGACTGGTTGAGCTCAACTAAAAAGAAGAACACGATGACGAGACAGCGTCGACAACCGACGATGGAGTCGCTGGAAATGGACTTCAATTAGACCCGAGAATCGCTGTGAGACGCGTTGGGATACAAAGCGACCTCATAGCTTTTTTGTCTTAATTCGAATTTGTGTTCGGAGAGACAGTCGCCGTGCGATGTAGCGGCGCGGCTAAAAATTAGGACGCAAACTTTCACATTAGCAACGACTACGAGAACAGTGACGTGACAATCGCGAACGATCATTCGTCATGA
This sequence comes from Roseiconus lacunae, assembly GCF_008312935.1. Taxonomy (NCBI): domain Bacteria; kingdom Pseudomonadati; phylum Planctomycetota; class Planctomycetia; order Pirellulales; family Pirellulaceae; genus Roseiconus; species Roseiconus lacunae. The sequence goes on along the minus strand of NZ_VSZO01000053.1, from coordinate 495,112 downwards.
AATGTTGCGTCACCTGCAAATTCACACGCCCGACTGAATTGACCAACTAAGCATGGATGCTAGGACCGTCATGTCAAAATCATTGATAAAAACCGCCGACGTGATCGGATCCTTGATCACGTTGACTCTCCTCATCGTGTCGACCGGCTGTACCGCTGTCTTGACTCCGATGACGGGCACACCGGTGACTCGGGTTCCGGACGAACTTCTGGGGATTCGGCGGAGTGAATACGTGCCGGTACCGGTCGTGATGCTCGCTCGGCCACGGCCCGAAGAATACATCATTGACGATGGCGATATCCTGGCCGTCTATATCCGCGGGATTTTGCCTTATTCGGATCCGGGAAGCGTACCGCCCGCACCACCGGTCAATTTCAATAACGGCGGAGGTACCCTGCCGCCGTCGATCGGTTTTCCGATTCCGGTACAAGACAAAGGCATCGTCAATCTACCACTACTAGCGCCTGTGTCCGTCAAAGGACTCACAGTCGAACAAGCGCGTGACAAGATCGTCGACCAATACCGCAGTAAAGAGATCATTCGCACGACCGATGAAGCTCCCATCGTTTCGATCATGAAAGAAAGAGAGCACAACATCTTGGTTCTGAGAGCGCAGGCGAATGGTGGTTCAGACCGAACCGGAATCACCGGACGTAACGATCAAGCGTCAACCGGCTTTTCGATCGATCTGCCGTTTTACAAGAGTGACGTACTCAACGCTCTGACTGCGACCGGCGGCTTGCCCGGTGTGAATGAAAAGAACGAAGTTACCATCTTTCGAACATCTAAGATTCCTTACGATCGCCGCAACGAAGTCATTGCCCAACTAATGGCGTCCGGCGGAAGGTGTCAGCCTTGCGTGACCGGTTGCTTCGGTGAGACAAACGCGGGGATAGGATCTTCTAGCTGTTTTGCCTACACCGAAGGCATGGTAGAAGATGAAATCGTGACCCGAATCCCCCTTCGTATGCCGCCCGGCCAAACGCCCGTCATTCAACCGTCTGATATCGAGCTCGAAGACGGTGACATTGTGATGGTCGAATCCCGGGAGACCGAGTTCTTTTACACCGGCGGGCTGCTCCGCGGCGGACAATACCTACTACCACGCGACTACGACCTCGACGTCCTCGGCGCACTCGCGATCGCTGGCTCAGGCTTGACGTCGCAATCCGGCCAGAGCGACGGTGGTGGTGGTGGCATGGGGGGCTTATCTGGCTTAGGCGGCCCTAGTCCCTCGCTGTTGTACATCATTCGCAAGCTACCTTGCGGACGAACCTACAACATCATGGTCGACATTCAACAAGCGATGAATGACTCCAGCCAAAACATCCTGGTGCAACCTGGCGACACTTTAATCCTGCGATACAAACCACACGAAGAGCTAACGAACTTTGGAATCGGAACCTTCTTCACCTTCGGGATCCGTGAACTTTTCCGTGACTAGCGCCCCGCCAATAACTTCAATCAGGATTAGCCGATTGGCGTTAGCCACGATTTCGGTGCAATAACCGGAACTCACGCCCGTCGGCTGATAAGTCCAGCCCGAATACTTGGTCCAGACGGATCACTGGATTTGAACAAGCCGAATTGCGTTCACCACGTCGATTGCGGCAAGATTAGGACGAACGCTCTTTGGCTCATTCGAAGATCTATCTGGAATGCTGGATTAGGATTGGCAATCGATCACGATTTTGCCTCCGACACCCTCGTTTTCCTGCAATCGATGGGCTTCGGAAACTTGGTCCAAGGAGAACGTTTTCGCGATATTGCCTCGAAGCTTTCCCGATGACATCCAACGATTCATGTCATCGGCACAGGATTGCATTTCATCTGCCGCCGCTTTGAACATCACAAATCCGTGTAGCGAGCATTCCTTGACGTAAAACGGTCCGACAGGAAACTCAGGTCGTGAATCGCGTCCGGCCATCACGATCATCCGCCCTCGCGGGGCCAACAGATCGATCGCCTCGTCAAAGTTTGGCATGCGTCTTGTTTCCCAGTGAAGATTGACTCCAGCGGGCGCCAGGTGCTTGACCGTGTCTGCGATTGATTCTCGCGTGTACTGGATGACATGGTCCGCACCGAGCTGTTTCGCACGTTCGGCTTTCTCATCGCTTCCCGCCGTGGTGATCACCCTCGCGCCGATCGCTTTGGCCATTTGAATGACCATCGCACCGACACCACCGGTGCCCCCGATCACGAAAACGGTTTCACCCGATTTCAATCGGCCTTCACGGAATAGTCCCAAATGAGCGGTGATTCCGACAAGCGCGTTTGCCGCGGCGGTTGCGTGATCGATTTGATCAGGCATTCTATAGCACCACTGCGAGTCGACTACGATGCGTTCAGCCATTGTTCCCTGCCGGCCGAGTAAACCTTGGTTGCTGCACCAAACTTGGTCCCCGACATCAAATCCTTTGACCCCTTCGCCGATCGCCGCGATTTCGCCTGCCGCGTCACAGCCCGGAATGAACGGCTGGGGCAAGTCAAACGCGACCAGACCGCTACGGACGTAGGTGTCGATCGGGTTTAAGGCGGCCGCTTTGACATCGATCAATACCTGCCCGACCTTTGCGGTGGGGGCATCAAGGTCGCCGAATTGGATCACGTCGGGACCACCGGTGTTGGTTAAATACGCTGCCTTCATGTTGCGTCCGGTCAATTAGTGAAGTAATCAGGAATACTGCGATTGCCAATCGATCCCGTTAAGTTGGGACAGAGCGAGGATCAGTGCTTGGGTTCCGTCGCGATGATGCCCTTGCCCAGCCACGGCATTGTAGAGTTGGTAACCGAGTGCTAAACCGGGCAAGGCAAGGTTCATTCGTGACGCTTCGTCCAAAGCAATTTTCATGTCCTTCAGGAAGTGCTCGACGAAGAAACCAGGATCGAAGTCGCCGTTAATCATGCGTGGTGCAAGGTTAGACAGTGACCAGCTACCGGCCGCCCCGGAAGCAACACTTTCGAGAACCGTTGGGATATCAAGGCCAACCTTGTGGGCATAAAGCAAACCTTCACATACCGCGATCATGCCGCTGGCGATTAGCGTTTGGTTAACCATCTTGGTATGCTGACCGGCCCCCGGACCGCCTTGACGAACGATTGTCTTGCCCATCAATTCGAACAGCGGGCGAATTGATTTGACGGCTGATGCATCACCGCCGATCATAATCGACAGGGCGGCATTTTTCGCACCCGTGTCACCACCGCTGACCGGAGCGTCAATTGACTGGACTCCGATCGCTCCCGCCGCCTTGGCGATCTCGACGGCAAGGCTCGGCTCACTGGTCGTCATGTCCACGACCACCATGCCTTCGTGTGATCCGGCCAAGACACCGTCCTCCCCCAGAATGACACTGCGGACGTCGCGTGGGAAACCGACGATCGTAAACACAACCTCGCTCTGCTGAGCGACCTCTTTGGGGCTAGAGACGACCGTCGCACCGAGCTCCTGAAGGGTTCGCGTTTTTTCGGACGTGCGGTTGTAGATTGTCGCTTGATAGCCGGCCTTGATTAAGTGGCCGCACATGCTGTTCCCCATCACCCCGGTGCCGATCCAACCGATGCGAGTTTTCTCTGGAGTGATCGATGTCATGGGAACCGATTCCTTGTTTTCTGGTGAAAGGCGAAATAGACAGACTGGCGTTGATTCAAAACCGACAATCGCAGGTAGCTTAAGTCCTCGCGGGAACACCGGATTAGCCGTGAAACGTACGTCTGCGCCGAAGGGGATTTTGCCGAACCGGGTCAGCGACGTCTCTTGGCGATCCCCTGCCTGAAGATCCGATGCCTGAGATCCAATGCAGACCACACGGTGAGACCGCGTCGTTTGCGTCAGACCGACTTTTGGCTTTCTTGGCGACGACGTTAGGCGACCGACTTGCGTTGGAATGTCAGTTGAATTCCCAGCGTACCGCGAGGGCTCGGGCCACCAGTAGAAACGCTACGCCGCAGCCCATCAACACGGCTAACTGTGGCCACAAGGATTCGACCGGCAATTCTCGCCAGAAAACTTTGTCGTATCCATCGAGTGCCCATGCGTTGAATGTCCACAGCCCCATCTCACGCATCTTTTCGCTCATGACATAGCGCGGAACCATCGACCCGCCGAGCGCACTCATCGTCAAAATCATAATGACGGAAAGCCCATTGAGCTGCCCACGGGTCTTACACAGTGTCGCCAGAAACAATCCGAACGCTGCCGCGGCACCACTGGTCACCAGCGTCATCATGATGAAGCCATCGAGGTGTCCTAGTAAGTCGATCCCAAAAACGATCTGTCCCCAGAGGAACATCACCGTGACTTGGACAAAGCCTAGGAGTGTCAGGTAAAACCATTTCCCGAGCAACAATTGATCCATCGTCAACTGGGACGACAACAGTCGATCGAGGGTCGTATTTTCACGCTCTTCCAATAGCACCCCGCCACCACCACTCGCCCCAAAGAGCAAAAACATCACGGCAATTCCAGCCGCGTAAAGACTGACGACCGGATTTGATTTCCCATCGCTCATCACATCGATGATGCTCACCGATTCGGTCGGAAGCATGCGATCGCCGACGTCCGAGTCTCTAGATGTTGCTCGCTCGACCTGAGATCCTTCGGAATTGTCGGCTGATGGATGTTCGACGGACGGCTTTCGCACGAGCAATGACTCGCCGTTCATTTGTGCGAAACGAGCTTCGGCGATTGCGATCTCTCGCGATACGATCGCTGACACGACCTGGGGAGCCACTTGATCAGACGCGTCGGTCAATAGCTCCGCCTTTAAACTTCCTGACTTGTCTCGACCGATCAAAATTCCGATCGCTACGGTACCCTTTCGTACCGCATCGGTGACCCGATTGATATCTTGCTGAACCGGATGTTTTTTCTTGCCTTGCGTTTTGTCACCATTTTCAAGCGCCAATACCCGCAGGCCGTCGCTGTCCGCCAGAGCCTCGGCAAGTGAGCGAGAAGAATCGTTGTGGTCGGTCGTTGCGATTGCGACCTTCACTTTCGGCGTCCGTCCGATTCCGATACCGCTTCCAAAAATCAATGCAAAGACACTGAAGAACACGACCGGGACGACAAACGTCAACAGCAACTCCACCGGATTGTGGAGCAAGCGTCTAACGCTAATGGTAATGACCGTAGAAATCATTGGCTGCGTTGTCTTATGACCTAATCGCGAAGTTCATTTCCGGTCAGGCTTAAAAAGACATGGTGCAGAGAAGGGGTTTGCAGTTCCATGTCGGTGATGCGATAGCCATCACGCTGGATCGCCTCAAGCATCGGGGTTAACTGATCGGTAACACTTTCGATTCGAGTTTCGAAGGCAGCACTACCAGGATGCCCGACCAACTGCTCAGCCGGCAGCCGATTGTATTGGTGAAGATAACGGACCGCTTTTGCCATCGGTCGGTCCAAGCGGACTTTGACCAGCCGTGACGATCCGATCGTTTGGTGCACAAGCTCGTCAATCGTGCCGTCGGCAACGACCTGTCCGCCGTCAAGGATTACGATCCGATCGCTACGCTGCTGGGCTTCGTCGAGATGATGAGTTGTCAGAAGCAGTGACGTCCCCCCATCGCTGAGTTCATCGAGCATCGCGAAAATTCGTTCACGGCTTTGCGGATCAACTCCCACGGTCGGCTCATCGAGCAGCAAGATCCGAGGCTCGTGCATCACCCCACAAGCGAGATTGACGCGGCGCTTCATTCCACCGGAAAAGGTTCTCACCAAATCTCTGCTTCTGTCGTGTAGCCCCGTCCACTGCAAGGCCCAGTCGACGCGTTTTGAAATCTCGCCGCGTCTCACCCCGTGAAATTTTGCGAACGCTACCAAATTTTCCCGGGTGGTCAGGTCGCCGTAGAGCGCGATTTCTTGTGGGACGAACCCGATCGCACGTTTGGCAGTGACCGATCGAGCTGAATCACCAAATACCTCGATCGACCCACCGGTCGGCTTAGTTCTCCCCGCAAGCGCGCGAATCATCGTCGTTTTGCCGGCGCCATTGGTCCCCAAAAACGCCAATCGTTCTCCATGCCGCAGCTCAAACGACACTCCCCGAAGCGCTTCGAACGTTCCGAAGCGTTTTTTCAGGTTTTTGATTCGAAGGGGTAGCAAATCCGGCTGAATCACAGGTCTATTTGGGAACCGTAGCGGAGTGGCCAAAGGGTTGATTGCTGTTCGTTGGTGGAACAATCGGCGCGAGTATCGCAAAACTTGTCGCGCGCGTCATCGCTAATTTTTACGTGTTCCCAACCGTGGCAAACAACGTTGCGGTCGTTTTCAAGTTTCAGGTATCGTGGGCCCCCAACAGGAAGTGGCCTGTAGGAGGACCGACGGGGAACGCCGCGAACTCAAGCTTCCTGCAATCGGAGTTGAACCTGCTTCATCTCTCTTGACCACGATCCCACTGGCTGAAATCACACTTTCAAAACCCAAGCGTCGCGAATTGGGTCCCGTAATACAAGGATGTTGGCATGGAACCGAAAGCACCTCAAATGCTCGATCAGTTGGAGTTGTTTTCGCTTCGTGAAGAACCCGCCATCAACGAACAGATGATCGTCGATGAGAACGAGCGGGCCAAATCGGATGAACTCTCGGCAAAAATCCTCGAATCGGTCTACTGGGAATCCGATCGCGACCGAGCCTTTGAACGCTACCACGAAAGCCTTGATTTCCAGACAACACTTAAGCTTTTCAAGACCTTTGGGGTGGAAAAAAAACAGTCGATCGTCGAGATCGGAGGCGGTAGCGGGTTCCTATCGTGGGCACTGACTCAAGAGGGCTACCAAGATATCTCGCTGCTCGAACCCAACCCACACTGGATCACTGGCACTGGTTACCTGCGATCTCGAGACGATGCCAAAGCGATTCAGATCGAAAATTCGCTCGATGATTTCTACGCTTCAGACCGAACCTATGACACGGTGGTAACACGAAACTGTGTTCACCATTTCCCGAACATGACATTCGTCGCCGCATGTATTCGCCAGAAACTCAACCCAGGCGGACGCTGGGTAATGATTCGCGAACCCTACGTCGAAACGGCTCACGAACTGTATCGATTCCTTCAAGGTCATCCTTACAGCCAGGGATATGGAATCTACGAATTTGGGTTCCCGGCGGCCCACTTCGCACGCTCGCTATCGATGGCCGGACTGCGATTGCGTGCCGCAGTACCAGAGCCGTATGCCAATCAAACACTTGCGCTCTACAGCAACGAGCGAGGTAGTCGATTGAATCGCTGGATGACGGCGGCGGTGGATCAAATTCTCGACAAAACACCCGCCCTTACTCGATTCGGTTTTTGGGCCGAACAAATGCTTCGCGATTGCTTTAAAATGCGAACTGCGTTTTTCACCCGCCCACAAGTCATGGTGTTTGACCGCGAAGAGCTTGGCGAGATGCCGGCATCGACGATTTGGTATCGTCCCGAAAAAGCGATCGCGAAAAAGGCCGCGTAGGAATGTCAGAAGATGCCGCTATGGTTGGTCCGCACTTATCGAGCGATGCGGGCGAGACGCTCGTTCAGCGTCTTGTTCGTGTTTATGATGCTGGCCGTCAGCGTGCTTGGAAACACACTCACGTTTTACTTTTTCGAACGCGACCAAGAGCCGACTCTCTCGGATGCTCTGTGGTACAGCATCATCTCGATCACCACGATCGGCTACGGTGATTTTTCCGCAAGCACCGCCGGCGGACGCCTGGGAACGGTGCTATTCATCGTCGTTTTCGGCCTGGCCACGTTTTCGGTCGCGATGAGCTTTGGCATCGATTGGGTCGACGAAATCATTTTGAAGGGACGTACCGGAATGAGTGATATCCACGCGAGCGATCATATCGTCATCGTCAACTTTCCGTCGCACGCACGCGTCGCCGAACTGATCGATGAACTCAAAGCACACCCCGAGCATCGCTCACGCGAAATCGTGATCGTGAGCGACCGAATCGAATCACTACCGATCGAGGACAAACATGTGCTATTCGTCCAAGGTCCGGTACTTCAGCAAGAGACGTACGAGCGAGCAAAAATTGGTCAAGCTCGAATGGTCATCGTGCTGGCGACCTCGTACGACGACCCCAGTAGTGATGCCGTCGTCGCATCAGCCGTCGCGGTCGTTGAAAGTTTGAATCGCGATGTGTATTCGGTCGCCGAATGTCTGAATTACAAGCATCGAATGCTCTTCGATAGCGTACATACCAATGCACTAGTCTACAGCATGAAAGTGTCGGGCAACTTGCTCTCACTCGAGGCTCATGACACCGGCGTCGCCCAACTGATCGATACGATCACCAGTAACCAGCGGGATGCGGCGACGCTTTACAGCTTGACGGTCGGCGATGAAGTCTGCGGGCTCTGCTATCGTGAACTCGCAAAACAATTGCTCGACCGCGATATTCACCTTCTTGGTATCGTCCGCAACGAAGAAAGTTTGCTGACATTTGGTGAGCGATCTCCCGAAGTCGGTGACCTTGTCCTCTATATCGCTGCCAAACGAGTCAATTGGGCAACCTTCTGTCGATTCAACACAAACTAGATTTCGTCTTATGTTCGCTTCCGACCTCACGGTCGCCATCGCCGTGATGTCGATCGCGTGCGCCGCTACGGTGCTCATCACGGCTCGGCTAACGTCGAAGCTTGGTGGCCAAAAAACGATGCTGTGTCTCGCCGCAGCAACGTTGGCGATGATCTACTTTTTGTTCTATGCGACCGGGCAGCTTTTCTGGGCAAAGCTGGTGCCCCACTCGGCCGCGATCATCTACACCAATTTTGCGTGCTTGTTCGCGGCGGTAGCCACGGGCGCGGTGTGGAGACTACCGAACACGCCACGCTGGCGGCGCGGAATTTTGGCGGTTGCACTCAGCGGTGGCACAATCATCATCGTGTTTTGGCCGCTCCTGTCGATCGCATTGCGCCCTCCCCAACCGGGTTCGGCCCAATGGAAAGACGGTGTCGCCCTGCAAACGACATGGGCAAATTGCAGCCCGGCTGCCGCGGCGACGTTACTTCGCGCCGAAGGCATTGCAGTTACCGAAGCCGATATGGTGCCGGTGTGCTTGACCGACGCAAGTGGCACGCCGACGCTCGGGCTTTACCGCGGCATCAAGCTGGTCGCCCAACGTCATGATGCGGCGGTCGAAGTCGTCGATTCAAATCTGTCACGTCTACTGGCCGAGGATGATTGGCCAGTGCTGCTTGCCGTCAAACTTCCCTATGGTGTCGATGATCGTCGCTACGCCGATCAATGGGGCTGGATCCCAGGGATGGGACATAGCGTCGTCGCACTCGGACGTGGCCCAGGGGGCGACGGCATCTTGATCGGCGACCCTTCGCGAGGTCTTGAGATCTGGGCAGAGAACGATCTCCAAATCTTGTGGCACGGAAAGGGAATCCGTCTGACTGATTAGCCGTCAACTCTATCGATGGCCCCGGCCTCGCTTCTCCAATCCAAGTTCTCTCAACTGTGTTTTCGCCGACTTCGGCGACGCTCTGCTTTTAATTTCGATTACGCAGGGCCGGGACAATCCACGCTTGCCTGACAATATCACGAAGTTCCGCAAGCATTTAGTAACGAGATTCGGTCGGATCAGTATCAATTTTTCCAGATTTGGGGGGTAAGCGGAACACACCGGTGTTCATCCGTGTAGACTTTGGCGCAGTTATGCCATGTAATTGCCTCAAACCCTGGATCTAGCAATGAAGTTGAATGCCTTAGGCGGCGCATTCATGCTCGGCCTGTGTCTCTGTTTAACCCTCCCGTCCAAGACCCAAGCGGGATTCGTACCGTTTGTGATCCGTGGTGGCAGCACCACGTCGCCAACGATCAACGAATCGGGGGGTACCTACGAATTTCTGATCACCGAAGGCGGACAAAAAGCAGCCCTCGGCTCTTCCGATATCGATGGCTACACGCTGGGAAGCATTAGCAAACTTTCGATCACACGCACCGATGACTTCGATCGCTTCAGCTCTGGGAGCGGCCCCAATGTAGCGCCATACCTGAACTTCTGGATCACCGACGGTGCCGGAAACTTCGCCGTTGTTGCCAACGAACCATCCAACGCAGCGTTTCAGTCATTGTACAACAATGGAAGCTACGATCTCGACTTTGCTGACCTATCCGACAAAGTGGCAAAGATTTATGAAACTACCGACAAGTCCTGGCTCCCCAGCAACGGTGTCGGTCTCACCTTCGGCGATTTATCGGGCTTCAAGATTCAAGCCCCGACCGTCGCTGAGCTAACCGCTGGTTGGTCGGGATTGGGCACCGGCGCGCCGCGCGAGCTTACGACAAACATCGCTTACGGCGTAAACTGGGTCTTCGGTGATACACTCAGCAACTACGTCGCTGGTGATCCAGGCTACAGTGTCGTTGGGCCTCAAGTCGCTGCAGTGCCTGAACCTGGGACCCTAGCAATCGCTTGTATGGCGTTGCTTATCCCCGGACTACGTCGCCGACGATTACGACGCTAAAGGCCACTTCAGCAATACGGCAGGCATTAAAGACAACGATGGCCAACCGTCGTTGTCTTTTTTGTTACACCAACGTCAACGTACCATCACGTCGACCATCACCGCACGGTGGTCTGAACCGAAATCATTGCCGACTTCATAGCCGGTGCAATCCAAGTCGGAACTGATCAATACGTGGTCAAGCGGTAGACCAAAGAGGAATTGATCGTCGATCCCGTACCAGGTTGGCGTTATCGTATTGCCCTTCGTCGCTCGGCGAAGAGACGAACGACGTTCAAAGCGATGAAAATGGGGCGACCAAGGAGTCACATTAAAATCTCCCATGACGATTGTCTTCGTTTGATCGTCGGTCGCATTGATTCGTTCGGAAAGCAGACGTAAGTGTGCGTTCCTCGATTTGAACAACGCTTGATTCATCGGCGGAAGCGGATGCGTCGCGATCACACGAAACCCTTTCGTGTATGCACTGATAGAGACAATCGTTTCGTTCAATTCAAAGACGTCAGGGCCGGTCAATTCGCTACGACTAAGCAGCCCGATTCCGAAATTTGACCGATCGAGCGGATGGATTATCTGATGAGGATACTTCTCCACCAATTCCATTCGAAGTCTCTCTGCCAACGTGCTACTTAACTCAAGCACCGCGACCACATCGGCATCAAGGCGTCGTATCTCCTCAATAATCAATCGGTGTTTTGAGTTGCTCGTCAAAACATTGATGCTTGCCACGCGTACCGCTGTCCCCTTGGCAGAACCGATCTGTGCGGACTGGAAGAACTCGCCACAAAAACTACAGTGGAATGCCATGCCAAGACACAATGGAAACAGCAACCACTTTTCTCGCGCCAGCGCATTGATCAATAACAAACATGCTCCGGCGATCAGTATTTGAATCCTTAGATTGGCGATGAGGTCCGCGATCCAAAACCAAGTTGCGCCCATCGAAAAGACTGTGACGACGATAAATACAAGTGATGTCGTCGCGAGCAATCCTCGCAAAGTCAATCGACGCCGAACGTCAATGCTTGATCGTGACATCGCTCCTCGACCGATCGTTCAGGTTTGATTGTGGCAACTAACGTCGTTCGCGAAGATAATCGTTCAATCGGGCTACGAGACTTCGGTCGTCGGGAATCGTTAATCGTCCGATTTGGCCACTTTTGATTTTCATGCTGGTCATTACATCTAACGGAATGACCGATTGCAACTGAGGGCTAACAAGCATTTGACCGTCGGCGCCTTTTGGTTCGATCGGAAGCGGACCACCATTGGAAGCGGAAAGCGCCGGATGCGGAAGCCTGCGACTTGCCGCCGGGTGCAACGGAGCGAGTACGGCCTGAATCGATGGGCCTCCGCGCAATCGAATTTTTGCCGCGGTTTCTGATTGCACCGCATTTCGAAACGCGATCAGGTTGTCTTCGCTAACTACGGCGAGAAGTTCTTTCTCCTGAGGATCGGATATACGGATAATCTCATCGCCTTGTTTGACGTATCGTCCATGTAATTGGTCGATGGTGGAAGACGTTACTTGTCCTTGTCGATCGGCCACGATTCGAAGACTAGCGACTTGCTGGTCTAGTTCTTCAATTTGTCGTCTCAGGCTCTCGCCTTTTTCCGTCAAAGCGTTTGCCATAGCTAGCTCACCGCGCCGGCGATGTTGAATCGCTTTTCGCGAAGCGGCTGCTAGCTGGTCTGCCAACTGGTTTCGCTTGACAGTCAACTCTGGTTGCTCAAGTTCGACGAGTAATTCGCCGCGTTCGACTCGTTGCCCACATGTTACATAAATCGCGGCAACAAACGCGCCGACCGGCGCACGCTCGATTTGCTCCCCATGATAACGTACGACAACCGGCACGCGTCTGGAGAATGGTGACGCACTGACCACCATCAAATGTATCACCACGCACAGGGTACTACTGAGTGTCAAAAGCCGCCTTTGATAAAACGACAACACCCATCCTTCACGTCCCGGCGTCGTCCATATTTTACACATCCATCGAACCAGGGGCACAACCGCCCACAGTGTAACGGCGACAGCAGCAATTACGATTCCCAATCCTTTCGCCCAAGCCGCGATAGCGATCACCAATCCCATCATCCAAGCGATTTGGAAAATGACGCTACACAACGCATGAATCACCGCGATATCACGTCGCCAGCCAGACAAGTGACACTGTGGCATCTCAATTCCAAACAGGATTCGTTCGATCCAAGCGAGCAGACGCTTCCGTCCTTGATCACGCAAATTCGGAATCTCGGTCAGATCACTAAAGACATAGTAACCATCGAGGCGCAGCAACGGATTGGCGTTCACTAAGATGGTCGCCGGACCGGCGAGTAGAAAGACGTGTGCGCTGACATGCCTGATCATACCGACTGGCGACAGATACCATATCCAAGCCGCGATCGCCCCGACGATCAACTCCACATACACGCCGGCTAGCGCGATTTGAATCCGATCGCGTCGCCGCGGCAATTTCCAAGCATTGGTGACATCGACATACGCAAGTGGTGCAAACAAAAAGAAAAGCACGCCCATCTTTCCGACACGTACACCAAGCCGCTTCGCGCAGACCGCATGCCCACATTCGTGAATGACTTTTAGTAAACACCACAGCACCGCGAGCGACAGCCACAATCCCCGGTCAAAGATGCGTTTGACTTCGAGCGTCAAGGCATCGTAATGGGCCCAGACGACCGCGACACCACTGATAATCAACGCCCCCAAAACAGCAATCGCGGTGGGCTGAAACAACTTCCCCATTGAACCGAGCAACGCTTCGGCAATCCGATCACCGTCGGCGAGTGGGATTCGTTGCGAAAGAACTTTCGACATCCATCCGAGGACGCGTTGACCACTACCTCGCCGGTCGTGACTTCTCGAAACATTCGGATTCGGCCGATCAGTTTCCGTAGTGCCGATGGCATCAGGTTGGACATGTGCCAAGCGATGTTGCACCAGCTCTCGCGCATATTTCAACACATCTTCAGCCGACCAATCGACGCCGTCTTTTCGGAGTTGCTCGTTGATCTGTGCCAACGTGTGCTCGCCGTCCATCAATGACGCGGCGTGGTATTCACGGTTACCAAAACGATAGAACTTCCCGGTCCGAGAATCACTCGCGACGAAAGTCGTTTCACTCCCTTCGCCACGTTCAGAAAACTGAACCGCGGGATCGACCTTCACGCGTATGTCGAATGGATCGTTGCTCGACGGTGGTGTTTGCATGGGACCGTTGGCTCGTTCGTCGCTCGACCTAGTGCTTTGTTCCAACTAAAAATTCAAGTGTGTATGCCGCACTTGTGCGTTCACTTCAGTGATCCGTCTAGATTCACTGTTTGGTTCGGCACATCAGCCGACCTCGAATGTTGATGAAATACCAGTAGCCATGGCTCGCCTGTGACTAAACTCGCCGTCGAGCTTGGACGGGACGCTAATATCCGATCCACCAAATAACGTTATCCAGAAGTTTGCGAAGCGATGACCATAGCCAAGGTCTTACTGGTCCATACGCAATCGCATCGCCCCTCATGCCGGGGCGTAGTTGATTGTTTGCATTCTCCAATTCGATTCGTGCGACGAAAACATTCCTGTCGTCTCTGATCTCGGCGGATGGATGAATCGAGGCGATTGGACGATCGATTACCGTGTTGCTCAGGCTACTTAGACGAACCCGTGCATCGTCGTCCGGGCTGACAAAGCCGATCTCCGCTTCAGGAATTTCAAGTTCGATGACCATCCAGTCGAGCGGAGCCACCTCCAGAACGGCTTGCCCCATTTCAAGTGTCATACCGATCGATCGGTCAAGATCACCGGAAACAATGACACCATCGATTGGGCTAATCACTTCCAACCGTTTTAGGCGACCGAGTAGCAAATCGCGTTTCCGGTTAAGCTCTCGATATCGCAGCTTCGCCTGCTGGCCATCGGCAATTTTTCCGGATGCGAGCGCGATATCTCGCTCTTTTTCGACTTGCGCGATCTGCGCGTCGATCGAGTCAAGTTCGAGTCGCAAGGGGCGCCCGTCGAGCGTCATTAATACATCGCCAGCCGCCACGGCTTGCCCCAGCTTGACGTGCGACGCCTCCAAGCGCGACTCAAATGGCGCCGAAATCACCCGAGCGTGCATCGGGCGGACTACCGAGGTGCACCGCACGCGGTAGGATACCGGCCATGAGGCAAGAATAACGAAGGCAACCAGGGAAATCGACAAATACAACCTTGCGCTCGCGCCATAGGCACCAAGTCTGCGCAGAAGATGCGAAGTGACAGTTCCACTTTGATGCCATAGAAGTGAACGAACGGTGGGTAGCGTTTTCCGCAACCAACTCCGATCTTCGCGCTTGATGGAATCCCCGTCGATCCAGAGCACACAACGCCCAGGCCCCTGATCGTCGTCGATATTGATCCGTACAATTGAATTTCGTACTAGCGAATCCTGACTGGTCGCATCTTCGAAACCTTTTTGTTGAGCATCGACCGGCAAGTTCGCCAAAGATTGACGCTCACCGTTTTCATTCGGATGTCGATTCGTTTGCGGATCGTCTTCCCATTGTCGCATCGCTTGCTGGAACAGATCGCTTGCTGGCCCCAGCCAACCTAGTTTTCGATCCATAAAACGACGCATCGAAGCGGCTCCGATGCCGCATCGGACCGAGCAATCTGGATATTGATCACCGACGAAACGGACCAGCAACGAGATTGCCTCGAGTCTATCGGTTGTCGCGGCGATCAGTTCAATCAACTCGATTGAGCGCAGATCAACGGTCGCCGCGGACGACTTCAAGTTCGCGAGACCATCGTCTTGTTCACAGATCACGTCCGACGCTACCGTCGGCTTCTCGATTGGCCGAGTTTTCATCGGACTTGAGTGCCCCCTCTCCTTGTCAAATTCGTCTCGGTTCTCGATGAATTCGCCGTCTCGATCTGACTGCGACTTGGCGTCGTCATCGCACTGCGTTTCATCGGTTTCATCTGACAACGATCGCCGGCACGGAGTTTCCCGGCAGCGTTATCAATCAACACGCGCACTTCGATCGTCCCACTTTCACCGTCAATATCGGGGGCAATTGATTCGACGGTTCCGTGGACGGTTTCCGATGCGCTCATCAAGTGTACCGAGACAAGATCACCGAGTCTGACCAAACGGATTTCTTCAACTGGAATATTAAAGACACCATAAATCTGATCCATGACGACCAATCGAATGATCGCCGGACTCGCCGGCGTGATGTATTCGCCCGGCGAATGAAAAATCTCTGCAACGACGCCAGTCATCGGGGCTTTTATTTTGCGGCGTTCAAGCTGTATTTGGTATCGCTGAAGTTCTAACTTGCGAAGTTGCTCTTGTTCACTCGCGGCAAGCTGTCGTGCTTGAGCGATCTCCCAATCGGTGAGCGCTCGTTTCAACTCATCGGGCCGAGCCATTGACTGAGCATCAAGTGATTTTAGTTGCTCCAGGCGAAGCCGCTTCAGCTTCGCCTCTGCCGATGCGGCTTCAATCTCGCCACGCATCTGTACGCGAAACTGCGCGACACTGACGGCCTCTTGTTGCAAAGCATCTTCCAGTTGTCCGATGACTTGTCCCTTCTCTACTTCCGCTCCGATTTCGACACTGACACTTGCCAAACGCCCGATTTCAGTCGCCGCAACAAGGATGTCGTACTTCGGCTCGGTGAACCCCTCGAAGTCGACCGAGATGTGCGACGGTCGATGTGAACCGGGCCCTTGAGAGGTCTGACGAATCGCCTCAGATTTGGAGAAGAACGATTGGGCTTGAAGTACCTGGCTTGTCGCTATTCCGATCCATAAGGCCACCAAACATCGGGGGATCAATCGTCTCAAACTAGCCGAGCAGCGACAACGTTCGTTGTCCAGAAAACCGGGCGTTTGACTGAGAAGAAATTTCGCTTTCATCATCATCGCGTTCCAACCATCCTGTGCTCGTGGAATTTTGCCTGACCGGTCGCAGCCAGCTGCGTCGGTCCATGTGCGGCAACGTTTTCGCGGATTGTCTGACTGTTGCGCGACGCCTGATCGATCGGTGGCAAGCGACGTGGCGCGGGATACTTTCGACGTTGGTCCGGTTTGGAAGATGGACCAGTCGGCAATGATTCCGATCTTGGTTGCTGCTGTTTTGCCTCGTCTGCTTGCAGTGGGGCGTCCAAGCTAAGGGGATCGAACGGTTCCGGCACCATCGCCGGCGGATTGATCGAGTCGGCTTCTGTCTCAACGGGCACCGCTTTCGCCGGGGGGACGTTCCTAGGCGCCGTCTCTACTGGCCCGGTCGCATCGGCACTTTCGCCATCGAGCTCTACGTCGGCGTCGAACGTGATCACCTCGGTATAGCCGTCTTCGCCAAAGACGACCGAATCGATTGGGTCATTGAAAAATTCGATTTCGCCGGAACACCTCGACTGATGCGGCCGAATGCCTTCGTTGATCAACAACGTTCCCATAGCACGCTGCAAATTCATCATGGCGATCATTGACGATGCTTCGGCGATGACCAAATCCTTTTCGGCATCGGCACGACGCTGTTGTGCATCGAGCAGGTTCTCCAGTTTGATGCCGACGCGCGAATCATCGCCTCCGATCAACTTCCAATTGACCATCAAAATGTTTTCTTCGTCGATCGCCAATTTTAGGACACGCTGTTTGATTTCGCGTTGCTTTTGGAATCGCTCGACGTCGATCAATGCGGTTTCAACTTCAAATTGAGTTTGTTTAATTGTTTCACGCAAACGTTCGGTGTTCTGTTTCGATCGCAGAAGGGCTTCACGCTGCTGTGCGCGGGCGGCGCGACGCCCGCGCGGAAGTTCAAACTCCAGCGCCGTGGAAATTCCGGGTGCGTTGTCAAACTGTTCGCCAAATGAACGTGCGATCTTGCTCGCGCCATTTAGCTGGGCCAAGTATCCGTTGAATACCCAGTTAAGTTGAGGTTGTAGTTCGACACGCGAGATTTGCAGCTCAAACGCAGATAGTTCGAGGTCGTGCATCGCCGCACGAATCTCGGGTCGATACTCTAACGCTTGCGCCATGGCGTCGCGTAGGTTCAACTGATCCGGTGAGAACTCAGGTGATTCGATCGGAATGAGTTCCAATGTTTGCTCGGTGTCTTGCAAAGCCTCACTACCGATCAACGTTGCCAATCGAGACTGCAAGCGAATCATCTCCGCCTCGAGTTCGATCAGCTGATCGGTACGCCGCGACATGCGTTGTTCGGCTTTGACCAATTCGATCCGTGCCGCGTCAAACCCCTCGCGACTCTTTAAGATTTTGACGAGCTCATCGCTTCGGTCGATCAGCCTTCGTTGGTGTAGAACCTGGGCACGAACTTCGTAGAGTTGCCAGTAGGTGCGGATGACATCGGCAATCCGCTGCTCTACCGCACCGCGCATCTCGTGCCAGGCAATTCGGCTCTCAAATCGGGCTTCTGTAATCAATCGTTCGTTGTAATAACGTTGGCCGCGAGCCAATAGCGGCTTGGTCAGACCGAGACTCAGCCGCGCGTTACCTTGATCATTCGGAACAAAGAAAGAGCTATTGCTGTCGAGAAATCCGAGTTCCTGAGTCCATTCCACCTCCGTTCCACGGCGGGTTAGCTGCCTGGCGCCACCTTTGAAGTTCAGTGATTTGTCGCGAAGTCGATCCGCACCGCCTGTTGTCAGGGAATTGCCGACCGGCTCATTGGTGGCACCTAGATCGGAACTCAGCAGGATCGATGGGTCGAACGCAGCGTCTTGCTGAATCACCTTTTGGAATGTGCTGCTTGCTTGATAGCTGACACTTTTCACTCTGGGACTATTGGCAAGCGTATCGAGCAGGATCGTTTCCAGGTCAAACTGAACCCACCGATCGCGAGCGGTTAGTTGCTCCTGCACGCGAACGCTCCACCAATATCGAGGGATCGCGGTGGGAGCCGGTGTAAGCCCTGCGACGCCCGTTCCAACGTCCGAATTGGACCTCACCGCATCTTCGTCGGAATGCGAAAGCGGAGTGTTTTCGGGAATGTCGGTTTTTACCGCGGCTTCACTTTCCGCGGCGGTCACGGGAGTATCCGGAAGGATTGCCCACGAAGGTGGCTGTTCGGCGCGCAATCGATCGCCGCATGCAACAAACGCTGTTGTCGCAAGTACGATAGTTGTCGCCCAACGTCGCAACTGTGGCATCCTTTCCTCGACCGTAAACCGTCAATGCGGCGTGCCTTCCGTGACACGTACGCTCAGCTTTTGAATCGGAATTCACGTTGATGACGGTTTCTTAAGGGAGCCCTAAAAGTACTATCGCAGGTAGTGAGCCACGAATAATTGGCACACTCGTTAAAGTCAGCCGAAACGGTGCAGTACTCCGGTGGGGGCTGATCATCAAGCCAGGGAATCATCAATGAAAAACGGGAGGGTACTCCGTCGTCCGTGACGTCAATACGCATCGTTATGATCGGTTTGATCGCTGAGGATGGATCGGCACCACGGACTTTTCTGCAACCAACCGTATGGAATCGCCGACATCCTAATCTTTGGTATAAGCGCGAGCAAAACTTCCACGTTGCAAAACCGCATGGTTTCCGGAGCCAGCGATTCGCATTTTGTTTGAGGGTCAATCCCGTTTCACTCGCCTTCTCATTTGAATTGCCTTGGGTAGGGTCTATTTCCAGTCGATACGCTTGGCGTTCGCCATCGTCTGCCTCGGGGCAAGCCTGATTTTGGGCAGCCAGTGGTTCGGACTATTGCCGGACGTTGCGCAAATCAAGAGCGATTCACGACGTCGGTTGGCCGAATCCGTGGCGATCAACGCGGCATCTCATGTTCGCAAGCAACAATGGATCGACCTGCGGATCTCGGCACAAACGATCGTCGATCGCGATAAAGATCTGATTTCAATCGGTGTTCGCAACAGCCGTGGCTATCTAAAAGTCGACGCCGGGCACCATGATGAGCTTTGGAATCGTTTAGCATCCGACCCAACGGGTGTCGACCCAGTCGTCGTCCCAATCACATTGAACCGGCGACCGTGGGGTGAAGTTGAATTCTGTTTTCATGCCCCCGATCAATCCCAGCTTGGTGCGATCACCGAACATCCACTCCTACGTTTGCTGGCCTTCTATTGCATTGCCGGCTTGTTCGGATACACGGTATTCGTCGGCAAAGTCATGCGCGTGTTTACCAACACCCAGGTTGTCCCCGATCGAGTGCGTCAAGCTCTTGATACGCTGGCGGAAGGACTGTTAGTTCTCGACGAGAAAGCCAAGATCGTCTTGGCAAACCGAGCATTTGCCGAAACCATCGACGTCGCCGCTGACGCACTCGTCAAATCGAGTGCTAACGACCTTGAATGGATGTTCGACGAAGAAGACGTCGACCAGGAATATCCGTGGATGACGGCCATCGATGAATCGGCAACGATCACCGAAAAGATCATGCATCTGCATGACGGAAACGGAAAGCGACGGATTTTTTCGGTTAATGCCGCCCCGATCGGCGGTGAAGATGCGGGGAGGGGCGCCTTGGCAACCTTCCGGGATGTCACGCATATCGAAGAACATCGAGCCGAATTAGAAACAATGCTGAAGATGTTGCGGGAAAGCCGTGACGAGATCGAACGCAAGAACCGCGAACTTGAAATCCTGGCTACTCAAGACGCATTGACCGGGTGCATGAATCGCCGAGCTTTCTTCCAGCGTTTCAACAAACTCTGGAGCGCCGCCGCGATTCAAGAGAAACCGCTGTCGTGCATCATGATCGACAACGATCATTTCAAAAACGTCAACGACACTTACGGGCATGCGGTCGGGGACGAGGTGCTTCGTCAGGTATCGCGGGTGCTTCGTGAGATGCACAGCGATCACGGTTTGGTCTGCCGCTATGGTGGTGAAGAATTCTGTGTGCTGCTACCAGGAAAATCATTCGAATTGGCCATCAAACTAGCCGAAGAAACACGCCTTGCGATCGAAGCGATCACCTTCGACGATCCCGCCGAGCTTCGCTTAACGGCCAGTATCGGTGTCTCGGAAACTAGATTTGAAGCCGAAGACCCACAAGAACTCATTAACCAGGCGGACGTCTGTCTGTATGCCGCGAAACGCAACGGACGCAACTGTGTGGTTCCATTCCAACCGTCACTCGCGAATATGGAGGTCGATGATACGGGACGCGATCAGCCGGAGAATCCAATCTCCTATCCGGCGGTCAACGCGATGCTGACGTCGCTCGCCTATCGCGATCCCGAAACGGTGGCTCACAGTCGTCGCGTCGCAGAACTCTGCCGGCGTGTTTCTGCGGAGACGATCGATGGCAAGCTATCAGCGCTGCTGGAAGTCGCAGCACTACTGCACGACATCGGAAGAATTGGCATCCCTGATGAATTGCTGCTCAAGGCAGATCAACTGACCGTAAACGAACTAGCGCTCATAGCCGAATACGATCGGCTAGGTATCGAACTGATCGCGACAGCCTTCGAGAATGAAACGCTAACGTCGATCTTAGAGCAACTCAAAACCCCGTACGACCAAATCGAATCATCCGAGTGCCACGACGTCCCAACGGCATCACAACTGCTCGCCGTCTGTGATTATTACGACACCCTTGTCGCCGGCAATCTCTATCGAAAAGGCATCCCTCACGAACAAGCACTCGAAGACATCCGCCGACAATCGGGAACCCGATTCAATCCGACAATCGTCCTCGCCTTCGAATCGATCGTCACCTCCAAGCCCGATTTCACTCGGGACTTCTGTGGTGAGGAGATCGCATTTCAAATCGGGATTCAGGTCGAACGTCTTGCCGATTTGATCGGAAACCAAGACGCCGATAATCTTGTCCCACTGGCGGACCGCCTCTCGAAGTACGCTCGTCACTCGGGCATCGTGCCGATCGCGACGGCCGCCGAAAGGATTCGGGATCAAGCAGCCAGTGAAGAGATCTCCTGGCTCGACATGCTGCAATTCTCAAACGAGTTGCTGTCATTCTGCCGACAGACTCAAACAAAACTTACCGAATCGGTGAATGAGCCACTGGACCAATCAGTGCAAGCTGGTTCGAAGGCCTGAAACCCTCCTTTCAACGGTTCTAAGCAACCGGCAAGCCGGCGGAGCTAAGCGTGGCGGACGCTCGCAACCGCGAATGGGGAAAATGGCCCATTCGGGTGCGATCGATTGCTCCCTAGCATCCCCGAAAGGATACAGCAGTTCCTTCGCACGTCATGTTGTTATCGGACATTCGATGTTGAAATCGATTTCCCAAGGACGTGAAAATCCGTCATAATGCGTTCATCGTAAAAGAGGGATCTTCGCAGGGAGGGAAAGCCGTTGGACGCGCTATCGTCAGATCGAATGGAATTCGGGTTCGGTGTCGATCCATTCAATCCTCGTAGTCCTCGTCCGATCGATGTCGTCGGTGGCTTGCAAAAAAACGAGCTGCGTCGTCAGCTGATCGAGTCCTGCCCTCGTGTACCGGGGGTGTACGGGATGCTCGATCGCCATGGGGATTTAATCTATGTCGGCAAAAGTAAGTCGCTTCGATCGCGTCTTCTCAGTTATTTCAGTGCCGCCAACGAAGACGAAAAATCGGGGCGGATCATTGAAAATACGCGTGTCATTCAGTGGGAAACTCAGCCGAGTGAGTTCGCGGCGCTGCTTCGAGAACAGCAGTTGATCCGCCAATTCATTCCGCGATGGAATGTCCAGGGGGTTCCCAAACGCCAGCGGCCGGTTTACTTATGCCTAGGGCGCGGGTCGGTTCCGACGTTTTACCTCTCCCCCAAAGTCCCCACGGACTACCTCGCGATCCAAGGCCCGTTCTTTGGCACCAGCCGAATGAATGTCGCAGTCGACGCGCTTAACAAAGTCTTTCGACTTCGTGACTGCAGCCAGCAACAAGTCTTCCAGTTTTCTGAACAACTGTCGCTTTTCGATCTCGAGCACCGGGCCGGATGTCTCCGTTTCGAACTGGGAACCTGTAGCGGTCCATGCGCCGCCGCTTGCACGCGAGCGGAATACTTTCAGCAAGTCGCCGCCGCCGAGAGTTTCCTTGACGGATTCAATGATGAGCCGTTAACGGCTTTGGAAGAACAAATGCAGAGCGCCGCGGCGAACCAGCAATACGAGTTGGCCGGACGAGTTCATCGGACATTGAAATCGATTCAATACGTGCATCGAAAGTTGACGATGCTAGCCGAAGCCCGACGCCGATTCAGTTTCGTATATGCCGTTCCGGGCTACGACGGTTGCCACAACTGGTACTTACTTCACGGCGGCGAAGTGATCTCGGTGGCCGCAACTCCGATCGGCCGTGACGCTTACATGGCAATGAAACCAGTGATCAAGCACTGGCGAGCCCTGTTGGAGGGGCCCACCGATCACGTTCATGGACCGTTTCCCTACTCACTAGGAATCGTCGCTTATTGGTTCCGAAAACACAAACGAGAACTTGAGCGGACATTCGCACCGGAACAATCCGGACGCAAGTACTATCGTAAATCGATGCGATCTCAGGCATCCTAATGCCTTGAAACGGCGAATACTCACATCCGGATTTGACACCCGTATTCGCTAATCCGCGAAACGCCAAGACGCACGAGTTTCTTTGGTTAGCGGTTGATCGGTCATGAAGTTCCGTAAGACTTCGATGGGGATACAGTGCTCGTGTAAAACGGCGTCGTGAAATTCGCGGTTCGTCATCTTGCCGCCAATCACCAAGTCTTCGTGCAACGCCCGTAGCTGTAGACCGCCCAGCATGTACGCCGCTTGATAAAGCGGACTGTAGCCTCCCATGATCGATCGCCGGACTTCTGCGGTCGCCGCCGACCGTTCGTGTCCGACTCTTTCGACCAGGTAATCAATGCACTGCTCCGGCGACATGGTTCCCAAGTGATAGCTCAGAGAAAAAATGATGCGTGCGCAGCGATGTTTTCGCCAGAATAACATTCCCACTCGATCCTCCGCACTCTGTGCAAAGTCGAGATCCCAAAGCAGCATTTCCCAGTACAACGCCCAGCCTTCGATCCAGAAAGGCGTACGGAAAATCGAACGATACGCCTTGTACCGAGGCAACATGTAATGCTGCAGATGGTGGCCGGGAATCAACTCGTGATGAACCGTCGCGCGAGCAAAATGCTCGTTGTTGCTACGCATGCTCATCAGCTTTTCATCATGAGTCATCTCGTTCGTTGGGAACGATACGATGATCATGGGGCCGCCTAAAAAATAGGGGTTCACGCGTTGGCGTTCAGGTGACATCATCGTGACCCGCCAACCATTGGCTGCCAACGGTGGAACGGTGACTAAGTCGTGCGAATCTAAAAATCGAATTGCCTCCCAAGCAAGGTCGCGAATCATCTGCGGCTGCTCACCGGGCTGAACATGCTTCGATTTCGTATGATTCAGCGCCGCCTTCCAATCATCGCCAAACCCCAATTCTTGAGACGCCGCAGCCATCTGCTCGTCGCACCATTGCATTTCGCGATTTGCGAGTTCAATCAATTCGGCTGGCGTATGTGCAATCCATTCGTGTTGCAATTCGAGCTTTAACCCTTCGGCCCCGATCGGCAATCCGATGATTGTTTCTTCGTCTGACTCCGGCACGCCGACAAGCGTTTCACGGATCGCTGTGCGGTGCGATCGCAATGCACCTTGCAAACGTTTCATGGGCTGTTCAGCCCACCAACTGTATCCCGGATCATAACCATCATAAAAGCGATGGGCTTCTCGCAAGCAATCCTCTAATCGTGCAAGCAACTCGGCGGCTCGTAGCCCATCCAGTTGCCGCTTGACTTCCCACTCAGAATCCGCTGCCGATACTGACGTGACCGGATCATCCTTGCTGTTTTCCTGTGCCGGCGTGACGTCTTTCACCAATCGCTCAGCCTCGGCGGCGACCGAATCGAACAACCCGGCAATGTCCATCGGTTCGATAGGTTTGACATCCTCGCGGTCGACACAGAACTGGACCAACCGATCGGCGTATGGGAGCAACTTCGCCGCGGCATCGTCACGTTTCCATTGCAGTTGATCGTTCGCGAGTTGATACTCGAGTTCCGAACGAAACAGCAAGTAGTCGGTCTTGCTAACTCGATCGAGCTTGTCAAAGTCGACTTGTCGCAACCTTTTCAACCAGTTCTTCGTTGTCTGTTCAGTGAGGGTCCGAGCTTTCGAATGAAGTGGAATTCGAAAGCGGCGGTTGAGCGTGTTTTTGTCGGACTCATAGCGAATGATCCAAGATCGGATCTCTTGAGCATTGACCACGGAGACGTCCGTGGAACGCACTACGATTACAACAACTAACGAGAGGACGACTTGCCGGACAGTCTTCAGCATCATCTAGACAACCAATTCGTAGGAAACAAACAGACGATCTGCTGGGCATAGAATGGTCCAAAGTGAATGGGAACGCTAGCAGAAGTTCGACCAGTCCGATTGCAATTGGCACCTTCGAAATCGTCGACCACCCATTTGAATCTTCGACGATCGCAAAGGATCCACCAATTGACCTGCCGTGAAAATTGGAACCGCACATGGATTTTTGAAACTGTCTGGTCGCCCACTCTTGAACGAACGATTGCTCGAAGGTCGCGTCAGGCTCCGCTACAACGTTCGTGGCGGCAGGTTCGTCTGCAAAACGATCAACTGACGTGAAGACACAACTCCCCACATTTCAATCACCTGGCGTCCGCCGCTCCATTGGCGACGCTAATGCAACTTCCCCCGAGCCGTTTTGAGCCCCCTCGGGACATACGAATTGGCAAACTTTTTTTCTAGCAGATCGGCGAAAGAATCGATTCCGCTAAGATAATGGCTACCACTGTGAGTCTTCCCCACATCGAGAATGGCTGACGATGAGCAGCGAACGCCAAACCAGCCACACGAAATTTGAGTCACCTGAAGGCCAACTCGTCAGCCGACTGATGGGGCTTGAGACGGAGTACGCGACTTTAATCGCAAACCGCCCCGATTTGGCGACGGCTGATCTTCCGGCTAGCGCTAATATTTACTCGATGATTTGCGAAGCGATTCGACGTGATCAACCGACGGTACGGGGGTACTACGACGCCGATCAGATGTTTCTTGCCAGCGGAGGTGCGGTCACGTTCGAATCGCACCCAACCTTGCACGCGATTCCAGGTGGATTGGTTGAAATCGCGACACCCGAAGTCTCCAGCCCCGATGAGCTGCTTGCCTGCCAGCGGTCGATCGACCAGTTGGTCACCGAAGCGGCCACAAAAGTTGACTCGCCGCTGGACCTGCGGATTCTGAAAAACAGTACGGATGCACTGGGGCACGTCTACGGATGCCAAGAAAACTATGAAGCCATCGTGGCGACCGGGGTTTGGCTAATCCTCTATCGCATTTGCGTGACCGTGCTCTGGATCACACAGATCTTCAGCCTGATCTTCACGCTACCAATTCTGGCAGTTACTGCTTCATTGGTCTTTGCCATTCGGTTGCGGCATCAGCAGTTTGCCAGAGCCGTTCGAAAGTCCGCCGATTCGATCGAACAAGGCAACGGAGAGCAATCGGTGGGGCAACTATTCGAAACGTTGCCCGGATGGATCAAAACGACGCTGACGAAATTACTCCGTCTGGTCAATTGGCCGACCATTGTTTTGTTGCGATTGGTCGCAAAGCAAGTCGCGTTTCGGAAGCAGCGCCGTTTTCTCGCTCCGCTGCTGGTATCGCGAGTGGCACTTTGTGGCAGCGGAGACCTAGACCACGACGGACGCTTTCGGTTGAGCGCAAAAGCGATGGCGATTGATGTCGTTTCTGACATGGGAAGCTATGATGGCGAACGCCCGATTTTTGTCTTCGGACATTGGATCGGGCAATTCTGTGCCAAGTCGTTCTTGTCGTGGACGTCAACGATTTCAATGTTCAAAAAACGACAACGGCTACAGATTGGCCTGTCCGATTCGAACCTTTCTGACCTCGCCGAGTATGTCAAAGTCGGCCAAGTCTCCCTGATTTTGGACATGATTGAATCCGGACAGACAAAACCACTTCTGCGCCTGCCGCGCGTCGTTCGCTCCCTGCATGAAATCACGCGTGACTGGAACCTTGTTCGCCGAGTACGGACCAGCCGCGGCGATATGAACGCAATTGAAATCCAGCGCCACTATTTAAAGGCGGCGAAAAAATTTATCGCCGGCGTCGCGATCGAGCGCCGCGGTGAGGCAGAACTAGTCATCACTCGGTGGCAGGAATTGCTAGACGTCGTGACGGCGTTTCGACGCGATGCCAAGAACATGACGCCCAGCCTCGGGCGCGTCGACTGGCTGAGTAAACGGTGGATGATCGATCAGCTGGGCCCGGGCGCGCAATGGATCGCGAAAAAGAAAGCCGACTTGCGGTACCACGAACTCTCTCCGGAAGGTTACTACCAGAAGCTCGCCGCATCTAATCCAGCCCTCGTGTTGATCGATCCACAGCGAATCGAGCAGCGACGTCGCGTGCCTCCGTCGAATTCTCCCGCCGTCAAACGTGGCTGGCTGATCCGCGAATTCGGCGATGGCGATGCGACCGTCGCTGCGGAATGGGAGTATGGGATTTTGGGTGAAGGCCGCCATCGTAAGCGAATCGACTTTAAATAGTCCTCTAAGCAGGTAAACACGAGTCTTTGGGTTTAGCATCTGGATCCCCCCGGAGTTCCCGATAAATGCAGCCCATTGCTAAATTCTCAAAGGTGATCAGAACACCGTTGTGATTCCTGAACACAATCACCGACAAGGGACAACGAGCCCCCACTAACACAGAATTGCCATCGCCCCTGAAACAGAACCACGAACAATCCCCCAGCAATTGTGTAGGAAAATCACCGGCAAATACCGTGCTACACAAGCTTGCCCAAGGATTGCGCGACTTCTGCGCGAGATGTGATCAAAGATGCAGCAGGTGATTGAACCTGCCACTCGCAATGCGAAAATCAAAACTGGTTAACGGAAGATTCGTCACCCAGGCGAGTTCATGACGCGGTGTAAAAATCCCGGGCGTCCGTGAGTATTTTTCAGGGCAATGCTATGGCACATCATTCGCTTCCGGCAGCGTCGAAGATGGAATCTACTTACCACCGAATGATGAGGAATGAAACATGCTTGGAGCAACGTTTATCTGTTTTGCATTGGCTTCGATCGCCGGCCTACTTGGATTTAGTGCGTTCTCACTGTTGGCAACCGTATTTGCGAATGTCCTTCTCGCCGTCGTGTTGATGCAATTCGCATCGGAACGACTGGTTGAACGGTTCGGGCCTCAGACCAAACATACCGATCGATAAGCAGGAGCCCGGTGGGTCATGAATTCGTGAAGAGCCCCCCGCCATGCGATACGGCATACCTGATTAGCGTTGCATCAGTTCGCTGCTTTCATCGATCCAAGTTTCAAGTGATCGATAGACCTTATCGAACGACTCAGCGGTGATCCGACGATCCTCTGTCAATGCTTGGGCTCGCGTTCGCGGTAGTGTGACGCGGATGGCAGGTCCCGATGGCGGGTGAGGTTCGATACGCACACGACCACCAAGATGATGGGTCAATAAGAACGTGCTCATCAAATCCATATCCATACCGATGGGCCATTGGCGAATCGGGATCACGGCCGAAAAAAATGACGCAAGCTGATCCTCATCGAGCGAACGAAACATGCCCTTCAAATCGAGGGCAACTTCATCACCGCGCGGTGTGACCGTCAGGGTTAGTTTGGTTGGCTGATCTTGGACGTCGGCCATTCGGCGAATCATAATTTCGACCAACTTTTGCAGCATCCCTGGATCGGATTCGATGCAAAAAGTGCCATCCGCGACGACGGCCAAATCTAAGTCATCGTCAAACATTTCCCTAGCGCTTCGTTCCGCGACGGTCTGTATGGCCTGGACCAAGTCGACCGACTCTTGCCAGCCGCTCGAACAGAGAGTCGTCTCTTGAAGCAATTGATCGACCGTTGTGACCATCTGCAAGGCTTCGTTTTTTGCGATCGCGGCAACGTTCAATTCGGCCAAGTCGGCCATCTGGACCTTGAGTCGATGTTCGATCGGCGATTGCTGCATGTAGCTTTCGAAGGCCCCCCACGAGTCACGTAGCTGACTACCGAATGCGGTGACCGCGGTCGCCAACCCTCGAACGCGATCCATCACGATAAGGCGATGAAACACACTTAGCTTTTCTTTCAACAGCTTTTCACGCTGTACGATCAGGTCATGAAAATCAAAAGCACGTTTTAGCGTCCCAATCATTTCGCCTTCGTCAATCGGCTTGGTCAGATAACGAAACGCGCCGCCTTCGTTGACCGCTTGCACTGCGTAGTCAAGCTGCGTGTACGCGGTAACCAAAATTCGAACAATTTGTGGATAGCGATGTTGGACACGCTCCATCAAATCGACACCACTGACTTCCCCCATTCGTTGATCGGTGACTAACACGGCGATTCTTTCGGCGTGCTGTTCGATAAAGGTCCAACCGTCTTCACCGTTAGCGGCTGTTTCGATTTGAAAATCATCGCCAAACAACTGCTCGAAGTATTTCAACGCGGTTGTTTCATCGTCGACATAAAGAACCACCTTTTGATCGGTTGGCAGCATGTTGTTCATAACGTGGTGCAATTTGACGAAGTGTAAAGTGGCGTCTAATCGGGCAGTGTATTATCAAGAAAGTAGGCAACGTCACAGCATTTATGACGCGGATACATTTTGCCGTAGCCCAGAAGGCGTAGGATCAGAAACCACCACCGCGCCGAATTCATGCCCTGAAGAATCAATTGTCGGCTAAGAAAGGGGCCTACAACTGAAGTGTTCAGCTATTTTGCGTCGAAGCCAGCGAAGACCCGGGAGGGATTCCCGACACTGCTTGTTTTGATAAGGCCGCAGGCGATCGTGAATCGGTTGCCAGCGGTAGTTCGAATTCTACCCTGGTTCCCTGTCCAGGTGTACTCGTGATTTGAATAGAACTGCCGTGCGCTTGAACGATTGTGTCGCAAATTCCTAGTCCCAGCCCCAATCCTTCCCCCGTTCGGGTCGTGAAGTACGGCTGCGTGGCTTGCGCGATCTGCGATTCATCCATCCCAATCCCCTCGTCGGCGACGGTCACGGTGACATGATCGTCGTGGCAGACGGCGGAAACGTGGATATGTCGACGGCGATTTGTCGCATCGGATTCGCTTCCTTGCCTTTCCGCTGCGTGTTCCTGTTGAGACGATTGAAAGTCTCGAATCGCACGCTCGCCGTTGTGAATTAAATTCAGCAACACTTGGACAATTTGGCTTTGCGCTCCGCTAACGGTCGCTCGCAGCGATGCCTCGTCAAGTTTGACTCGCCCATCAGGAAGCTCATGAGTTAGAAAACGAATCGCCGTCGTGACTGCGTCGATCAAAACAAAGTCGGTTCGGACGGCCAGTTGCTCGGGGTGGGCGAATGAACGTAGGTCGGTGACGATGTGGCTTATTCGAGTCACACCTTCTTCGATGTCGGCGATCATTTCGCTGGGATCCTTGCCCTTAGCAAGTCGCTTCCTCAGCACCTTGATCGCCATCAATGAATAGTTCACCGGGTTGTTAATTTCATGCAATAAGCCGGCCGCAACTCCGGCGATCGCTCGCATCTTTTCGCTGTGGACGAGTTGCTGCTCGGTATCACGCAATTGCAAAATGGATTCCCGCCGCTGGCGTTCTTTTTCGACCAGGTCCTGATTCAAACAGTAGGCTTCGAAGCGATTTTTGCGGTAGGTGTAACAGACGGTGACACACGCTGCGGTACAAACCGATAGAAAAAAGCAACCCTCAATTGCCGCGTCGGTTGATAACACCGACACGCCGTCAGCCATTACCAACGTCCCCACATAAACGGTGATCAATGACAAGCAGCAAACCAGCGCTTCGGTGGCACTAAAGCCCAACATCTGCACGATGATCATGAGCAGGATCAACCCGAAATAGTATCGGGACTGCCCCGCATCGGTCGCATACATCATCCAGCACATGAAAGCGCCTGGGATAAATACCAACAAGAAGCTGACCGGCGAAAACAATTTGCCGGCCGACCAGAGTTGTCGGGTCAATAGTCCGGCGACTAAGAAAACCGTTGCGATCAAACGTCCGGCAAGCAGATGAACGAACGCGTCTGGATAAAGAAACCAGTCCAAGATCGCACCTGCTGGCATCAGTATCGCTCCCAAGGACAGACCGATGTCCGCCCAGTAGCAGCGATGCTGTCGCTCGGACATGACAAACGCTTCATGATCATCCGGAGAGCCATAATCACGACGCGTAGTAGCTTCGTTCATTCAGAGGGCTTCCGTATTTCAAGGAATACATTCACGCCGGTGTCATCGACGTACGTTTCCTGCCCCCCCAGTTGTGGCGCAAGTTCCTTCATCTCCTGCTGGTTTCGCAATTCCAAATTCCAGTCGAGCACCATCCCCATCATCGCGACCGATGAATGGTTGGGAGTCACGTTGGTCACCAACACGAGTCCACCGGGATGCACCCACTCGTAGAAAAGCTCCAGTAAAAATCCGCACGTCGCGTCACGTAAATAGTCAAATAATCCAGCGCAGTAGACCATGTCGTATTTTTGCTTGAACGCGTTTTCGTGCCCGGATTCTTGTGACATCTTCAAGATCTCGTGCACACTGCGCTGTTCGGTGACCAACTTCATTTCCGGTCGGACCCGTCGAGCCTTTGGAAGCAAGTTTGCTTCAACATGGTCGAGCGTTTCGCGATTAAAGTCGACGAGTCGAAAGTCAGCCTTCTCTGAGACAGAATCGTGGTGCATGAATCGCGCGACTTCTTCAGCCGGTCCACAACCGATATTGAGAATCTGCACGCGCCCGGGCAGAGGCTGGACATCGCCGGCCTGCACGTTCGGGCTTGCTAAGAAGCCCGATCGCGTTGCCAACGCGTATTTCGTCTCACGGGTGATCGCTTTTTCCAGCAACTCGATCCGGTTGCGGTGCGCGGCCGGCGCGTCATGACGAAGGGCCGAAGCATTAACGAGCTTCGCGTAGGTGTTCGTCCCCTCCCAGGGATCATTGAGCATCATCCGCACCATTTCAAAGTCACCGGCATAGCCGAGCGGTTTGTTGAACGCCCGATTCATGAAGGGTGACACCATTAACAGCGGATGCAATTCACGCTGGGCCAACGCGCGATGGAAAGGCGCATCTTTACGCGGCACCTCTCGCGTTGCCTCCTCGAACTCCCCGTTCAAGTCGGCAAACTTAGGATAGATTTCCTGGTCAACGTCGACGACAAAGTCCAGCACTCGCCGCGAGTTGGATTCACGATCGATGTCAGCTTCCATCTCCCAGTGTTCCAACCACCGCCGTAACTCCTGGAGATAATTCCGGAGGTTCGAAACTGAGTTTCGAAATCGATCCCCGACACGAGCGTTTGCGTCATCCCAGTCACTTACGAAATCTCGGACGAACGATCGCAGCGTTTCCCCCGGATGCAAGTCTTTTAAATCAGACCACGGGTCCACCAAAGATGCCGAGACGATCAAGATCAGCCCGGTATTGAGCAGCCCGGTGATCACCGCGCGTCCCTCGTACGTCGCACGGTTGCCCTGGTGAATCTTAAGTTCGTCGAGGACCTCAGAAAGCTGGACAATGGAGTACGGATTGTAAACTTCAAAGACAACATTCTGCCGGGACAATCGAACGAGCGTGCCGTCGGCCGCGACTCCTTGCGAGTTTTTAAAACTCACGTGGGAAGAAATGGTCGAATTCCTAATAGCCACAAAGACCCCACAATGGATGAAGACTTCTTTTATTCCAAACTAAAGCTTGCCAACAGCCTCCGCCGTCCTGCTCTTTAACACCCCATCGTCATCCCGGCTGATCGACGATGACGCCGTTCGAACAAGGCGTCCATTTAGGTCAATGCCTTCGATTATCACCTCGTCGTTGTTGATCGTAATTTGACGAATTAATACGTGGCGACCTTCATGCGCCGAACCGCCAAGTTCAGACGAAATCACAAGGATTCTGCGGCGGTGATCCATCGCGTCGACCAACACCCCTAAATTCGCGCGAGAATCAACCCACCCAGAGGAACCTGGGGTAAGCTGCCGATCTTGGCCAGGTGAACAAGTCCGCCGGGACGGCTCGCTCGGTAACCCTTCTGTCGACGCAGTCGTCGATTCACTTGAGCGATCAGCGAAATCGGTCTCCCCGGTCAAGATTGCCGCGGCATGACGAACGATCGATACCACCGTTGATGACTCACTCGATTGACGCAATGCTTGCCCGATGACCTGTTGGAATCGTTCCGAATTGTCTCCCGGATTGGCGCCAGTCAAACCCTCGATCCGATATCGCCCCTCGCCATGGTCAAAACTGATCTCGACGCCAAGCTCCTTCAAGAACGCGATGTCACGATAAAATGTCCGACGGTTGACGTTCAGCTTAGATGTAATCGCGTGTGGGTCGGACGCGACGCCCGACTGCACAAGTCGGAGGATCTCAAGAGCCCTATCAAGTCTGTGTCGCATCTTGACCTTGTTTCACTGCGGAATAGCGCTGCGGGATGTCACTGCGGAAGAATACTGCGAAGCAGCAGGAAGCGTGCGGCGAGTTGTCTCACTAAGAGGGCTGTCCATTTGTCGGAAATGTGCCAGAATTGGTGGAACACTCCTCCAGATCACTCTGATTGTCCCCTAAGTGTCCAACAACAAAAGGGGCGGGGTATCAAATCACCCGATATCCTGCAAAAGAATCTAAGATTGTACTCGACGATCACTCGATGTCTTTGTATCCTCAGCAGCGGTGACAACTGTTGTCACCGAAGCGTTCAGGAGGTTTTGCCCCAACTTCCTGGACGCGTTTTTTATGCGCGGTCGGAAGCGAAGGCCAAGTCACCCGTTGGCTTCAGATCATAACGCCATTCGGCTGGCGATATCGCCCCGGTGCACGGTCGCGACAAAATGCTGCATCCCGCACATCGATCATCAGGAACGACGCACGAATAAAGACGGCGGGCGAGTGGATACCAATTCCATCTACTCGGGCAGCCATTTCTGCTGCCCACTCAATCAACCGTCGCGACTCTCCGGCGAAAATGATCTCGCGATGCGACGCCCCCCACTGGGCGCCACCTATCTCAAGGGATGATGCGGTCGATGTCTCATTCAATGGTTGATCTCATCTCCGGCATTCGAAACGCTTCTTGGTACCAAACCACTGTGACGGAGTCGGATTGTGACTTTACAAGTGTCTCGAACAGCCGATTCACGGCGTCACGCTTTAGCACAGTCCGATCGGCAATTTGCTCGAAGGGCACTGACTTCCTCTCACGCTCATGTACCAAGATCAAGTGAAACCCTAAATCGGTGCGTACCGGATAGGTCACACCTTCCGGTTCAGTACGCGCCACCGCTCGCATTACAGCGTCCGGAAGATCCCCCGACGATGCCACCCAACCGATCTCGCCGCCCGCGTCGGCAGTCGCGCCTTTGCTGAACTGTTTGCAAAGATCTGCGAACAATCGAGCTTGCTGGTCCGAGTCACTTTCGGTTTCGGAAAGCTGTCCTCGGATATTGGCGAGCCGTTGCTTGGCCGCTCGTTCAGATTCGATATCGCCGGATTCGATCGGCAAGAACAAGTGTGAAACTCGCCATGCCGTTGGTGCGTAGGCCGCTTCGTTGGATTTGTAAAAGCGTGCGAGATTTGCTTCGGTCAACTTCGAACGCAGGTACTCACGCCAGCAAACTTCCCAGGCACGGTTCGAACGCAACGCGGTTTCGGTGCAGGCATATTGTTCGCAAATCTGCTCAATCGCGACACCACGTTGGCCAAGACTGTCAAGAAAGAGCGTCCAGTCGCGATCGATTCGCTGACGAATTGCCTCGCCGCCTTGTTCCAACATCGCGCGCATTGCCAGACGCTGGCGACGCAATTGTTCGGTCGCGGCTTGCTTGACATTCATCGGAACTTGATCGAGACGCTTGAGATTGAGTTTCGACCTTAGCATCAAATTCAAGTCGCCCACCAACAGTGGCTTGCCGTCGATAGACAGGATAGGGTCTTCCGGCCGCAATTGGTCTTGAGACCACGCGTGCGTCTGCTTCAAAACAGCCGTTAAAAGCAATAACCAAACGAAACGGTGAAACGCTCGATCGCGACCGTTGGTTTGCAGCAGCATCAGGGGATTCACCTCAGTTACTGATGGCGAGAGTAAAACGCCTAATCAACTCGAGAGCCGACAGCGATACCCGTTGATCCAAAGCATTACCAGGTACTCCGCCTAGACTGAAGGGTTCTGGTTCGACTCATCAGCCGACGGTATTGGCCTCATCGATTGCACCGCAACCGTGGCTCACGACAATCGGCTAATCCTAGTTTCAAAGGTTGACGAAACACTAACTTGGAGGAGCTAGCCCGACGCTAGCGAGTTCGGTTCACGGATTTCGATTCGACTCAGGTGGACGCTGGAATGACTCGCGTTCATCTCCGCTGGGGGTTGCCTAAGGTAGAGCGATGTCCTGGAGAACGAAGTCTACTCGGCTGCGAACGATTGAAGTTGGTGATGAGTAAATCAACTTCGCATCTACCAAATCATCGATATCGAATAGGTACCCCATTCCCACGCCCGATTCAGAACGACGATAGAGTTCGTATCCCAGATTTTCGATTCGGTTGCCATCGCGATCGATCACGTAGACGGTGTTTTGGAAGAGCCATTGACGATGACTTTCCATTGCCTCGCTGGCATCTTTGACCTCGACGTTAAATCGCACTTCATAAATCCCGCCGTTGGGTTGCACCCGTTCAAGTTTGACGGTCATTGAGTCCACTGTTTTTTCAGATCCGATTTTCGTCAGGGGTAATTCGAAGTCGTGCGTCTTACCAGGCAACATTGAATCGATCGTCCCTGAGATCCGTTCGATTTTGGTGGGGTTCCCTGCGGGAAGTTCCAAGGGCAAATAAAATTCGCTGAATTGGATATCACGATTAGCAGCGATATCGATCGTCCGCTGAGTCGTCTGAGGCTGCAAGCGACTTCCGTCATCAAGCTTGCCTGACAATTGATCCACCGGGATGGTCAACCCGATCGGCGTCATTCCGGGTTGCCAACACAATTCCATCGAAAGATTCAATCCACTTTGTTGTCCATCGTTAAAGACACGCCGCGCCGAAACCGATGTGGGTTCAATTCGATAAACGCCTGCATAGGCCGCCGAATCGACGCGTCGCCGCCTTGCTTCGGCCCGAGGGACTAAAGAAATCGTCTCGCGGTCGCCGCCGTAATGATTGACATCCAAGTTGGCTTGATCGAGAACCAAATCGAGTGCATTCCAAAATGACAACGGAGCCGACGTGGCCTGAATCGGCAGCGACGAATCGGCAGAGTGTTCAAATTCAATTTGCGTTTCACGACTGATGACTTCCAGCGCTTCTTCAAGCGTCATCGAACCGGAAAACTTAATGCGAACCGCTTTGGATTGTGTGGTCGTCTTCTTTGCCATCAGCGCCGCTCGTACGCGTGCGAGACGTTCGCTCGCTTCGATGGAAAAGTTACTTCGCGATTCCGGCAAAAAACGTAGTGCGTCTGGCCCGGCTTCGATCAATGCCCGTTCGGCTCCCCGGCGGTCGCTGGCTTTGCGGCCGTCGAGTTGGTCTAACCAGCGAAGCACATCGTCTTTGGAAACTTCATCGTATCCGGCTGGGGTTACGTCATCTGCCACGACTTTTTGCGCAGGAGCGAAGAGGATAGGCAAGACGCAAACTGCCCCAATAGCGACGGGCATCAGGATCGCGTGGCCAATTGCAATTCGTTCGTGGCGTGTTCTTAGTCGCGAGAACCACTTGGTCGTCAAAATCGAAACAATCGGTCGATTCATTTTCGTACCACTGGGGCTACTTGAACTGTTTCGGGGGGCTGGTGAGCTAGGGTTCATTCCAGTGAATGGTAACAGACGGCCCTAGGGTCGTCTGCGAAAGTCCCCGCTTTTCTTAATTTCCCAATGCAAATCGCGAACCTCCTCCGATCCGATCGCGTTTCGATTCATCCGCTCCATTGCCTAATTTTTCTTGGACTCAGTCTGAGTGGATTTGTCGCCCGAGCCGCGGCGCCCTCGATGGTTGAATTTCAGGAAGGTCAACAAACCAGACGTGGCATTCCGATCATGGATTTCTCGCACGAGATGGTAGTCCTCGGTCGCGATGGACAACTACACACGCTTCGCGGCAATGCTCGCGAACGAGTCCGAACGCTACCGACGCCTTACGAACCGGCGACGATTTTGGAAATGCGATCAAACCTGCAAAAGGAATTCGGGCGTGATTTTGAAGTGCTCTCGACGCAGCATTTCTTAGTCGTGCAGCCCCGCGGTCGCGGCAAACGGTGGCCAGAAATGTTCGAGCAATCGCATCGCGCCTTCGTCAACTACATGTCGCGACGAGGCGTCAAGATCCGGCGGGGTCGATTCCCGATGGTCGCCGTCGTGATGCCAGACGAATCGGCAATGTATTCCGAACTCAAACGCATGGAGGTCAACGCCAAACGCGTGGCGGGGATCTACGCACTCGAAAGCAATCGCGTGATCACGCACGACGGTGGCCACCTACGTTATATCGGAGCAACGTTGCGACACGAGGCCGCGCACCAATCGGCCTACAACTACAACGTTCATAGCCGAGTCGTTGTCACACCGCGTTGGGTCACCGAAGGCATCGGTCAAATGTTCGAACCCGAAGCCATGGTCAGCGGCCAGTCGGGCCTGAAGATCCGCGAGCGAGTGAACCTGGATAGTCTTACCGTCATCCGACGCGAATTTGGTAACGATCTGTCTTCGGATTTTAGCGATGCGATTCGCGATTTGATCGGTTCGGATCAAATGTTCGTCAACTCGAAGACGACCAGCAAAGCCTACGCGGTGGCTTGGTCGATGATGTTTTACATGGCCGAGCGAGAACCGCAGGCGTTTTCTAAAGTTCTGGCAGGGACGAACCGCCGTGGGACCTATCAGCCCTACGACCGCTTCGCCCGGCTCAGCGATTTCGAACGTTGGGTGGGCACCGATATCGACCAATTCGCTTCCAAGGTCGGTTGGTTCTTGAAGTCTCTTTGATCGAGCAATCCGATTTGTAAACCGTCCTCACAAGCGATAATTGTCGCTCCCGTCGCGTGAAGTTGATCCGGTCGGTAAACTTGCCTCCACAATGCGACTGCTTTGTCTGAACCAAAGGTTTTCTGCATCCGGTCCGTTCCCCCCCTCACGCGCTCGTGAAGTAACCAGTGCAACGTTACACCTTTTTAGAGGGTGTTAGCGAATGGCAGATGCCCGGCTGCTGACGAGAACGATGCTTGATGTCATGGGATTGATGCCGAACACCGGTTCAGACGAATCCTCTCCCTAGTGATTCCGCGATTGGCTCAAGAACCGTGACACGACCCAACATCATTCTGATTATCACCGACCAGCAACGTTATGACACGATCGCCGCGCTCGGTTTCCCGCACGTGGACACGCCGAACCTTGATCGCCTAGTCCGCGAAGGTGTTTCACTGGAGCAATGCCATGTTTCGGCGGCGTCTTGCGCCGCCGCTCGCGCAAGTTTGTTCAAGGGACACTACCCTCACACCACAGGGATATTGAAGAACGCGGATCGCTGGCGACGGAGCTGGATCGAATTTCTGAACGATGCGGGGTACTACTGCGTTAACATCGGCAAGATGCATACGTGGCCCTATGTAACCGAGCTGGGCTTTCATGAACGATTCGTCGTAGAGAATAAGGATCGCTACCTCGAAGGACGCTATTTCTTTGACGAATGGGACAAGGCACTGCGATTCCGGGGATTGATCAAGCAGCAGCGTGAACTGTACCGCAAGCTCCCAGACTATCGCCAGTCGCTCGGTGCGTTTGATTGGGAGCTCCCCGAAGACACGCATCCTGACTTTTTTGTCGGTGACATGGCGAAATGGTGGATCGAATCGACGCCGAAAAAAGATCCTCTATTCCTGCAGATTGGCTTCCCCGGACCTCATCCACCTTACGATCCGATCCGCCGTTATACGGATCCCTACTTGAACAAAGATCTGCCGCTCATTCCGGTGACACCTGAAGAACTTGAGCGGCAGCCGCCTGCACTCCAGGAACTGCGTGTGCACAACAGCGAGATCGATCACGACTCGGTCATCATGCCGCTACAGATCACCGAACAACAGCGACATCGCCAACGAGCCTATTACCTTGCCAACGTTACCATGATCGATCAGAAGGTTGGCGAAATCATGGAATCACTCGAGGCAAATGGGTACGGCGATAACTCCATTGTCATCTTCACCAGCGATCACGGTGACTGCTTGACCGATCATGGCCAAAGCCAGAAGTGGACGATGTACGAACAAATCACTCGTGTCCCGATGATCGTTTGGGCTCCTGAGCGTTTCAACGGTGGCCAGTCGGTCGAAGGCTTGGTGCAGCAGATGGATATCGGCCCAACCATCCTTCGCTGGGCGGGCGTCGAGGTCCCCGATGACTTGGAAGCAGTTGCGATCAACGACGCGTTCGAGCAACCGGGCGAATTTCAAGGTCGTCCGTACGTTTATTGCGAACAGGTACGCGATGGTGTTCTGACCGGTTGTCGTTTCATGACCATGGTACGCAATCAGACGCATAAGCTGGTGCACTTCCTGGATGAACCGAACGGTCAACTGTTTGATCTAGTCAACGATCCTGATGAGCTGAACGACCTATGGGAAGACGAGACCGCGACCGGTATCAAATCACAACTGCTCGATGAACTGCGAGAGTGGCGGATCCGTAGCGGCGTCCACACCAAGGACTGGTGTGCGGACTATCGCTGACGCCCCCGTGCCCCGACGCCCAATCGCGTGGTCTCCACCAATCAAACCCCGCACCGAAGCGGCCGCTAGCGGAATTGAATTGAAATGGCATAGAATTCGAAAAGCCATACAATACGGGCGAATCTACGACCGTTTACCACTCTACGGAAAGCTTCAAACGAAATGCGTTCGATTCTCAATCGCGTCGGCATCGCCCTACTCGTAGCCTCGACAGTCGCATCGGGCAAGCCGCTGAACGCCCAATCGACCTCGGGCGATTCTGCCTCAGACGGAACCAAGTCGATCGGTGCGGACCAATCACGGGGGGCAGCGAAAGTGTCTGGCATCGATCTTTCTCTGTTCAGTGAGACGATCAGCCCGGGCGAAAACTTTTATCTATATGCCAACGAAAAGTGGCTGAACGAAACAGACATCCCGGCTGACAAATCGAATTACGGCATCTTCACCGTGCTCGACGACGAGACGCGAGAAAAGGTCCGTGCGCTCATCGAACAAGCAGCCGCAGAGGTTGCCGAGGCTGGAACGCCGAGCCAAAAAGTTGGCGACTTGTATCAAAGCGTTCTCGACGTGGATGCCAGAAATACGGCCGGCCTAAAGCCGATCGAGCCACTGCTCGAAAAAATTCGAGCGATTGAAACACAAACCGATCTTGCTCGAACTCTCGGTGAACTGCGTCGCGCCGGGCTGGGCGGCCCCTTCGTCCCGTACGTCTCGGTCGATGCAAAGAACAGCGACCAGTACACGGTCTATCTGACACAGTCAGGCCTTTCTCTCCCAGATCGAGACTACTACCTCGAAGACGAGGAACGCTATGTCGAGTTACGCACCACACTCAGGAAATACATCGCCGACCTACTTAAACAAGTCGATCACGCCGATCCAGAAGCAGCCGCGAATAGTATCTACGAAATTGAATCGCGGATCGCGACACTGCATTGGACCAAGACGGAAAATCGTGATCCGGTTGCAACCTACAATCCAGTGACCCCATCAGAGCTTGACCTGATGCTTGGTGAAATGAAGTGGTTCGATTTCGCCAAGGCTGCTCAAATTGAAAGCCAATCGACCATCGTCGTGCGGCAACCGACGTACTTGGAAGGACTCGCTGATTTATTTGAGAACGTATCCATCGACCAATGGAAAGATTACCTCACCTATCACACGATCGACGGATTTGCCAGCGGCCTGAGCGAATCACTGGAGAAACGCCATTTCCAATTCCATGATACGGCGATCAGCGGCATCACCGAACAACAACCGATGTGGAAACGTGGCGTCAATGTGACCGGCAGTGTCCTCGGTGAACTGGTCGGACAACTTTATGTCGAAAAGCACTTCAAGCCGATCGCTAAGAAACGAATGAACGAGTTGGTCGAAAACCTTATTCGCGCATTCGAAGGACGAATCAAAACGCGTGATTGGATGGGCGAGGGCACGAAGAAACAGGCGCTCGAAAAATTGTCGAAGTTTACCACCAAGATTGGCTATCCCGATGAGTGGAAAGACTATGACGCGTTGACGATCGGTGACGGCGTCCTGGCTGATCACTTGCTCGCTTCCTCACGGTTTGAATACCAGCGTGACATCGACAAGCTGGGCGGTCCCATCGATCGCAACGAATGGCACATGACGCCACAGACAATCAACGCTTATTACAACCCGACGATGAACGAGATCGTTTTCCCGGCGGCGATCTTGCAACCCCCATTTTTTAATCTCGCTGCCGACGACGCCGTCAATTACGGTGGAATCGGAGCAGTCATTGGCCACGAACTTAGCCACGGCTTTGACGACAAGGGCAGTAAGTTCGATGGCAATGGC
Source organism: Roseiconus lacunae (assembly GCF_008312935.1). Classification (NCBI taxonomy): domain Bacteria; kingdom Pseudomonadati; phylum Planctomycetota; class Planctomycetia; order Pirellulales; family Pirellulaceae; genus Roseiconus; species Roseiconus lacunae. The sequence goes on along the minus strand of NZ_VSZO01000053.1, from coordinate 454,044 downwards.
AACCTGCGAATGTGGTGGACCGAAGAGGATCGGCTAGAATTCGAACGTCGGGCGAAGGGTTTGGTCGAGCAGTACAATAGCTACGAACCGATCGCCGGACGAACCGTTAACGGTGAGCTTACCCTCGGCGAAAATATCGGTGACCTCGGAGGACTGAGTGTCGCGTATGCTGCGTACAAGCTTTCACTCGACGGCAAAGAAGCCCCCGTCATCGATGGCTTGACCGGCGATCAACGCTTCTTCCTAGGTTGGTCACAGATCTGGCGGCGGAAATACCGTGATGCTGAGATGGTTCGACGTTTAAGCGTGGACCCCCACAGCCCGAGCGAGTTCCGAGTGATCGGAATCGTCCGCAATATGGATGCTTGGTATGAAGCATTCGGAATTACGGATAAGGACAATCTCTATTTGGCGCCGGAAGAACGTGTCCGGATCTGGTAGGTCATCGCGGCTTGCGATAACGCCGATCCCGTGGTCCGACGGCGGAACAAGGTCCGAAGGTGGGAACGTACGGCATTTCCCATTACCAGCGACTTTGATGGTCATCGAGCGTTAGCCCGGTTGCTTCACAGGAACCGTGGCTAACACCTTGCCGCCCGTCTAAGACATCAGAGTCTGACGAACGGCGAGCGAACGCCCGCCGTTCTTATCTTCACTTAAAACGGCGAACCGGATCTTTCGACGAGTGACGGACTGCGTTAGGCAATCGGGATTGGTTCGTCGGCAGGCTCTTCGAGCTTGTTGCTGACTGATTTGGCGAATTCATCACTCACCGCGGCGAACTGCTGAAGCATTTTTTCGCGGATGCTTTCGGGACTATCGCCCATCGAATTCGCGATTGCCGTACAAAGTCGTTCACGGGCTTCTTCGTCGAGGACTTTGTTCCAAAACAAACGCGGTTGACCAAAGTAGTCCTCGTCGTCGCAGGAAAACTCGTCATAGCGACACCCGTCTCCGTGAACCGGCATTGGTGGTTCAAATCGATGCCCAGTCTCTTTCGGACCATTCATCTTGTTAGGTTCATAGTCGACACTGCCGCCACCGTTACCATCGACACGCATTTGCCCGTCACGATGATAGGTCGCGTAGGGACAACGCGGCGTGTTGACGGGAACTTGATGATAATTCACGCCAAGCCGATACCGGTGGGCGTCGGGATAACTCAGGACACGGTTTTGTAGCATACGGTCGGGAGAGATCCCAATTCCGTCGACGAGGTTGCCCGGTTCGAAAGCCGCTTGTTCGACATCTTGAAAATAGTTGGATGGATTTCGATTCAATTCCATCACGCCGACTTCGATCAATGGATAGTCGTCATGTGGCCATACCTTCGTCAAATCGAACGGATGCCACTTGTAATTTTCGGCATCCGACTCCGGCATCATCTGGATTGACAACTTCCATCGCGGATAGTCACCCGATTCGATCGCATCAAATAAATCACGGGTGGAATAATCGGGAGCCTTGCCGGCCATCTCTATCGCTTCATCGTCGCTAAAATTTTCGACCCCTTGTTCCGTTTTGAGATGAAATTTAACCCAATGCCGAACGCCGTCACGGTTATAGATACTGAAGGTGTGCGATCCGTAGCCATTCATGAACCGCGCGCTTTTTGGGGTCCCCCGGTCGCTGTAGAGAAACATCACTTGGTGTAACGCCTCGGGAACTTCCCCCCAAAAATCCCAGCGACGCCAATGGGGCTTGAGATGGCTCTGAGGCTCTCGCTTTTGAGTGCGAATAAAGTCACTGAACTTTAGAGGATCACGAATAAAGAAGATCGGCGTGTTATTTCCGACAAGGTCCCAAACGCCTTGATCGGTATAGAACTTCAACGCGAAGCCTCGCGGGTCACGCGCCGAATCCGCGGACCCTGATTCTCCTCCGACTGTCGAAAAGCGTGCGAACATTTCCGTCTTTTTGCCGACCTCGCTGAACAGGTCTGCCATGCAGTACTTCGAGATGTCGTTGGTCACGGTAAACGTACCAAACGCACCGTATCCTTTCGCATGGACGACGCGCTCGGGAATCCGTTCGCGATTGAAGTGAGCCATCTTTTCGACCAAATGGACATCCTGCATCAACATGGGGCCCCGTGGGCCGGCCGTTTGCGAATGCTGGTTGTCATCGACCGGTCGACCAAATTGCTGGGTCTGGAACGGGCACCGCGACTCATTGTCAGACATTGTTTTCTTCTCGTTGGCTGCTTGTGAAGTGTGTGGTCGCGGCGTTCGTATGCAACCAGAGTGCCAATCGGGAATGGCTCCTCGAATCCTCCTGGCTGGGACTTGGCCGGAGGACGGTATGAGGCCGATTCAGAGGAAATTTGCGGTCGCGGGCGTTCGATCCTGCCTCACCGTGCTCGGTTTCGCACCGCCTTGTCGAAAACTCGATCCCGAGCGAGAACCGGGAGGCGAGGCTGCCTCGGGCACACCCACTTTGGAAGTTCGGTTTTCTGGGCTACGATTTGCGGATCGATTGCAGGCCAACATTTCATCCTTTGCCCACTACTATTCGCAGCAACATGACCGAAGTACGTCGAAAACCAGTCGTTTTGATCGTCCGAGATGGCTGGGGACAGAACCCGTTACCCGAGTGGGACAAAGCGAATGCCATCGTTCAAGCAAAAACGCCTGTCGCCGACGCATTGATGCAAGACTACCCAAACGTTTTGATCAAAACATCAGGTGAAGACGTCGGACTGCCTGCCGGTGTGATGGGCAATAGCGAAGTGGGACACCAAAATATCGGTGCCGGTCGGATTGTTGATCAAGAAGTGATGCGTATTACCCGTGCGATTCGCGAAGGGCGGTTCTTTAAAAACGAAGTCCTGCTCGGTGCGATCGAGCATGTCAAGTCGACCGGAGGGAAGCTCCATATCCTGGGTCTCATGAGTGACGGGCGTGTCCATAGTGACCTTGACCATGGACTGGCAGTCGTTGATCTCTATAAAAGCTCTGGCTTGCAATCAGACCGCTTGATTGTTCATGCCATCACCGATGGGCGTGATACGTCACCGACCGGCGGCCTAAACTACATCAAGAAAATTGAAACGAAGCTGGCGGACGCTGGCGTCGGAAAAGTCGCTACCGTCGTCGGGCGATTCTATGCGATGGACCGTGACCTGCGATGGGAACGCGTCCAAACCGCGTACGATGCTCTTACCAAGGGAGCGAGCCGAACGGCGGAAACAGCGACCGATGCAATCCAGTCGTACTATGACAATCCCACAGAACCGAGCCGAAGTGGCGACGAATTCATCGAGGCAACTACAATTGTCCGTCCGGGTGAGTCGCCCTCGTTGATCGAAGCCGGCGACGCGGTGGTGTTCATCAACTACCGCGGTGACCGCACTCGAGAAATCACGAAGGCGTTTGTTTTCGATAACGATGCTTGGGCAAACATCGACGGCGGTGGGTTTGATCGAGGCGAGAAGGTCGACAACCTGTACTACGCTACGATGACGGGCTACGAAACGGGATTGCCGGTCAAGGTCATCTTTGAAAAACCACCGAAGATGCCGAACATCCTCGGCCAGTACGTCAGCGAACAAGGACTCAAACAATTTCGATGTGCGGAGACGGAAAAATACCCTCACGTTACATTCTTTTTTAATGACTACCGTGATGATCCCTTTGAAGGCCAATTCCAAGAAATGGCACAGTCACCACGCGACGTTTCCACCTATGATCAAAAGCCTGAGATGTCGGCCGCCGAGGTGACCGGGTACGTGCTGAAGGAGATCGAATCCGGCCGTAGCGAGCTATTGATCGTCAACTTTGCCAATGGCGATATGGTCGGACACACCGGCGTGTTGAAGGCGGCAGTGACGGCCGTCGAAACGGTCGATCAGTGCGTCGGAAAAATCGTGGCCGCGACGTTGAAAGCCGGTGGGTCGCTCGTGATCACGGCCGACCACGGAAACTGCGAACAGATGACCAATCCGGAAACCGGCGGCCCGCACACGGCCCACACGACTTACGACGTTCCGCTGATCGTTGTCGAACCAAATCTCAAAGGAAAGCGGTTGCGTGAAGGTGGGCGTTTGGCAGACATCGCCCCGACCATCCTCGCCCTCTTGGGCCTTGAGAAACCCGCGGAAATGACGGGCGAAAGCTTGGTCGAAGTGTAGCCACGGACGCCCTAGTCCCGGTGACAATGATGCGTCAGGTTGGTACGTTTGGGACAGTGACTGTCCCATAACTATCACACTTGCTCACCGCGGTCATCGATATGTCTGACGAAGCCTCCAGTATTGTTTATACCTTCACCGATGAAGCGCCCGCGCTTGCGACGTTTTCTTGGCTCCCGATCGTGCAGGCCTTCGCGAATGCCGCCGGGGTTACGGTCACGACCAAAGACATCTCGCTCGCCGGGCGGATTCTGGCTAACTTCCCAGACGCTCTGAACGACTCTCAGACGATTGAAGACGCGCTGGCACAACTGGGCGATATGGCCAAGACGCCCGGCGCGAACATCATCAAGCTGCCCAATATCAGCGCATCGATTCCGCAACTGACCGCGGCCATTAAAGAATTGCAAGACGCCGGTTACTCGGTCCCGGACTTCCCCAGCGACCCGAAGTCCGACGAAGAGAAGAGCATCCGCGATCGGTACGCCAAGGTTCTCGGGAGCGCCGTCAACCCAGTCTTGCGCGAAGGTAATAGTGATCGACGAGTCGCCGCGGCAGTCAAGAATTACGCGAAAGCCAACCCACACTCAATGGGCGACTGGGCGTCCGATTCACCATCGCATGTCGCAAGCATGCAGTCGGGCGATTTCTATGGAAGCGAGAAATCAGCAGTCATCGAAAATGCCGGCGAGCTGAAAATCGAACTCGTCGGCTCAGACGGAACCCGTACGCAGTTGCGTGGACCGGTCGCCGTAGAGGCAGGTGAAGTCGTCGACGCGGCGGTCATGAGTGTGGCGGCCTTGCGCGACTTTTACGCCAAGGAAATCGACAACGCGCGACAGTCTGGAATCCTGCTTTCGTTGCACCTGAAGGCGACGATGATGAAGGTCTCCGATCCGATCTTGTTCGGTCACGCCGTCGAAGTCTACTTCGCAGACGTCTTAGCGAAACATGCCGAAACACTGCGGCAGCTCGGATTCAATTCACGCAACGGGATGGCGTCGCTCGATTCGAAACTTGATGACGTGCCGGAGGACAAGGCGGAGGCGATCAAAGCTGATCTCGCCGCCACCTACCAGTCGGGTCCACCCCTTGCGATGGTTGATTCGGACCGTGGAATCACAAATTTGCACGTCCCAAGCGATGTCATCATCGATGCTTCAATGCCGGCCGCCATCCGGTCGTCCGGCATGATGTGGGGCCCCGATGGCAAGTTGCACCCGACGAAGGCAATGATTCCGGATCGATCATACGCAGGCGTCTATCAGACGGTCATCGACTTCTGCAAAGCCAATGGCGCCTTCGACGTCACAACGATGGGAAGCGTCAGCAATGTTGGGTTGATGGCCAAGAAAGCAGAAGAGTACGGCTCGCACGACAAGACGTTCGAAATTTCCGGCGACGGAACGGTCGTGGTCACCGACCAAGACGGGCAAACTGTTTTCGAGCATGACGTAAAAGCAGGCGATATTTGGCGGATGTGCCAAACCAAGGACGTCGCTATTCGTGATTGGGTGCGGCTGGGCGTCGAACGAGCCAGACTAACTGGTGCGACCGCAGTGTTTTGGCTCGACAGTAAACGCGCCCACGATAACAACCTGATCACGAAGACACAGGAATACCTAAAGGATCACAATACTGACGGACTTGACATTCGCATCATGGACACCGTCGATGCGACCCAACTTTCGTGCGAACGAGCGAAAGCGGGCAAGGATACAATCGCCGTCACAGGCAATGTGCTTCGTGACTACCTCACCGACTTGTTTCCGATTCTGGAACTCGGTACCAGCGCTAAAATGTTGTCCATCGTTCCGTTGCTTGCCGGCGGCGGACTATTCGAAACCGGAGCGGGAGGCTCTGCCCCCAAACACGTCCAACAGTTCGTCTCGGAGGGACACCTGCGTTGGGATTCACTCGGTGAATTCCTCGCACTTGCGGTTTCACTCGAAGACCTTTCAAGAAAAACGAACAACAAACGTGCCGGCGTTCTCGCGGCAGCACTCGACCGCGGAACCGAGGTTTTTCTGCAAGAAGACAAATCCCCTAAACGAAAAGTCGGCGAGCTCGATACGCGCGGTAGTCACTATTACATGACGCTGTACTGGGCAGAGGCCTTGGCGTCTCAAACGGACGACGCAGAACTGGCCACCGCGTTCTCTGAGGTCGCCAAATCGCTCCATGACAACGAAGAGACGATCGTCGATGAATTGAATCGCGTTCAAGGGCAAGCAGTCGACCTCGGTGGCTATTTCCAACCGGACTGCGAAAAAGCTTCTAACGCGATGCGTCCTAGCAAAACGCTCAATGACATCATCGCTCAACTGGTGAAATAGCTTCACGATTATTTTCGAACGACTTGCGATCCAAAATTTTTGGAGGCTCGCTGGTCGCGAAAAAATAGACGACTGAGATCACCGCAACACATGCGATGATTCCGGATGCCATGATCAGATAGCGAACCAAACGAGATGCCAGTCCCTTCTTGGCGCTGCTCCTTCGCTTGGCTCGCCTACGCTGGATCTTCTGTGCCTTGGACAAATCGTACTCGGTGCTCTTTTCGACTCCATGAAGCAACTCTTTGGCGAGGTCACTCGCTTGCTCCGAATCTGGGTCAGCCGAGGGCGCGACGACGGAACCGGCAGGACGATGTAACTTCCGCTCGATCGCATCTCGCATCGGCGGCAAAATCCAGCTCATCGAAAGTATCTTCGACTTGCTGACTGCATAGCGGCGGATTTCCAGAAGCAACTCGACAAGTTCTGGAGGCGCTCCATCAATGCCACGCAAATCAAGCGGGATGCGATGGATATGCCGATCAACCTCGTTGATCAAGAGGGTGCGCAGACGTGGCAAATCACTTTCATCGGTCCACTCAATCCGTACCGGTTCTTCCCCGGATAAACGGTCGAGTTGCTTGTCCAAACGCGACATTCAATTCGAACTCCAGTACAAATAGCAGTAATGCTTTCTTCCAATTCAATCTTGGGTTTCGTCGGATCGCATTGACGACCGTTGCCGAGCAAGAACCGCTGCTAACACCCGTCGGCTGAAGACTCGCACCTGCATCTTCAAACGAAACAAAGCTCAAGTGGCAATTTTTTCCGCGGCCGCTTTCACCTTCGGACGCCCTACGTTGCACCTTTCCGACCTGAACGAAGGTACTCATATTTCACTGCCCGGGCGATCATCAAACCGTCCATTCGTATGAAGGCGGCAGAAAATTAAGATATCGTCAATCAATCGTTCATCAGATCTGAACAGCCGGTGCCCGCACCGTGATTTTTTCGAGGCGATTTCGACGAACTGAACCTTTGATGAAGCGGTTTCAAAATATTTCCAATCACGAGGCCACACACAGGGTTTGTGCAATGATCAGACGCGAGTACAGCTAGGGAGGGACGTCGATAACTGAGTTGACGTCAACTTCGACAAGTAAACGACGATCTCGCTAAGTTTGCAGCTCGCCCCTCTTTGGAGACGGTACTTCTTACACGACCATACGTCGACCGCGTCTTCCGTTCGGCCGTACGCGCAGGGGCCTATCTCAGCACGAGTGAATTCTTGGTCTACTTGAAGATGAGTCGCTACTGTTCAAGGTCGTTCGGCAGAGCACCGACCGAAACGAGTGCTTTTATCACCTCGGCTGTCGCATGAAGCCGGCCGGTCGGCGATAGGTGGATGTGGTCATCGAGGAATAGTTCTGCCTTGTTCATCTCGTCCATCTGCTTGGCCAAGTCGATCAGCCTCGCGCCCGATTGCTCAGAAACATCACGCACAATCTGATTGTACTTTTGATGTAGGGGAAGCGTTGATTCCGCATCCTTCACTTCGCCAGTCGATACGAGGTAGGGCGGAACGCCATGATCCAACGCATGCGGGGCCGTGAAGAACCAGACGTCAATGTTACGTGTTTGGCAAAGCTCATTGATGTGTCGCAAGTTATCTCGGTAGTCTTCCGGTTCGACTCGCATCGATGTGCGACGATGTGCTTCGAACCCACCGGTAGCCATCGCGATCAACTGGATCAATCGAACTTCACGTAGCGTTGTCATCAGGGCCGATGACGTCGCATCTTGATCCTTGTCTTGTTTCCCACGGGCAAGCCAATGGTCGTTCCATCCGTAGTAGACCGTCACTAAATCGGGTGCCCACTTTAACACCTCAGTCTCTAGAAGCCGCTTTCCTTGAAACGAGGTGTATCCGATCACCCCGGCATTGATCACCTCGAATTGCCCAGGAACATTTTCATCCAAGTAGACGCGTAGCATATCTGGATAAGAAGCCGGCCCGAAGTGTGTACACGAATCGCCGAGACAAACAATTCGAAAGACTCCTGGCTTCTTTTCAATCTCAAACTCGGGCCCATAAAACCCATGCGAGTTGTGATCCATGACTCCCGACCTGGGACGCCAAAAGAGTGTTTCGTCACGAACGAGTAACGGCTGTTGTGTGTGCTTGTTGTACTCGTCGATCGGAAACGTAAACTCCATTTCCTCAACGTTTTGGCTTGAGCCAATCCCGGCAAGACGAAGCAGGATTTCGACGGATCCGAACAAAAGAATGATCGTGAGACTGCTAAATAAAATCTTGCGAGAGAGCGTCACGCGCTGACGTGAACCTTGACTCGGTGAGGTAGACGGGTCAGAAACAGACGATGGCATGCAACGATTTCGGATCAGGTGGAATAGAAATGAAGTTTAAATAGCCGACGTGGCAGTCAAGGATGCAGGGTCGAATGTCACTCGGTTAAAGTCATTGGTGTCTCGTCGCGTTGTTCGATGATCGCGTCGATACGGCGTGTTTTCAGAACGTTGTTCGAATCAATTAGCAGGGCGGGTTTAGCCTCATGTGAGGTTTGATCCCAGTGACGGATGATTGACAGGACGGCCGCACGTCGCTCGGCATCGCCTCCGAGGGGGTGAACGTTCAGTGCTTCCAAACCTGGTAGCGATTGCAGTGATCGACGGGCAATCATTCGAACGGCAAGGTAAGGATCGTTTAACGCTTGGGCCAAGTAAACTGATTGCCAATCATCTCCCGATACGGCTTGGGCATCTGGCCACCCCATCGTCCAGGCCGCCATTGCCCGGCTGGCCGCGTTACCTTTCAACAACCACAAAATCGACGCTGCGACTTCAGATTGCTCTGCATCCAATGCCGGGGGCTTGATCGAATACCACTTCTCAAGGTTGTCGGCAGTCCACTTCAACGTTTTATCTAGGTGACATTGATTGCATGCGTTGGGTCGATCGACAGATAGTTCACGTTGTAAATCCGGGCTGGTGATCGTGTGATTCCGAATGGCTTTCAACAAACCGTAGGCCGTGTGCGGCATGTGGCAATTGTAGCAATTTGATCCCGATGACTCCGGCAAGTGATGTGTATGAGCGGTCGAGTACTGCTGCTGATCGTGGCAACTGATACAGGAATCGTTGCCGTAGCAATTAGGTTTCAACTGGTCATCGGCCCAAGATTCGTCGCTGCGTGGGTCCTCCGATGACTTATGAAGTTGATGGCACGACAGACAGCTCATTTGACCACGCTGGAAGCAAGCGGACTGTTCCATTGAGGTGAATTCGCGCCCCGAAACCCGGACCACTCCGTCTGCATAAAAAGTACCTCGATTCGTAGCAGTAACTCGCTCACGCATCGTGTGATTCTCAAGCAGCTCCTTCATCTGCGGACTATGAAGTTGCCATATCTCGTGCGATTGATGCAAATCCTCGCCCGGCCGAAATGCCGAACCCACGACATTGATTTGGTCTGGATCACCCTTCAACGTTAAAACCGAATGGCATTGCCCACAGACCTGAGACGACCGCACGTGCGAAAGGTTCTCGGGATTCACAATCGGATCGTGTACCGTCGAAGATCCAGTCGAACGATTTTCAGAGGAAGTTTTATGATACGCGATGTGATCCTCGCCGGGACCATGACAAGCTTCACAACTGATTCCAAACTCGGCGACCTGCGTGTCCCAGGAGTGATCGGGGAGCTTGCGTTCTTGCGGAAGTGTGGAGTGGCATCGGCTACAGCTTGAATTCCACCGACCGATTTCGTGTGATACCCCTAAATCGTTTGGCTGCAAAAATGCGGCCGAGCGGGGGATCCATTCTTGCGTTTCCTTCAAAAATACAAATGGAAGAATGGCCAGAGTTCGGCGAGCGCCAATGGGAAACCAATAGGCCTGCATGTGATGCGATCCGGTGGACATCACGATCGGCCGCCGGACTGTTTGCCGGGACTCCGCGGTCCCTGGAATCGCTGCCGGATCGAGTAGATCGACCCAACAAACGTCATCAGAGACACTCAGATGAAAGTCGCGTCCGTTCTGCGACAACGTCACGTCATCGAAGTCTCCGAGCGCCAGCTGAGGATCGACCACCTGTGTCATCGTACGGTGATACGATGCGTACCAACTCGCGTGATTTTGTGGATGGCATTCAAGGCAAGCGTCCGAAGCAACGTAACCTTGGTTGGAAACTTCAATCGGACGGAACTTAGCCAACTTCGTCGTGACAGGCAAATTTTCGTGGGGGGAATTGTCGCGGGACGAATTCCCAGAGTTGCTATTGTCAGCACTTTCCGCAGCGGAATCGGCAATGGCAGAGTCCGCAATAGCGATCACCGGGGCTTCCGTTGGCGGCAGCGCGATCACGACAAGCCCCACCACCGCGACAGGGATCGTTGCCGCGGCTAACCAAGATCGCTTGACCCACCAGACCATCCCGCCACAGATCAAGCCGACGACGATGCTAAAACCAATCACTGCGCCATTCATGTGAGTATTCTAGCAAAATCAAGCATGCAAATTCGCGAGATTATTCGTCGCGGCAAGTCAGCTTTCAACGTTCCCCCAGCCCGCACTTGTTTGTTTGCCGGCTGCGAATCCTATGTTTCGATTTGCCATGAAGAGAGAGCTCGCGCACACTGAGGCGATTGAGTGGTTGGCACCGCTCGATCAGCTTGCCTTTACGTGATTGGTTTGGTCCAATCGAATTTTGTCGGCAGAGTTGGCCTGAGGAGATCCACCTTTGAATTCGAAACGCTGGGCAGCGCTAAGTTTGGTCGTCATTGCCGTCGGTTGGTTTGCCTATGATGCGATCGAGCGAAAACGTGACGACGAACATGTCCGTGAATTGATGAGTGCTCAGCGACAACGTCGTTCCGTCGAACAAGCGAAGCCCTCGACGCCGACGAAGCCGCCAAGTGACATGGTGGTGAGCTTGATCCCAGGAAACGTCTGGTTTGTCGGAAAATACGAAGACGGGGGTGGAATCGAGATCCCATTCCCCCCCGGCGAGTCGCCGGTGAAGAGCTCTGACGAGACTCCTAAACACGACAACCCTGGATTCGTCGGGCCCGATCAGTGCCGGGAATGCCATCAGGACAAATACGAATCGTTTCTTCAGACGGCGCATTTCAAAACAAGTCGGCCCGTCAACGAAAATACGATCGATGGAAAATTTGAGCCCGGAACGAATACGTTTCAGACTTCTGATCCGAATATGTCCTTCGAAATGATTCGCGAAGATGACGAGTTTCTGCAACGCGTCAAGTTCTTCGACTGGAGCTTCGAAGTGCCCATGGAAATCATCATGGGTTCGTCCAAGATGGCTCAAACCTATTTGTACTGGCACAAAGACAGGCTCTATCAACACAATGTCACCCATATCACCGACGGGGACCAGTGGATCAATAGCCCCGGATACATAGACGGTGACGCCGCCTACGCCCGCCCGATTCCACAACGTTGCCTCGAATGCCACCTGACGTACTTTGATTACCGAGGCAACAACAACCAGTACACGCCGGGATCGCTCATCCTCGGGGTCACTTGTGAACGCTGTCACGGGCCGGGGCAAGAACACGTCAACCACCATCGCGAACACAAAGGAGATCGCGAAGCAAATGCGATCATCAATCCTGCTGCCCTCGATCGCCAAGTCCAAATGGACATCTGCGGGCAGTGTCACGGCGGTACACGTGAGATGAAAGGCGACGCGTTAAGCTTCCGACCCGGCGATCGCCTGGCTGACCACTATGACCCTCCGGATGACGAGGCCGACGTCAAAAACAGCGTGCACACCAGTAATCAGTTGAATCGTCTCGCGCAAAGCAAGTGCTTTCAACAATCAATGATGACATGCATCGACTGCCATGACCCTCATCACAATGAACGCGGAGACCGAGCACTATTCTCCAGCCGTTGCATGAACTGCCACGAAAACGAGAGTGACTGCGGACACTTCCCTCAAGAAGGAATTACTTTTGCCGAGAACTGCATCGATTGCCATATGCCCCAACGACCAACCGAAAAACTGCGGCTGAAGAGCGTCGACGGTGATGTCTTCCCACCCCTACGTGATCACTTTATCCGCGCCGACCAATTGGCAACGGAGCGATTCATGCGAGAGCAAGCGAAGTGAGTGGGGAGATGCGAGTGGATCCTCTAGCCCCAATGTTCGCGTTCGACTCAACAGCCGACGGGTGATTGCACCGAAACCGTGACTAACGCCAATCGGCTGATCCTAATGTCAGATTTTGGCGGAGCATTAAATGCGAATGGTAAGTGTATCATTAAAAAACCTCGTTCACACGTGGCGAACGAGGTTGGAAAGTGATCTTTGAGTGACTGTAACTTATCGTTTCAGTGGCTTACTGGTTGAGTGCCTCTTCGATCGTCTCGCCGACATCACGAGTCCCCAGTGCCCCCCAAAGTCCATAAGGGCTTTCCGATCCAGGTGGTAGCGCTACGCCGACGACATCGGCACGCTGCACACAAACGGTCGGTTGCTCCGGATCACCGGAATCGACACTGTCGGTCATAAAGACAACCGCACCATCACCCATCAGGACGTGGGCACCACCTGGGTGGCGACTTCCCGCGGTCGAAATGACGCCGGAGTGATTTCCGTCGTTGTTCGCATCGACACAGTTAGGTCCGTTTGGCGGAAGGATCGTATGAATCGCGGTGTAGTACGCCCGCGAATCCGCCCATCGAGAGTGCTTCGACTGCGAAAGACTTGCGCTGACCAAGGCGGTCGTCGCGTAGAACGTAGGCTTTTCGGGGTCAATGTGATCGCCGGTTTTGCAACGTGCTGGGGTCAAGATCGTGTTGTTATTCGATCCCGGAGCCCGCATGTTGATGTTTCGTACGAAGTCAGCTTTGACTTCCCGTTTGCCACCCGAAGTGCAAACTTCGGCAGCAGCAAGGGTATTGGAAAGACCATCGAGGATGTCACGGAACTTCATGTCCTGGCGGTTCCAAAAGAAGCCGCGCTGTGCCGCTCGGGCACGCTCGACCGCCCAGTTCTCATCACGATTATCAAAGTTTCCGAAGAAACCAAAATCGTTTACGCCGCCGTTGTTCGAACGGTCCACAGCATCACCCAGTGAAGCGGCGTAGTTCGTCCGTGCGAGTTGTCCCGGTGCACGAGCTTGGCCGGGGTCACTCGGGCAACGGAAACCTGGAACCTGAGTCACCCAAGGAACATACGTTGTCAACCACGGACATGGGCCCATCGGGGGCCAAGTTCCACCGGTATCCGCGTGCGGAGTTTGGCCGGGCGTCGCTTGCGTGCTGGGATTGGAAATGCTGTCCCACAATCCCTGCTGTTCCATGTATGGCAGGATCGGAACCAACCAACTCAGGAACAGACGATTACTCTGTACCGACGCGTTGCTCATCGAAGGGACCCGAGCAGTACCGGTACCATTGATGGGCAATTGCTTGAACGAGCTGTGATAGTTGTGCATCGCAAGCCCGATCTGCTTGAAATTATTGCTGCACGACATACGTCGAGCGGCTTCACGGGCTGCCTGCACTGCCGGCAATAATAGGCCAACAAGAATGCCGATAATGGCGATGACGACCAACAGTTCCACGAGTGTGAAACCCGATCGCAAAGAATGACGTCTCTGCATCTAAGACTCCCAAAAAAGAAAAACAGTTCGAATCAAATCGAGACTAACCTGAATAGGGTTTTTTAGAATACCCGTAATCGGGTCCAAATTGGGTCCGAGAGAAGAAAATTTCGCGAATTAATGGCTGGTGCAAGGGCCATGAGTTGACTAAAAGGCGCCACATGTTCACTTAGCCTGCAAATCCCGGTCCATTTGGAACCCGAACAAGCACCACACGTGGGGCATGATCATGCCATCATTCGGAGTCCGGGCTTCGCGGCAACCCTTGCCGGACTCGGCTCAAAGCTTCTAAAGCACGTTGACTTGTCGGATCGAGCGAAAGTGCCCGCCGATAATGCTCCACCGCCTGCTCCGGATCTCCCGCGTACTCCAATGCCTCGCCAAGCTGGATATGAGCCCCGATCAACCGAGGTTCCAACACGAGCCCGAGCTGAAAGCACTTGGCGGCAAGTGCCGGTTGGCCGTTCAACATGTAGGCCCGGCCAAGATTGACATAGCCTTCTGCTAACTCAGGAAATTCCGAGACGGATCGCTGCAGTAAACGAATTCCCAACGGAAGATTGCCGGCCTGACAAGCCGATACGCCCATGTTCATGTAACAACTCGCGTGTAATGAATCTTCTTCATGGACGCGAATGTTGCAAAACACCGCGGACAATAGCAGCACCGCGATTAGGAGCTTGCGATGCCCCTGACGCTGGCGAAACCGAGCCACGATGTCGATGATGCCTGCAGCGGCGAATGGGAGGAAGAGAATCGAAACAGGGTTCCGGTACCGGCCCAAAATAAAGAAAAGCACTACCGCTGCGATCATCGAAAGCAAGAGCAAGTAATACAGCCAAAGCCTTCGCCGTTGGCCCCAAGTCGCAAAAAGCCCCCAGATCCCCAATGGGCAGAGGATCCCAAAATGCCACACCAGACTTAGCTTCAGCGGCGTCGAATATTCTCGAAAGATATACATGCTCTCGACATCGGGGACTTCATAGCGATTGAACACCATGAATGTCTTGGCCACCATCAGCTGAAACCAGCGTCCCGGTGCTTGTCGAATGTCACCCCAAGCCTCGGACATCCAAAATGTCGAGACCTCGCGAGCGGAAAGTTCGTGTCCAACAGCCTGTTCGGCCAAGCGTTCCGCGTCGGCCCGTTCGTACATCGGCGTTCCATGACCGGGAACCAGTGGCTCGTAGATCCCGTTGGCTTGCAAATGGTTGCCAATGTAAAAGTTTGGGCCGGCTTGAAATGTGGTCGGCGACCATTCACCTCCCAATGATGCATTGCGTGCGGCAACCGGTAACAAGATCAACGCGAGCCCGCCGACATAGCACGCCACCAACGCCCAACGTCGACGCGTTGTTTCATCGAGCGCAAGCAGAATCCAGAGCGGAACTAATGGCGTCCAAAGCAACGCGTTTTCTCGCGTTAGAACCAGTAGCGCAAGCGAAATACCAGTCAGGACGGCGTAGCGATACCGACGCTCGGTTTGCAAATAGACGCATGCCGCCAAGAACATGCACAATAGAAAGGTTGCCAACGCAGCCTTTTGAATGATGCCGTCGTAAAAGATCGCCGGCGGATAGACGGCCAACATCAACGCAGAAACCAACCCGACTTTCTCGGAGAATAGCTTCCGTCCCGCGAGTCCGATCAAGGCAACTCCGGCGACCCCCAACACCATTTGAACCAAGCGAATCAACGTGACGCTAGGCCCGAATAGCTTGATCAGTACCGCCAGAAAATAAGGATAAAGCGGCGCTTGGTAAAACGTTTCGCTGCCATACCAGTCGCCACCACTGATCTTGAGTGCCCAATCGAAATAACCTCGGGCATCACCGAGCAACTGAATCAGGGTCGGTACTTCGATCGTTTGTAGCAGATGAATGCAGCGAAGCAGAAATGCGACCACACACAGGCCCAATAAGAGCCACCGGAACGAATACCGACTGGCTTCAGCCGGCTCCTTCGATGAAATCTCTGCTGAGGCTGGCGATTGACGGGCCGTCTGCGAGCGATTGACGCGTTTACCCATCAATGCGCCATGGTCGATTCGAAATGATCAACTGCCGATTCAAATAAGAAACCATCCGAAAGCACTTCAATGCCAATTGAACAGCCGAAGGCACAAGCTGATGCCCTCGCTCCTTGACAATCGCCGAACCGCCGGCCCAATGTTGGCCTATTCGACTCAAAGCTTTCGGCTAGGTTGTTACTGAGTGACGTCGTCGGCGGCATCCATTTCCTCTTCATAGCTTTCCAACTCCTGATCGATCTCAGCTTGAGATCGGGTGTCTTCGATGACTTCGTTGTCACCACTGCCGCAACCGATGACGGAGATTGAAACGACCAATGCGAACAGAACGGGGAAGGTTAAACGTGACATAGCAAATGCTCTTGCGTGAAAGAAGATGATAAAACTGCCAATGGGGGATCGATTCTTCCCCAAATCTTCTTGGCTTGCAAGTAGCCGGGCATCATTTTGGGGGCTGCCACACCGGGCCGACGGAATGAAGCAATCGCAGTATGATCGACACGCTACGCCAGCAGGTCTTCGATCACTTCGCCATCGCCACCGATTTTGAACGGACGTCCATTCGGAGAGAACAGCTCTTCATCGACCGGCAGACCGGCCGCCGCCGCGATCGTTTTGTTAAAATCGCCCACCGACATTTGGCTGTCTTCGACGGAAAAACCTCGCTCGTCACTGGCCCCATAAACCTGACCGCCTTTGATTCCCGCTCCGGCAAGTAACGAGCAAAACGCGCCGGGGTGATGATCACGACCGGCATTCGCGTTGATCGAAGGTTTACGTCCAAACTCTGTCGTCAGTACAACCATGGTGTCCTGAAGCAGCCCCGTGCGATGGAGGTCCTTCAACAGAATTCCGAGCGCATTATCGAGCTGGCCGGCACGTTCATCCAATCGCCCATACAGATCTTGATGCATGTCCCACCCGCCATAAGTCACCTCGACAAATCGGGCGCCACTTTGCACCAAACGTCTCGCCAACAAGCATCCCTGGCCGAGCGTATTCTTACCATAGGCCTCGCGCACCTTTTCTGGTTCGTCTTTAAGATCAAAGACTTTCAAATGATCGCTGCCCATCAAATTGCGGGCCTCGGAATAGAGCTGGTTGTACGCTTCAATTTTGACGTTAGCCCGATGCGACGTTTGAAACTCGGTATCAAACTTTTCGGCGAGCGCCAACCTTCGTTGGAACAGTGTCTCCGGCAGGTAACTCGGCAACTTGATGTTCTTGATACCGCTCGATGGATTCGCGATCGGTACCGGCGATAGCGACGGTTCAAGGAATCCCGCCCCGGGATGTCGATTTGCACCGCCAATGACGTAGTTCCCCGGAAGCTCGCGGTTCAACCGCCCCTGCTGCGAAAGCATCCATGCCCCCATTCCAGGGTGCTGGATGCTGTTGAGTTTTTTGTAGGACGTGCGCATTAGATACTGCGCCTTGTCGTGGGCACCTGTTTCGGTCGCCAGAGATCGTACGACGGCCAGTGCACCGGCAAGGTACGAAAGCTTTGGAAAGCGATCGCCGAACGTAACTCCGGGGACCCGCGTTTGAATCGGCTTCGTTTCACCAGCCTCGGGCACACCGGTTTTCGGATCAAACGTGTCAAGATGCGTCATCGCACCTTCCATAAACAGATAGATGATGTGCTTCGCCTTGCCCTGCGGGACACTGGCAGCTTGCGCCTCGCCGAGCGACAACATGGGACCGGCGCCGACGGCACCGGCAAAGCTAACTCCCAAGCATTGTGTCGCGACCGATCGCATAAAATCGCGTCGATGTTCACGACTGAATTCGTTGGCGTTGTTCATGATCAATGGTTTCGTAAACGATAGATTAATGACGAGAAGCGATCAGGTGGGTTCACTGCGAGTTCATTCTTAATGCGAGTTCATTGAATGAACAAGAATTCGCGTGTATTCAGCAATGCCCAAACAATGTTGCCATAGCCAACCGCATCGTTGGCGGTCTTGGAAAGTTCGCGTGCGGCGGCAATCCGGTCACGCGGACTTGGCCGTCGCGAGAGGACGCTCATAAAAATTGCTTCGACACGATCGCGAGCTTGTTCGATCGTGAGTACTTCGTCGACGATTGCCGATCCTGGTTCGAGCATCACGTGGGTGATTGGCCCATTGAACATTGCGAGGATCTGCGGGACGGTCGCTTCGACGTCCGAGCCATCGATCGTTTCTCGGTCGCCTTGGCCGAACTGACGCAAAAAGTGATCGGCGTTTTGGGGCGATGGCAATTCACTTGCACGGCACAAGACGTTGCCTTGATAACTGTGTTTGTTCAGCCCGCGTTTGTAGGTTGGCAGGAAATAGCTTTTCTGGAACGCTTCGGACTGTGACTTCGCGTCTTCAAAGGTCAGCGAAGCAAAGTCGACATCGACGGCGTTTTTGATTTCGCCCACCGTCGGACGTTGAAAGGGCATTGGATTGCGAACCGCCAAGGTCAGCATCGAGTCCCACACCTGCTCGGCCGACATTCGGCGAATCACCGGACCAGGAAAAAAGTACTGCTCGCCGCTAGTCAAACTGTAATCGGTGGCTTCCCGTTGGTAGGTCCGTGAGTAAAGGATGATGCGCGTTAGATCCTTTAAATCAAACCCCGAACGCACCAGTTGGTCGCCAAGGAACTCCATCGCATCTTCACACGAACGAGGGCTATCCTCGATGAAATCATCCACCGGTTCGACAAAGCCGACTCCCAGGAAACGTTTCCAAAAACGATTGACAACCGTATGGCGGAACTGCTCGTTGTCCGGGCTGGTCAGCCAAGCGGCGAATTGGTGACGTCGCGTCGCGTTCTTCGACTTCGATGGAATCTCTCCCCAAAGCACCGCCGGCTTGACGATCGATTTCGGTTTCGCGTTATCGTATGCATAGTCGTGTGGCAAACGCATCTCTGCGTTCACTTCCGAGACACGGTAGGTATTCGCGCGCAGCAAACGCTGGAAAGCCCCCGGGACACGCCCCTTGTCATAACGTTGACGTGCGTCACTGATCAACTTATTCGCCGGATTCGTTTTCTCGAAACCGGGATCACCTTTTCGAATTCTCGTTCGAGTCCCGGTCGTGAAAGCAGCTAATTCGTAGAACTGGTACTGCGTCCAATTGTCAAAGGGATGGTCATGGCACTGGGCGCATCCGATTTGTGTCCCAAGAAAAACACGCACGGTGTTGTCGACATAGGGCAGCGGCATCCCGTCATCGCGAAGCTGGTACCCGACCGCGGGGTTCTCCCAGACTTTGCCCTCGGCGGTCAGCATCTCGTAAACCCATTTGTCGTACGACTTGTTCGTCCGAATCGAATCCTTGATGTATGCGAGATAGGGTTCGGCAATAATGTTCGGTTGCGGCCGTTCGACCAAACGCAACGTGTCGGCCCAAAAGTTGTACGAATGACTGACCCAGTCGGGACTGCTCAGCAATTCGTCAATCAGTTCCACCCGCTTGTCGGGATCGCTGGATTCTAAGAACGCGCTCGTCTCCTTTAACGTCGGTATCCGGCCGGCCACATCCAAATAGACGCGGCGTAAAAAGACTTCATCACTGGCGATCGGATTGGGATCGATTCCCTTGTCCGCGAGTTCTTTCTCAACCATGTGATCTAGCTCAGACGCCGCGTACTCAAGATCCGTGCGCCGACTGCGATCGGCCGGCTCAACATCCATCAAGTGAGATGGCGCCGATCGAACGCTTTCGGGTAGCCGTATCTTTGGCGGTGCGGGCTTTTTCTTTTTCTGGGCGAAGGCTTGCCCACCAGTTGCCACAATGAAAGTGCCGATCAACCATGCGGCACCGATGCATTGAACCCAAGGACGAAATCCGTGACCCATGGTGACGTTCGATTCCAAGAAAGGGAGATAAGAAGGCTGCGAAGGGTGAACGTCGCCCCGCGGCTTGCTGTACCCATCTTAGCTGGCAGTGTCATCAATTTCCCCACACATTGACGCCGCGAACGCCTACGGAAGACTCGCTATCCTTCTCCAGAGGCGTCGAAATCTGCGCAACCTGAACCACCACCCCCACTGCCGAGCGGAGCAGTCTAGGAAAGGGAGGGGCAACCGATGAGCAGCCGCAAGGCTTGTTGCCACCTCGCGCGCCGCCGCTTTCGCCACAGCGATACATCCATTCGAAACCTGTGGTGAGTTTCGCTATTCGAGAACCCAATTCGTACGGTCCTCCAACGTGTCCTGCCCGTCTACTTGCAGATTTTCTGAATGGCGCTATCCATGGCCTTGTCGCAGTAACCGCGGCTAATGCCGTTCGGCTGATCGAAGAAATCGCCGGTGCGTTTGCGATATCAGCCGCCTGGCATTAGCCACGGTTGACGTGTTTGACAGCGCCGTTCGGCTAAGAGAACAGGCATCAATTCCTAGCGGAAACGAAGGACTAAGTCCAACGATGCGGTCGACCGATCAACTCTTCCAAGTCTTTGAAAAATTCCGGATACGTTTTCACCGTACACGCTGGGTCCAGAATCTCGACGCCTTCGGCACACAACCCAGCCAGCGATAGACTCATCGCCATCCGGTGGTCATGGTAAGTTTCTAACGTTGCCGAACTTGGCCCGCCGCTTGGCGGTGTGATCGTCAATCCGTCTTCATGCTCATCAACTTCGGCGCCCAGCTTGCGAAGCTCGCAAGCAAGATCGCCGATGCGATCCGTCTCTTTGAATCGATTGTGCGCGACGTTCCTGACCCGCGTCGGGCCCTGAGCGAATAGGGCGACCACCGCAAGCGTTTGCACGGTGTCGCTAATCTTATTCATGTCGACATCGATCCCATTCGCCGCCCGGCCTTCGATGGTCATCGAATCTTCGTCGTGTGTGAACGTACAACCCATTTGTTGAAGGACGTCGCAAAAACCAACGTCACCTTGCATCGCGTCAGGCGTCAGCCCTTGGACCGTCACTTTTCCACCGGTGATCGCGGCTGCCGCCCAGAAATAACTTGCCGCCGATGCATCAGGCTCAATCGCGTACGTTGTTCCTCGATAGCCTTCGCCGCTCACGATCACGCGGACAGAGACATTGTCGCGATCACGAGCGTCATCGTCTTGATCATGGATGTCGATGGTCGCGCCGAAAGAACGCATCGTCTGAGCGGTCATTTCGACATAGGGACGCGAAACAAGCTCTCCCAATACTTCGATGGTGACCGAAGTATGACCATTCTCGATCGCGACCGGAGCCGCCATCATCAAACCACTTAGGTATTGGCTGCTGACATTCCCAGCGACTTGCAAGACAACCTGAGAACCTGGGGTATCACACCCCACTGATGAAGTGCCTTGCCATCCATCAGACTGGATCAGAACCGGAGGGCACCCGTTGGGTGACTCGCAAATAATAGATCCGTTTTGAACTGCCGCGAGCGCATTGACAAGGTCAGCGATCGGTCGCTCGTGCATTCTTGGAACACCGGACAAACGATACTGCCCACCGGCTGCTGAGAGTGCCGCCGTCAGAAATCGAACGCTGGTACCGCTGTTGGCGATGAACAACGACTCGACTTCGTCCGGGGCAATGCGATCACTCCCGTCAACTCGGATCGAATCGCCGTCGATTTCAATTCGCACGCCGCACTTTCGCAAGCTATCGATCATCACTTCGGTGTCTTCGCTTCGTAGGCAACCGGTCAGGGTCGACGTCCCGCTGGCCATCGCGGCGCAAATCAACGCACGGTTGGTCAAACTTTTGCTGCCCGGAGGGCGGATCGCTCCAGAAACGGGGCCGCCGGTTGTCACGGTCACGCTGACGGGCGGATCAACTGGAGTGGTCGAAGACATGAGGCTGGCAAACGGGGGTCGGAGGAAAGTACTACGGTCGCAAGCATCGCTGGCTATTCAAGAACCTGCCGATGCGCTCGGTCGGGAGGCCAGTATCACCGGCAAGGCAATGATCGATCAATCCCGCATGCACCCTCTATTGGTTCAGGCCGGCAGTGTGCCGTCGAGCGGATTCGCAAAGGTTTCGTTTTCAAAATCTCCGCGCAAGGAAAATCACCATGATTTCGGCATCACATTCCGACTCCTTTCTTGGAAGTTCGGCGATTGGGGTTGCCGCTTAGAAGTCAATATTTCTAGACCACGTTCATGAACAGATTCGCCCTGGTCCCTCAGAGGAATTTCCGCTTCGTTCTGGCAATCGCGTTGCTTTTAGCTGGCGGCTGCGCGCTGCTGATCATTGGCGGATGTGCGGGAAGGCAAGCCACTGGGACGTTTAGCGCCGAACCTCCACCTTCGTTTTCCGCCAGCGGCGACGTCGTCCAGCCGGATCAGTGGTGGAATTCGTTTGGCGATCCGCAACTCGACGAGCAAATCAACCAACTTTTCGATGGCAGTTTCACGCTTGCCGCCGCGATTCAGCGACTCAGCGCCGCACGGGCCGTCACTCGTCGCGAGGCGTCTGACTTTTTCATCGATTTGAACGGGGTTTCGTCGATCGGAAGCACATACGGCCCCGGCAGCGACGATCATAGCTACCTCTGGGGATTCGACGCATCCTACCAAGTCGACTTGTGGGGGCGGATCGAGTCTCAGGTCGAAGCCGAGCGGCTGAGAGCGGCGGCTACCCATGCGGACTACCATGCGATCGCACTCGCATTGACAGCCGAAGTCACGCGCACATGGTTTGCACTGATCGAAGCCCATGCCCAGCTCGAATTGCTCGATGAGCAAATCCAAACCAACCAGACGGGGTTGTCGCTACAAGAAGCTCGCTTCGGTCTCGGCCAGATTCGCAGCCCCGATGTATTGCGGCAGCGCCAATTGGTCGAAGGGACGCTGGAACAGTCCGCAGTGGTAAAGTCACAAATCGAAGTTCTTGAGCATCGCCTGGCAATCCTGCTTGGCCAAATGCCACAAAACGCCAAGTACAGCCCCGGGTCGAATCTGCCTGCCCTTCCGCCATTGCCGAACACGGGACTGCCGGCCGAGCTATTGAAACGTCGGCCGGATGTTCGCCGTGACTATTTGGCGTTCATGGCAGCCAACAAGGACCTCGCCGCCGCGATCAGTGACCAATTTCCACGACTGGACTTGAGCGGTTCGCTGCTTAACTCGGCGGAAAAGCCTGAAGACCTGTTCCGAGACTGGTTCCTGTCGATCGGCGGCCAACTGGTGGGACCGATTCTTGACGGTGGTCAACGACGCGCCGAAGTCGATCGGAACAGTGCGATCGTCCGGCAGCGATTCAATGAATACGGCGACACGATGCTAAACGCGTTCGCAGAAGTCGAAGACAACCTGGCACGCGAAAAATACCAGCTTGAACGACTCACGCACCTCGAAGCCCAGGCGAAATGGGCTCAAATGTCGGCCGATCAATTGCGTGAGCAGTACTTGATCAACGAAGCCGATTACCTGGATGTTTTAAGCGCGATCACGGCGGGACAAAGATTACAGCGCGAAACGCTGTCCGCTCGATTAGACTTACTACTGATCCGCGTGTCGCTCTACCTTGCGCTCGCGGGTGGATTTGAGCCCCGCCCCCAACCCACAATCGTAATACAAGACGAAACCGTCGTTGACGGCGTTTCAATCTCGACCGGTGAACCGATCGAGTCGGATTTGCCGGAAACGCTCCCGCCGATCAGCAACCTGAATCCAGCCGGCCCTGCCTCCGCCGCCGCGTCATCGGATTCGCTTGCCCCCTTGATCGCACCGGACAACTCCGGCGACTTTGAGCAATTGCTCAGGACGGTCGATCGTCTTCCCGATACTGAACTCGATGAATGATGCATCCAACTCACGGCTGATTTGGCGCTGGCTTCGCGTCCTTGGAAATTTGATCGCTTGCCTGGCTATCTTGGGCGCTTCGGTCGCCGCGATCGTCGTTATCAATCGTACCGAGCCGACAGCCGAGAAAATCACTGCGACACGAAAATCGTCGGCGTTGGTCGAAACCGTCACGGTGGCCCGCGAGACCTATTCGCCACGTCTGGTCGTGCTGGGCAAAGTCCAACCCGCTCAAGACATTACACTTAGCCCCCGAATCCGCGGCCAAGTCATCGAGGTATCGCCAAGTTTCGTGCCCGGTGGAATGGTCCGCCAAGGCGACTTATTGTTGCGGATCGACCCGGCCGACTTTGAAAACGCCCTTGCGATCAGCGAGAGCGAACTCGCCAAGGCCCAGGCGTCACTGGATATCGAAATGGGACGCCAAAGCCTCGCGAAAAAAGAGCTCGCGCTGCTCGAAGATACGATCAACGAAACCAACCGTGCTCTCGTTTTGAGAGAACCACAAATCGCTTCGATCCAGGCCGAAGTGAGCGCCGCCAAGGCCGCGATCGAACGAGCCAAGCTGGATTTAGATCGCACCGAAATCTTCGCCCCGTTCGACGCTCAAATCCTGACCCGATCGATTAACGTTGGATCTCAGGTCGCCACCGGCGACGAACTCGCCCAGTTAGTCGGCATCGACGAATACTGGATCATCGCGGCCGTCCCCGTTCGTAGTTTGCGTTGGGTAAAGTTTCCAGAGAGCGACGAGGAACATGGTTCGGTCGTCCGTCTCCGCAATCCCGATTCTTGGCCAGAAGGAACCGAACGGATCGGTTACGTACGACGCATGATCGGTGCCCTCGATCAGCAGACGCGACTGGCGCGATTATTGATCTCGATTCCCGATCCTCTGGGACAGAATTCAGATCAACCGCCCCTAATCCTGGAAACGTTGGTCGAAACCGAAATCGAAGGCACACCGATCGAGAACGTCTTTCGCCTCGAGCGAAAACTTGTGCGTGATTCCGATACGGTTTGGGTGATGAAGGACGATCAACTGGAAATCCGAAACGTTGAAATTGTCGTACGCGATGCGGACTACGCCTACATTTCCGCGGGACTTGAAGACGGGGAAGACGTCGTCATCACCACCTTGGCGACCGTCGCTGACGGAGTCGGCCTGAAGAAAATTACCCCCGAGAGTTCCGACGATGGCGAATCCATCGACGAGGAAGCGACCGGTGAGAAGGAGGCAGCTTGATGCAAGATTCCTCCGATCCACGCTCAAGTGATCTCGAAACCACCGCTACGCCGACTTCAAGCGGGGAGACAGACGACGCGTCAAAGCCAGACGGTGAATCAAGCAACGAGCGGAAGGGATTTTCGGATCCGATCGCCTGGATGGCCCACAATTCGATCGCCGCCAATCTCCTGATGTTCATCTTGCTAGGCGGAGGAATATGGTCCGCCTTTGCGATTCAGAAAGAAGTCTTCCCCCAATTTCAGCTAGACATCGTCGAAGTTAGCGTGGGCTATCCTGGCGCCTCACCGGAGGAGGTTGAGCAGGGCATCCTTCGACCGATCGAAGGAGCGATCCGGAGCGTCGAAGGCATCCGTGAAATCACCAGCGAGGCTCGTGAAGGACGCGGCCAAGTTTTGATCGAACTGGTCGCCGGTGAACAGCGGATGAAGGCATTCCAAGACATCGATCAAGCGGTCAATCGTATCCGCACGTTTCCCGACCAGATCGAACAGCCCGAAGTCCGGCTGCAATCCGAGCAACGTGAAGCGATGCAAATCGCGCTTTACGGCCCGATCGATGTCTGGGCATTGCGACAACTTGCCGAACAATTGCGCGATCAACTGCAGTCTCACGAGCAAATCACACAAGTCGAATTGCGACGCGTTCCGGCCTATGTCACACACATCGAAATCCCACGCCAACGGTTGCGTGAATACGGCCTGACGCTTTCTGATGTTGCCACCACTATCCGGACTAGCAGCCAAGACGTTCCCGCTGGCAGCGTGCAAACCAACGCGGGTGAAATCTTGCTACGGGTGAAGGCAAGAAAGCAGTGGGCGGACGAATTTGCCGGTATGGAGATCGTTAGCGGACGTGACGGACCGGCGGTAACGCTGGGTGAGATCGCGACGATCCGAGATGGGTTTGAAGAAGTCGGCTTTCATTCCCAGTTCAGTCAAACGCCTTCGGTCGAACTGGACATCTTTCGCACCGGATCTCAATCGCCCAGTGACGTCGCCAATGCCGTCGCGGAAACGATGGAAGGTTTCGAATCGGTGTTGCCACCGGGCGTCAAATGGCGAGTCGATCGCAACAACGCCGAAGAGTTTCGACGCCGTCTGAATCTCGTGATCGAAAACGCGATCATGGCGGTCGTCATCGTGCTCTTGATTCTCGCTTTGTTTCTCGAATTTCGCTTGGCTTTCTGGGTGATGATGGGAATGGCGGTTTCCTTCATCGGGGGATTGCTACTTCTGCCAATCGCAGATGTTAGCGTGAACATGATCTCGTTGTTCGGTTTTTTGGTTGTTTTGGGGATCGTCGTCGATGATGCCGTAGTCGTCGGCGAAAATGTCTACGAAAAACGCCAGGAAACCGGCGACAACGAACGTGCCGCGATCGAGGGTACACGTGAGGTTTCCGGCCCGGTCGTGTTCAGTATTCTGACGAACATCGTCGCGTTCGTACCGTTGATGTTTATCCCCGGGGAGACCGGCAAGTTTTGGGCGCCGCTACCGGTGGTCGTAATCATCGTCTTGGCTCTCTCGCTGCTCGAATCCTTGTTCATTCTTCCGGCGCACTTGGGGCATGCTCGCAAAGCAGGCCGCCAGGGCGGAATCGGGGCGAAGCTACACGGTGCCCAACAGGCTTTCAGTCGAGGCTTCAATCGGCTGGTCGAAGTGCTCTTTCAACCGTTGCTACTTGTTTGTTTGCGCTATCGCTACATCACCGCGTCGATCGCGCTCGCGATGTTCCTAGTTGTGACCGGCTATGCGACCAGTGCTCACATGGGCATGATCCTGATGCCCGAAGTTTCCGCCGACGAAATCGAAGCCGGTGTCCGAATGCCCGTCGGGACGACCCAAGATCAAGCGGCCGAAATTGCCGAGGCGGTGACGAAGGCCAGTTTGGAAATGTTCGAGGAACATCAGCTTTACGAAGTCGCCGAGGGAATCAAAACCAACGTTCGCGGACAGAGTTTTATCGATGTCGAAATCGTGATGAAGCCGCCCGACCAGCGTGACATGACCGCCAAAGAAGTGATCGAATTGTGGCGTGAGTCGATCGGTGATTTACCCGGGGTCAACCAAGTCACATTCGAAGCCGAGAGCGGTCCGGGCGGTTATCGCCGAGCGATCAGTATCGACCTCAGCCACAGCGACATCGGTGTTCTGGAAAAAGCGTCTCAGACGCTGGTCGAACGGTGTGAATCGTTCGCCAATGTTCGCGACGTCAGCGATAGCTACAACAAAGGAAAGGTCCAATACGATTTCCGTTTGCGTCCCGAAGGCCGCGCACTCGGGCTGACCGACGAAGAACTAGGTGACCAACTCCGTGGTGCCTTTTTCGGATCACTAGCACTCCGGTTGCTTCGTGGGACCAACGAAATCGAAGTTCGCGTGAAATTGCCCGAAGACGAACGTGAAGACATCTACAGCCTCGAAGACTTGATCATTCGCACACCCTCGGGCGCCGAAGTCCCACTTCTCGACGTGGCGGACGTAGACGAAACCTCGGCATTTCGTTCGATCGACCGACGCGACGGGCGCAGGGTCATCAACGTTTCGATGGACGTCGAACCCAAACGTGCGGTGACTCAGGTGATCCAAGCGTTGCGAAGCGAGGTTCTGCCGGAACTCCGTGAAAGCTATCCGGGGATCACCTGGAGTTTTGAGGGCAGTGATGCGGAAATGCGACAAGCCACGTCATCGCTGTGGGGATCCTTTGGTCTCGCCCTTGCGGTGATTTACTCCTTGTTGGCGATCGCGTTTCGCGGTTACGTTCAACCGCTGGTAGTACTGGTCGCGATTCCATTCGGAGTTGTCGGCGCCGTTCTCGGACACATTGTCCTAGGCTACGACATCTCACTGGTGAGTTTGATGGGAGTGATCGCGTTGTCGGGTGTTGTGATCAACGATTCGCTAATCATGATCGACTACGCCAACCGCCGGCGCAAACATTGCTCGGCGTTCGAAGCGATCTCGCAAGCCGGCGTCCGGCGGTTTCGTCCCATCTTGTTAACGACCCTGACCACATTTGGTGGTCTCATGCCGCTGATTTTTGAAGACTCCCTGCAGGCTCAGTACATCATCCCAATGGCGATCTCGCTCGGGTTTGGCATTTTGTTTTCGACCGCGATTATTTTGGTCTTGGTGCCGTGCCTCTACTTGATCCTCGAAGATCTACAAGCTCCGTTTCGCAAACGGGTTGATTCATAGCGTTCGGCCGATCAACCGTGGCTAATCGCACCAACAATACAGCGCGCCACCATCAGCCGATCGGCGTTAGCCGCGGTTTCGTCAAACACAGGCATTACTGCCTATTACAAATCGAGCAACATCCCGGGTGCTTGCAAAAACTGCATTAGCTATCCCGGTCCTTTCGATCTTGAACTTCACTAGCGTAAAGTATCACTTGACCTAAATCCTCGTCTGTATTGATGCACTTCCAGTCGCCACCAACAGACCAAACCGGCCTGTCGATAAACTGTGTAAATTTTTCTCTTAGCGCACGCGTGCAGTTGGCTTTGATTTGGTCCCGAATCTTTGAACCATTCGCATTCGTTGCTGTCACGACAACATGAACGTGGTTGCTTCGAAC
The DNA here is from genome assembly GCF_008312935.1 of Roseiconus lacunae. Classification (NCBI taxonomy): domain Bacteria; kingdom Pseudomonadati; phylum Planctomycetota; class Planctomycetia; order Pirellulales; family Pirellulaceae; genus Roseiconus; species Roseiconus lacunae. The sequence goes on along the minus strand of NZ_VSZO01000053.1, from coordinate 425,389 downwards.
ACTAATCTTCCAGAGTGTCCATCCGCGGAATTCAGATAGACGAACGACTTCGTGTTCAACGACCGAACGTTGAGACTCATCTAGCAGAATTACATCGTGATTAAGTCGGTCGCGATGCCACTGTTCGAGAAGCGGTTGGGGTCGCTGAGGTCCTCTCCCGCGTGATCGCCACCATCGGCTGTCACCCTGAAGAAAAGTTCCGTAAACGGTGAATGTCAGAAAAAACGCGAGTGGGGCGTCTGACATCGTCTTGCTTCCTCAAATTATCCGAGATGCGATTGCCACGGTTACTTCATACGCATCAACCGTGGCTAACGCCAAACGGCTAATCGCACCGACAAAACAGCGTGCCCACATCAGCCGATCGGCGTTAGCCGCGGTTTCGTCAAACACACCAACCCTGGCTAACGCCAGGCGGTTAATCGCACCAACAAAACTGCGTGCCCACATCAGCCGATCGGCGTTAGCCGCGGTTTCGTCAAACGCATCAACCGTGGCTAACGCCAGGCGGTTAATCGCACCAACAAAACTGCGTGCCCAGATCAGCCGATCGGCGTTAGCCGCGGTTTCGTCAAACACACCAACCCTGGTTAACGCCAAGCGGCTAATCGCACCAACAAAACTGCGTGCCCACATCAGCCGATCGGCGTTAGCCGCGGTTTCGTCAAACAAATCAACCGTGGCTAACGCCAGGCGGTTATCGCACCAACAATACAGCGCGCCATCATCAGCCGATCGGCGTTAGCCGCGGTTTCGTCAAACCCATCAACCGTGGCTAACGCCAAGCGGTTGATGCGTTGTGCTATCGGCTGCTCGCTATTGGATCTCCATGTACTCCTTCATTCGATCAACATAGCCATTGTGGCTAAAATTGCATTTTTTCATTGAGGCTCGGTAGGGTTCAATTCCATCACCGATCCAGTCAACCACATTGAAAATTTTGAGCGAGGCATAGGAATCGCTTTCGAGCAACTCGTTCCAACACTTCTGCGCGGCCTGCCTGTCGCCGTCTCGGTACAAAATCCACGCGGCCATCACCCGGACGTGATGCGACGAATCTTCGAGGCATGCCCGAACCCGATTCAGGTCAACTTCATGTTTCGGCTGCAGATTAAACAGCCCGACGATGCCCCAATAGCGTACTCCGTCGTCGTCGCTATCGAGGTTTTTGTAGAGTTGATCCAAATTTGCGGGGTCTTGCTCGACGGCTGTCGACGCGGCACTTTGCAATGCCTCGACATCGTAAAGTGACTTGGTGCGAACCATTTCATAAATCGTTTTGCCGGATTGTTCACTGCGACGAACCACTTCGCTTTCCGGCAACAGCCCGGCATCGAAAATCTCGCGTTGCCATTGATCGAGAGCTTTCGACAGTCGATTGACGTCGTCGGAGTATTTCGGATCATCGATCAAGTTGTGAACGTTGTCAGGATCTTGATGGGTGTCGTAAAGTTCCATCGGTGGTTTCGTTCCAAAGAATCGGCCCGTGATTGCGTCCGTTTTTCCGGCACGATGATGTGCCTCCCAAGCCTGGGTCGCTTCCATTCGCCACAAGTAATTCAAATGCTGGCCCCACGGCGCGTAGGGCATGTAATTTCGAATCAATAGAAACCGTTGATCGCGAACAGCTCGTACATTGTCACAGCGTTCATCCATACGAGTTCGAAAACTAACGTGGTACTCGCGCGCCTCCTTATTAGGTCCCAAAAAAACCTTGCCCTGTAGATAGTCGGGCTTTTCGGCACCGCACAGGTCCAACCAGGTTTTCGGCATGTCAACAAAACTGACTAAATCATCGACTTTTGAACCTGGGTCTCCGGGACGAAGATGCTTGAACTTTTCGGGGATCCGAATGATCAACGGGCAGTGAGTCCCGCTGTTGAACAAGTACCGTTTGCTACGTGCGATGACTCCACCATGATCAGAATTGTGAATCACAATGGTGTTTTCTGCCAAACCGGACTCTTCAAGTTTTTTCAGAGCGGTACCGATTTCCGAATCCATCTTTTTGACGGCGTCATGGTAGTGTGCGTAATTCTTGCGGATCACCGGGATGTCGGGGTGATACTTTGCTAAACGTACGTTTTGTGGGTCACGCTTCGTTTGATTGACGTCGCCGAATGCTTTTGATTCATGAGATTGCGTGCTATTGATCACCATGAAAAACGGCTGGTTGTTCTTCAGCGATTCCCAGTCGGTTTTCTTCGTATCCCATGGGCTGCCGTCGTCACGTCCACCAATGTTGTAGTCCGTCTTACGATCGTTGCCGACGAAGTAGCCAGCCTCTTTCAACAAATCTGGATAGTACTTGATCTTGTCGTGGGGAATCGGATAGCGACTTCGCATCGGATGAGTGCCCATCGAGATCGCATGGACCCCCGTAATCCACGTGCTGCGTTGCGGCGCGCAGACCGGGGCGTTGGCATAACAGTGCATATACTGAAAGCCTTCTTTCGCCAACTGATCGATGTTGGGTGTGTCAGCGTGTGGATTGCCGTAACATCCGACCCAATTGACGTTGTTGTCCTCGCAGGTCAACCAAAGAATATTGGGGCGATCATCGGCGATGGTGAGCGAGCAAACGCTCCAAAATAGTAGTGCAATTGAGAGGCAGCGATTCATCGAAGTCTGTTCCTTTATGGCTTCCGCTGAAAATCGTGGGAGGGAATGGCGTGTCGCAGAATTGAACGCTCCTACCGCCGGCCGCGACAACCCTGCCGGTCGTCATACTAGCCTGTACGTCGCATATTCGATCTTACTAACGCCTCGTACGTCCACCCGGACGCACCGGTATCGGTCCACCGGAAGGCCGCTAAGATAACATTGCCGAGCGATCGTTGCACAAATCAACGAAAAGATGTCCGCGAGGACGGGAGATCCCAGGCGACGTCTCAAAACCATCCCAAGAATTAGTTCGTTCTCGCAGCGTTCGGCAATGTCCACCTGCAGGCCGATACCTGGATTTCGCATCCCAGGCACGATGCGACGACAACAGGGTTCAATATGCCAGTGCGTGTCTTCAGGGAAGTTTCAGCTCACGCGAAAGCACGTCAAACGCAGGCTCCCCGCCAAGACAACAGTGCGCGTTCCATCCTCGATTCACCGCAGCAAGGACGTTTTCCGGCTTGTCATCAATGAATAAAATTTGCTCGGCCGCGACGCCGGATTGAATTTCCGCCACTTCGTAAATCGCTGCGGCCGGTTTCATCGCTCCAACCCGACAACTAAGAATCGTGACGTCAACTTGAACCTTCGAGACAGCCCAATTCTGGCGTCTAATCCAATCCCAATGCGCCTCGCACGTGTTGGAAAGGATCCCAATCTTCCCAATCTTTTGGCGTGTCTGCTGCAGCAAGCGAACCATCGACTCGATGGGAGTAAACATGTCACTGATCGCATCCAGAATTGCCTGATCGGTAATCGAGCTTTGCTCAGACGTTGCAAACGCTCGAAGCCGCTGTGTAAATTCAGCACCGGTCAATTCCCCATGTTCATAACGTTCTTCCAACCCGCTGGCATAGAGGACCTCCCAAGCCTTTGCCTCGTCGATCCCAAGCAACCGCCCTAGGTTTCTCGCTGCGATTCTAGGATCAAAGGAAACGAGGATATTGCCGAGATCGAAATAGACAAATTGAATGTCGGTCATCAATGAATGTGAATTGGCTGAATGGCTAAAGCGTGAGAATGTTCGATTGGTTCATCACGATGGACGGCGTCCTTGGATGCCATCGGTTCGAACTAAGTTGCGTATCTGAAAATCAATGGGGCCGACACGCAAGCAACGGTTACGAACAACGCATCAACCGTGCCAAACGGCAAATCACGTAACCCTGACATCGGTCGCACCCACCAGACTTTTGCTTACCGAGCTTGCCAACCCGCAGGGATCACCTGCGATGAATGTCGTGGTCCTCCTAACGCAACGAACAATTCAATCGCCACATGACCGAGCTGACGTTCCAACTCGTGCTGCTTGAAATAGCGATCGATCAATTGACTCTGAATGTCGATGAGATGAGTCGCTTCGAGTTGTCCGGCATCGAATTGCCGCAATAGTTCGTCCAGATCCTTGTCGGTACGTGCGACCAATTCTCGTTGACGTGCAACGTGATCCTGTAGTTCAACGTAATCGGTAAGCAGCTCTTGAACCTCCGACGCCGCAGTTGCAACCACCTGATGATACCCCGCCATCGCTAGTTGCAGAGCCCCGACGTTTTCAGCCGTAGTCATCGCCGCATTCGGAGGTGGTTCTAGCTGAAACTGAAATGTTTCGGGCTGATCGAAAGGGATCACATCCGGCTCGGCGAACGATAGCGCCGGCTCGGCGCGTTTGGCATGGATCGATCCACGAAACGCCAACATCGGCAACGTCTCTGCTTCGGTAAGACCGGATCGTTGGCCACGAACCTTCACGTCGCGCCGGGCTTGGTCAACATCGAAACGCCAGCGAAGGCGGTCCGCCGAAACCCGATCGTCAATTCCCGGAATTGTTAGCTGTGGCTGATCTCCAACGGAATCAATCAAGGCGTGAGTTAGTGATTGTCCGATTAATCGATTGAGCTGACTCGACAACGTCCCGATCACTCGGCGTTCCTGGTCCTGACGTTCCGCGGTCGACTGACAGTGGGCGATTAAAACTTCAAGTTCTGTGGGATCGATCGATCCGACTTGGACTCGTCCCCGAGATTCATCGACCACGTCTTCTTGTTCATCAAGTTCACGAATCAAAGTTTGCAGCCGATGATGATGGTATCTCGCATCGACGATCACATGGGCAATCGCTTCGAGCAATCGTTCTTGGGCGACCGGGAAGGCTGAGTTGGGTGTCGGTGCAAACCCGCCTTCTTGCAATCGCTCAAAAACTTGGTCCGAAGAGCTGACATTTTGAATGGCGATACGTTGCATCCAGCGCAACCGTGGATCATCAAACACCTCCCACGCGGCGAGTAGTTGATCGTCGTTCAATTCTCGCAATGTTGCCTGAACGACCGCTTGAGACGCGCGACCATCACCACCAATCCATGGCCTTGGCTGCTCGTTTTCGAAAGCAGCCCGGTGACGCCAGTCAGGCGTCCGATTGGGATCGGCGTACGCGTATTGTGGCGTTGCCTCGAACTGATGTGTTGACATCGTTCCAGCATAGCGATCGCCCAGACCACCACATCCGACAACACTCAGTACACCGACTAAGATTGAACCACCACGTACGATCACGCTGGCGCACATCTTGCGACCAGTGATGTTTCGTTGAAACAACTGGGCACGAATTCGGTCGGCGAGCTCAAAAGCCAAGACGATTCCTATTGGTGACCGCCGTTTGGCGATAAAGGCACAAGACTGTGAGTTACGGTTCATCGTTGACATGGGAGCACGAACCAAAGACCGTTTTGAAATGGCGAACGTCTGTGCTGAAGTTCATCGACGCTTACCAGTCGTTGCGACAGCGGCATTCAATGCAAGCGCCAAAGGAACGCCAGCCGCCAAAGTTTGCCTGAACCGCCCCCGGCCCCCACCGGGCTCCCTCTGTTTCACGGCGGTGAAACATTGTGGTAGGACTGGTAAGCTGCAAGGTTTCCGCCAACTTGTTCGAATTGCGGACAAATCTTAGAGCAGGTTGTGGGGGAAACCGATCACTCTCAATACACCGCGCCGGGTCGATCGCAGGGATAGCGATCCACCTGAGCAGATGGGGACACGGATGACTCCCCAAAAAAATCGCTGTGACGCCAACTATTGGGAATAGGGATGTTCCAAGTCAGGTCATCGGTCTTAGGCATAACCGCCGCAATGGCGGTATGCTGCGCAGGCCAATTCGCCCGGGCCGAAGAAGACACCGGCGTTCCCGAGGAACCCGAATTCCGATTTCTCGCGCTCGCCGAAGCGATGGCGAATCACGAAGTCCTGCCTGTTCAGTTCGAGGAGGACAATCCCTTCACGGCGCCTCCCAGCGAAACGGTCAGCGACCAAGCGATCCAGCCGATCGATGTCGGCGGCCAAGCCGATTTTCTCGATCCATCGCTGCCAAGCAACTTTGGTTTCGCGGACTGGAGTCTGATCAGTCGTCCGGAATTCAGCAGTAACACGTCCAGTCTGGTCGATTCGGCGAGCTTTGTCGAACAGCTTGAAAACGTTCAAGGTACAAGTGAAGTTGCGTTGACCGAAGCTCCCGCGGTCGAAATCGTTCCGGCGAGCACCTTCAATTTAGCGCAAACGCCGGACATCGGTGAAACGCTAGTCGAGTCGTCCGCCACGCAAACGGTCAAAGCCCGTCGTCGTAGCTCACTCGGGTTTGATCCAAAAATCCGCGGTTTCTACAACGGCCAGGTTTATACCAGCCAAGACGGCTCGTACCTGTTTCCGGCGCGAAGTGATTTGGACGGCGTGTTTTCAAAGATCGACCCCTTCTTGATCGGTAACGTACAGGTTTTCAGTGGCCCTTACACCGTTCGCTACGGAAGTGGGTTCGCGTTTTTAAACGTCGACACGATTGCCACGCCGCGCTATGAATGCGGCCCTGAACATCACCTGCGACTCGGCACCAACGTTCGGACCAATGGTGGCCAAACCTATAATTCGGCGACCGTTTTTGGTGGCGGCGAGAGCATGGGCTACTTTGCAAATCTGGGCTTTCGCAAAGGTAGCGACTACGCCGCTGGGAATGGATTGTTGGTGCCGTCCAGCTACGACGCGTTCAATCTGTTTTCAGGCATTGGATTCGATTTGGATGACCAAACGCGCACCGATTTCCGTTACACGCACATTGACGAAGACAGCACCGAATACGCGGGGCAGTTCTTCGATGTCGATGGCTTAACAAGTGACGGGCTTTCCAACAGCTTGATCCACCGCAACGACCGAACTGGGTTTTCCTACCGTATCGATTCCTGGCTCAGTAATACTGAATTTAACGGGGATACGTCCGCCGGTAGCAAACGTCGTCCCGACTTTCCTGTGTTGCAACGCGTCGACGAAGCGCTGACCAATGTGCAGCAGACGAATGACAACAGCCCCATCACTTTCCCGCCGGATCCGAATCGCCCGTTCTTTGGGACCGTCGATGGCGAGTTATTAAGCGCAGGCATTCGTGCCGGAATGACCCAGGAACTGGACCGTGACAGAACCATCGGTCTGGGGGCGGACGTACGATACATTAAGCAACAGGTCGAAGAGTTTTACGACCTCAATGGTTTCTATGACACCTCCGGAAATCCACTCGGAACGATCACCACCGGGTTGCCACAAGCTGAGATTGTTGAACCTGGGTTGTATACCGAATACTCGTTTTCGATGATCGACTTTATCGAAACCGCCATGGGCTTCCGCGTCGCATTTGCTCATACCCAAGCCGACCCAGATGATTTGAACGCCGTTTCGAATTTTCGAGACCCTGCACTTCCTCCGGCCATCGGCCCGGTCAACGAAGACTTGGACGTTTCCGATGTCTTGTTGTCCTACTTCTTGACCAACGATATCGACCTGGCCCCCAATTGGTCGCTACGGGTCGGCGGCGGCTACGCCGAACGCGTGCCGACGTTGGAGCAGCGTTATAGCGATGGCCTGTTCATCGCCATTATCCAAAGCGGTTTCAGCCGGGTGATCGGGAATCCAACACTCAGCAAAGAACGAAACTGGCAACTCGATGCCCGAGTTGACTGGGACTACGACTACGTTCGCGGTCGCTTTGGTGGTTTCCATAGTTGGATCGTTGACTATGTCACGTACAACGCAAACCTCGTTGATGACCCGCAAGGTTCGCGATTGCTACGTGCGATCAACACTGACCATGCGACGCTAACCGGTTTCGAGTATTACGGCGAGGCTGATCTTGTCGAAGGCGTTCAAGTGTTTTCAAGCTTAAACTACCTTGACGGACGTGACCGCGAAATTGATCAGCCGCTCGCAGGCATCTTTCCGTTGGAAGGGCGACTGGGGATTCGTTTAACGGACACCACGCGCGACGATCGCTGGGGGATCGAGTGGGGACTTCGTTGCGTCGACAATCAAGACCGCCTCGGAACGCTTAGCTCGGCTCCAGGCACAGGTCAAACGCGAGCCGATACGGCGGTCGTTACCTTGGAAACCGCAACCCCCGGTTTCACGACCAGTTACCTTCGCGGATACTTACGTCCCCGCGACAACGTGAATGTCACCTTTGGTGCCGAGAACTTGTTCGACAACAATTACTACGAGCACCTGAACTTGCGAATCCCGGCGGAAGGCAGTTTTGGTCAGACCGTTGTGCTGTCCCCCGGCCTGACACCCTACTTCGGAATCGAAGTGGACTATTAACCGGGCGTGAGCTGACGCTTCTATTCAGCCAAGACCTATCGGCAGTGAACACTGTTAAAACACCTTGCCGCAGCACCGTTTTGCAGATGATCCATGCTGCAACGGTAGAGTCGCGGCACGCCCCATTTGTCTTGCCCTACCGATCGTAGCTTGATGAAGGTGACTAGGCGTTAAATGTTTGCCTGCGTCCTTGCGGCATGACGGCAGCTGGCCCTAGATCGAAAGCGGATGATGATTTTGTGCCGCGTCTAGACCAGATGCCCGGGTTCGTCGAATCAGCCGTCGGCGTTCGTACGGTAATTGCAAAGAAATCGTGACTAACGATAAACGGCTAGTCTTCATTTCAATTGTTGATCGAATGCCAGAGGTAAGGTGCGGATACTCGCATCTCCATAGTCAGAACAAATAGATCGTCGTTACGATCAATGCCGACAGCCCCGAATATCGAACGACGATGGCCGGATGGTTGTAGTATTGCTGCGTCGTCCAACGAAAATGCCCGGTCCAGTCGGACACCTCATTGGGAGCGAGCGCAGCGACCAATCCATACAACGCACCGATCCCCGGAACCACCGCATCCTCGACCGAACGAAAAGCAATCAATCGCGAGATGCAAAACACGAAGAGTGCTATCGCAATTAGGTTCAAGTAATGATGCTTGACTAAATCGATCGCGGTCAGCCGTAACTTTTCAATCATGGGTCTCGCCCGGTGAATACAGGAAAGGGGGTACCATGATGGCCCAACGTTAGCGGGGCAGGGGCGCAAGATTTTTGGCCGACCGTATCGCCAGGGATTGCCGGTGTGAAACGAAAACGTTGAAATTCCGTACGAACCACATCGTCCAAAGCGACAGAAACTACTTCGCTTTCTTTTCGAACCGCAGCAGATAGTTTTCCTCAAAGCCCTGGACTTTGACTTCGTCGACAAACCGCAACCCCGACTCGATGACCTCTGCCTTAAAGGCGTCTTTCCCAGCTCGCACGTGCCCTAGCAACCATTCACGCGAGACCCCGGGGATACGTTCAAAGTCGATCAGGATCAATCGACCACCGGGCTTGAGTGCACGAGAGATTGATGCGAGAGTCTGCTGCGGTGATTCAAAGTGATGATACGTGTCACAAATAAACACCAAGTCAACCGACTCGGGTGGCAACCGAATCGACGTGTCCGTACCGAGCACTGTCGTCAAGTTCTCGATGCCTTCATTGGTCGCCCGATCGGCGATGTGCTGAAGAAAGCTCGTCGAAATGTCGACGCTATAAACCCAGCCATCCCATCCGGTGCGTTTGGCAAACAGACGACTATAAAACCCCGTTCCCGCCCCGACATCCGCGATACGATCACCGGGTTTGATCGCACACGCTGCCAACACCTCGTCGCGAGCGGCGTATACCTCGCGGCTCTCGACTTCGAAACGAGCGATCCACTCGTCGACGTCCAGTTCGCTCGATTTGAAGTTCGCGTTGATACCTTCGGGAACCGACGTCGATTCAGAATTTGACGGTGGGGCGGTTGGGACATCTTGACCGCTTGCCGGCTGGGCCACGTTCGCTGCTGCAAGAATTACGCTTACTGATGCAAGAAACACGCTGCCGGAGACGGCGAAGAATTGATCGATCCAATGACGTTTCATCGTTGATGATTCTCGGGGGCTAAAGCGTTCGGGTTTAAAAATCTAAGTGTTAACTTGATAGTCTTGAACGAATGACCGATCAATATAATTTTTCAGCGTCAGACACCATCGTGCGTGAACGCTGAACTGACCGTAGTCCAGCAACGCTCGGTCATCGCCGGTATTGAGTAGTTTTAGGAAGCCTTGCTGCGGGCGAAACTCGGTCAACGGTTCGTCGTTTAGAACGGCGCGAACGTTGGACCACAACACCGGACCTTGGCGTACAGCATAAACGCCTGCCTTTGGGCAAGGGTGATCGATGATCGTCCCACAATCGCCGACCGCAAACACACGTCGATCCGACACCGCTTGCAGAGTCGGTAGGGTCGCGATGAATCCATCCGCATCCGTTTGTAAACCAAGCCTGGAAAGCACCGAAGGCGGTTCGGCACCGGTCGCCCAGATCACAACGTCCGACGCGATATGTTCTCCCGATCGAGTGTCCAGACCGTGACGATCGACACCAACCACTGACTGACCGGTGACGACGTCGATGCTTCGCTGACGCAGGAGTTTTTCGAGACGCCGAAGGCTGCGTTTGCAAAGCCCGCCCGCGATCCTGTCCCCCGAACTCACGATACAGATCTTTGACCGAACGTTCGCCCGCTGGAGATGCTGACGCAAGCACAACGAAATCTCCACCCCCGCGACACCTCCACCGACAACACAGATCGTGGCCTCGCCAGAGTTTGCATAGTTGTTTCGTGCACGATCAAGCCGAGTTAAAAAGGTTTGCATCGGCTTGATCGGGACAACATGCGGTTGCCCGGAAAACTGCTGGTGTCCTTTGGGCATCGATCCCACGCCGATTGCTAAGACGTCATAGCGAAGCCCCTCCAATTTTGACAAATGCAACTGCCGTGACTCAGTGTCCAAACCAACGGTTTCATCAATCACCAAACGAGCCCCGACGGATTCGACGAGAGCTCGCAAATCGATCCGCATCGCTTGATCGCTAAACTGCCCGCCAAGTGTTCCCGGCAACATTCCCGAATAGGTCGACTCCGCGAATTGGCTGACACAGACTAGGTCACAGTTGTCGATCGAAGAATCCGCCCATTGCTTGACCAGGTGAGCGTTTGTGTGCCCGATTCCAAGTAAGACGATTTGCTGACGTGTCACCGGCGAAAACCAACTGAGACGCTGAGAACGGTCGGGGGCATGGGACATCCATGGCCTACTGGGGAAATGTGCGTTTCGGCGATGATTACGCCATCCCATCAGTGACGCTTTCCCCCCTTGCCCCACCAACCTTTACCATATCGCCATCTCACGAGGTGTCAACAAACTGACCAACAGGCGCCGTATGATTTGCGCGGCATGGTAGACGTGTTCACATGGGCGGAACGTCGCAGAATTTCGGCGGCGCATGATTTCATTTGCCCCGTCGCAAAAAAGAGTTGCATGCATTAGGCTACGGCCCCAGCAAAGCAACGGCCGGTCCAACATCGAGTTCGGCTCGGGACAACGTTTCCCTGGAGAACCCCAGTGACGTGGCGGACTGTCCTAGGCAAGATTGTTGAGCAAAACTGCTGGACATTTTCGCCGAACACGACCCGCCGGAGTGCTTTCAAGCGTCACAGACTGAACGCTTTACTCGGACGTACATGATGGCATCGGAACGCAACGCGCCGGACTTGACCGGCTATACGGATTCTTGGCAACGCCGCCATTTGCTGGATCTTGAGTCACTATCGGCGGATGAAATTCGGACGCTTCTCGACGTCGCCCAAGAGCTGAAAGAAGCGACCGAGGGTTGTCGCCGCAAATTATCGTTGTTGAGTGGCAAGACGTGTGCGAACCTGTTTTTCGAAAACAGCACACGGACTCGCAACAGCTTTTCACTAGCGGCCAAACGCCTCGGGGCAGACACGGTAGAGTTCGGTTCGTCTGGATCGAGCACCGCGAAGGGAGAGACGTTCGCCGACACGGCAAAGACGATCGAGGCGATGGGAGTCGACTGGGTGGTCACCCGACACTCCACCCCGGGAACGCCGAACCTACTTGCTCGGGAGTTGACGTGTTGTGTGATCAACGCCGGCGATGGCCCGCACGAACATCCGACGCAAGGCCTGCTGGACCTTTTGACCATCCGCCAACACCGGGGCACTCTGGAAGGCTTGACGGTCGCGCTCGTCGGCGATATCGCCCATAGCCGAACGGCGCGGAGCAACATTTGGGGTCTGCGAAAACTCGGCGCCCATGTGATTATCTGCGGCCCGCCGACTTTGGTCAGTCCGCGTTGGCAGGAACTAGGGTTCGAGGTCGCACATCACCTGGACGAAATCCTTCCCCGCTGCGACGTCTTGAATCTTCTGCGAATCCAGTTCGAACGTCAAAACGCGCGGCCGTTCCCAAGCGTTCACGAATACGCCGCACTGTACGCGATGAATGCCAAACGAATGCGATTGGCAAAAGACGACATCCTGATCATGGCTCCCGGACCGATCAATCGAGGCGTCGAGATTACACCAGAGGTCGCCGACGGTCCCCATTCGGTGATCTTGGAACAAGTGACCAATGGAATCGCTGTGAGAATGTCCGCCTTGTATCTATTGTCGGTCGCGGACGATCGGTTCCGCAACCAAGCTTGACCGATCGCCCACCCTACAACGAGCATCCACTGATCGATGAATAAACCGGTTTTGATTTCTGGCGGGACTTTGGTTGATCCGAGCCAAAATTTGAATCGTCCGGGACGAATCTTGATTCTCGATGGGCGCGTTGCCTCCATCGATCCTGCGGACGGTGACCTGCCGGCTCAATATGATACGATCGAAGCCGGCGGTTGCTTGGTGGCTCCGGGCCTAGTCGACCTAGGCGTCGAATTGCGAGAGCCGGGATTCGAAGAAGACGAGACCATTTTCAGCGGCAGCCAGGCGGCACTGGCCGGTGGCTACACGTCGATCCTGGCGACCGCAAGTACGTATCCGGTCATCGACTCTCACGCGGCAGTCGAGTTTGTCAGGCAGAAAGCGGCGCAAGCAAGCGGCGCAAAGATTCACGTCATCGGATGCTTGAGCAAAGGCCAAAAGGGCGAGCAAATGGCGCAGCTTGGGCTGTTGTCCGAAGCCGGCGCGGTCGCCTTTAGCGATGCCCCCCGGGCAATCCACAGCGACGCGCTTCTGAAACGAGCACTGGAATACTGCCGGATGCTTAACCGCCCGATCTTCGACCGCCCTGAGATTCCTGAGATGGCGGCCGGTGGTGTGATGCACGAAGGTCAGGTCTCGTTGGTGCTGGGGCTGAAAGGCTTGCCGACCGAGGCAGAAGACTTAGCGGTAGCCCGTGACGTCCGCTTGGCCGAAGCAACTGACGGCCGCTTGCATGTCGGACCAGTCAGCACGATGGGCGCCGTTGACATGTTGCGCCGAGTCAAATCACGCGGTGTCGTCGTAACCGCTTCGGTGTGCCCACACAACCTGATGCAAAGCGACCGACTGATGCGGACTTACGAGTCACGCTATAAAGTTCACCCGCCGCTGCGGAGCCCGAACCACGTCGCAACACTTTGCCAAGCTGTCAAAGATAAAACGATCGACGCGATCCAGTCCGGCCACATGCCTCGCAGTCGTGAAAAGATGATGAACGACCTGGACGAATCGCCCTTCGGTGTCTCGTCGCTGGAAACATCCTTTGCGACCGCCGCGACTGCCTTGGTACGATCGGGCATTCTTGACTGGGTCGAACTGATCGATCGTATGTCCACGCGACCGGCCGAGATTGCCGGGATCGACGGGGGCACGCTAACAGTAGGCTCGCCCGCCGACGTCGTCGTGATCGATCCCAATGCCGGATGGAAAGTCGACCCGGGGAAGTTCCAATCGACGTGTATCAGCACGCCGTTTGAAGGCATGGAACTGATCGGCAGAATCCAGAAAACGCTGGTCGACGGGCTCGTTCGCTATGACGCTGCGATCCCTGTTTGAGGGGATCCACGCTTATCAATACCGATGTCAAAGGCGACCGCCGTCCGCTGACTTGTTCCTCGCAAGCAGTGCGAGATGAGGTTTCGCCACATTAAAAAGACTTGGCCGGTCGCCCAATTGCGCGGTCACCACCGCGCAATCCTCTGATGCAACCGTACCGGACCCGACGTCTTAGATTCGGGCCTGCGACTGAGAATGCTGAAGTTCTTCGGCACCGGGAACGATCTTGGTGACGCTGACCTTCGTTCGGCGAAGCTCGTCGATTTCAGATGCCATCTCCGAGATCAAATTTGCGATCTCAGTCCCCGCCGACTCTCCGATATTGTTCATCAGAGCTTTTCGAGAATTAAATGTCAGTCCTTGTCGGTTCATTGCCTATCCCAACGATGTTGAACAAATGCAAAAAATCAAGTTGCGTCAAAACAGCTACCAGCCGAGCTGAGTTGCCCCTTTGAGGCAGACGTCTAGCGGCCGACGGTGTCCTGCCGTGCAAGATCACGCATCGCGTGTTAAGCGAGTGGTTGTCCCCGCTTACATCGATTTAAAGCGTAATTTCTTTCGCAATCTCCGCAATAGGAATCTCCCCAAAAAGCTGGGAGCGCTAGCACCCTGGCGGGCATTACTCCACCGTCACGCTTTTTGCGAGGTTTCGCGGCTTGTCGACATCGCAGCCACGCAGGAGGGCGATGTGGTAGGAGAGCAACTGAAGCGGCACGACAGACACGATTGGCTGGATGATTGACGGGACGTCGGGAATGTGAATCACGTCGTCGGCGACCGCATCGATATGGGGATCATCCTTGCTAGCGACGGCGATGATCGGCCCGCCACGAGCTTTGACTTCTTCCATATTCGCCATCACTTTGTCGTACGTCGTGCCCTGAGGCACGATGAAAACGCTCGGCGTTGTCTCGTCGACCAGGGCGATCGGGCCGTGCTTCATTTCGGCGGCGGGATAGCCTTCGGCGTGGACGTAACTGATTTCCTTGAGTTTCAACGCACCCTCAAGGGCGGTCGGGAAATTAAGTTGCCGGCCCAGGTACAAAATGTTCGTGGCGTTTTGATATTTTTCCGCGACCGTTTTCACATGTTCATTACACGCCAGGGCTTCTTGAACGGCGCCGGGGGCCTTCATCAAGTCGGCGATGATGTTCGTCCCCGCTTCGTAGCTGAGGTGGCGAATCCGCCCAAAGTACAGCGCGAGCATTGCCAGAACGGAGCATTGACTGGTGTAGGCTTTGGTGCTCGCCACGCCGATTTCCGGACCGGCGTGCAAGTAAACGCCACCATCGGCCGCTTGGGCGATCGAGCTTCCGACGACGTTGCAAATCGCCAGCGTGCGGTGCCCTTTTCGTTTCGTTTCGCGGAGCGCTGCCAGCGTGTCCGCGGTTTCGCCGCTTTGCGTCAGCCCGAAAACCAGGGTGTTGTTTTCGATCGGCGGATTGCGGTATCGCAACTCACTGGCGTATTCGACGCTCACCGGGATCCGGGCGAGTTCTTCAATCAGGTACTCACCGACCAAGGCGGAGTGCCAACTGGTTCCACAACCCGTCAGGATAATTCGCTCGACACTTCGCAATTGTTGAGGCGTGAGATTCAAACCACCAAAGACTGCTGTCGCATTTTCCTCGTCCAGACGACCACGCATCGCGTTACGCAGCGATTCGGGCTGCTCATAAATCTCCTTGAGCATGTAGTGGTCGTAGCCCTGCAAGCTGACGTCATCCTCGACAGCTTCGAGAGGCTGGATCTGCACGTTGACTTTGCCCTGGTCGCGGTGCAAAACCGTAAAACCATCGGGCGTCAAAATGGCCAGTTGATGATCCGCCATGTAGACGATTCGGTCAGTGCAACCGGCAAGGGGTGAAGAATCACTGGCCACGAAATACTCGCCCTGACCGACGCCGAGAACCAGCGGGCTGCCGAAGCGGGCGGCGATCAGTAAATCCGGGTGGTCCCGAAAGGCGACGACGATCCCGTAGGTACCGCGCAGTTGAGCGATCGCCCATTGCACCGCTTGGGCATATCGCAGCGTTGGCTGTTCGGGGGTTTCCTTGGTGACTTTCAGCCCCTCGGCGATCAGATGGGCGACGACTTCGCTATCCGTTGCCGAAGAAAAGACGTAGCCCTTTTCGATCAATTCATTCTTAAGGATTTGAAAGTTCTCGATTACACCGTTGTGAACCAGAACAATCTCGCCTTCGCCACCGAGGTGCGGGTGGGCGTTCTCCTCGGTCGCCGGCCCGTGGGTGGCCCAGCGGGTGTGCCCAATGCCTAATTTTCCGTCGACGGGGTTGGAACCAAGTCGGCCGGCCAGGGCATCGATCCGACCGACACTTCGGGTGACGTGGAATTGACTTTCATTGGTGATCGCGATCCCCGCACTGTCGTAACCACGGTATTCCAAGCGGCGAAGACCATTGAGAAGAAAGTCGCCAGCATTATTGGCTCCGACGTAACCAACGATTCCACACATGGACACGGCTCACAAAGTGAGGGGGGCAAGAGTCACTACACCAAAAGATTTATAAGCGTAGCTCACAACGAAAGAAATGCCGAACAGGCAATCTTGGCGGATCATCTCAAACGGGCAAACTTTCCGATTCCGTTAACGCGCTCTTCAACGTCATTGCGCGGTCTGTACGGAAACTGCAGCGGCGTTTTCAACGGCGAGGCGATTTAAGAGGAAAAATCAGCCTATCCGGACCCTGCCGCCAATCGTCATGGATCGCGCAAGCGTCCGCCACCGCCCCGCCCGCGGCAATCGAATGTTGAAGAAGGCATTCTGTCATCGCCAGGAAACCGTAGCCAACGCCAGGGAGCGATATCGTAAGTTCAGAATTCAACGAGACAAAAATTGACAGCGACGCATCGGCAATCGCCGCGCCGAGGCCGCTCGTCGCCACCGACCGCAGGCCCATCGTTGGCGGCAGGTCCTAGGCGGCCTTGCGAGAGTTGACGGCGGTCGCCGAGGAGCTTTCGCTCCAGCTGCCGTTTTCTCGCTTCATCATCACCGTCGTCGGCTTACTCAATCGGCTCAACAGCGATGCCTGGGTTGCCGAAGGGGCGGCGGGTTTCGCCCAGATGATCACGTCCACTTGGCCGTAAGTCCGCAGCACCCGATCGAGTCCTTGATCGGCCGGCATCGGTACCAAGTGAACTTTGGCGGGGTACTCGCGAAGCTGTCGGTGAAAATCACGGAGTTGCAACGGGGCTTTGCCGTCTGCGGTTTGCTCATCCATTTCGAACAAGTCGACCGCGATGTAGCAGACGGGCGTGGAATGGCCATGCCGTGTCAGCGATTCGACAACCCCCAACCCGCGTGCCCCATCGCCCACGCCGACTTCGAGAACTGTCTGGACGTCCATCGATTCCAATCGTCGGCAAAGCTTTTTGTCCTGGCGGTCCAGCACTGGTTTTGCGGCACCGGTTGCCTTCCTGGCAGAACTGGCATCTTGCCTGACCGGTGTAGCGTCCGCGGGTCCAGGGGGCGGACCAGGAGGTTGGGCTGCTGACGATCGAATCGGTGAAGGAGTTGCCGAAGCGGCTTCGTCTGCCGCAGGCTGACTTTGAACGTTATTTCGAGCACGTTCCTCGGCCACCGAGATCGGTATCGTTTCACGGGTTTCAGCCGCGACCGGCTTGTCCGCTTTTCCACGAATCGAATCCCACAGCTTCCGAAGTGGCATCGCTTGTTCTCCGCCCTAATTCCGAATCACT
The DNA here is from genome assembly GCF_008312935.1 of Roseiconus lacunae. Classification (NCBI taxonomy): domain Bacteria; kingdom Pseudomonadati; phylum Planctomycetota; class Planctomycetia; order Pirellulales; family Pirellulaceae; genus Roseiconus; species Roseiconus lacunae. Next base: position 407,776 of record NZ_VSZO01000053.1, on the reverse strand, counting down.
AAAACGACCTAGACACGTCGTTAACACTGTCGGTCGACCGAATAAATCTGAAACAGGGAATCCTCCAAACGAAGGATTAAATGCGACCCGGGAAAGATTGCCGATTAGGCAAGAACGGAATCGACGCTGCCCATGCCGAACGATGGCTGCTCTGCTACGATAAGGCTTTCCGGACATGCGATTATTTTCCAGAGGATCAATCCATTGAGAGTCGGCAGCGGTGGCGGATTTCGCGCAATTCTCTACACCATCAAGAAAGGACGCGAAGCGGGCGGAGTTTGGAAGCTCTACCAAGCGTTGCGGACGCGAAATAGTTGCAAGACCTGTGCCGTGGGGATGGGCGGCCAAAAAGGTGGCATGGTCAACGAACTTGGTCATGCGTTCGAAGTCTGCAAAAAAAGCATGCAGGCGATGGCGGCCGATATGCAGCCGGGGATCGATCCGAATTTCTGGAAACAGAACTCGATCGAGTCTTTGAAACGCTGGTCGCCCCGTGAACTGGAAACGTCTGGGCGGTTAATCCACCCGCTGCGTTATCGCGCGGGGGCATCGCACTATGAAGTGATCACGTGGAAGGAAGCGTTTGATTCGATCGCATCGCACCTCCGAAAAATCACTCCGGACGAAAGCTTTTGGTACTTCAGCGGACGCAGCAGCAATGAGGCGGGTTTCCTGTTGCAATTGCTCGCCCGAGTTTATGGCACCAACAACGTCAACAACTGCAGCTACTACTGCCACCAAGCCAGCGGCGTCGGCCTGCAAACGAGTGTCGGCAGCGGGACGGCAACGATCGTTCTCGAAGACCTGGAAAAGGCCGATACGGTTTTCTTGATCGGGGGTAACCCGGCCAGTAATCACCCGCGATTGATGACCAGTTTGATGCGGGTGCGACGCGCCGGTGGTCATGTGATCGTGATCAATCCGGTTCGCGAAACGGGGTTGATCAACTTTCGGATTCCTAGCGATCCGATTTCGTTACTCAAGGGTACCAAGATCGCCTCGCACTATGTCCAGCCCCACATCGGTGGTGACTTAGCATTGCTATGGGGGCTCGCCAAAGCGACGAAACAACTCGGTGCGTTCGACGAACCATTCTTAGGCCAACACACCACCGGGTTGGATCAATGGCAACAATCACTCGATGACCTATCTTGGCACGAAATCGAAACCAAGTCCGGCGTCGCGAGAAGCGAAATCGAATCGATCGCCAAACTCTATTCCCAATCGAAACGCACCGTTTTTTCATGGACGATGGGAATCACCCATCACGCTCATGGCGTTGACAATGTCCAGGCAATCGCCAACCTAGCATTCGCACGGGGGATGGTCGGTCGTGAAGGATGCGGATTGATGCCAATCCGTGGGCACAGCAATGTTCAAGGAATCGGTTCGGTCGGTGTGACGCCCAAACTGAAAGACCAAATCTTCACGGCGCTCCGAGAACAGTTCGGCGTGAACCTTCCGGAAACTCCAGGCAAAGACACGCTCGAGTGCATGGAAGCGGCAGAGCGAGGCGAGATCAAAGTTGGCTTCTGTCTTGGCGGGAATCTATTTGGATCAAATCCCGATTCGACTTTCGCCGACAAAGCAATGTCCAACTTAGACTTGAACGTGATGATGAGCACGACGCTCAACACCGGCCACGCGCACGGGTTGGCTCGCGAAACCATCGTTTTGCCTGTCCTGGCGCGTGACGAAGAGCCTTCGCCGACGACCCAAGAATCGATGTTCAACTTCGTCCGGCTCAGCGACGGTGGCCCGGCGCGTCTCCCCGGCCCGCGAAGTGAGATTTCGGTCATCGCGGCGATCGGCAAACGTTTGTTACCCGACACACCCGGAATCGACTGGGATGACTTGGCGCAACCCTCGACGATTCGCAAGTGGATCGGTGCGGTCGTCCCCGGCTACGGAAAGATCTCGCAGATCGATGAAACCAAGGAAGAGTTTCAAATCGAAGGACGCACGTTCCATGAGCCGACGTTCGGCACGCCTGACGGACGGGGCGTTTTGCATTGCCACAGCCTACCCGACTTGAAAGGAACCGAGTCGAACCAGCTTCGCCTCATGACCGTTCGTAGCGAAGGCCAGTTCAACACCGTTGTCTACGAAGAAGAAGATCTTTATCGCAACCAAGAACGTCGCGACATCATCTTGATGCATCCCGACGACTTGAAACGTCTAGGCCTCTCGCACGATCAAAAAGTCACGGTGCGAAGCGACACCGGCGAATTGAACCAGATTCTCGCTCGCGGCTACGATTCGATCCGCAGTGGAAACGCGCTGATGTACTACCCAGAATCAAACGTGCTAGTCTCCCGGCACGCCGATCCGCAAAGCAAAACGCCTGCTTTCAAGGGTGTCGTTGTCGAAGTGATTGCCGAGTAGCCTCACGTCAACTCCCGGTGATTCATTTCGCCGTCGCGGCAGTTATGATATCGCCCGTCGTCTTCCTCCCCCCCTGCCCCACCTCCCGATCAATACCTGCCATGTCCAAGCCTCGTTGCTTCGTCGGATTACTCGCGTTTCTGTGTTCGTTGCTGGCGTTCCAAAGTGACTTTGCCGAAGCCAAACCGCCTAACCTCGTCATGCTGCTAAGCGACGACATGGGCTGGACCGACTACGGATTCATGGGCCACCCGGATGTACAGACGCCGAACCTCGACAAATTAGCCCGGCAGTCGGCCGTCTTCCCCCGTGGATATGTTCCGACCGGACTATGTCGCCCGTCTCTTCATACGTTGCTAACCGGTCATTACGCGTCGACGCATGGGGTGACCGGAAACGACCCTTCCCCCAAATATGCGGAACGCGATTCGGAACTTTATAACCAACGACGCGCCCAACTGATTTCATACCTCGATCGCTTCGAGACATTGCCCGAAGCACTCGGTAAACTCGGCTACCTCAGTCATCAAAGCGGAAAGCTGTGGGAAGGCAGTTTCCAAAACGCTGGTTTCACGCACGGCATGACCCAAGGCTTTCCTGAAAAAGGCGGTCGACACGGTGACGTTGGCTTGAAAATCGGGCGGCAAGGGATCGGCGAGATCAACGGTTTCTTGGATCATGCCAAAGAACAAGACAAACCGTTCTACCTGTGGTACGCGCCGTTCATGCCGCACACGCCCCACACTCCGCCAGAACGGTTGTTGGAAAAGTATCGTGACGGACGTCCATTAACAGTCGCAAAGTACTACGCGATGTGTGAATGGTTTGACGAGACTTGTGGCGAATTGATGAAGTCACTCGAGGAACGTGGCCTGGCCGAAAACACGATGATTGTCTACCTGACGGACAACGGTTGGATCCAAAACCCAGAGGCCCGCGGCTACGCACCGCGCAGCAAGCAAACTCCCTATGAAGGCGGAGTTCGAACGCCAATCTTTTATTGGATGCCAGGCACAATCGAGCCAGGTCGCCGCGAGGAACTCGCTACCAGCCTAGACATTTACCCGACCTTTCTGGCCGCAGCCGGCGGCAAGGTTTCCAAGGATCTCCCGGGTCTGAATCTGCTTGAAGAACTCACCACCGGTCAACCCATCGATCGAGACACAATCTTTGGGGAAAGCTTTGCACACGACATCGCGGATATCGAAAACCCCGAAGCATCGCTGCTCTACCGCTGGGTAATCGAAGGCCCGTGGAAATTGCTGCTGACCTATGACGGCGAAGTCAACCGATACAAGTCGACGCACCCACGGACCGAGAAAGGCCCGCAGTTGTTTCAGTTGATTGACGACCCAGCCGAGCAGAACAATGTTGCCGCGGGGCACCCCGAGATCGTTGCCAAGTTGGCTCAGAAGATCGAAAATTGGTACCCTGTCAAAGAACGCCAAACGATCACGACGCCTCAGCAATAGCTGGCTTGACGATGACGTGCCGTGTCGCGGCATCGGCACGTCCCGGCATCATCGGCTGCCTTTACCTGGTGATGATGCCCGATCTTTCAGCCAGCCCCGATGATCCCGGTTTGTGTTACGACCAACGCGCCCAAAATTCAATCGAACTTTCAAGTTATGGCTTGTCTAAAATCCTTGTCGATCACCAACGTTGTCGCAGCCTGTTGTTTCCTGTCAATCTGGGCGGGGAACGTTGATGCCGGCAAGTACAACACGACAATCGACATCGGCGACAAGGCTCCGCAGTGGAAAGACCTGCCCGGGACCGATGGCGAGTCACACTCACTCTCAGATCTCAAAGATGCCCCCGCGGTCATCGTTGTCTTCACTTGCAATTCCTGTCCGTACGCAATCGACGCCGAAGAACGTTTGATCAAATTAGCCGAGTCGCTCGCGCCGCAAGGGATCAAGGTGGTAGCGATCAACGTCAATAAAGTCGAAGAAGATCGAATGCCGGCGATGAAGGCTCGGGCGGCTGAGAAGAAGTACCCGTTCACGTACCTATTTGACGAATCCCAACAGATCGCCAAGCAATTTGGTGCGAAGTATACGCCAGAATTTTTCCTGCTCGATCGCGAACGTAGAATCGCTTACATGGGATCATTGGACGACAGCCCGGACGGTTCGGAGGTTACGAAATCCTATCTGAAGGATGCGATTGATGCATTGATGAATGGACAATCAGTGCAAGTTGCAGAAACGGTCCCTATCGGCTGCCGCATCCGAATCGAGCGCGAACGGCGAAGGCGATCAAGATGAGTCGCGGACGCTCGCCCGCCGTGGCGAGACCTTCTCAGCAGCGTCCGCCGGGTTTCTTTTCGCTAGTCATGCTGGCACTCTCGGTGACCTTCATGGCTGCGATCACGTCCGTGATGCTGTTTCTGAACGGCTCGCTCACGTTGTTCGCCTTGCATTGGATTGTCGATGATCATCCCGAGTGGGCGGAACGGCGCAGTATTTTTCAGTTCGTCCTTTTCACGGTTCCGTTGCTGCTGGTCGTCGCCGAATGGTTCGCGTGGGATTTATTGCGAGGCTCGTTGACTCGCGAAAACCGGCAGTGATGCCCAAATCGAGATTCTCCGGTACGCCCCGAAGGTCGCCACCAAGGACTTGAGAACCACCGTTCCGGCGAGGGGGAGGGTGAACGACATCAGGCTCGAGACGTCGGGCGATCAGAGTCCCCGTAGCAGTCGACAGATGTAGATAGCGTCAATAATCGCTCCATCCGTCAAACTGGGCCTTGATCGATCTATTTTGCCCGACTTTACTATCCCCCCAGGGGTGCAGCCTGGGTGTGATCCGTGAACAACCGCGTAGAGACGGCGACCGATCGGCACGTGCTCGGAGACGATCAAGCTGCGCCCCTCCCGCAACGAGTATCGTTCCGAGAACCACACCATGCCCCAATTTTCTCGACGCCCCCACTCGAGTCGACTTCACGATCGACGATCTTCGAATGCGAAGCCACGCCTGAAACGGCGGCGCAGAAGGCTGTTCGCCGAATCGCTCGAACGACGCGAACTGCTCGCCGGCGACGCGTTCGTGTTTGACATTCCGGACGATCCGTCACTGCAGCCCGACGAAATTAACAGGACACGGATCTCGGTCGTCGAAGGCGCGCTATTGGTCTACGATTTGAATCAAGACGCAGTTCTGGCTGTCGAACCTTTGAGCGAAATCGGCAGCATTGAAATCAACGGCGGATCGGACAGCAACGAGTTGGTTGTCGATTTCATCGGCGGCGATTTTATGGTGCCGATCACGTACGAAGGTGGCGATCAGAACCCTGGTCCGGGCGATTCCCTAAACTTGCAAAATGGATCGGTCGAAACGATCGCGATGGGCTTTGTCGACGAGCATCGTGGCACGATTGACTTAGAATCCGATCCGCAAGGCCTGAATCAAGCGATCAGCTATTCTGGGTTGGAGCCGATCCTGGTTGGAATGGCTTCTCAATCGATTAGCTTCACGTTTCTCGGTGGCGACGAATCGATTTCGTTGTCAGACGATGTCACCCCCGGTGATGGTGTCAATCGCATCGATTCTAGTCTTGGTGAAGTCGTCTCGTTTGTCAGCCCGTCAGACTTGATCACGGTCAATGGAGGATCCGGGGTCGATCAAATTCAAATTTCCGAATTGGATTCGGCAACCGCAACGACGGAATTGATTGTCAACGGTGGCGAAGCCGACGACAACATTTTTGTCGATCATCTGTCAGCGACATTGAGCGCCACTATCAACGGTGGAGAGGGAGCTGACACGATTACAGTGACCTCCCCGGCAGGTACACTGGATACGATTTTAGGTTCGCTGGTGGTCAACGGTGGTGCCCAACCGGTCGGGGTCATCAGCAGCGAAACGGTCACCGCCAAAGGTAACGACGTTTCTGCCGTCCTCGACGCGGGTGATGCGTTGATGATCGACGACTCAGGAACGGTTGGCTTGCAGACATACGAAGTAACGGGAACGTCGGTATCCAGACTCGGTTCTCCGACGATAACCTACGGGACTATCGAACAGTTAACGCTGCGTACCGGCAGCGGCAATGACTTGATCGATGTGCAGTCAACTGCGGCAATCGAAACGGTCGTCGAAACCAACAACGGCGATGATCAATTGGATCTTACCACCACGGCGGCTGGTAGCTTATTGCGTGTCGACCTTGGGGCAGGAAGTGATGCCGCCATCATAAGCTCCACGGGTGATGCCAGCGTCACCGTGTTGCAAACCGGACAAGATGACGATGACATTTCGATTCAGGCAACAGGTCCAGGAAGCGGGTTGAGCATCGATACCGGCACGGAATCGGACTTGGTTAATTTACTGTCGGTCGGCTCCGGTAGCGTCAACCAGATCATGACGGGGGAAGGAATCGACATCGTCAATGTCCGAACGACCGCCACCGACAGCTTTACCGACGTCTTCACTGGTGACTCCGCCGATACGATCAACGTTAGTTCCGATGCGAACGGAGATCGGCTCGTCCCTAGTGGGACCCTCGCGGGAACGTTGGATGGATTGTTAGGGGAACTTTGTGTGTTTGCCGGCGGCAATTCTGGAATCCCGGAAAACTCGGCAAGCGTCACAGTCAAAGGCGCAGCCGTCACCGCGACTGTTCCCGTTGGCGATGTATTGAACATCAGCGACCAAGGCACTGTTGTCGACCACGTCTATACACTGACCAACACGGCCTACACCCGGCAGGGGCAACCAGAGATCGTATACGACGGCGCAGAAACGCTGAATTTGGTAACCGGAGCGGGCAACGATCAAGTCACGGTGCAGTCGACCGCGGTTGGGACGACCCGAGTGGAAACGTCGGCCGGCGAAGACACCCTTTCGATCGAGACGACCGGTGATGGCGGCATCTTGACGGTGGATACCGGCACCGAAGACGACACGATAATCATGACCGACAGCGGACTTGCGAGTGTTACGGAGCTCATCACCGGTGCGGGCGAAGACGATATCATCATCAGCGGAACCGGAGTTCAGTCCGGCGTTCGTGTTTCGACGGGCAGTGAATCTGACGTGGTAACAGTACAAGCGATCGGCGTACAAAGCGTCTTGCACGTTCGCACCGACGATGGCGATGACATCGCAAACCTGCAAACGACGGCGGTCGATAGCTTCGTCGAAATTTATGGCGGAAACGGAAATGACACGTTCAATGTCTCGTCTGCTGCCGACGGGGACCGAGTGTCTCCGGTAGGCAATCTGAACGGATCACTTGACGGCATCGCTGGTCAAGTTTGCTTGTTCGGTGACAGCGAATCGGTGCCACCGGAAATCGTGGATTCGCTGATGGTCAAGACCGAAACGGTGTCAGTGACCGCGCCTCGTGGCGATCAAGTGAACTTTAGCGATCGCGCGACGCTGGTGGACCATCAATACAACTTTACTTCAACCGAGCTGGCACGATCGGGCGGTCCCGAGATCGATTTAGCGACGATGGAGAGTTTTGGTCTGGAAACGGGTAGCGGCAACGATTTGTTGAACGTCAATCTATTTCCACCTTCGTCGGCAGTATCCTTCGATACCGGCGCGGGCGACGATACCGTGGTGATTCCTGATACGGGAAACCAAAGCTTGATGACCGTGGAAACCGGATCGGGCGAAGACACCGTGACAGTCACGACGACGGGTGATGGAAGTTTGCTGCGTGTGGCAACCGGCGACGGTGATGACGATGTTGAAATCGCCGGTACAGGCCTATCGAGTGGCTTGGCGATCGACGGCGGAAGTGACATCGATGTCGTGACCTTGCAGGCCGTCGGAGAATCGTCGGTCAATTCTATCCAGGCGGGTGCGGGTGACGACGTGGTTAATGTGCAAAGCACCGCCGCCCTGAGTGTCACAGAGATCCTGGGCGGTGCCGATGATGACTCGATTGTGGTCAGTTCGGACGCAAATGGCGACCGCCTGACCCCACGCGGAACGCCGAGCGGTGATCTTGACGGTCTGTTGGGACAGTTGTGTCTTGACGGACAAACGAACGATCCCACCCTAACGCTTTCCGAAACGGTCACCGCAAAAGCAATGGATGTTACGGTATCGATTGCAGTGGGTGATTCCGTTTACGTCAGTGACGCCTCGGCGGGATCGGGACAAACCTACACGATCAACGATGGCTCGTTTGAGCGATCCGGCGGGGTGTTGTTTGAATTGCTTGACACCGAACTTCTGGACATCTCGACCAGCATGTTCGCCGATACCGTGACGATCAACGATACCGCGGATGCCACCTTCACTCGGCTCGATACTGTCGACGGCGACGACGCGGTCGACGTCATCACTTCGGGCTCTGGATCGATCGTGACTGTCGAGACCGGCAGCGGTAGCGATCTGCTGACCGTTTTGTCGACCGGCGACGATGGCATTGTGAAACTATCAAGCGGCCAAGACGATGACGACGTCGAAATCGTCGCAAGCGGTCAAACGAGTGGAATCGGTGTGGATGCGGGCTCGGGCATCGACTTGATCGATGTTCGCGATACCGGCACGGCATCATTCTTGGAAGTCCGGCTGGGATCAGGTGACGATATTGCCAACGTCCAAGGAACCGGTGCTGACAGTCGATCTGACTTCTTCGGCGATGATGACGATGACACCTTCAACCTGACCGACAATGCCGACGGAACACGTTTAAATCCTCGGGGCAGCCAAACCGGGACTCTCGATGGACTTCGCGGACAGATCTGCGTCTTCGGAGTAGCCGACACTGCAGCTGGTTCGGTCACGGTTGACGTCCAGGCCCACCGCACCGACGCTGACGTTGCCAACGTCAGTGAAACGGTTGAACTGGGCGACGAGCTGAATGTGATTGATAACAGCTCGCTGTCGGACCAAATCTACGACATCACGGCGGCGGAGATTCAGCGTACGGGAATCAATGCGGTCACGATCACTTATGGCGACGTCGAATCGGTAAAGCTGGAATCGGGATCTGGAAACGATACCGTCAACGTGGCTTCGACTGCCGAAGAAGTCTATACCCAGGTTCTCACTCACGACGGTAACGACACGGTCACGATCACCACCACCGGACAGGATTCGATTGTCGACGTCATCACAGGTACCGATGAAGATCAAGTCTCGATCACGACTACCGGAACCTCGAGTATCACCGGCGTAACCACCGATGGCGGCAGCGACACGTTTGAAACCGGCGCGATCGGAAATGAATCGGGGTTGATGGTCCATACCGGCGACGAAGACGATGCCGTTTCTCTATTGGCAAGTCCGACATCACCCACGGGTCCCAACGAATCGCTGATCAACATCCAAACCGGGCTCGGCGCCGATGCATTCGAAGTGAACGAAGTTTACTTGAATACCGTCGTCGACCTGCAGGGTGGAGCCGACAACGATAACTTCCGATTGATCGCCGATGGTGCCGACAGTACCGGATATCTTCGACGGCTGAACGATGACCCGAACAACACTCCGACACTCGATTCGGCCGCGGCGACGCGTCAACTGTTCATCGATGGTGGCGCGAACGAAGCCACGACACGCCCGATCAACGAAGGTGCCGGAACGATCGGTGCCAACATGAACCCGATCGAACTTTCCGAACCTGCGATCGAAGTCGGCGACCGGATTGTCGTCGACGCCAGCTCCGCGACCGTCGATCTGGACTTGCGCTACGTCATCACCGGTCCGGCGGAGGGTGTTTTTGCGACCACCGTGCCCGGTTCTCCTCGTGCGACCGTTGGCAATGAAGTCTTTGAAACGGCAAGCATCGAATCTGTCGACATCTTGACCGGGTCGGCCGATGATCTGATGACTATCAGCAGCGACATTCCGTTTGACATCGGGACGAGCTTGCAACGAATCGGATGGTCCGCCGGTGCGGGCACCGACAAAATCGAAGTGCAGGGCACCGTGGCCGACGACCAGATTACGATCGGTAACCTGGGCGATGCGGTCGACGAACCGATGGAAATTTCTGGGGTAGAGTTCATCCGAATCGCAGGCGAACAAGGCGATGACCAATTGGTCAACCGGACCGCGGTGATGTCGGTGATCGATGGATTGGCGGGGAACGACATTATGTTCGGGGGATCGGGACAAGATCTGCTGACCGGTGGATCTGGTGTCGACCTACTGTATGCACGCGACGGCAATGATATTTTGTTTTCTGACCAAGATCTGGGAAGCAACACGCCGGACATCAGCGACGGCGAAATTTTGGACGGTGGATCAGAAAACGTTATCCCACTCGGTGATATCTGTATTCAACATGGCGCCGATCAGATCCGGACCTGCGAAGTGGTCGGTGATGGCGGTGGCGAAAAAGACGTGCTGACATGGTTGCGTGCGATCTTTATCGATCCTGACGTCATTAGCTTTGACCCGTTGCATCCTGCACTCACGCCGTTTCTTCCCGCGTTTCCTAACCCGGTGCCGCTGTTGGCCGTCACCGAACCGAGCAAGCTGCCGTTGGGGGCCTTGGCTTCGGAAGATTTTCCGACAACGCCGGAGGACCTTAGCGTCGCAATGGATGTCAATCGCGACGGCGCAATCAGCCCGCTCGACGCACTGTCAGTCATCAATACGCTTGCAATCATGCAGGCCGGCGAAGCCGAACCGGTCGAGTTTCGCTCGGCGGCCGATGTCAACGGAAACGGAATCGTCGAACCTCGCGACGCGTTGATGTTGATCAACTATCTTGCCGTGGCCAAATCGCAGTCCGAAGGGTCGGCGACGGCATCGACGAACAGTGATTCGGATTCGTGGGCTTGGCTTGATTCGGTCGATCACATTTTCGGCGAGGACGACGACGAATCCTGGCTGAACGGGGACGGCGTTCTGTTTTGAGTGCGAACGGCGAGGCCTTTTTATGGAATAACCGTTAGCCTTTGCCAAAAATAGTGATGAATTTGGGGGGGAAGTGCCTGACATGGGGGTTTGCCCGTGAACTCCGCTTCTTGAATTGCCGATGTAACCGAACAGGCCAATCATGGTCGGACGTGCGAGAGGATTCCGCGTCGACTGGCTTTTGCCTGCAATAAAGCACATCACGCAACGGAATGCGCCGTGAATACACCATCTTTCCTGCGGCTTTCGACGGCTGTTTTGATCGCCACTTCGGCGACGATCGCTCATGCCCAAGCCCCCGCGGTCCCTGCCGCCCCGACGCCGACCATTTGGCGCTTCATGGGCATTCCCCAGGGGATTCAAAAGATTCGTGATGTGACCGTCAACCGGCGCGGCAACTTTCCAGGGCTTGAACGCAAACCACCGGTCAAGCGCATCGGCGATCCGGCGAACCTGGAGTCCGACAATCCGGCGATCAAGGCGGCAGCCGAGATCAAGCAAGCCGAAGACATGAAAATGCAGAAGATCAAGGCGATCAAATTCCTCGCCACGATGGGCTGTGGTTGCTACGACAAAGAAGGCAAGATCACCGACGCTCTACTCGCGGCGATGGACGATTGCACCCCCGACGTACGACTGGCCGCAATCGAAGCGATCGCGGATTCCGCCAACGGAGAATGTTGCAAATCGTGCGGGTCGACGTCGTGCTGCAGTGAAAAGGTCACCAAACGTCTGAGCGAGATCGCGTACGAGCGTGACGACAGTGGTTGCATGCTCGAACCGAATGCCGAAGTACGTGAAGCAGCCGCGAAAGCCTTATGCGTTTGCTGCCCCAATCGAGCCACCGGCCCGATCGAAGAAGACGTTCCCGAAGTAGACGTCCCCGAGTTGCCCCAGCCAATTCCTGGCGAGACCGAAGACGAAGTCGAAGCGATCGAAGGCGAAGGCGGTGCCGCAACGGTTGAGTTGGATTCGGAGACAACCAGTATCGGCTCGGGAGTTCCCGCGGTTGCCCTTCGTCCGGCGCCACGCGAAGAACGGTTGATCTCGCCAAGCCATCAAACATCACCGTTGTTGGATCCACCATCGGAACCGGCGACCGAAGATCCGATTCAGTTGCAACCAATGCCAATTTCGCTGGAGGCTGCCGAGAACGCCGCATCACAGTCCGACCAGAGCGAATCGACCGCGAAGTCTGATATCGAAGTCGGACAGCTGCGGATGATTGGTGGCATGGCGATCCAGCCTGTCACGATCGCCCCCGTTTCAGCGATCGAAGATTCGGTCACTGAATCGAAACCGGTGCAAGCGAATGTTGGGCGTCAGGACCGTGCGGTCGGATTCTCGATTAGCGATACCCCCCAGGCCCCATCCGTAAACGGCCGATCAGCTACGACTTCGCCCACCCTGGCTCCACGTCCCAAACCGGTCGCATTGCCGATCGAACGGGAATCCAAAGCCGAGGTCCGTAGCGTTCCTCGATCCGTTCCATTGATCGACAAAAAGCCGGCCACACCCCAAAAGTCGCAAGCCATTGTTGTCGGGGTCGATCACCGCACAGGCAAAGTGGCGCTGCGAAGCGGCCAACCGATGCGGGTCGGAGCTTCGGTGACGGTCTACCATTCCTACCTGACTGGTGAACGATTGGTCGGACACCTGCTGATCCAATCCGTTAAAGGGGCTCAGGCGGTGGCCGTGGCGACCGACCGCGCCGGACTGGAGCACATCGAATCCGGCGATCGAGCAGTTTGCTTTTAGTGCTTCGTTCCAACTCGATTTTACGATTAGCCGCGCAGCGTTTGCTACCGTTTCGGTGCAATCACCAAGGCTGACGCGGTTCGGCAAATTCGCGATGCAGCCTGAACGCAGCTAGTCGAGTAGAGCGACACCGGGGTCGACCTTCATGACCACAACACCGCGTTTTCCATCGGCGGCATGAAGCGGTATCCCGGCGCGGGTTTCTCCTGCTCCGACTAAGAACCATCGCCCCATCGGTGCCCTCGCGATCGTCTCGATTGTCATCGGCGACTGATGTCTCGTTTGTAAGCTGACCTTCACTTGCAACTCTTCGCGATCGGTCGTGTTCATCATCGACATGCTCACGGACATTGAGCCGTAACGCGAGGTCCCCGTCACAACCGATTTCTGGCCAATCGACATTGCCGACATTGCCGAACCGGCAATGACCAATCGACCAAAACCGGCTTTGGCCAAACCCTGACGTGCGGGTCCATCGTAGGCTTGTCGATTGTTATCGTCAGATTCGATCAACAATAACAATCGATAGGTCACTTCCTTCGTCGGCTCCGTGGTCTCTCTAGCCTGCGCGATTGGTGGGCTGGATTGATTAGTATCCTCAGCCGCCTTAACTGGGACATACGGAGCAGGCGGATACGGTGACACCACGGGTTCCGGTGGTAAAGTCGAGGCCGGAGGCTGCCCCGAGACCGGGGTGAAGCCACAGCCGAGGACGGCCATCAAGACGACAAGCGAAAGCCGAACTCGTCCGTTTTCGATTCGATTCATTCTCAGTACTCCGAGTGAAGAGGGGCGCCGTGGGGGATCGGCCAATCGTTCGACGACGCGTGTGGGGGAAAGGTTCCCCAACCGGCCAGGTCCCGGGGAACGAAGCGACCTGGGAATTGATGATTTTAGCCACAAGTCCTCAGCTGACAGGCTACTTAGGCTAATGAGTTTTCTACGGCAGGTAGGCGTTATTGCAGGTAGGTACTATTGCGAGCAGGGCGACGCTGCCGTAATTCCTCGGAGGGGCCGGTGTACTGATTGCTGGGTTGATCGGTACACTGCGGCGATGAGTGAAATCGACATCTATGATTACCAGTTGCCGCGCGAACGGATCGCCCAGCAGCCGCTGCCGACACGAAGTGACGCGCGATTGATGCTAGTCAATCGCCGTGATGGTTCGATCGAGCATTACCATGTTCGTGACCTACCGGACTTACTGCGCAGCGAAGACACGCTGGTGCTTAACGACAGCCGCGTCATCCCAGCTCGCATGGTCGGTTTTCGAACGCGGACCGGCGGGCGTTGGCAGGGCTTGTTTCTTCAGGCGGACGACGAATCAGGCGTTTGGGAGGTGTTGACGAAAACTCGCGGAAAACTGGTCCCCGGAGAAACGATCACGGTCGAAGACCGCAACGGTTTGCCGGGTATGCGATTAGAAGTCGTCGCAAGGACCGAAGCGGGACACCTACTGGTGCTTCCGCGATCACCATCGGACTTGATCGGACAGGGTGACTCGCCAAACCTCACCGAAGACAGTGCGCCACACGAATGGTTGCAGCGTTATGGACGCGTGCCCCTGCCGCCGTACATCCGTGACGGGCACATGGTCGATGCAGACGTCGAACAGTATCAAACGGTCTTTTCTAAAACGCCGGGAAGCGTCGCCGCGCCGACCGCCGGTTTGCATTTTACACCTTCGCTTCTAAAACAAATCAAAGCCGACGGCACCGAAACCGCCTCGGTGACATTGCACGTCGGACTGGGAACGTTCCGGCCGGTCGCCACCGAATCGCTGTCCGACCATGTCATGCATACCGAGTGGGCAGAAATCAGTGAAGACAATGCCGACCTGATCAACGATCGCCGAGGTGCCGGCGGACGCTGTGTGGCAGTTGGGACGACATCGGTTCGAACTCTTGAGAGTGCGGCGGCAGCATTGGCGGGAAACCTGGGCGCTTGGTCAGGAACGACGGACCTATTTATTCGACCGCCTTATGACTTCAAAGTCGTCGATGCCTTAATGACCAATTTCCATTTGCCCAAGAGCACGCTCCTGGTGCTCGTCAGCGCGTTCGCGACGCGTGAACTAATCATGGAAGCGTACGCGAAAGCGGTCGAAAACGAATATCGCTTCTTCAGCTATGGTGATGCGATGCTGATCGTGTAAGACGCAGCCCGATCAATAACAGCACAATGGCCGGGGTCATCGTCAGGCCGGCGATCTTATGAACTTGCATTAGGCGATGCATTTGATCGGTCGACGGAATCGGCAACATGCACGCAAACACGCTGGCAATCGTCAACAGCCCCGCCGTAACGGTTAACAAGAACCCGGCAGCGTGCGACCGGGCGATCGGGTGCTGCGGCAAGAAATGACGGATCATCGCGAACGCAAACACCGGTAACCCGAACACGAGTGCACCGCTGGCCATCATGTGCGTTAAGAGCATTGTGCCACCAAACGGGCGTCCCAATACTGCCGGCGCCGAGGTCGCAGTCAGGATCGCAACGACCAGGACTAGGCACCCGATCAGAAACCGGTCAACCCATCGCCCGATCGCACCGGGCCTGCGTTGGTTCTTGGGGGGCGACACTGCCAAATCGGCGCTTTCAGTGGGGTTGGGCATAGTTAAATCGGAAAAGCCAACTGCGCGAGATTTACCGGTGCGGCGGAAGAGCACGATTGGCGAGAAAGCCGGCTGGCGAGAAACTCAGGTGACGTCGGGTTCGGTATCTTCGCCCGGATTGTACCCCAAGGCGACTGCCGAACAACCTGCGGGCTTTGGGAGCATCTTTAGACAGTCCTGTACATCTCAGTCCGCGGTACGTCACCGGTCTAAGACGATCGATCGCTGACGATCTCGCGTTCGGCAACCTTGCCAATGGCAACCTGCTCATTGACAAAACTTCAGTTTCGGTCGAAAGTAGAGCGGCATTCAGCCGCATTCCCCAACCCCGTTTACAATTCCCTTCGATGACCGATGCATCTTCGTCCGACCCACGGACACTCTTGGATAAAATCTGGGATCTGCATGTCGTTCACCAGGACAAAACTGGTCCCGCAGTCCTATATATCGACCTGCATCTGGTCCACGAGGTCACCAGCCCGCAAGCTTTCGAAGGGCTGCGTATCAACCAGCGTCGCGTTCGCCGCCCCGAGCGGACGCTCGCGACACCCGACCACAACGTTCCGACCAGCGATCGATCACTGCCGATTGCCGATCCGATCAGCCGCAAACAGATCGAAACACTCCGCGCCAACTGCGCCGAATTTGGTGTCCAACTGTTTGATATCGGTGACGTCCGCCAAGGCATTGTGCACGTCATCGGCCCCGAAAACGGCTACACCCAGCCCGGCATGACGATCGTCTGCGGCGACAGTCATACCGCGACTCACGGAGCTTTCGGCGCACTCGCGTTTGGGATCGGCACCAGTGAAGTCGAGCACGTGTTGGCGACTCAAACGCTACTTCAGTTCAAACCCAAAACATTTGAATTGCGGGTCGACGGCGGTCTTTCCAAAGGTGTCACCGCGAAAGACATGGTCCTGTACTTGATCGGTCAAATCGGTACCGCCGGTGGAACCGGATATGTCCTCGAGTACACCGGGGATGCCGTTCGCGCGTTGACCATGGAAGAACGCATGACGGTTTGCAACATGTCGATCGAAGCGGGCGCGCGTGCCGGCATGATCGCCCCCGACCAAGTTACCTTTGACTACCTTCGCGGACTTCCCGAAGCCCCCCAAGATTTTGACGCCGCCGTCGAACGATGGAGTGAGTTAAGCACCGACCCGGGTGCGACGTATGACAAATCACTGGTCTTCAATGGGTCGGACATTCAGCCTCAAGTCACCTGGGGCACCAACCCCGGTCAAGTGTTGAGTGTGACCTCCAAGACCCCCAACCCGGCCGATTTTGACGACGCGACGGATCAGAAAACGACCAGCGACGCACTCTCTTATATGGGACTCGAAGCGGGAAAGGCGATCCAAGACATCAACATCGACCGAGTTTTCATCGGTTCATGCACGAATGCCCGGATCGAAGATTTGCGGGCGGCCGCGGCGGTTGTCAAAGGCCATCATGTGAGTTCCAAGGTCAGCGCGATGGTGGTCCCCGGTAGCGGAAAGGTAAAAGAACATGCCGAACGTGAAGGACTGGACAAGGTCTTTCGCGAGGCGGGCTTCGATTGGCGCGAAGCCGGTTGCAGCATGTGTTTGGCGATGAACCCCGACAAACTGTCTCCCGGTGAACGATGTGCTAGCACCAGTAACCGGAACTTTGAAGGCCGCCAAGGAAAAGGCGGTCGGACCCACTTGGTCAGCCCAGCGATGGCAGCGGCCGCCGCGATCGAAGGCCATTTCGTCGACATCCGTGACTGGAGCTACAAGAGCTAAATCCAATGCAAAGTTTTACAAAACATACCGGCGTCGTCGCGACGATGAACCGCGCTAACGTCGACACCGACCAGATCATCCCAAAGCAATTCCTCAAACGAATCGAACGAACTGGCTTCGGACAGTTCCTCTTTTACGATTGGCGTTTCCAAGACGACGGTGAAACCCCGAACCCGGAGTTTGAACTCAATCAACCCGCCGTCAAAGATGCTTCGATCCTGATCGCACGCCGCAATTTTGGAAGCGGATCGAGCCGCGAACACGCCGTCTGGGCACTCGACGATTACGGCTTTCGCAGTGTGATCGCGCCGTCGTTTGCCGATATCTTCTTTAACAACTGCTTCAAGAACGGTGTCCTGCCAATCGTGCTCGCCGAATCGGACATCGACGAGCTATTCGCAAAAGCCGATGCCAAAGGCACTTACGAGTTGACCGTCGACTTGGAAAATCAACAGGTTTCCGATAGCGAGGGTTGGTCACGTCCCTTTGAGGTCGATGCCAGTCGCCGAGAAAAACTGCTGCAAGGCCTCGATGATATCGGGCAGACGCTGCAGATCGAGGATAAAATCTCTGCATACGAAGCAGCCCGATCCTGGTAAGGCATTTGTTCGATCAGAAGCGCGTCAATAATTATCGCCCTTCGCCCACAGCAAAGATCGGCGGTCGCACTGTGCACGCCGTGACAGGCAACGATCGCCAAATCGACACGCCATTGAGGCTGTTTGCCCGCCGCGGCAAATTGTTTTGACTTTAACAACGAATTGGAATATGAAAGCGCGCCCCCTCTGCCTCTTTGCGATGCTGCTAGCCGTCGCCCTCGCTACCTCGACCACGGTCACGTTCGGAGACGAATTTCCGGTCGGCAAATGGGTCTCGCTCTTTAACGGCAAAAACCTCGAAGGCTGGACGCCAAAGATTCGCTATCACGAAGCGGGCGAGAACTACGGCAATACGTTCCGCGTCGAAGATGGCTTGCTGAAAGTCCGCTACGACGACGACGCCTATCCCAAATTCGACGAACGGTTCGGCCATTTGTTTTATGACCAACCGTTCTCACACTACCGATTCCGTGTCACGTATCGCTTCGTCGGCGAACAAGCCAACGGCGGGCCCGGATGGGCGACCCGTAACAGTGGCATCATGGTACACGGTGAGTCGCCTGATACGATGACGACCGACCAAGACTTTCCAGCTTCGATCGAAGTCCAATTGCTTGGCGGTAACGGCAAAGACGATCGCACCAATGCGAACCTTTGCACCCCCGGCACCAATGTCGTCTATCAAGGCAAACTTCATCGACCGCACTGCACCAAATCGAATTCGGAGACCTTCCACGGTGAGGACTGGGTGACGGTCGAAATCGAAGTTCGTGGGTCAAAGCTCGTTCGTCACTTAATCGACAATCAGTCGGTGCTCGAATACACCGAACCACAGCTCGACGATGCCGATGAACACTCAAAAATGCTCATCGAGAAGCAGGGTGGTAAACTGCTCGAAGGCGGGACGATCTCGCTCCAATCGGAAAGTCATCCCTGCGATTTTAAATCGGTCGAGATCATGGTCCTCGATCATTGATCCAACCATTCTCGCTCGCTGCGTCCTAGGTCTGATATGCCCTCGCGCAACTTCAACATCATCCTGTTCGCGTTTGTGATTTCCTGGGCGTGCCACGTTCAGTATCGAAAAATGCGGACCGCCAGCATCGTCGGCGAAGCGATTGATTTGATCGAGAGGCACTACGTTGACCCGATCGACAGAGAACAGTTGTTGACGTCGGCGATATTGGGAGTCGTCGGCGACCTGGACGAACACAGCAGTTACTTTGCTGTCGATGCATATGAGTCATTCCAGGACAGCATGCATCAGGAGTTTGCCGGCATCGGTATCCTGGTTAGCCAGCAAGATGAAACCCAGCCGGTCCGCGTGATCACTCCCTTGGTCGGGTCACCGGCGCTGCGTGCGGGTTTGCTTCCCGGTGACAAAATCATTCGGGTCAACGGCGTCGACGTTTCGGCAATGAAACTTCCCGATGTCAGCAATCGCTTAAAAGGCCCACCAGGAACAACGGTGGACTTAGTCGTTGCCCGAGAAGATGGGCAGCAAACGATGAGCGTACAACGGATGACTGTGCGGAGGGCGACGATCGAATTGGAGTCGGTCGTTGGGGACCACCGCGACACCGACAATCGTTGGGTTTATCGTCTGAAATCGAATCCAGCGGTCGCCTACGTTCGGCTCAAAAGCTTCGGTGAAAAAACGGTTCGTGAACTCGAAGCCGTCCTCGCCGAATTGGACAATGACTTTGAGGCACTGGTCCTCGACTTGCGAGACAACGGTGGCGGCTTACTGTACGCCGCCCGCGATGTCGCCAACATGTTTCTTACCGAAGGCACCATTGTCTCGACTCGGACCCGTGGTGGCAAACTCGAAAAGGCTTACAACGCCGACCCTGACGTCCTTGTCGCGCCTGATCGTCCCGTGGCCGTTTTGATCAATGGAAATTCTGCCAGTGCTAGTGAAATTGTTGCGGCGAGCCTTAAAGACAACGGTCGCGCGATCATCGCGGGGACTCGAAGCTATGGCAAAGGTACTGTCCAGGAAATCAAGCCGCTGCAATACGGCCGTAGTGCCTTGCGACTGACTGTAGCCAAGTACTACCGCCCCAATAATCGCAATATCCATCGCGACGCTGACGCCGGTGAAGACGACGATTGGGGTGTTCGCCCGACAAAGGGTTTTGACGTGCCGATGACACCTTCCCAGCTACGCACGCTGGCGGTGCGATGGGATCAAGCGTCGTACCCGCTGCTCACCGACCTCGATGATCGGCAGTGGATGCAAATTAATAGCCCCCCGGCGACCGATGCAGAGCTAAACGAGGCAATTGTTCCCGCGATTGAACCGGTGCCCGCGATTGAGACAGCAGACCCGCCCGCTCCGGAAAACGACGGTCGACGCGAGGAGATTCCCGACGCACTCGATCCAGATCCTGCCACAGGGGATGCCGAGGCGTCCGAGACGCCCCCAAACAGCGGCACGATTGCGGTTCCAAATGCCAATCACATCGATCGGCAAATCGAAGATCGCTCTGTCGACTCTGACGCGTCGCAGACGACCTCGATTTCCGGCCAAGCTAAACAAAATGTCGAACTCGGCCCTACCGATCTGGACTACGATCCACCGCTGCGGGCCGCGGTCGGGGCGCTTCTACGGTCGCTCGACGAAAATCGTGCTACACCCTAATGCTTCGACCATCTTAAATCTTCGGGTTCGGCTCATCAGCCGACGGGCCGTCAGCCCCGGCGATTGCACCGAAACCGTGGCTCATGCCATATGGCCTATCCTAAAATCGAAGGGTGACGAAACACTGGCCAACAAGATTGCTATTCGAAGGATGGCAAATTGACCAGCGATGATTCGCCACCGGGTGGCAGTGACAGCCGCCAACTGGAATTTCGAGGTGCACTCCGTCAAAAAAGTATGACGGCACCAAGTTTCCTGCGTCGCAATTGACCTACGTCGCAGTTGAAACGAATAGCACGACGCCTTGAGTGATCGCGACAAGCGATACAATCCGCCCGATCGCGGGGCTCACAAGGGCGGAACTAGCACTCCCAGTCGGGTGGTACTTGCTCTATGAACGCGTGTTTCTCTGACTGAAACCGTTTGCCCATCGGTAGCGAGACAATTATCCTACAGCTCTCCGCTTCGAAGCTTATCTTTTGCAATTGAACTTCTTGCCCGTTCGCACTGGGAAAAAGGATCCACAAGCAATGTCTCGACGTTTGCTCTCATTGGCAACTCTTGCCGCGGTTCTCGGTTCAGGAACCGCCATGGTGAACCAAGAAGTGTTCGCCCAAAACCAATCGGTTCTCGCCGAAGTCTACGGGCGTGGCGTTCATGCTTATTACGCCGGAAACTACAGCGATGCTTTCGACAATCTGACTTCGGCCATTGACGGCGGCACGCGAGACCCCAGGGCTTATTATTTCCGTGGCATCGTCTCCCATCTCCAAGGCCGCCCCGAACAAGCCGAGGCTGACTGGAAAGAAGGCGCCGAACTCGAAGCGGCCTACGGTGGCGGTTACTATGTCGGGCGTTCGCTGTCTCGTTTTCAAGGCTCGGCTCGTCTAAAGCTTGAGCAAATCCGCCAGCAAGCACGTTTGGAGGCAATGACAAAGGCTGCCAAACGCTCCAATGCTCGGATGAATGAACTTAACGCTGGCGGTCGGGCACCGGCTGCAAATCGTGCAGCCCCTGCACCTACCGCGCCGGCTAACCCAAAGGTCGACAACCCCTTTGCCGATGACGTCGCTACTGGTAATCCTGAAGTCCAGAATGATGACGTACTAAAGGATGTTGTCGGCAACCCCTTCAAGGATGAAACTCCCGCCCCCGGTCCGGCTGCTGCTGCCGGAGCCGCCGGTGCCGCCCCGGCTGGCGACGATCCGTTCGGAGGCTCAGCTCCTGCCGGTGGTGATCCCTTCGGAGGCGGAGGTTCAGACGCCGGTGGCGACCCGTTCGGTGGCGGAGCTGCCGGAGGCGACGATCCGTTTGGCGACCCGTTCTAGGACAGCCGCACCCGAGCGCCTTCCCGTACACTGACACGTCAGACGCCCCGGTATCCGCCGGGCGTTTTTTTGTTACGGCATTGCTGAATCCGGTTACTTCTCAACAACCGTGGCTAACGCTAAACGGTCAACCCTAAGATTGAACGGGACCAAAACTCGCGTGCGCCGATAGGATAAGTGGTTCTGGTTCGACTTATCAGCCGACGATCGTTGGCACCGGTTGCTGCACTGAAACAGTAGCTAAAGCCGGTTCACCACGATGGTTGCTCAAGCAGGTGAGCAGAGGCATGGCAGAGTCGAGTGATCTGGCACCGGAACCAGATCACCCGACTCGAAAGCCATTACATCAAGTGAGCAAGGACAAGTCCAAGCAACACTATCTGCGGCTCGAATCGCAATTCCCCGTTACAATTCGAGCGATCATCCGTGAAGTAATTGCGTCTCCTTACTTTCCTCCCTTGTCCGTACCTACTTCGCAAACTCGATGCCAAACCACGATCGGGATCTCAAGAAGTAGAGGGGAGATCCGCTTAACGGTGCAAGATCACGGCACTGCGCAGGGATTCGGTGGCATGATTGACGCTTGAGTCCTCAAAAACTCTTCAACAAATGATCACAAGTTCAGCAACCAAAAGCTGGAATCCCTCACGAATGCTCACGTGATGAGCATCTTTCCGGTCAACTGCCATTGTTCTGTGCATCGAGCAAGGTCGGTGGTGATCGTTTCCGCAGATTACGGATTTCACGGGACCAACGCCGGTGGTCTGCCGGGATCAAGTACGAGAACTGAGCTCTACGCGGAGCCGCTGGTTGCAGCCGGCGTTTAGCCGATTGTTGGGACATCTAGCAGCGGGAATCGCGTCTCCAGGTATTGAGGGTCGAGCACGGGAAGCGGTGCGAATTTCAATCCAAGGGCAGCGTTTCCCATCGCGCATTCCCTTTCGATCTTGTAGTACCGATTGAACTCAGTCCTTCGTTCATTGACTTCATCAAGAACATCCGACGCTAAAAAGTCAGTCCACGTGGAATTGAAGCGTTTGGCGGATTCGACAAACGCCTTCAGGGCCGAACGATGAGTCAGAAAAAATGAAGGTGAAAAATCGGTCTCCAAAGGCGGCAACTGTTCCGACAGTTTCACAAACCGCTCTCGCGGATCCGAATCAGAAACGAAGGAGTCAAGACGCCACCATTTTCCAGCAACCAGCTTCCGTAAAACATAAAAATGCCTGCGCGGCCAGAGGAGCAGTTCATCGCGATACGTCTGGCATCGGATGAGCAGCGATCGCAGTGCCAACTCGGGTGCCCGCACGCGTCCGACAAACGCCGGTTCCTCCCCCATTTCGACGAGAAGCCGAAGGAATTCGCCTCTTGACCCTTCGATGTCAAACATAGTGCTTGTGCTGCTTCCAGAATAATCGAGTTCACTGACCACCCATGTTTTCAAATGGAACGAAGCACGATCGTTTCGTCAACGTTTGAAATCAGGATTAGCCGCATGGCGTTAGCCACGGTTTCCGAACAAAAGCCGCGGCAACGCCCGTCGGTTGGTGACTCACATCCGTCTTTTCAAATGGCACGAAGCACGAGCGCGGTCAGATCAGCGTCTCTGAATAATCCCTAGACGGCGCGTCGACGATGCCGCTGAGCAACGAGCACCGATGAGGTCAACCAAAGGGCTGCGCATGCACCAGGTTCTGGAACTGCCGTCCCGGAGACGACCAACTGATCGAAACCATAATGCCCCAAAGGGCTGTAGGCTGAGAGTTCGGATACCGAGTCGGCAGGTTCGTAGGCCTGATTCGGGCCAAACGCAATCCCATTCGAGACGAATTCCAATGGTGAGAAAATCGCAGTGAATCGGACTCCGAAGCCGGGATTATCGCTTGATCCCGACACGTGAGAGAGGTCGGCTCCGATGAACTCGAAGGTATCGAATGATCCATATTCCTTTTCTTCAAATGCGAGCCAATTCACGCCTCCGTCAACTGTGGTTTCGATCTGATACCAGTTCGATTGATCGCCACTGGCTCGCGATATCCAATGGATTTGGATCTCTGCGTAACCGGTGGTATCGATGAGAAATTGCACCCCTCGTTGACCCGATTCAGTTTCTTGAGGTGCGTAATTGGTGGTGTACCACGCCCGATTATTTCCGCCGAACGGACCGTTGTCGAACATCGCGGTTGTCCCACCGACAAGTGAAACAGATCCGACACCGACATCAGGTAGAAGTGTGTCCTCGAAGTTCCACTCGGTAACAACATCTGCCCAGCAGGCCGATGAACACCAGACGACAGCAAATCCAGCGAAAGAACGAAGACGCTTGAACATACACGCAACTCCTGAAAGAAAGTGAGCTAACGCATTCTGCACGCCAACGGCGGAGACGGAATCTTATCCTCCGTCCAATCAACAATCCAGCATTATCCCGCGACGCGGACGATTCAACAATCGCTTCGACCAAGCGATTAGTTTTCAGAAATAGAGCGGGCTGTGAAGAACAGAAGGGGCCTCATGAAAAGGCCCCTCTGAGTGCTGTCTAGTTCCGGTGGAACGGTTCGCCGATGCCAGCGTTGATGATTCCTGACCGCCGCTTCGGACTTCGCTTACTTTGCAACCGCGTCGCTTGGCGATCCGTCATCTTGAAGATGATCGGTTGCCCAAAGCAATCCGCGGACGACAAAGTCCAAATAACGATCATCTTTGACGGTTCCGTTTTGATGGCCCAGCGAGGTACTGAAGATTCGCGTTTCCTTGGGACCGTAAAGATTCGTCCATCCCACGACCGCGGTCGCCTTGGTTGGCTTCGCATCGGGGTTTTGTTTTAGCTGTCGGCGATTTGGCGGTTGCTCCTGATCGCCACGAACAAGGACCGACGTCCCCGAGAATACCTGGACGTTATTGTAAAGTTCTTCGTCAATGGTCTTCCATGGCTGCAAGCCTTTGACGATCGGATGATCGCCGGATTCGAAACTGAGATCGATCGGTGTCTTTGGTCCATGCGCGGTTGATTGCACTCCGATCATTTCATACCAGCCCGCGTTGTCGGCGCCCGGGGCAACAGGTTGGCGGTAGTCACCCCAACGATAGCTATGCATTGCGCAATGCAAATTCACGGCGGGAACGCCTGACTGGTGGGCCGCCAAGATTCG
Organism: Roseiconus lacunae; assembly: GCF_008312935.1. Taxonomy (NCBI): domain Bacteria; kingdom Pseudomonadati; phylum Planctomycetota; class Planctomycetia; order Pirellulales; family Pirellulaceae; genus Roseiconus; species Roseiconus lacunae. The sequence goes on along the minus strand of NZ_VSZO01000053.1, from coordinate 382,689 downwards.
CTCGACATACGGCTTTTCGGTCACCGCCGCGGAGCATTCGTCGTGGATGACCACGTCATATCCTTCCGCCCAATCATCGGATTCGTAGATTTCGAAACGCGTGTTCGTGCCTTTGGAGGGATTAAATACCACGGTGACGTCCGCAGAAATCCTTTTCTCGATGCCGTCTTTGAGCAGCTTCGTCTGGGCTTCATAGTCATGGCAACAACCACCAGCGACCAAAAGAACCTTCAGTTTCTTTTCTGCGGCAAACGTGTTCACCGCAAAAGCCAACATCACCAGTAGCGGAAGCAATCGAGAAAGGGAGCGCATCGGAATAGGACTCATGAGTGGTGAGAGTTCAAGGTGGGAAAGAAAATTGTAGCCGGTCGCGAATCGACGGGCCGCACAATCGCACCGACGATGACATTGAATAGCGTGATCAATCGTCGTTCAGGTTGCACTGTGTCTGCTGAAACGCACTGTGTCTGCTGAAACACACTGTGTCCGCCAAGGCCTTCCTCCATGCGAGCGGACCAATCGAAACTTTCCAAGGTTTGTCGATCTACTCAGAAGTGCGACGAACCGAGTCGCCATTTGCTCCCCGACGGTAACGTTTGCGTACGCGGCTTTTACGGAGTGGGCGGCGACGACAGCCCAATTGAAAAGGCCTCGACGACATCCGCTCGTTCCACTCGATCACAAACGCGTCATTGCGACAGTGGTTCAATCTGACGCTAAGGTCAGCCGACTCGCATTCATCACCGTTTTTCGGTGAGTCTTAAGACGCGGTGCTAGTCGCACTTGAATTCGTGGCCCTTGTGCGGGCCGTCTTGGCACTGAGTCAAGATCTCGGGACCGTCCTCGGTCATCAACACCGAGTGTTCAAACTGTGCCGAAGGTCGGCCATCTTTGGTTCGAACGGTCCAACCATCCGACTTATCGCAACGGGCATAGCGAGTGCCGGCGTTAATCATTGGCTCGACGGTAAAGCACATCCCAGGATACAGTCGATCGATTCGGCTTTGGCGATTAGGGTAGTGCGGGATCGAGGGATCAAGATGAAATTGTTTTCCAAGTCCATGTCCGACGTATTCGCGGACGACGCTGAAACCACGTCCATGCGCCTCAGGAACGATGGTCTCGCCGATCGTGGAAACGGAGCATCCGGGATAGAGGGCATCGATCGCCAGGTGCATGCAATCAAACGCGCACTGCGTGACTTCGCGTTTCTCATCGCTGACCTTGCCGATTAAAAACGTCTCGCTCTGATCGCCGTGCCATCCATCGACGACGGTGGTCAAGTCGATGTTGACGATGTCACCGTCTTCCAGTTTTTCCTCGCCTGGAATGCCATGACAAATCACTTCGTTACGACTGGTGCAGCAGCTTTTGGGGTAATTCTGGTACCCCAGAGTCGCCGCTCGATGCCCGTTATCGAGGGTCCATTGGTGAACCATTTCGTCGATTTCCCCCGTGGTGATCCCAGCCTTGATGTGGGGGCGGACGTAGTCCATCAACATTGCGTTCACTCGACCGGCGCGTCGCATGGCGTCACGTCCCGTCGCGTCAAGAATCAGTTTGCGTTGCTTTTGCAGCATTCCTGTCATCATCCTTTGTTAATTCCGGCTTCGCTCCTTATTCGCAGTCCAGATTACACTATGACGTAATCTAATGGGCTGCCATTGAATTGGGGGTCGATGCCGAAGGCGGACAACCGGGAGGCACGTCGATACCTACAAATCCGCTTCGTCACCGTCCGATTTTGCCGGTCAACCGCATGCGAACGATTGCGTGGCGGGATTACGAGGTCCGTGATCCGGAAATCAGAAGCGCCGTATCGTAGCAGGGCCAACAAGGCGTTCGAAGAAGTGAAACCGGAGTTAGCTCCCTTTTTCGATGCCAAAATTGATAAAAAACCGCCTATTCCCCCAAAATCCCCCGCCAACGATAGGAACCCTCGATTACACCCGAGGTTAGATCAACAGGCGAGAAGGGTTCGGCAACGAATTCCACTGCCTCCATATCGACATCACTGCCGCACCGGACGAGCCGCTGCGACAGGACATCCACTTATCAGTCTTTCTATTTATTCGACCGTAAAGCATGCGTATCCCCCGACTATCGAGCCGGTTTTCTGCTGCCGAATGGGCCAACGCCGCTCGCGTGGCTGCGATTCTGGGTGTTTGCTTCTTGCCGATTCCCACATTTGCCCAAGACGCGTCCGATGAAGCGACCGCATCGAGCGCCGTTGAGGAATCGGATGGGAATGAATCCGACGACGCTGTTGCCTCCGAAGCCACCTCTCCTTCTGACAATCAAGGGGGTGAATTTTCGAGGCGTGGCGAAGACGTGACGCCAGACGAAGCGGCTCGGATCCTACTCGACGAACTGAATCAGCCTCCACAGTCGAGTTTACGGTTCAACTTCACCGGCGCGAGCTGGAACGATGTCTTAGATTGGCTCGCCACCGAAGGCGACTTGTCGCTGCAAATCGATCGCTATCCCCCGGGGACAGTCTCGTTCATCGACCGAACTCGAACTTACACACTCAACGAAGCGCTCGATCTATTGAATCGATTGCTGCTCGACCGCGGCCATGCCTTGGTTCGCCGGGGACGGATGCTGTTTTTGATCGACCTGGAAATGGAAAACGCCAACAAGCTGATCAGCGAACTCGCCGAATTGGTCAGCCCTGGCAATTTGGAGGATCGCGGAAAAAGCGACATCGTGACGTCGGTGTTTCCACTCGGCAGCATGACGCCCGACGAAGCCCGCACGCAGTTGCCGGAACTGATCGGTCCCTGGGGACGCGTCATTATTCTAGATAGCGCGCGCCAAGCGAAGATCACCGAACGCGCCGAGAAACTGATCGCGATCCGTGAAGTCATCCAACAGAGCGCCCAAGAAGTTCACGAAATCAAGTTGGCTCATCGTGGTGCCGAAGAAATCTTGCAAACCGCTCGTCCTTTGCTTGGACTCGAAGCGGGCGCAAACTCCAACGACGACATCCGCATCTCCGTTGGCCTTTACGGTGACCGAATCTACGCGACCGGGCTGCCATCGAAAGTCAGCATCCTCGAAAACTTGGTTTCCAAAGCCGATCAGCCACTCGAAGGTTCCGACGATGACGAAATGGGCGAAACGGCGAAGCCCGAATTTAGAACCCATTTCGTTCGTGTAGCCGATGTCGCCGCCGTGTTTGACGTACTGCAAACTCTGCTGCAAGATGAACCGAACACACGCGTCGCGATCGAACCTTCGACCGCGTCGATCATGGCTTACGCGACACCCGCCGTTCACGACAAGATCGACCAAGTGATCGCCAAAATGGAAGGCAGCGGCGAAGACTTCCGCGTCTTCCAGCTTAAACGCATCGATCCCGCTCAAGCCTTGTTAACGATCAACAAGTACTTCGGCATCACCGAGGAAAACCCCAGCGGACCGGTAGTCGACGGGGACCCCGCGACCGGCAAACTTTGGGTTCGAGGTAGCACCGACGAAATTACCCAAGTCGCGCGGTTGCTCGATGAGCTTGATGGTGCGAGTAGCGAGGGTATTCTTCGCGGAAAAGTACGCCTGCTTCCACTCTCGGGAACACAAGCGGAAGATGCCTTGCGTCAACTTCAACTCTATTGGCGAATGACCGGACGGGAAAACTCCATCCGAGTCGTTTCCCCAGGCTCTTCCGGTGCTGGGAGCGGAATTCGCGAACGACGTATCGATCGCCCTGACGACGACCGTTTCGACGAACAACTGAGATCCGAACCCGAAGCGGGACCGGCCGTCGATATCGACGCTTCGTTGCTCGATTCGCGGCGATTCTATTACCTCACCCAAGCCCCGGCTACAAGCGCCGCTACAAGCGCCGATGCGGTATCGGCAGAGAACGAATCGAAAGCAAATGAAGGGGCGACCGAAGCTTCCGAAACGCTTACGCAGGCCGGACAAAAGCTTACGCAGGCCGGACAGAAACCGCCGGCTGACATTTTGATCGAGGTCACTGCCGACGGCATCCGTATCGCTTCGGATGACACCGAAGCTCTCGATGAACTCGAAGAATTACTCAGTCAGCTAATTGGCCCGATGGGATCGGGTAGCGAACTGCCAACCATCTTTTGGCTTAAGTACATCCAAGCTGACGTTGCATCAGAACTCGTCGCCAGCATCCTCGGTGGAAGCGATACCTCGGGCGGACTGACCGACACACTATCGAGCGGACTGGGCGGCGGTATGCTCGGTGGCCTCATGGGACTTGCCGGTGGCGGAGGCGGCGGATCGCAATCGTCGACCAAGTCAGTCCTCACAACGACGGGCAGCGTCAGTATCGTTCCCGATTTGCGACTGAATGCCTTGTTCATTCAAGCGAATGATTTTGACATGCAGTTGATCGAGATGATCTTGGAAAAGATCGACCGACAGGAGAGCCCCGAAAAAATTGAACTGACCGCGACGCCACGCATGATCCCCGTGCTGTACGTCAGCGCAACCGACGTGGCCAAGATCGTCAAGGAAGTCTACGCGGATCGAATGGGAAATGGAGACCAAAACACCGGCGGTGAACGTGGCGGCCGGGGTGGTGGTGCTCCGTCGCCGCAAGATTTAATCGCAGCGTTTCGAGGCGGCGGTCGCGGCGGACGCGGCAATGAAACCCCGACAAGCGAGCGAACGAAGATCACGGTTTCGGCTGACACCGCCAGCAACTCGATTATCGTCACCGCCACCAACCAAGACTTCCAGGAGATCTTGGCGTTGGTCGAAAGCTTAGACCAAGCCGGTAAAGTCAACGAGAAAGAGATGGTTGTCTATTCGCTAAGCGGAAAAGTTAATGGTGATAAGGTTGTCGAAGCGCTATCAGCGATGCTGGAAGTTCCCACCGACAATAAATCTAGCGACTCGTCCTCGACCTCATCGTCTGACCGAGGAAACAACGATCGTGGCGGCGACAACAACGACGCGGCCGAACGAATGCGTGAAGCTTTGCGAGCACGTTTTGGTAGCGGCGGCGGCGGACCTCCCGGAGGTTTCCGTGGCTTCGGCGGAGGAGGCGATCGCGGAGGCCGTGGTGGCTTCGGAGGCTTTGGCGGTGGTCGTCCCGGCGGTGATCGCGGCGGACGTGGCGGTCGCTAACACTTTCGTCAACTGTCGCCATTGGGATCAGCCGCATGGCGTTTGCCACGGTTTCGGTGCGGCAACCGGGGCGAACGCCCCTCGACTGATGAACGGAAACCAAACCATTGAGTCATGACGGAGCATTAGTCTCCTCCTCACCGCCAGCGATCGACCGCGCCGTCGCTGACAAGGATACCGTTCGGTGAGGACACAGGCTAAATGGTACTGCCCCAAGTTTGGCATTGCGCATCGAGGCCGCAGGGAATGAAAACACAGGGCATCGATAACGGTTCGCCCGGGTATGGGTGAAGCGTTTGAATGAATGCCGATAGGGACACTGTGAGCCGATCGCGGCTAGCATTGCCGGCCGATGAAATTTGCCGACCGCCCGCGGGCGGGTAGCTGAGACAAAAAACTCGATTCCCACGCCCCGCGCGACTTTCAGCTGATCGATCAACATCCCCGGTAATTTGTCCAATGCGTCGACGACGGGATCAACGACGAAGCCGCATCAATTACAATCCAATCGGACTTTTCTCCACCCCACCTACCACTCTGGTCCTGACCCATGATTATGCATGCCGGCGAGATCCTGCGACGTCGCGGTCTTCTCAGTGACGAACAACTCGCCGATAGCCGCGCTTCCGACACCGATGACATCATCCAGGCGGCGGTCGAGAAAGGTTTTTTGAACGAGCGGGAAGCTTTGGCGGTGCTCGCCGAGGAAGTCGGTTTGGAGTTCGTCGACCTGCGAGAAACCGAAGTCGACCTGTCTGCCTTGGAAGGTTTCCCACAGCGGTTAATCTATCGCCAATCGTTGTTCCCAATCCGTTTCCAGCATGGGTCAATTGTCGTCGCGACTGCAGATCCGTTTGATCTTTACCCGCTCGACGAAGCCAGTGCGGCAACGGGAAAGAACATCGTTCCGGTGATCGCCGAGCGAGCCGAAATCGCGCGACTGATGAAACGGCATCTTGGCGTCGGTAGTGAAACGGTCGAAGACTTAATGGCGGCCGCCGCCGAAGACGAAGACGTCGAATTACTGGAAGAACTGGAGACCGATGGCAGCGAATTGAGCGAGATGGCCCAGGAAGCCTCAGTCGTTCGCCTTGTCAACGAAATTCTGCTCGAAGCGATCGAAGTCCGCGCCAGTGACATTCACATCGAAACACAATCCGATGGATTGGTCGTTCGCTATCGGATCGACGGGATCTTACATCGCCAACCGACCCCACCGGAGATCAATCGCTTTCAGGCAGCGATCATCAGCCGTTTGAAGATCATGGCTCGATTGAACATCGCCGAAAAGCGTCTTCCCCAAGACGGCCGAATCAAACTGCGTGTTCACGGGCGCGAAGTAGACATTCGATTAAGCGTGATCCCGATGATTCACGGCGAAGGCTTGGTGATGCGGGTGCTCGATAAGTCCGCGATGGTGTTCGATCTCGGCAAGCTAGGGATGGCATCGGAGGTCTACGGACGCTTTAGCCAATTGATCGGATTGCCACACGGCATCATCTTGGTGACCGGGCCGACCGGTAGTGGTAAAACGACGACGCTGTATAGCAGCTTACTGCAAATCCGCAGCGACGCGACGAAGATCATCACGACGGAAGACCCGGTCGAGTACCAGCTTGATGGAATTAACCAAATCCAAGTGCATTCCAAAATTGGGTTTACATTTGCCGCATCGCTTCGAAGTATTTTGCGGCATGACCCCGACATTGTGCTCGTCGGGGAAATCCGCGACTTGGAAACGGCTGAGAATGCGATCCAAGCTTCGTTGACCGGTCACTTGGTGTTCAGCACGCTGCACACCAACGATGCATCGGGCGCTTTCACGCGGTTGTCCGACATGGGCGTCGAACCGTTCCTGGTCGCGGGCACCGTCGAAGGCGTCATGGCACAGCGTCTGCTTCGACGACTATGCCCGCACTGCAAAGAAGCCTACTCCCCCGACCGCGATGAACTGCCCAATGATTTCCCGTGGGACCGTTCAGAAGGGTGCACGTTCTATCGCCCCGTCGGCTGCCGCGAATGCCGCCAGCTCGGTTATAGCGGCCGAATGGGGATCTACGAACTGTTGGTCACCAACGACGAAATACGTGAGCAAGCCCAGGCGCGGGCGAGCAGTTGGGACATCCGAAAAACCGCCGTAGCGACCGGCATGCGGACGCTGCGAATGGACGCATGGGACAAAGTGATTGCGGGAAATACCAGTGTCGACGAAGTTCTTCGCGTAACCAAGGGTGAGGTGATCTAGCACGATGCCGGTTTATTCCTACACCGCCCGTGATATGACGGGCAAAACCGTCACGGGAACAATCGAAGCAACGAACGAGCGCGAAGTCGCATCATTGCTGAGCGAAAAGTCGCTGTTCCCATCGAAAGTCAGCGCCTCGGATTCCAAATCCGCCGGGGCGGCGCTCTTTGGTAATCGTAAAAAGGTCAAAGGCCAGACAATGGCTATCTTTTACGGCCAATTGGCGGCACTGTTGCGCAGTGGCGTACCAATGCTGCGCGCATTGACGGTCCTCGGCGAACAAAGCACCGATGCGGTTTTGGGTGGAATTATCAAAGACATCCGGTCAAGAGTCGAGGACGGCGAACCGATCGGCAACGCGATGGCCCGCTACCCGCGTGTGTTTTCTGACATGGCAATCAATATGGTGCGTGCGGGCACCGAGGGTGGTTTCTTGGAAGATGCCCTCGATCGCGTCGGCACTTTCACCGAACTTCAAGAAGATCTTAAAGGACGCACGATTAGCGCTCTCGCCTATCCGGTGTTCTTGTTTTCCGTCGGGTCGGTCGTGATCACCGGTTTGCTCGTGTTCTTCGTTCCCAAATTCGACGCGATGTTTGATCGCCTGCGAGCGAAGGGAGAGATGCCTTGGTACACCGAATCACTGCTCAGTTTCAGCAACGTCTTGCAAGACTATGGTTGGCTGATCGTCGTCGGATTTGCTGTGCTTCTGATCGTCGCAAAAGTCCAGTTGGCAAGCGAAGCTGGACGGGAGTTCGTCGACAAAACCAAGCTAAAGATTCCCGTCCTGGGAAACATCTTGATGAATCTCGCCGTCTCTCGCTTCTGCCGTGTCCTAGGAACACTGCTCGGAAATGGCGTCCCAATTCTGAAGTCACTCGAAATCAGTCGATCGGCAGCGGCAAACACGCTCCTGAGCCAATCGATTGCCAATGCGACCGAAAACATCCGCGGAGGCGAATCGCTAGCATCGCCGCTACGAAGTTCCGGCTATTTCCCAGCTTCGGTGGTCGAAATGATCAGTGTGGGCGAGGAGAGCAACTCGTTGGAAAAAGTACTGCCGGAGATCGCCGACTCGCTGGAGAAACGCACGTTTCGCCGATTGGATTTGTTCGTCCGACTACTCGAACCGATGATGCTCCTCGTGATGGCATTCTTTGTCCTTGCCGTCGTCCTGGCGTTACTCGTCCCCGTTCTTAAGAGCAGCACCCAGTTGTAACCCCACGGCACCAACGACTCATCGAAGAACGCGATGGGTTGCTGAATGAAGCTGGACACTTCGCCCCGCTTAGGCAGCAGTACATCGACCGAACCACTTTTCTGGTTTACCTGATCAGTAATCTTCGCTGACCGAGGGGAACCAAAAGTCGTAAATCTGAACTTTCCTAACGAGTTGCTGATGCATCTTGTTGCGGGAATATGCAATGATGACCTGTGATCGAATTGATCATCCCTTGCCGGACTGCGACGGGGAAGATTGATTGGGTCTTATACTGAGTGCACGAGCGTCAAACGCCCCAATAAAGCGTTCGTGTACCTGCCAACGTGTAGAGGCTGGCCCGACGATGATCGACTTGCCTTCCCCCACCTTGGCTTCGGGTTTCCGCCATCCGGGTGAAATCTCACTTTAGACGTCGGTTCCCAGTCGGAGATTCCGATTAATAGTTAGCAGATCGCCATCAAGCGGGGGCGTTATCTTAAATTCGTTTGATACAGCTATGCGTCTTTGCCGAACATTGACGTAAGCTAACGTTGGAATGTGCACCTTCCCGGTTTGCCATGAAAACACAGAAAATGAATGTTAGTGGAACGTTGATTGCGTTCGTCGCTGTTTCGATGTGTGTTCTGGGCAAGCCCTCAAAGGCGATGCAGCAATGGTGATTCTTATGATTTGGATTGGAGTGACTTTAGCCTGCTTGGCTTACGTATTGGTCAATATCAGCCAAGCCCCTAAAATCGAAGGCGATATCGCCGAATCGGATGGTCCCAAACCACACCGATCGGTGGTCGAAAAGCGGGCTGGACGCATGAAACGCGTCCACGCCAGCGGCCCAACCAATTACTACATTCACCGATCCGAGTGAGCAAAAAAAGTTTCGCTGACTCGCCGATGTCGTTATCTAAACGACGATCCAGTGTCACAACCTGTCACTGACTTGGCCTACTCTCTGCAAAATCGACCGCATTCTCTTTTCAGACCAACCTTGGCTTCCACGCCAACAAGATTTGCCTCGACGACAAGGGCTATCAGTCTGATGTGTCTTCCATAAGTGACAGCAAGATTTGCCGACTTGCGTTAACCACGGTCGTGTCGCGACAACGGGAGCGAACACACGGCGACTGGTGCACCACGCTCAAATTCGTCATCGCATCGCGGTATGGGCGATGAACGCAAAGCGGACCTATCTTTTGGTGATTACGATCACATCGAGGTAACGCTTTCTAGCTACACTAACGAGATGACTTCATCCGCCAACGAGACGAGTGCCTCTGCCGAGCCGTCGGGACTATTTAAAGTCCTAGCCGCCACGGCGGCCGTTTTGTTAATCGGATTAGTGTTTGGTGCTTCACTGTGGGTCCTAACGGCGATCGTTGCCGCAGCGGTCGTCGTACTCAATCAATTCCTGGCGAAGACCTGGGCGACCGCCACAATCGCAACCCGAGTCAGTAAGAACCAGGAACTGCACGTTGGTGAATCATTCGCGGTCGAACTGACGATTAAAAATACGTCGCGTATCCCTGTGGTTTGGCTGCTAGTCGAAGATTTGGTGCCGAGATGGACAACGATTCACGATCCACCCACGCTTGAAATTGAAGGCGACCGAGTGGGTGTGATGCTGCTCTGGGGAGGCCAAACGAGAAAGGTTTCCTACACAGTCCGATGCAACCGACGCGGGTACTTTCAAATCGGTCCCACGGTACTCGAAACGGGTGACGTCATGGGCTTGTACCGTCGCTACCGGGTAGGCACACAGCCTCAATACATGACCGTGCTTCCCAAGGTGATGACGCTTGACGGTTACGACATTGCATCCCCACGTCCGATGGGCGAGATCCGGATGCGAGACAACGTGTTCGAAGATCCAACCCGCTTGCGTGGCATCCGCCAGTGGCAGCCCGGCGACCCCATGCGACGAGTTCACTGGTCGGCGACGGCTCGAACTGGGATCCTGCATAGCAAGGTTTACGAACCGACCTCGATCGCTGGTGCGACGTTAGTCTTGGACCTTCATGTCGACACCAACCCCTCACACAACGAGCCGGTTCGAACAGATCTGGCGATCACGGCAGCGGCATCGATCGCAAGTGCATTGATGGAGCAATCACAGCCATTTGCAATGGTCACCAACGGCCGAGATGCCGCGGACCGAATTCGCATCGACGGGTGGAAAGGTGACCATCGTGTTCGCGAACAAGCGAAACGATCTGCACAGATGACCGACAAGAACGATCGACTACGTCCGGTGATCGTCGACGCAGGACGTGGACCGGCGCACTTTCAGAAACTTCGCACCCAGCTAGCCCGACTGGAACGCAGCGATGGAATGTCGCTTGCCCAGCTGTTAATCGAAGCCGAGTCGCGGATCAGCAGCGAGACGACACTACTGGCAATCTTTCAGCAGCCGACCCCGGAAACAATCGCGATGCTGGTCAGCTTCGCCCGTCGCGGCAAAGCGGTCGCGGCGATTATCAACACGCTTGATGCAAATGAATATGGTCAGGCGGCTGGCCCGCTAATCGCCGCAAACATCCCCACGATTCACCTCGCCGACGACCGATCGATACGCGATGTCTGTCGCGCCTCAACAGGCTCGCTCCGATCCGCGTAAAAGAACTGATCGCGTCGGCTGTGTCTACTTCTCAAACCACTTGCGAATCGTATGCAGCGTCGTCGCCCGTCCGGCTCGCGCGATCGAGGTGGTGAGCGGAATTTCCTTGGGGCAAACCGCGACACAGTTTTGCGCATTCCCGCACGCCTGAATCCCTCCGGGCTCGATCAGTGCATCCAATCGCTCACCCGCGAGTGCCTTGCCGGTGGGATGGTTATTAAACAGCATCGCCTGTGAAATCGCATGTGGACCAACGAACGCCTTGTCATAGGCCTCGTTTTTGCGTGCCTCAAAATCCTCGTCACTTTCGCCAGGCTTACGTTCCAGTTCGATCTTGTTGTACTGGGGACAAGCATCAAGACAGCAACCGCAGCTCATACATTGACTGAGCGGATAGTTCCGCTCCTGCATTTCCCGCAGCTGTCGCTCGCCGGCACCCATGTCGTAGTAACTGTCGACCGGGACCCACGCTTTTACGCGTTTGAGCCCACGAAATAGCCGTGACCGGTCGACCATTAAGTCTCGAATCACCGGGAACTTCGACATCGGCTCGAGCACCAATTCGTCCGGGTTATCTTGCAACAAACGGTCGACCAAAGCACTGCAGCTCTGGCGAACCCGGCCATTGATAACCATCGTGCAAGCCCCGCAGACCTCTTCCAAGCATCCGCAATCCCAACAAACCGGCAGCGCCTTTTTGCCGTCGGAATCCTTTCCGAGTGCCGCGATTCGCTGCAAAACCGTGATCACATTTAATTCGGGCTCGTAATCGATTTTGAATAACTGCCAATACGGTTCTTTACCGGGACCGTCTTGTCGCTTGACACGGACGTTGATGAATTCGGGGCGTTTCGCATGTTCGTCGAGGGCAATCATGACGTCAGCCTATGGAGAACCTTAAAGGGAATTAAAAATGGGGATTCGGATTACGTTTCGGCCAATGAAGCCCTGACCGATCGCGATCTTGGCAACCCGACGCGATTCACCGCGTGCTTTCGCGTTGTCTTGCGGTCGGTCTTTAACCGACCTCCATCATGGTATGCAACGAGCACTTCGTTGCAATTCTACGTTCCGTTGTGATTCGTCGGCCGATGGTAGTTAGCTGCACAACCGTGCCTAACGCCATTCGGCTAATCTTAGCACCAAGATGATACGCTCCGCCGACGACGGAGCGTACATCCATCCAAACAACGTTAACTTGCCGCGGCGGCAGCTTCCTTTTTGCCGTTCTTTTTCGCTTCGGCACGTTCCTTAAATACCTGCTCAATGATATCGGCACCGACCAAGCCATAAAGACGAGGTCGTGGCTGGATCAACGAGGTATCAACCGCTTCATACGACAACTTTGGTTTCATCGTGGCGTGATCGTACTCCGCGATCGTACTTTTGAGAAACTTGTCGTTGTTTCGATCAAATTCGTCCAACCACTGCTCCGCCTGCCTACGCCGTTCGGCCGGATCTTCGGCGGTCAACGATGGTTTTTGGAATTCAGGTTTGTAATGGGCTCCGCGACATTCGTCTCGCTGCAACGCCCCTTGCAAAATGCACTTTGCGATTGGGAACATGTCTTGCAGCGATTTCGAGAACAGCACGTTTTGGTTCGACCACGAGCCGGTATCTGACAGGCTGACTTTCATCGCCCGTTCATGCAATTCGTTGACCGTTTCGACAGCTTCTTTCAACTGGTCGTTGCGGCGAACAACAGTCGCCGCGCGTGTCATCACGTCGCCCAACTCCTGGTGAATCAAGTAAGGATTCTCGTCACTGCCGGAATTGCCTTTGAGCAGGTTGTCGTGCCGCTCTTGCTGTTTCTTGACAGCAGCTTCGACGTCACTTGAAGCAAGATCTGCGTGGCCTTCGTCTTGATTTTGGATGTAGTTGACGATTGAAGGACCGGTAAACAGGCCGGTGAAGATGCACGACAGCAACGAATTAGCTCCAAGGCGATTCGCACCGTGGTAGTGGTAATCGCATTCACCGATGGCGTACAAGCCTTCGATGTTGGTCATGTGATTCTTCGGCGCCCCCGGCTCTAATCCACCTTCAGCGGTTCGCACGTAATCGGCCCACAAACCGCCCATACTGTAGTGGACTGCCGGGAAGATTCGCATCGGTTCGATGCGTGGATCGACCCCCTGGAACTTTTCATAAATTTCCAGGATCCCCCCCAGCTTTCGATCAAGTTCGCTCTTGGAAATATGCGTCAGATCAAGGTAGACGCACATTCGCTCGGTATCGACACTCAGACCCTCATTGACGCAAATATCAAAGATTTCGCGTGTCGCGATATCACGTGGAACAAGATTTCCATATTCCGGGTAGCGTTCTTCGAGGAAGTAGTATCGTTCGCCGGCAGGGATATCACGGGGCGCGCGGCTGTCGTGAGGTTTTCGCGGGACCCAAACACGCCCGCCCTCACCCCGCGCAGACTCACTCATCAATCGTAGCTTGTCGCTGCCGGGAATCGCGGTCGGGTGGACCTGGATGAATTCACCGTTGCCGTATTTCGCGCCGGCCTGGAAACAACGACTGGCGGCACTGCCCGAGCAAAACACACTCATGGTGCTACGACCATAAATCAGTCCGCAACCGCCTGTCGCCACGACGACGGCGTCTGCCGGGAACGCACGAAGTTCCATCGAAACCATGTCTTGGGCGACCACGCCGCGACAACGACCCGATCCATCCTGAATCAGACCCTGAAAGTCCCAGAATTCAAACTTGCGAACCTGGCCATCGGACTCGCGGCGCCGAACCTGTTCGTCCAAGGCGTAAAGCAGTTGCTGTCCGGTTGTCGCACCGGCGAACGCGGTTCGCTTATACAGCGTTCCGCCGAAACGACGCCGGTCAAGAAACCCTTCGCCTGTGCGGTTAAACGGCACCCCCAAGCGGTCCATCAAGTCGATTACCTTGGGCGCCCAATACGCCATTTCCTTGACGGGCGGCTGATGGTTGAGAAAGTCACCACCGTAGACGGTATCGTCAAAGTGTTTCCATTCGTTGTCACCGAGCTGGCGTGTCTGATCATTGCAGCTGTTGATGCCACCTTGTGCGCAGACGCTGTGAGAACGTTTAACGGGAGTCAGACTGATCAGATCGACGTGGATGCCCAGTTCGGCCAGTTTCATCGTGCTGGCCAGTCCGGCCAGACCTCCGCCGATAACGACGACTCTGTGATTTGCCATGGCGATTACGTGGTTGTTACTAAGGAGGTGAGTGCGTTTTGTAGGGCAAGCGTTTTGTCGGCGATCAATTTCGCCGGCGAATCGACGCAGCTACGATGCGGGATTGAACTCGGTCATTGCGGTTTCGGCGGCAGGACCGTCGTTTTCGCCCTCGGCGTCGCCGCTCTCAGGTGATTGATCGGCTTGATCGTGGTGTTGCGTCCGTTTCTCAGGGTTCTCTGGAACCATACCGGCCGCAACGCCTGCTTCATACATACGATTTTCGACCTGCTCCATCGCCTGGGCCTCTTCTTCGCCAGGGATAACAGCACCGGCCCAAGCGGCCAATGAGATAACCGAAAGAACGATGCCAAAGGCCACACAGACTTTTGTCGCCCGCTGCTGTGCTTCAGGGCTGATCCATAACCCCCAAGTGATGCCGGCCGTCCAAAGTCCGTTCGCGAGGTGATAGACGAGTGAGAGCACGCCCACCAGATAGATCACCGGCCAGACGATGCCCCATCCGAAGTCCATCGCGGTGACCAGCGAGCTCCCCGCGTTGTAGGGGTGGAACATCCCGAAACCGAAACCGCTAATCGAATCGATCCACCACTTCGCATGGAACCCGCCGTGCAAGTGCATGATGTGCAAGAATAGATACACGAGGCCGATCATTCCCGTCCACCGCTGCCACGTGTAGCGTTTGTTGTTGGCGAACCGATATTGTCCGCTATTGGATCGCCCGGTTTTCGCGATCCAAACACCCAAGATCGCATGAAAGAGCAGCGGCAGGAAAATGAATGCCCACTCGATCAGCGGAAGCAACGGCCCAGGGCTATGAATCATGAACACGGCCCGCTGAAACGTTTCGGGGCCGTTGAGCAAACTGGCGTTGGTCGTCAAGTGAACGACCATGTAAAGACCAAGCGGGACAATGCCAGTCAGCGAATGCAGCCGCCGTATGGCAAACTCGTGCTTTTCAAAAAACGAAACCTCGGTATCGGAACGGCTGTCGGACACGGGACTGATTGACCGGTGGTGTGAGGATCGAAATTGAATCCGTCCGCCCTCTGGCTCACGGATCTTGCCTTCATTCGCGACGCAGCATCGGAAGAAAAGCATTGGAGGTCGAGATCAAATTCCGCGATCTCGTACACGTTCCAAGACTCTTCTGACTCAACCCCTATTCGGCAATCGAGCCGCGGAGGTCGAAGGACAAATTCCTTTGTAGCTTACAAATGACTGACTTGGGGGACGACGACCACGCCTGTCTCCCAAATCTGCTAAGTTTCTGGCTCGCATAATCTACGCCTCTTTCGGTCTGTCGACCAGATTGACGGATTGCCGCAGTCAAATTTGCTCCCCGGCTGACAAACCTAGATGAATATTTGGTGGATCGTCGCGCTCGCGATTACCGTCGTCCTTGTCTGTATCCTGCGTTTTCGCTTGCATGCCTTTGTGACTCTGTTACTCGCAGGGTTGCTCGTTGCGTCTTTAACCGACTCGGAATCACTGCGGCAACACGCCGAACAAGAAGTCGCGGCGGAACGCTTCACCGCCAAAGAAGCTGAGTCATTCTCGCACAGTAGCTCTGTCAAACGCCTGTCGACCGAATTCGGCAACACCGTCGGTCGAATCGGCATCCTCATTGCCTTAGCCAGCGTGATCGGCGGATTGCTCAGCGAATCAGGAGCCGCGAATACCATCGTGCAACGGATCCTTGCGGTCACCGGCCCCAAACGGGCTCCCGAGGCGCTAGCCCTCAGTTCGTTCGTGATCGGCATCCCGGTGTTTTTTGATACCGTGTTTTACCTGATGGTGCCACTAGCCCGGTCGATGCGTAAGGCGGTCGGAAAAAACTACGTGCTCTTCATCCTTGCCATCCTCGCCGGTGGTTCGATCGCACACTCATTGATTCCGCCAACACCGGGACCTCTGCAAGTCGCGGAAATATTGCACATCGACGTCGGCGTCGTCTTAATCGCAGGGCTCTCGATTGGCTTTCTCAGCAGCACCCTATCGCTCGCGTCGGCGAGAGTGATCAATCACTTCGTCGACGTACCGCTGCGGACCGACGCGACCGACTTCGAAGGGCAGTCGACGCCGGATGACCAAGCGGACGCAGGGGCGGACGATGCTGATTTTGATTCTGCTGCGACGGCAAACCGCAGGGTTGGCCCCGGCTTGATCGCCGCGTTGCTGCCGATAATGGTCCCCGTTGTGTTGATCACCGCAGGTAGCGTGATCCGGTATCTGCTCGACGCAGGAAAACTGGAGACCGGGGGCATCACCGACGCTCTTTTGTTTATCGGTGATAAAAATATCGCTATCGCAATTGGGTTGGCGATGGCATTTCATTTGGTTCGCTTTGTTGCCCCCGAGCGTCGACAAAGCTTGGTTAGTCGCTCGCTGGCTTCGGCCGGCAACATCATCCTGATCACCGCCGCAGGTGGTGCGTTTGGGAAGATGCTTTACTTTGCCGGGATCGCGACCGCCGTCAGTGACCTCGTCGATACAAACGCTGGTCTGGTGTTGCTACCGGTCGCATTTTTAGTCACAACCGCGATCCGCACGTTACAGGGATCGGCGACGGTGGCGATGATCACCGCCGCCGGAGTGTTGCAAGGGTTCGCCACGAGCGAAAACTTGCCTTTCCATCCCGTTTACTTGGCAATGGCGATCGGGGCGGGAAGCAAACCGGTTTCCTGGATGACCGATAGTGCCTTTTGGGTGATCACGCGAATGAGCGGGATGACTGAATCGGAAGGCTTGAAAGTCATCTCACCGATGAGCACCGCGATGGGATTGTCAGCGCTGCTGGTGACCGTCCTCGCTGCCTGGTTGGTCCCGGCGGTCTAGCAATTCTGCGGTTTGCCGAGTGCAGATTTTTGATACTGCCGAACGCCATTGTTGAATCAGCCGAACGCATTGGACGGGTAATCCGAAGGCGACGGCACGGCACTCGGTTCTAGCCCCAACCGATCAAGCACTTTCTCGGCGGAGAGCTTCGCCAATGCCTTGAGCGTCAGCTGCGGGTTGATCTCGCATCCGGCGGGAAACAGCGATGCGTCGGCGACGGTCAAGTTATCCACGTCACCGCCGTCGGTCTTGACGAGGAAAGATTCCGGATCGACGACATCGCCAAGTGCGGTTCCGCCTTGACCATGCGTCGTTAGTAGGTTGACAAACGCCGGACCACGTTTACGAATTTCACGGATCGCCCAATCTAAATCATCAAGGTTACGAATCGTGGCCGGACAACCGTTCCGCATCAGCATCGCCTTGGTCGGTAAATACAACGTCACAGGATCATCCGGGGTCGCTGCGGCAAAATAGATCCGAGCGATCCGTTTCATCCCCCGCAACAGCAAGTCGAACTCGTCGCAATCAAGCGACAAGTGCACGTTGCCACAAGCGTCGATGTAATTGCAATCTCGGACCTTCGTCGGAACGACAATTCCCGCCATCGACAAATGATTGAATTTCCGCATCGCGCAGGCAAAGTGTTGGAACCAACCGGTCAACGCTAACGCTACCGTGCCAGGAAAGTGAAACCAGTTTTCAAGCGCCGGTTCTTCGACCACACGACCGTTCTCTTCGATCGACCTCCCCTCGACGATGTAACACTGCGTCACCCCGGGTTCGGGCCGCGCCGATCCGGCTGGCCAAATCGGCTTCTCAAACATCGCATAGACGGCCGTACCCACGTTGGCCGAAAACCGTTTGCCAATCTGCCGATTCCGAAGCCCCGAACGGCTCAGTCCCTGAGCAAGCAACTTGGTCGTGGGCCCAAACCCAGACGCGACGACGTATTGATTCGCGCTAACGGTAGCCCGATGACAGGCACCGCGTTCATCCTTTCGCACGACATCGATACCTGTCACGGTCGGACTGCCAGATTCGTTTCGCCCCAATCGCAGGTTTGTCGCTTCGGTTCGATACGATACCCGAACCGGGTTGGCATTGTTCATCGCTTGAACGAGATAACTATTCGGTCGATCGGGAGCATACGGGTGCACGCCACCGACATGATGTCCGAAACTGTCAACGGAATTGTCGCTTCCGCACCCGCTGCAGTCTTTGCGAATCGATACGGGCAACGGTTCGGGATGCTCGCCGATGAGTCGACACCCTTCTGCAAAGCGCAAACTACGATCACTGATTTGCTGATCGGTCACATCTGTATTGACTCCCAATTCGGCGTTGACGGTGTTCATGATCGCCAACAGTGAATCGTAATCGACACCGACAGGTTGCCGACCGGCCCAATTCGTCTCGTAGACTTCGCGTTTGATCGGAAGGTGGATGGCATTATTGACATACGGCCCGCCACCAAACACTTTCGCTTGACAGATATTGATCGTTTGACGAACGGGTATCCGCTTTCGCCGATTTGGCATGATCAATTCGAGCTTGCTGTGGACCTTTCCCAGCCCACCGCTAATCTGTGCGCCGGCGTCTTTGTAAAGACGATAGAGCACCTCGTCGCTCCGTGGCGGCGAGAGTTGCACCGAGCCATCCGGCCGCCGTTGCTTTTGAATCAACGCATCCGGACTGACATAATCGCCGTAATCGACGATCAAGACTTTTTTACCTTCTGCGGTCAGGCGTGCCGCCATTGTCGCCCCGCCGGCACCGCTACCAATGATCACGACGTCATAGTGCTCGTTAAGGTCGGCTTGTGGCGGTGCCGGAATCGAAACCAAATTACTGGCGTCCTGGCACTCTTCGCTCCAACCGAGTCCGATTAATTCTCGGGCCGGCGTTCGCGAGTGAATTACCAATCGACCGACCATGGCAAGTCCGGCGGCGGCCATGTGCAATAGATGATCGTCGTCCCAACAGATCAATGGCGGCGAGTGCGATGTACGCCGGGTTTCGCCCTGGTTAAGAACCCTGCGGACGTCAGATGGTCGATGATTGGACAGCTTTGTCCCGGTATGCTTGACGCTGTAATATTCCAGCCACAGCAGAGCAACGTTCATCCCTTGTTGCATCCGCCACGGCAGATGCGACGCGTACGTAAGAACATCGCACGCGACGGCTCGGGCACAATCACCTTGACGGCCGCACCACAACGCATCGATCTGTGCGGCCAGAATTGCGACCAACGTATCGAACCGTTTTTCCCGAATTGTCTGAAGTGGACAGTTCGCTTTGCCGTTGCCAAAGAGCGCGTCCGGGAAAATCGAGAACGGCAACAGACCCCCTGCTAATGCGGCTTTATGCGCATCGCGTCGATTCACTTCCACGGCGGCATCGCTAATTCTCGACAGCTCTTCCAAAGGGAAGAAATGATCCATCCGACCGTCCTTGGTCAAAATTGATTGCTGAGGGCATCGGCGTCAATCAGGATTGACGCTTCCGTTTCGATACACTCATCGTCGGTCGTGAAGATTCCATTGAGCTCAAACGGTGTGCGGTATCGACCAATGACGATGGGCGATGCTGCGATACCGGTCGTGCGGGTTGATCCGAAGCGAGCACCGTTGCCAGCCACAATTGGTGTTGCCCGCAGTGACTACCCAGACCAAAAACGCATTAACTCCGCCAGGAAACGACTTATCGGAAAACTTGGCCCAAGCGATCCCAATGACATCGAGATCGAACTCCTTGCCTGATCCGATCGTTCCGACCAACCTTCATCCTTTAACATGCCGATAGGCAAGGCGGTGTTGCATTCGGCAACACGTATTCCGATCTCTCCGGTCCTTCGATTCTCATTGCGTGGTTGTCGAATTCATGAAGCGAGACATGTACCTGGTTCGCAAGCTGTTGGAATTTGTCGAAGAAAAAGGCGCGAGACTCTTTAAAGGATCGATTCAAATCGAAGGCTATGAGCGCGACCACGTGGTCACCCACTTGTTCTTAGTTGCCGACGCTGGATTCGTCGAACTCGGTGCCGAAACACTCGCCAACAAAGGTCCCCTCGTTCTGACTTGGAAGGGCTACGACTATCTCGAAGAACTGCGTGCCAAAGGCTTGCACACGACACGTTCGACGCGTTGAACTAACGATCGAATCCGATCAATCAGGTTTCGTGACTCAATCGCAAGTTTCGGACAGCCCAGCGTTAGCGCCCGCTATTTCAAAGAACCGTCACGAACGCCAGACGGCTCATCGCCAATGAAAATTGGAACAGGGAAAATTTTGCGTTCGGTCATACCAAGATCGATGCGATGCCAGCGAGATACCCATACCCTGAAACATTCGTTTTGATTCGAGAAGGCACACATCACTGAGATTGGGTAATCTCTAAACCTCGTCAAACGTCGGATAAGATCTGTACTTCAACGGCTAGCGAGGTGCGGTCGTTCCTACATCTTCTCTGGATTTGGCAAACGGCGGCTTGGTGCGCACGCATCGGGTCTCGAAGTCAATTCGTGCGACGTATTCGATCGGCGAATCAATCCAAGATTCACAACGCGGCGGATGATCATCGATACTGAAAATATCATCGAAGTCGATCATGTCACCAAACGCTATGGTGCTGTCGATGCATTGCGTGATGTGACGCTTAAGATTCCGCCGGGGGTGACGGGACTGCTCGGGCCAAATGGTTCAGGCAAAAGCACCCTGATCAAGGCCTTACTCGGACTGCTCAAAACGCAATCCGGTAGCGGACGCGTGCTCGATTTTAAATGGCCGCGCGATGGGCAACTGATTCGAGATTCCATCGGCTACCTTCCCGAAGATGATTGTTACATCGCAGGATTGGACGGTATCGAATCCGTCCGTTTGATGGCCGAATTGTCGGGCCTATCGGGCAAAGAAGCATTGCGTCGAAGCCATGAAATGATGGATTTTTGCGGCTTCGGCGAAGAACGCTACCGAGAGGTCGAGTCTTACTCGACCGGGATGCGACAAAAACTGAAATTCGCCCAATCGCTAGTTCATGACCCGAGGCTATTGATCTTGGACGAACCGACGACGGGGCTGGATCCCGATCAGCGTTTGGCGATGCTGAAACGAATCCGCAACCTCGCTGCCAAGCATTCGAAATCAATCATCCTTTCGACGCATATCCTGTCGGACGTCCGGGCCGTTTGTGACCACGTGGTGATCTTGGTCAACGGACAACTGCGGATGGCCGATTCGCTTGAAAAGTTGAGCCGACCGATCGAGCCAACAATGCATTTGTCGATCATCGGCGATCCGAATGACATCGTTCGCGTGGCGTCCGAGGCAGGGAACGCGTCGGTTTGGAACGAAGAATCGCGGACATTAAAGATTGCCGGAATCAATCCTGACCAAACACACCTCATTTGGGAGTGGGCGGAACAATCGGAGACTTCGATTCGAGCAATGGAACCGGCGGTCAATTCGCTGGAGAAGATCTTCATTGAAGTCGCCGCGGAAGCAACGATCGCGAAAGCGGAAGCCGGCGATTTGGGAAACGATCGAACTGCCCCTATCGCAGCACTAGAACGCCCTAGCACCGATGATCGTAGAGGACCGTGATGGCGTTTAATCGGCTAGGGTATCGCGCGTGGGGCGGAGATCGGACACGTCATTTATGGCGTCCGGTTGTCGTCGCTCGAGGTGGCATTTCGCTGATCATGAAGCGACGTTGGCTGCGTCTGATGCTGGTGCTCGCTTGGCTCCCCGTGCTCGTTCCGGCATTCGGGATTTTCGCTTTTGAATACTCTTCAACCGAGCCAGGCTTACAGCGAATGATCGTCGGCTTCGTCAGTCAGCCGCTGGGGCGTCCCGATCTGGGTAATGCGATCTTGCAGGATCACGAGGCTGCTCGACACGAGGTGTGGTCGATTTTGATTTTGACCTATTTTCGATTCCCACAACTGTTCGCGATGGTGGCTTTAATCGGGATGATCGCGCCTCTGCTGGTCTCGTATGACTTGCGCACCAAGGCGTATTTGATGTACTTTTCCCGCCCCCTGACGCCGCTGCAATACATCATCGGAAAGTCGTCGGTGATTTGGTACTTCCTAGTCGCCGTGGTGACACTGCCGGCGTTGCTGCTTTACGTTCTGGGGATCTTGCTGTCTCCAGATCTCTCGGTTGTTGCGGAAACGATTGACATCCCCTTTCGGATCTTCGCAGCGTCGGTCGTACTGTTGGTTCCGACCACGATGCTCGCGATTCTTTACTCCTCGTTCACCTCAGAAAGCCGCTATGCCACGTTTGCTTGGTTCGCCACGTGGGTGATGGGAATTGTGGCGTATCAATTCCTGACGTTCTCGCAAATGCAATCCGAGCGTCCGCCGCGTCGACGACAACGCGGTCCGATCGATTGGGAGAGCATGGGCGTTGACCTAGATCGCTGGAGACCTTTATCGCCGTTTCACATGTTGGGGAAAGTCGAGGCATGGATCTTCGGGGTCGACCGGACGGCGGGAAGTGTTTGGCCTTCGGCAATCGTGCTGACCGCGATCACCATCATCGGTCTGTTTCTAATCCACCGACGCATCAAGGGGCGGCTAAGTGTCTGACTCCATGATCCGCCTCGACCACGTGACCAAACTTTACGGGAACGTTATCGGTGTCAACGATTTGGTTACCGAGTTGCCGACCGATTCCTACGGGCTGATCGGCCCCAACGGGTCGGGAAAAACAACGTTGATCAACCTGTTGATTGGACATTTCCGTCCTACGATTGGAACCGTCGAAGTCTTTGGAAAAGCACCGACGAAGAACCGCAGCTTACTTCGTCATGTCGGGCTCTGCCCCGCATCGGATGTGCTGTATCCCAACGTTTCGGCCGCCGAATGGGTTCGATTCCAAGTTCGGCTCCATGGATTTAGTCGTGCCGAATCGAAACGGCTCGCACTCGAAGCGTTAGAGATGGTTGGGATGACCAAGTCGATGAACCGTCCGATGGGGACGTATTCACTTGGCATGCGGCAACGAACCAAGTTGGCCCAAGCGATCGCCCATCGACCACAATTACTAATCCTCGATGAACCCTATAACGGCTTGGACCCAATCGGTCGTTCGGAAATGACGACAATCTTGAAACAATGGCGTGCCGAGGGGCGCGGTCTGTTGTTTGCCAGTCATGTGCTGCATGAAATCGAGGCAGTGACCAATTCATTCCTGTTGATCCATGGTGGACGATTGCTAGCCTTGGGTAACCTCAACGAAATTGAATGCATCTTAGCCGGCACCAGTCAACAGATTCGAATTGCCGGTCCGAACGTCGAAAAGCTACTCCATCGGTTGGCCGGCGTGCCGTGGATCGAATCGCTTTCTCTGACTCAGAATCCGCGTGAATTGAAGCTGGCGGTTCGCGATTCAGCCGAACTGTATCGTCAACTTCCGGGTTGGGTCATCGCCGATAACTTAGAAGTACAAACCATTCGTTCGTCCGATGGCGAGCTCGATGCATTGTTCGACTCGTTGCTGAGACACCATCGGGGAGAAGCCGGATGAACACGATAAGCACTCCGCTCGATGTCCTATGGTTCGAATTGCGACGTGCGATGACGTGGGGTAGGATTGCGACGTGGGTTGTCCTTGTCGCCTTCCCCATTGCCGTAGTGACAGCGATGTTGGTCAACATCCAACTTGACCTTGGCGAGCGTTACGATCCCCAGGAGATGATCCAGCCCTTTGGGATGGCGATGTACGTCTTGATCACCGAAGTGTCGTGCTTGCTAGGTTTGCTACTTTGGGCAGCGCCCGCCATCAGTACCGAAATCGAGGGTCAGACATGGGTGTATCTGACGGTGCGAACTCACGGTAGATGGTCTGTGTTGGTCGGCAAGTATCTCGCCGCCGTCATCTGGACTTTGACCTCTACCCTGACGGCGTTAACGATCAGTTGCTGTGTCGTCGGGACGGAGATCGGCAACGAGCTTTGGTGGGTCTTGGCCAAACTTTGTGTCCTGTCGTGCGTTGCCCATGCGGCGTTGTACCTGTTAATCGGCTGTTTGTTCTATCGCCGCACGATGGTCGCGGCCGTGGTTTACACGATGGCAGTGGAGTTCGTCGCCTCATTTATTCCAGCGCTCGTCAATAAACTGACAATCAATTATCGACTGCGCGGTCTACTGGCAGACTGGATGCAATGGGAAGAGGCTCGCAGTCGAGCGGAAAACATTTTTGGAAATGAACCCGTATCAACGCACCTGTTGATGCTGACCGTCATGACAGCGGTCTTACTCCTCGCTGCAATCTGGCGAGTCGAACGAACCGAATTCCCGACCGGCCAAGTCAATACTTGACGATCAAGCTGAAATTCGGTTTCGATCGAACCATTGATGTCGAATCGTGCGTCGCACCGGAAAATCCCACTGATTCCGGAACCATTCACCTACACGGCTTACGAACGATCGCGGCGAGGGCGCCGGAAGTTCCATACACCTGCAATGGCCATTCCCAGAAGTGGCAGAAGAGTCGGTTCGGGGACGGCGGAAATTGTCGAAGAGCGAAAAGTCAGATCACCATCGAGGATGGTCGTGGGAGTCGCCGCAATTGCGAAGTCGCTGCCGAGACTTTGGTCGGATGGAGTGATAACCGCCTCGGCGCCGAGCATCGTCGGGACTTGGAATTCGAATGTGCCAATCGTGACTTCGCGAACACCCTGGGAAACCTCGACTCCTGCATCTCCGGGCGGAAACGCAAGTTGCCTCACAACCACATGGTCGGCTTCGACGTCGATTCCGCCAGAGATGAATCCGGGACCACCCAGAGACGAAATCAAGTCTGTCGTTCCCGTCCAGGCAACCCTGAAATTCGCACTTCCCAGTCCGTTGCCCGGCGCGATCAGATTCGGGTCGCCTTCGGTAGCGGTCTCGCGCAGTAATAGATTGGCGACCAACGTGTCTCCGGGATTGCCGACGTAGGTCGATTGATCAAACAGGACTTCGTACGTCACCGCAGAATGAGCAAATTTGGGAATCAAAAGGAAGCAAAGAATCGTGAGCGTAATCCGGCAGTATCTCATTGTAAGTCCATCGAAAGGCGTTAAAGCGGTTACATGAAGGTGGACGAGCCTCACCCACGGGTGTTTCGTTCCCATTTGATTGAAGGATTAGCCGAATGGCATTCGGCCACGGTTTCCGAGCAATAACCGGGGCTGACGCCCGTCGGCTGAAGACTCGCACCCGTACAATCAAATGGAGCAAAGCACTAGGTCGAAAGGCTTGTCCCGAAATTAGGAAGAAAGTGATCGAACAAATCGACGGCGTCGACAAATCCGTCTTGGTTTGAATCCAAATCGGATCGATAATTTAGGTTTCCTTCGTTTGAACCGAACGCCGGCAGGAATCCGTTGAACAGGTCAATTGCATCGACGAAGCCGTCACCATTGGTGTCGCCGTAGAAGCGAAAGAAGTCGTCTGCTCGATAGACAAAATCGTCACCTGAAATGGCGTCCGCGTTTCCATCCAGTTGGTGCCCCATGGCTGTCACGTTCTGGGCTTGAACGATCAATTCGTACCTTCCATCGACAACGCTTTCCCGGTCAAAAACAAGGGTGACCGTTGTCCTTCCGTTGGCGACGATGGACGATGTTGATTGTGGAGCAGTTAATTCGCCGGTATCGAGATGCCGTAAGCGAAATGACTCTCGAGACGTGGTCACTTCGGCATTAAAAGTGATCTTGATGTTTTCAATGGACGACCGCTGCGAGCTGCCGTCATTAATCACCACTTCGCTTACTCGCACGGAGTCGTTGTCGATCACGGTCACGTTGGTGGCCGCGACGGCGATGGAGTCGAAATTAGAGTCGCTACTAGCGACCGCATACGTAATGTTTCCGAGATGCGATGCTTCGATAATTGTGTCATCTGAGGCGATTACCGAAATAGAACGCGGCGTCAAAGCTTCGGCGGGAGTAATCGTGATGGAGACGGCTTGCCCAGGGCCATTTCCAAGATCGAGCTGCTCGTCTGGGGTGGCAGTGACAACGACGTCGGATGAAGGTACCTGGTGCAGCATCAGGGCAAGGCTGTCTGTGGTGCCATCCTCGCTGACGATGGTGCTCCCTTCCGTTTCGACGACGGTGATTAAAGGTGGGATCACATGCGTGCCGGTTGAGAGCCGGTTGTTTTTCTCATCGAATTCAGGAATGACGTTTGTCGCATCGACCAACATGCTGAGCGAATAGTCGCCAGGCAGCCCATTTGACCAAATTGGATGACTCTCATCGGGAAGTGTTAACTGAACGGAGCGAAGACCAGTGCTACTGTTAGCCGAAAGCGTATCTACCGGCACGACGATAAGCGGAACGGAACCGTCTTGATCAGTGTTCGTATTGAGATAAAAGAATGCCGCGGACTGCTTCTCGCCATTCCCAATCGGGCTGACATTGTCGATCGCATAAATGACCGTCAGCGTCTGTCCGGCGACCAATATTGACTCGCCAATCGACAAGTGAGTTGGGACGTATTCCGCAAGTCGAGGCGGCTGCGAAAGAAACGGAGTGAACAGCACGAGAGGACGGCTAGCGTCGTCGACTTGATGAAGAATCTTGTTCTCGATCGCAGTTGGGTTCGTCGTCCCCCACCAATTGTCAGCGAGGTCAATGGTTTCTGAGGCAAGTCCAGTGGCGGACAAAGAAGCCGAACCAAAGTTATTGTGCTTAGCCGAAATGGTGGTCTCGGCATTTACCGTGAGGTTCAGAGCGTTTGAAAAGGTTGAGTTCTCAATCGAAGCCAGCGTCACGCGGTCGAGTGACACGAGGCCCAATTCGTACTCGCTACCACCACTCGATCGAAAGATGCCGTTAGGCTGAACGCTTAAGACGCTTTGGTCGTTGCCTCCCGTTGTCAAAACGACAAACTGTGTGCTGTCAGATTCAAGTTCACCGCCCGATAGAATATCGATGCTTGTGGTGGTCACTGAATTGCTGAAGTTACTCTCGTAAAATCCCACTTCCGAAGCATCACAAAACCAGAGTTTTCCTTCAACTGAAATATTGACGGCGTTCGCCAGTTCTACCGTGGTGCCAGGGCCAAACTTCAGCATCGATCCGGGGGCAATCAAGATGTCATTGGTGAAACGATACTTGAGGTTGGTTGTGGTGACCGTTCCCATCTGTGTTAATGTGGTGTCTGAATTGACGGGATCGCCGCTAAGGTCGATGCGATTGAAGCTGTCGTTGTTTTCGAGTCGCGGAACGTACTCGACGGGAACGCCGACGATTGCGCCGAACACATTGTTCTGGACATCGCCGACGTTCAGCAAAGATGCTCCCCGCCAAATGACGTTCTTGATTAAGAAGTCCGAGTCTTCGGCAAGGAATTGGCCGCCCGCATTGATCTCGACAAAACTCTGATCGTTGCCGGTGGTCGCCAAGGTAAACGGCGTGCTGTCGGCTTCCAGAATTCCGCCCGACTGGACTTCAATACTGGTTGTCGAAACGGAGTTGCTGAAATTGTCGTCGAAGAATCCGACGTCGCTTACGTCATCAAACCAGAGTTTTCCTTCGACGGAAATGTTGACTGAATTCGCAACTTCGACACGTGTACCGGGGTCGAACTTTAGCAGTGCGCCCGGATCAATTTCGATGTCACTGGTGAAGCGATACTTGAGATTCGTCGTGGTGACGGTGCCCATTTGCGTCAGTGTGACAATGGAAAAGATCGATTCTCCGCTGAGATCAACGCGGTGAAAGCTGTCGTTGTTTTCGAGTCGTGGGACGTACTCAACGGGAACGCCGACGATTGCGCCGAACACATTGTTCTGGACATCGCCGATGTTCAGCAAAGATGCCCCTCGCCAAATGACGTTTTTAACCAAGAAGTCCGAGTCTTCGGCAAGGAATTGGCCGCCCGAATTGATCTCAATCAAACTCTGATCGTTGCCGGTGGTCGCCAAGGTAAACGGCGTGCTGTCGGCTTCCAGAATTCCGCCCGACTGGACTTCAATACTGGTTGTCGAAACGGAGTTGCTGAAATTGTCGTCGAAGAATCCGACGTCGCTTACGTCATCAAACCAGAGTTTTCCTTCGACGGAAATGTTGACTGAATTCGCAACTTCGACACGTGTACCGGGGTCGAACTTTAGCAGTGCCCCAGGATCGATTTCGATGTCACTGGTGAAACGATAGTTGAAATTGGTTGTGGTGACCGTGCCCATTTGCGTCAGCGTGACACTGGAAACGACCGATTCTCCGCTGAGATCGACGCGGTTAAAGCTGTCGTTGTTTTCGAGTCGCGGAACGTACTCGACGGGAACGCCGACGATTGCGCCGAACACATTGTTCTGGACATCGCCGACGTTCAGCAAAGATGCTCCCCGCCAAATGACGTTCTTGATTAAGAAGTCCGAGTCTTCGGCAAGGAATTGGCCGCCCGCATTGATCTCAATCAAACTCTGATCGTTGCCGGTGGTCGCCAAGGTAAACGGCGTGCTGTCGGCTTCCAGAATGCCGCCCGACTGGACTTCGATACTAGTCGACGAGACGGAGTTGTAGGTATTGTTGTCGAAGAACCCGACGTCGCTTACGTCATCAAACCAGAGTTTTCCTTCGACGGAAATGTTGACTGAATTCGCAACTTCGACGCGTGTACCGGGATCAAATTTTAGCAGTGCCCCCGGATCGATTTCGATGTCACTGGTGAAACGATAGATGAGATTCGTCGTGGTGACCGTGCCCATTTGCTTCAGCGTGACACTGGAAACGACCGATTCTCCGCTGAGATCAACGCGGTTAAAGCTGTCGTTGTTTTCGAGTCGTGGTACATGCTCGACGGGAACGCCAACGATTGCGCCGAACACATTGTTCTGGACGTCACCGACGTTCAGCAAAGATGCTCCCTGCCAAATGACGTTTTTGATCGAGAATTCCGAGTCTTCGGCAAGGAGTAGGCCGCCCGCATTGATCTCAATCAAACTCTGATCGTTGCCGATGGTCGCCAAGGTTAACGGCGTGCTGTCGGCTTCCAGAATGCCGCCCGACTGGACTTCGATACTGGTCGTCGAGACCGAGTTGTAGGAATTGTCGTCGAAAAACCCGACGTCACTCACATTATCGAACCACAGTTTTCCTTCGACGGAGATATTGACTGAATTCGCGAGTTCGACATGTGTACCGGGATCGAATTTTAGCTGTGCGCCAGGATCAATTTCGATGTCACTGGTGAAACGATACTTGAGGTTGGTTGTGGTGACGGTGCCCATCTGTGTCAGTGTCACGTCCGACACAACCGATTCGCCACTGATCTCGACTTGCGCAAAACTATCGTTGTTTGCTAGCCGAGGAAGATACTCGGCCGGCGCGCCGACGACTGCACCAAACACATTGTTCGTCACATCTTCTGGGCCGAGTACAGCAGCCCCACGCCACACTACCTTTTTGATCAAGAAGTCAGAATCATCGGCTGTGAAGTTTCCGCCTTGTTCAACTTCGATGAAACTGTTGTCGTTTCCCGTCGACAGTAGGACAAACGGAGTGCTGTCAGCATCAAGGGCGCCGCCCGATTGCACCTCGATGCTGGTATTGGCGATTGAATTACTTGAGTTGTTGTCAAAAAAACCAACTTGCTGAGCATCATCAAATTGCAGTTCACCTCGCACGAGCCAATTGACATTGTTGGCGAGATTCACTGTCACGCCAGGACCGACGTAAACCTTGACTCCCGGCGCGATCACACCGTCAGATGTGATCTGGTAGACTGCGTTTGTGTCGAGGAATTCAGTGTCTTGGTTGAAGTTCCCCGAATAGTCGCCCGGTGGAACCGCGGTGAGCACGCGTCTGGATTCCAGGTTCTGCAACCCTAAAACGCGGCGTCGCTTTCGACGCGATGTCCGAATTGGTGAATACGGGGCCTGATTCGCTGAACTTCGTCGTTTTCTCATCAGAAAAACGATGCCTCTACAGGTGGGTTATCCATTCACCCGACAGGCTAACGGCTCTACGGAGGGGATGCAATCCGGTTAGCGAGAATCTACGGATTATTTGATGTCCTATTCATTTTCGCTTTGAAGTGTGAGTGAGCACTTTACCGACCTCGGTCAACTCTGGGCGTGAGGGCGTGTTTAGCGAACGCGTTGATCGTGCCTCGCGGGCATCTCCCCTCACCGAACTTTGCGCATGAGCCAAAAAACGGTGTACTCGTTCTTGGCGGTAGCGTGTTGCTGCGTCGGAAATTTGCAAATTTAGGGAGTTGGTCTGCTCAACGGATGAGCGACAGGTATCCGGAAAAAGCACCGCCGCTGGCGCTAAGAAATAGCTTGTCGTTCGTATCAAACCGAAAGATTGGCTTAGGAATCCTTTGCGTTACCGACCGCGATTGAACCCAACGCGAGTTTTCGCTGACGGTTGCCCAGGCGATAGGCGGCATACATCCACACGACGATGACCGGAAGCGAGATTAGGTTCACGGCCGAAAAGCTTATCCCGGCAAAGTTCTTTAGTGAGCCGAGCAGTTGCCCGGCGGTCGCATCACCACCACGAAGGACCACGGTGTCGATGAAGTTCTTCGATTTGTATTTGTCTTCGCGGCTGACAACGGTAAACAGAACCTCCCGTGAAGGGACCGTGATTCCATAGGCCGTCGCACGAGCCACAACCATCGCGACGGCCACCACCATCAGATCGGCATGAAACGATAACACGGTGAAGGAAACGAAATAGATCAACGGAAGTACGCAAAGCGCGACGGCCACGCCCAGCTTACGGAGAATCAACCCCGACAGCACGGTCTGAGCGAACAGCGTCAACACTTGCGTCGCGAAATCGATCCAGGCAAACAACCGAATCTTTTCTTGATCGTCGACAACGCTCCTTCCGACGATCTCCGCCTGTTGGAAATACATTTGAGTACCGGACGCTTGAACGAAGAACAAAAACAAGCAGATCGATAGTAGGTAAGGTGACTTTAAAACGTGGGCGATGCCTTCCCAAAGACCTCCTGCGGCAAGCCGGTCGCCGTTCGAACGATTCGCCGACGATTGCTGCTGAGGTTGTGCCGTATTCTCAGTCAACGCGGCTTGGCTTTGTTCGACAGAACGCTCCGTTCGCCAAGCGAACCAGAGGCCCATTTGCAGCGTCACGACTGGAATCAAAACTAAATTGGGTAGCGAAACCAAGGTCGCGACTTGACTGGCTAAGAAAGACCCTGTGATCGCGCCGACGGTGCCGCCGGCGGCGATTCGGCCAAAAAGCCGTTTCGCTTGCGAGCTATTAAAGATGTCTGCCAACACGGACCAAAACACGCTTGTCCCGACCAACGCAAACACATTCACCCAGACAAAGAACGCTCGAGCCGACCAGACCTGGACGAAAGCGACATCCGATCGCTGGGCAAAGCTGAAAAACAACAAGCAGCACGAAAAGAAATGCACGATGACACGAACCAGCCATCGTCGCGGAAGCCGATTAACCAGCGCTGAATACGCGGGAACGGCGAACAGCATGACGACAAATGTCACCAGCATCAGACCTTGCAATTGTTTCGTCCCACCGATTGCGCCCATCGTTTCTCGGATCGGGCGAACGATGCTGTAACTCAGCAACGTGAAGAAAAACCAACCGGTCGACCACCACACCACGCGTCGCTCGAGCTGACGGCTATCGGCGAAAAAATCCGTGGGAGCCTCCGCGATGTGCTCATTCAAATCGTCGACCGTCTGATCGGCTGACGACTCATCCGGAGACGGTGACTGATAAGGATTCGATCGATTCACATCGGCGAAAAATTAGAGGTACTTTGAAGATCAAGCATGCGACCGCGATCGAATTCGCCGCCGGCCTTTCGTGCGGCATAGCAACGAACCGGTAACTGAGAATCAAAGTCTATCGCAGAATGCCCTTCTTGTCGGGAAGGTGTCCAGGCATCATACCCGGTCGCCGGAATCGCGCGAGCCGCCAGTGATCCACACCCATCGCTTTCCCGTAGGGGGCGAAGGTGAAGACTTGGGCCGCCTTCAAAGATTTAACTGCGTATTACCGTGAATGGCCGCGATGAAAGAGTGCGATTGGCGGCGTGCCGGACTACGCTGACAGATCAATTTGTCGTATGCGTTTTGGTGCTCCCGCACGGGCGTCCGCGAGCAGCAGTGAACTTTACCCGCGTTTGACAAGCCGCAGCTTGAGTTCCCGTATCATTCTCTCAAGCGATTCAGATGTCTGACTTGAGAGTATGGCGTCATCGCTAATCGTGTCACTCACCAACTCTTGAAGCGTCTGGATTCGGCCAATCAGCTTTCCCCTTGCTTCGGCATCTTTCAATTCCGAATACCGGTCCTTTGCTTCCTTGGCACGGTCGTCGTAAATCAGACGCAATTCGGGGCTTTTGGCGATCATTTCCAGGATTCCTGTGGCCTTGCTAAAGGTGGCATCGGGAAGTAGTTGACGAAGTTCGTCCGGATCCCGATTTTGCGACTCCGTTAGAAAGTAGATCCAGCGTTCGAATGCATCGGCATCCACCAAGTCAGCTTCCCTAACATGATACTTCGACAATTGAATCAAGTGTAGTTGGATTTGATCTCCGAAATCCAGTGAATGGGCTGCGTCGTACAGGGAGAACCGCAAGTGCCAAACTCCACCTCCCGGAATAGCGGTTCCGTGAGGAAGCAGATACTGATTGCCGGGCGGAGTTCCCCGTACGAGGTGCCTTCGTTCATCTGACGCGAAAATAGCTCAGCAGTGTAAAACACCAGTCGATTACGAAGCTCAACGGGAATCGTGGTTTGCACTTCGATTACGTACCAGGCACCACTGGAATCCCTCGCTTTCACGTCGACGATCGACAACTTGTCGTCTTCGAACATCTTGTCGTTGTACGGATTCAGGATTTCCACTTATTCAATTGGCGATTCTGGCTTTAACACCGCGTTGAGCAGGTGAATCAGCAGGTCGGTGTTTTCCAAACTCCCAAAGAGAAGTTTGAAAACGAAGTCGACAGTTGGGCGGATTCCTAGCGGCATCGGGAAACTCGCGAAGGGGAGACATTCAAGACGACATAGGCTCGCCAATTCGCGAGCCTGTGTCCAGGCCATAGGTCATTCAGGGATTGGAATCGTCGTGCTTCGATGGTTTGTCGCCACCCGGATCCAAGCGGTCATACACCTTTCGCAAGTGACCGAGCGTGACGTGGGTGTATCGCTGGGTGGTTTGCAGGCTTTCGTGGCCGAGGAAGACTTTAAGACTGCGGAGATCGACGCCTCCTTCGAGCATTAGCGAGGCGGCAGTGTGGCGAATCAGATGGCAAGCTCCTTCTTTGGTGATGCCTGCGGATTCGCGAGCGGCTTTGACAATTTGTGCCAGGCGGTTGCGGCTGATGCGGCGACCGCGCTGTCCGATGGTCAGATAGCTGCCGCTGATCGGACGGACGTTCACTGTGCGGACTTCGTTGACGTAGCGGTCGATCCAAGTGAGCGCCGTTGTGCTGATCGGGGACAATGGAGGCTGCTGAGCCTTGGCGTCGAAGTGTTCGCCGGAGTAGCCGAGAGAGGAGAGGCGAGTGGCTAGCGACGAGTTGCCAGAAAGAGCGTTCTGCGGTGCGAGCCTTTCGCCGTAGGGGGTGAAGACAAACACTTTAACGAGTCGATACGTTTGACGCGCTGCGATTTTAGGAACTCGCACAATTCGATAGACTGTGTCGATTGAACGTGGATGAAAACGCACCGAATCGAAAGACGCAGTATTTACAATGGCAAAAGCCAGTCAACGCGCCGGTTGGCGACGGTCGAAAACCGGACCGGTCCGTCAAGAAAACGAGTTTGGTAGTCGCGGACGCGAACGTCGAAAACTATTGTTTCGCGTGAGTTTGCTGACGACTTTCGCGGTGGCGTTGGCGATCGTCCTTCTTTTCGTATTGCTTCGAAAGCCGAGCCTGAAAGTTCCGCTGATTGTCTCGGTCGTTTCGTCGTCGGGTTCTCGAGCGGTCGATAGTCCTCTGTATACATCGCCGAATCCTTACGCGGCCGAAGACGTCGACTTATTGCAAGCTTGGTTTCAAGGCGGTCCGAATGCTCCGGACGAAAACGTCAAACTGATCAGCGACCCGCGATATTGTTCGGGCGTGATGGGTGAAGACAAACTTGTCAATCAGATCGTTGACCCGATTGCCGGTGCGACACCGGGCGGCCCCAACGGCGACATGCTGATGGTTTATTTGAGTGCGCACGGATTCGTTGACGGCGGCAAACCGTTCTTGGCAACCGGGGACAGTCGCGCCGACAACCGCGACTCCTGGGTCGCGTTCGAAGAGCTATTTTTGGCCGTCGAAACCGCGCTCGATGGACATCGTTATGCGTCGCGTGGCTTGAAAGTCGTCATGTTTATCGATGCGGCGCGCGTCGGACCTCAGTGGGACTGGGGGCAGTTCACGGAATCTTTCGCGGAGGCTTGCGAACAAATCGTCAACCGTGCACCAGATCGCATCTCGGTCGTGCTTTCGGCCGATCGCGGGCAACGCAGTTGGTGGGATCCGCGACAAGGGCAAGGACTGTTTGCGGCGGCGATGGTCGATGCCCTGACCGGCTCCGCAGACCGAGATGAAAATGCGGTCGTGACACTCGGCGAAGTTGCCGACTACATTGGAACTCGCGTCCGAACCTCGGCGGCAGTGATCTGGGACGCCGCGCAGTCGCCGAAATTAATTGGCGACGCAAATCGCGCATGGGCTTTGATCAATCAACCGGCGAAACGCAGGATTGCCGCGTTGCCGGCAGTCAATGTTGATCAGTTACAAGTCGACTTTGAGCAAATCAATCAGCTCTGGAAACGTCACAATCGGTTGTCCCAGCAGCGTCATTCGCCGCTCGCATTCGATCCGCTCGGTTGGGCTGCTCTCGAAAAGCGTCTGGCAAGGTTGGATCAACTCGTGTTGGCAGGACGCAACTATCGGGATGACTTTAACGCGTTGCTTTCGCAATGCGGCGCCGACTTGACGAAGTTTGAAAACGGTTCGCCGACACTTCCTAAGGAAATGTTACTAAGTGAACTAGAACTCCGAGACTACTTCCACCCGATCGCTCCACCGACCCCGGAACTGACCGCGACAATTCAGGCCTGGAATAAAAAGCCCGATGTGGCCGCCGTACAAATCCCTCTTCGTTCGACCGCAGCGACACGATTTCTGCTGCAGTGGATTGAGGAGAATCGATTCGAATCATCGGCGATCAAACTTGCCGATTCACTGCTCGAAAAACTGGGACTTGCCGGCGATGCCCGATCCGCGCAATTTTTGGAAGGGCATTTGATTCGTCTGTTGGCGTCAGACGATTTGCAGCACCTATCGCCATCGCAACGTGACCTTGTTTTCCGTTCACAACGTCAGATCCGTGAGGTTTTGTTCTCAGGAGATTTAAGAGTCAATCATTGGGTTCGTGGTCGGTACGATGAACTGAATTCGGATCGACTGCGGTGCTTGGATCAACTGTTCGCCGATTCGTCTCATTCTCAAGCCTTAGGAATCAATCGCTGGGACGAAACCGTGCGGCCACAAATCGAGCAACTCGCCGACGCTGCCGGTCGGATTGCGACAGCGATTGATCGTCGCGATGAAATGTTGCATCGCTTGCCACGAATTGGCGAAACCTTGCTGACTGATATCGATGCGTTTTCACAGCAAGAACAATTGCGAGACGATCAAAGTCGCGTTTCATTGCGGGCGGCAACCGAGGCTACACGGAAACTGATCGAGGCCTTGCGTCTGCCTCGTGAAAGCTCAATCGAATCCTTTGAGAAGTATGCTCGGTTGATCGAAGCGGCCGATGCGGATGCCGACAAAGCGATGGACGCCGTCGTCGGACGATTGAAGTATCGGATCGCAAAGGCGGTCGAAAGAAAAGCAGGTGACGCCCGCGGGCTTCGGCAAGTGCTGGCGTTATTGCACGGCACCGGAGTCGACGATGCGTTCGACAGAAACCGCATCCAACAACGGCTCTGCGAGTTAATTCGTGCAGATAAAACGGCGATCGATCAAACCCGCAGGGATGTCAAGCTGACCCAGATACCGGCCAGTGAAGACCAAGTCTGGCAGTGGATGGCCATCGAAGGGCGACACTTTTGGGATCATTGGCTCGCCACCGTGAGCCAGCCATTAACCTCCGTGGCCGATTCGAATCAACTCGAACCCGATGAATCTTCAAGGATCGCGTCGGCAAACGATACGGCGCAGCAAAGCTCCGATTTGGTACAAACGTTTCACAACCGCGGCGGTGAATTTCGAAAGTTAGTTGCGACTTTGGTGCGTGGTGAATTGGATCGCAACCTACACACCGACACGGTACGTCAGTCACCGGTGGATCGACTCGCGGCGGGAGCCGACTTGGCCGAGGCGCGTCGATCGCTTGCGCAATGGGACACGGTCCTGCGTGGTTGTACGGTTCTGTTTAGTCACTCGCCTCGCGAAGTCGCAGAAATCGGCCGGGCAAGGTTCGAACTCGATCAACAGCTATTTCTAAACGACCACGCCCGGCGAACGCTTGACGAGCTTTGGTGCCAAGCGAAACCGGGCGACCGAGCGTTTTGTGTCTTCGCAGCCGATCAGCTACTGGGGTCGCGAAATCAAAATGTGTTTTACGGTGACCTGCCTGCCAAACTATCGGGACAGGACCTGAATCAACGCGTGCGATCGACCAAAGCAGCGATCGAGTCTGTTCAGACCCTGCGTCCGGAACCGTCGGAAGACCTTCGTGACGGAACGTTGCTCAAGTTCGTCGCCGACCGCGAGATCGCGTTTTTCATGACGGTGCCAGACTCACTGCCACCGGGCATCGTCACCCTCGCATCGCCCGAGTCAGGTCAGACGACCACCAAAGCACTCGCCGATTCGAAACAGCAACGACTATCGATCGGGCTACGCTTTCCGAAGCAGCTCCCTGATGACGCAAGCGCATTTAACGTCGATCTCTTTTTTCGAGGACTCCGTCGTGGCGGACAGATCAAGGTCAACGATCTGGTCGGTGGCCGACGTTTGGTTTATGAGCGAGCCGACTATGGCCCCCCGATCGCGAGGGTGACGAGAACTTTAAAAGAGCCGGAACGGTTGTTGTTGGTCGTTGATTGCTCGGGTTCGATGCGAACCTCGACGGCCGGAAGTGGATTGTCGCGTCTTGATGTCGCCCGTAATGCTTTGATTCAGTTCCTCAATGGCCTCGATCCGCAGGTTGAGGTTGGCCTCATAGTTTTCGGTAGCCGCTTCGGGTTTGTAGAGAAACAAGGGCAGATCTTTCCGGTCATCGACAACGGTGAGCAACAACTTGCCGTCGAAGAACTACGCGACGGACGCCGTACTCCGGTCGGTTTGATCCGCGCTAACGAAGGCGTTCGCTACAATCCGAATTTCGATGTCCGCTTGGTCCGTCAAACGAGCCCAGTTGATACAGACCATTTGGATGCCTTGAAAAACGAAATCAACGATCTTGGTGCGATCGGTGTCACGCCGACCTACCTGGCGATCCAAAAAGCCTATGAAACGCTTGGGACAAAGCCGGGTCACATCATCGTGCTCACCGATGGAAAACCAAAAGTGGTTTCCACGCCTGATTTGGTGGTCAACGACGGAAGCAACCTTGCGATCAACCTCGCCAATAGTCGTCGCGACGATATCCAACTGACGATCGTCAAGTACCTTGACCAAGACACCGAACTGCGTCGTCAATTCCCGCATGCCAAAGTACTTGATGCGGCAGACGGACAATCGTTGCTTCGATACCTGCAGGACATCAGCATCA
Source organism: Roseiconus lacunae (assembly GCF_008312935.1). Taxonomy (NCBI): domain Bacteria; kingdom Pseudomonadati; phylum Planctomycetota; class Planctomycetia; order Pirellulales; family Pirellulaceae; genus Roseiconus; species Roseiconus lacunae. The sequence goes on along the minus strand of NZ_VSZO01000053.1, from coordinate 344,743 downwards.
AACCGGTCGTCACTTGGCAGCGCCGTCGACAGCCGGCAAGCCGCGAAGCAGCATTCGGAGACCTGATCTCGATCGCAACATGGCCTCCCGATGGAGCAGACGCCGTGGCAAACCAACCCGTTTTGCCCGCCGAACGATACTCGATTCGTGCGGTCGTGCCTGATTCGGGGGCTCCAATCGATGAATCGTCGGAGGTTCGTGTCGAAGGCGGCGAACGATTTGAGTTGCAACTGGACGAAACGAGGCTCGTTCACCGGCCGTTCGAATATCAAGGTTCCTTGATTCGAGATCGCTTACAGACGGAAAAGGCGGACGCGGCGCGATTCATTGTTCATTCCGGTCCGATGGGAAAACGATTCAATCGGCAATTGGCTTTGCAGATTGCGATCGAGAGCGCGACGAATAACCGTTCGGACGGAAAGTTTACGCCGCGTCCGTCAGACGTCTGGATCGAGGTCCGCGGGATCGATCGTCAGCGTCGTCAACAAGGACGTCAACAAGTCTCGTTCTTTGGACTTCCTGAATTCAAAGCCGGACAACCGATTCCGATCCTATTGTGCAAGATTGATAATTTCCCACAACAGTTTGACCAGGTCGATGTGAAGGCCTGGATGCGATTCGCTGACAGGCCTCTCGAGGGCGCACCGCTAAGCGTCTCAGAAGCGAAAGCGATAACGATCGAATCGATCCCTGGGGTGAGCTTTCGAACCGAAAAAACGATCAAGGACGACGGAAACTTATCGGTCGTCGTGACCGAGGCTTACCGTGATGAGCGAACTCTGGCGACCGTCCGTGTGCTCCCCTCGCCGCTACCCGAAAAGTCGGCAACGGTGATCTATGACGATTTGCGTGTCGTCGTCCGCGAATTCGAATACTCCGACGTGGCGACCAATGTGAAGCTTTCGGTCACTGACAGTGAAGAAATCAAAACGGGGAGTACGCTGTACGCCGAAGGAAACGTCTCGATCGATATCGATAGCCGATGAATCAGATTGCCGCGACTTGAGATCCCACTGCGATCTACGGCAACGTCGTGGAGGACGAACTTGGCGGGGCAATGATCTCCGTAACAACACTGTCCGACGAAGCCGGAATCCAGCGCAAATCGACCAGCAAGTCTTCACCATCAACTGAGGTGATCAGTGCCGGGGAAGCATCCAACAATTCCGCCGCCCACGTTTCCGACGACTTGTTAACGTGTCGCAAACGGAGTTGACGTGAAGGGAGCGACCATCGCTTCCCGTCCACAAGCACTGCCGGGGCATTGCCGATTTGACAAGTCGCGATCTCTTCACTTGCGGTCAAGCGTGTGGCCATCCGCTCGGACCGACTGCGTAGGTTCTCTTCACCGGTTTCCATCAAGACTTGTAGCGGGCCTGACGGATTGGTCATTGACGCGAGCGTCATCGCTGCGATCGAACGATGGGCAGCCGCGAAGTTCCATAGTACACTTGATTCGATCGATTCAAGGAGCGACGTCTTGCCCGCGATCAATCCCGCCGACGGTCCACCGGTCAGTGTTCCGCCAGCGGTGATCACGACATCAAACCCAGATTTCAATAGTGACTTAACGCTAGGCACGTTGTCAAACTGGGAATCGATCGTCGCGGTCGGCAACACCGCGATTCGGATGGGGGATGAGCCAGGGAACTCGATCGGTTCGAGCGGCTGCTTGCCATCGTCTGCCATGACGATGATGGAGTGATCGTTGCACCGAAAGTCCTCTGGCACGACCGAGTCGACGCCACCGCATTGCTTGACGTCATGTCCATCAAAAAGATCGGGCAGTGGAATTCCCGACGGCAATCGGACCGCGTGTGCGCGATGGATGATGATTTCGCGCGGTGATTGGTCACTTCGGTCAATTAACGAAGCAATCGAACGGACGGCCGCATCGAGGTTGGTCGCAACGAGTAGTCGATGATGGTGAAGATCGAGTTGCCTGGTCAGCGAATCGGCGATTTGCCGATCGGCGTTTTCGTTCAGGCAATCGCCCCGCAACAAATCAGCCCCGAGTTGCAAAACTCGGTCACTGACAGGAACGCCACTACCGTAGCGATGCAGTAACGTTCCCGACGCGTTGTAACAAACGGAGGCAATGTCATGTTCACGCTCCGACCAACGTAGGATCGTCGCGCGGCCCTGATCAAAAGCGTCTCGAGCCGTATCGGACGCTGTTTTCACAATCGCATCGATGCTTTTCGATGCATTGTCGAAGCTCCGGGACGCGTTATCGGGGAGGTCGCGAAGTAATTCAGTCGCCTGTTGGCGAACCTTCTTGATCGTCTCGGGATCGCTGGCCTTGCGGGCAACGTCGGCAACGCCATTTCGAATCGCTTGAGCGGCCCAAGGTGGTAAACGCATCGAGTGTTATTCTGTGTAGAGCTGGTAAATAAGAAAACGACGGCGCCTCGAATCAAGCGAGTGCCTTGTCAAACGTCGGATCGAGCACTATCTGCTTCGCAGATTTAACTTAGGTTTTGTCAACAATTCAAATCAGGATTCGCCGCATGGCGTTAGCCACGGTTTCGGTGCATTAACCGGGACGAACGCCCGTCGGCTGATGAGCCGAAACCGAAAATTTAAGATGGTCGAAGCACGAAACAAGATTTCGAAGTGGGTTCAACCACCTTGTCATGTTAGTCCCGACTGGCAAAGGAGGCAGAAGTATCTGCGAAAGCGGTGAAGCGTTCGGTTGGGTTGTCCCAGCGGTTTGCTCAGAACCGATCTTGCTCCGACTCTGCCCACACGATCGCATGAGCGCCTTCGAAATTGACGTGGATGACCATTGGCGTGCAACAGACGGGGCAATCCTCGACATAGTTTTGCGAGCCGCCTTCGATCGGATCGAGCGGAATCACAATTTCTTCGCCGCAGTTCTCGCAAATATAACTGCCTTCGCCATCAAAGGTCTCTGGGAGGGGCGATTCATCCATGGGGCACCATTGTTGATTCACAGGGAATGAAAATTTGTCCCGCAATACCATGCCGATAAGGCGAAACCACAACGTCAAACCAGTGTTGTACGAAGTAGACGGTTGAACATCCGGGCCGGTTTCGACACTCCGGAATTGTATCATGCCGTCACCTTTTCAGCTCGCTTGTCTTTGGTGAAATTCAGTTGCCGGTAGGAATCAAATTATGAAACGAAGCAGCAAAAAGTTCTGGCGCGTGACGATGTGCGGTATGGCGGGTTTGGCGATCAGCCTGAGTACTGCGTCGGAACCGGCCCGTGGACAGGATGCACAGGACGAATCTCGCTTGGAAAAGACACCTCGTGACGAAAGTCGGCCCCGTCGGCCTCGCGGTCCCCGGGATGGTGATCCCAGAGAAGGTGGGTTAAGAGAGGGTCGGCCTGGGTTTGGTGGCCCCGGTGGACCGATGCGAGGCCAACAGATGCTGCTGCGGTTGCCAATCGTTGCGGCGCTTGATGCCGATCGCGACGGCGAAATCTCCGAATCAGAAATCAGCAATGCGGCCACGGCTCTGAAAACACTCGACCGCAACAAGGACGGGAAAATTGACTTCGCGGAACTGCGTCCGGCGGACATGGGCCCCCCGACCGACGAAAGGATGCGTGGCAGAGGTCCCGAAGGCAGAGGTCCCGAAGGCAGAGGTCCCGAAGGCAGAGGTCCCGAAGGCAGAGGTCCCGAAGGCAGAGGTCCCGAAGGCAGAGGCCCGCGGGATGGCGATGAGGCTCGTGGAAGAGGACCGGGAATGTTCCGCGGTGGAGACTTTGGTCGAGGCGGTGACCCTACCCAAATCGTCGACCGCATGATGCGGCAAGACAAAAACGACGACGGTTTGCTTTCCGAGGATGAATTGCCACAGTGGATGTCACGGATTGTCGAGCGAGCTGACCAGAATGACGACGGCAAATTGTCTCGCGATGAGTTGCTAAAGGCGATGCAAAGTCGTCGGGCAATGGACCGCCGCCGCGGTCCAAGTTCTGGTGAGGACACCCCCGGGGGCGAGCGTCCGCGTCGCCCACCGGCTGAATAAGCCTCACCCACTTTGCGGTGACTCACGCATGAGGGGCCAATCCGCTGTTCTCTAGTTTTCCTGTTCCCTGGTTCTTCGTCGAGATCGACTGGGTTGGGTTCGGCTCTTCAGCCGATCGGGCGGAGAAGCCCCGTGGGCGTATTTTTTTCTGACGGCTTGCCGGATCGGACTAGCTGCTCGATAGTGTTGGACGAATCAAACGTTCCGTTGGCATCGAAGAATCACTTTCCCGATGTCGCGACGAGCATGAATTTTTCCGCCACTCAACACCTGAGCAAAGTCCATGAGCGTTTTAGTCGCCCAGCAAGCCCCTGACTTCAAAGCACAAGCGGTTATGCCCGATGGGCAATTCAAAGAAGTTTCATTGAGCGATTACAAAGGCAAGTACGTCTTGCTTTTCTTCTGGCCATTGGATTTCACTTTCGTATGCCCCACCGAAATCATCGCCTTTTCAGAGCGTGAAGCTGATTTCGCCAAATTGGGCGTTCAAATTCTCGGCGTTTCGATCGACAGTCATTTCACGCACTTGGCATGGACGAACACCAGCCGCAACGAAGGCGGAATTGGCAAGACGGCTTACCCGTTGGTCTCTGACCTCAGCAAGCAAATTTCGCGTGACTACGACGTCTTGCTTGATGGTGGTGTCGCACTTCGTGGCTTGTTCTTGATCGACAAAGAAGGCGTTGTCCGCCACCAAGTCGTCAATGACCTGCCGCTCGGACGCAGCGTCGATGAAGCACTCCGGATGGTGAAGGCTCTGCAATACTTCGAAGAGAACGGCGAAGTCTGCCCGGCGAACTGGCAGGAAGGTTCGCGAACCATCAAGCCAAATGTCGACGACAGCAAAGAATTCTTCGGCGCCGAGTACGCTGGCTAAGCATGCGACCGGACAGGCTTCCTGTCGTGCTTCGTGAAATAATGCACGGCATGAATTGACTTGGGCGAGCCGCTTTAATTTTGGTTTGGTAAAGTCCCGCTCGCGATGCGATTCGATTCCAATCGGATGGCATCGCGATCGTTTTTTTCTGCGGTCGCTGATTGACGTGATCACGATACCGCAACAACGCAGTCGACCGAGACTTCGCGTTGACTTGGTCAGGCAAATCGCCTTTTTAGTGAGATTGTGACGGATGTGGTTAACCGCCCCGAACCGAATCGGCATTGCAAGTTGGCAGATTGAAGACTCGGTCTGGCGATACAACATCTCTGGCGACGCGGTCGGTCCTTCGGTTTTTATCTCCGGATCAACGGTTTCGTTGTGTCACCCCAACGCCCAGGCGCTGCCTGCACTTGACGAACAATTCGTTCGGACGAATGAGCTGCATTGGTCGTTCTCGCAGGCCGAGGGCAACGAATTCGGTTACCGGTTGGTGGTACGCCCCGTCGAGATTCCCGGATGGATTGCGACTGCCAAACGAGTTGCTTTTGAATGGATTGTTTCCGTTCAAACTTCGCTACTCGATTCGCATCCTACGATCGACTTAGTCCTCCCGCCGTCCGGTGGCAAATCAGCCAAAGTGATGGAGTTCTCTGATTTGGGGGCGATGGCATTTTTGACCGAAATAGACGATCTTCGCGTTGCTGTCATCCTGGGGGGAAGAGACGCCCCGTTCACCGAAGTAATCCCCCACGACGCGGGCACGCGTCTACGATTATTCGGGCAATTTCTCGAGAAAGGTGTGATCCGCCGGGCCAGACCCTGGGTCTTGATTGAACGTGCACCGACTAGCGATGGTCAACCGCTTGACGAGCAGACTCTGCGGAACGCAGCTGAGGCACTGACGGCTAGCCCGCTGCCACTGAATTAGTGGCCTACCGCAGTGCCCCCTCCTGTCGCCGAACAGGACAGTACCGCCAGGGAGCCGCTGCGTCTCCTTAGCTAATTGCGGAAAGTGTGTGCTCCCCGAGTGCCACCCACGAGCGTCGGGGCAACAGCGACAGCCAATCGTGATCGCTAGAGCAGAGCTTCTGAGAAGGCGTTTCGGGTCACCGGAGTGAACCAGATCGCCGTTTTGTGTGGTATCCGCTTATGAGGATTTTGCCGTTTTCGCTTTTCGAACAGCATTCTGATCGCGAAACCGGCGCCGAGTCGTCAGGAATCGCTGTTTCCACCTTTGCAGTTTGCGTAAACTAGAGGCATGTCGCAAACAATGCGGGTTTCGCTTTCCTAGTGCTTCGTCACAACAAAAATTTCGGGTGCAATCGATCAGCCGACGGGCGTTCGTGCCGGATGTTGTCGGGGTGGCCATGGCTAACGCCGTTCGGCTTTCCCACGATTCGAAGAAATCGAACAGCCCGCCGCTCATTCACTCATCACCGCTTTGCAAGCGAACGGCTCGAAATCGGGTTCGCAATCGTTCGACTCGCAAAGCATTCGACATCCCGATTGCGAATGGTTCGCCAAGACACCTGTATCGAGAACAACGCCGGTGCAATCCGGCAGCGCTGGGCGATGCTGGTGTGCGCGATGGCTTGTGTTCTCGTCGGCGGTTCGGTGTTCGCTCAACCACCGGGAACCTACCCACCTCCCGAAGTTGTGCTGCCCTCGCCAACGGCGGCAAACGTAGAGCCTGGCAAGATTCCGATTAAAGGGATGATGGTCTTTGATGTCTCCAGGCAATTGGTTTATGTCGGGCCGTTGACTTATGAAAAGTGGTGGCAACTGGAGCAAGAATCAGAGAACCAATCCCGGCGTTTTGTCTTCGAGAGCGTTCAAATCAGCGGGCGAGTTGACGGCAACCGAGCTGAACTTTCGATCGAAGTCCGGGTCGCGGTCGATGCGACCGGAGAAGAGTTGGTTGAAATTCCCATGGCGATGGAAAATTTTCATCGCTTGGCACCGGCAGAGTTTTACCAAGGCCGCGAAAACGGGAACAAACTTGCCTTGGACATCGACGGTCAAACCGGGGCCCAGCAGTTACTTGCCGCGGTCAAATCAGACACGGTCGTCGCCTTTCGCATGCAGATGGCGGCAAGAGTCGAGAACAATGGCCTGAAGTCTCTCCAATTCCGGCTTCCTCCGGCCCCCACTCAAATCAACCTTTTGACTGACGCCAACGAGGTTGTCGGACAGATCCCCGATCGCGATGACGAAGTGATCGAAACGAGCGTTGATGAATCGGGAAAGACGCGTTTCAACGTCGTCAGCAGTGGAGGCAACTTCACCCTGCAATGGGGAAAGCAAGACGGGCCGGTGGTGACGCCACAATTGGAATCCAATAGCGACGTGTCGGTCACCTGGAACACGCCCCAGGAGCCCTTCATCCAGAACATCGAAATGACCATTCGTGACCCTCGAGGTCCGATCTCGAATTTCCAGCTTCGATTGCCCAAGAATGCGACGATGCTTGAAAATCCGCGTTTGATTGGTGGCGGACAGTTTGGCCAACTCGAAACAGCTCAAACCAATCCTGATGATCCGTCGCTCTACTCGGTCATCCTACCTAAAGCGGAACGTCAAAAGAGTATTGCGTTGTCGTTCCGCGTCGAGTTGGAAAGCGAATCTCCGACGGCCGCCGATCCGTTGCGTTTTCAAGTTCCCGTGGTAGTCGGCGCGGTTCGCAGTCGAGGTATGATTCGCTTAATCGCGGGCCCCGAATACCGTCTCCGCTGGCGCGAGCTTGCATCAGTAAGCAAAATTGCCGGTGGCGACGCGGACGATTCCTCCAACGGTGAAAATGTCCATCAATTCCAATTTATCCGCAGCGAATTCAACCTTCCCCTTTGGCTTGATGCGACCCGCCGGGAAATCCGTGTCACCAACTCGACCAACATCGAACTGCGTGACAATTACGCAAACCTTACACTCGACATACGCTCGGCAGGAAACAGCAGTCCGAACCGACTCTTGACCGTGGACATGGCCGGGTGGCAAATCCTATCCGTTGAAAACGCTCGCACCGGCGCTCGCATCGCACGCTATGACAGAGATGAGTTCGTCGAAATTGAAAATGCCTACACAGGCATGGAAGAATCCATCCCCATCCTGATCAAAGCCAGGCGTGTTTTCGAACCAACCGACGACGAAAAAGAACAAGTCCACAAACAAATCGACCTCACGATCCCTCGCATTGTCGACCCTGGCGATGGGCAAGAACCAGTGATCGTCACGGAATCAACACTCGAACTCAGTAGTCGAGGGCGTCGTGCTTTGGTAGTCGACTTGGGACGCTCGGAAAACCTACAGCGACAGCCAACTGACGATTCCGAACAAGACGACTCGATACGCCGATTTGCGATCGTTCCGGCCGATGCCGAGTCGCGTCTTATCGGTGACTTGGTCGAACAACCGCCTCGCCTCGTCTTCGAGTCGTTCGATGCCAAGGTTCAGTTAGAAGTCGACGAGATCGATACGGTCGTTCGTTGGAAGATCCAATCCCAAACGGACTTGGAAGGTCGATTACGTATCGCGGTTCCCAAACTGGTCACCGCCGCCACCGGATTAACTCCCACTGACACGGTAACAGCGGCTTCCGGAACGAAGCCTTCTGATCAACGTTTCGGCCGCTCCGTTCCCTGGACGGTGCTAGTGCAAGGCCGACCGGCAAGCCTCGTACCGGTTGTTGATGGCGCCGCAGGCCTAGGCAACGTCGCTGCCGTTGGGATTACAACAGCGGCAAACGCGTCTCCGGACGCCCCAGCAAACTCAAACACAGCAGACACGCCCGTTTCAAACTCGGCAGTGGGTGAGGTTGACTACTTTGACGTCGTCTCCGACGCGCTCACCGACGGGACCATGGAACTTCGGTTCCAAAGGGCGTGGGCGGTTACGCAGTCACAGCAGGATCAATCGGCCAACGCGACCTTCGCTATGCCGTACCCTCTCGTGCAAGACATCACCCTACGTGGCGATGTCAATGTTGAGTTGATTGGCAACCAGCAACACGTCCTCGAACCTGTCGATGACTTAATAGACGATTCGGTGTTGCGTTATCGCAGTCTGCCAAAATCACCGATCAGACTGAAACTTTCACCACAAGCACGAATCGCGAACGAATTGCTTGTCGGTAAGGTCTTCATCCGAACAATAGTCAACGAAGTCACACAACATGATCAGATCATCGCGGTTGTTGACGGGGCGGGCGAGTTTGTCATTGAACTGGTCGGCCCCTTAGAGCCAGACGCAAAAGTACTGATCGACGGAAAGCCGGCGGCGTTTCGCTTGATCGACCAAACCATCCAACTGCGACTCCCCAAAGAGACGAAGTCACCGCACGTCATCGATGTCCGTTTGTGGCAAGATCGCACGGCGTCAGGCTTGATCGAAAAGGTCTCTCCCTTGGTCACCTTTGGCCCCGGATTGCAAGAGGTGTATTGGCAGCTGACCACACCGCCGAACAGCCATCTGTTGGGGAGTAAAGCTTCGGTGGGTCGGCTGATGCGTTGGACATTTGATCGATGGCTCGTTCGTCAACCATTGTTGGCCGAAACTGCGTTGGTCAATCGAATGGTGCAAGCAGACGCCGAGTTCGTTGAATTGACGCCGATGCCCAACAGTGGAAATCGATATTTGTTTTCGTCGATGGACGACCGGGCCTTTAGCGCATACACGGGAACGCGCACCTTGATCTGGCTGGTGGTGGCGAGTCTGGTCGTCATGTGTACGGCGATGTTGACTTACTTTCCCGTCACCCGCCATCCGGTCACGTTAATGATGGGCATTGTGTTGCTGGTCGGACTGTTGTTTATCGCCCCTGACGCGACGGTGCTTTTGGGGCAGGTTTCGATGTTGGCATTGATCGTCGTTGCGGTCATGTTGGCGATCCGCAGTCTGGTCGTTCCGACGCCTTCACGAGTCCTCAGTAGCAGTCAAATTTCTCGTGCGTCGGCGTCACGCTTCGAACCGTCGACGCGGAACGGCCGACAAGCCGAGTTTCGCTCGCCAAGCAGTATCGCGGTGACCCATTCAATCGGTCCCGAAGACGTCACGTCGGCGCCCGATGAGGTTTCGTCGTGATCGGGCGTACTACACTGACGCTACGTTTTGCTTGTCTGATTAGCGGGCTAACGATAACGTTGTTCGGGCCGCCGCAAACAGTCTTTTCACAAGAAAATACGGGGACTGAGAACACCGCGTCTGAAAACACCGCGCAGGAAGCGTCCGAACAAGTTTCCGAGACTGCTGCCCCGGCGGACAATCAAGACACTGCCGCCGACAACTTCGCATCCGATGATTCCCAAAACGGTCGCCCGCCCACGGCTTCGACGGTCGACGGCGAAGAGGTATCAGGTGGCGATGAACGACAATCCCAACCCATTGCCGAAGGCGAGCTGAGTTCGGCTGATTCGGGCGATGATTCGATTGGTGTCGTTCTGCCGGTCGATCGATTTGACGGGCGGCTACTTCGTCCGATCGGTGTCTATCAATCGCAACTGGTCGGCCTTGTTCCCAAGGATTTCATTCCTGTCGCACTCGACGAACTTCGCACCTTGTTGACGAAGGCAAACGAGCAATCGAGTAGGAACACCGAAGCAAGGTTACTGAATGCGTTTTACGATGTTCGACTAGATGACCAAATGCTGGTCAGCGACCACAGTGTGCTAGCGTTTGAACATGCTGTCGATGAAGGCGTGCGTCACGAGCTAGGACGCGTCAATCTGGCGATCGCACCTCGGCGCACCGTAGTGCGAGTGGGGGCGAACGTCACGGCAGGGTCGCAGTCCCGCTTTGAGGCAGATGCAGATGGTCAATTGATCGCCGTGGTTCCCAAACCGGAACAAAAGGCTAGCGATGGTGACGCCGCCTCCGGCGACGAGGCTGCTCAACCCGCCGATCTCGAACGCGACGATTCCAATGCTGAAGCGAAGGTCGATGTGAATGAGCCGGTTGCGGTTCGTCGTTCAGAGATCCAGTTCAGCTGGACCCTGCGCGGTGAGTCCGTCGGCGCAATGCGCAAGTACGATTTGCGGCTACCTCGTGCGGCACAGACACGACTCGTGATCTCGGTTGACCAAGACGTGATGCTTGAATCGCGTCACGGCGTACTGGTTGAGCGACCGGGACCGCCGCCAGACGCGGACGTCCAAAGTCGAGCCGGTGACATCCGATGGTACGTGTTAGAAGCCGGTGGCTTAAACCGTGTCGAAATCTACGCAAGGAAGCGAGCAACGGAATCGAACAGTAACGCGTTGATCGTTCGCCGCGAAACGAAACAGTACGACGTTGATCTATCGGGACTTAAATGGACTCACCATCTCTCGCTCGAAATGCCGGTTCGTCGAGAACAAATGAGATTGCGATGCCCCGTTGGGAAAGTCGCTGACGTGCAACTGAATTTCCTCGAAGCGAATTATCAAGTGATCCATCGGACGGATGGTCAGGCGGTGATTTCGGTTCAGATTCCGGGAAAATTTCCGGCAGACGAAACACCCCCAGCTCCCGAAGGTTCGGTCATCCCTACTCCGGTCGAATCGGCTTCGGAGTTGATGACGCTAACGGTCACGGGGCATGCCGATTGGGATCTTGGAAATGGGTTGTGCTACTTGCCGTCGGTATTGCCGATGGATCAAAGTGTGTACTGGAGCCCAACAACGACGACCGCACGCATCACGATTAACGGCCCAATCGAAGTTGCCAAATGGGATCTTCCGCCAGGGTGGCAACAATCGGTTCAGCAAGTACCGGACCAGCAGCAAACCATTTTGACAGGCGAAGGCCCCTCGACAAGCAAACCAACACTCACCCAAGAAAATTCAAACGCCGAAGCCTGGTCGACCATCGGTTTGATTCAACGCGACGATCGTGTGGTCAATCATATTTGGACAAGGATGCGTGTCAGCGAAGAACCGGTTCATTCGATCCGCGCGACAACCCGGTTGAGTTTTCGACAATCTGCGTTCGATTTGTCACCGATTATGATCGATGCCAACCAGGACTGGATCATCGATGAGGTGCGTGTCGTTCAAACGAAACGACGAGTGAACGTCGCTCCGAAAGCACGCGTGATTTCCATATGGCCATCGACGACGGAATCCAAACTCGATGAATTCGAAATCGAGATCGTCTCGCGGCGCAACCTTTTGGGGAATCGTGAAATACTTCGTGTACCGCCGTCTTGGATCATTCGGCCTCGCGATAGCTTTGTCCATCATTTGATCGCCGTGCAAGCGCCGGGCCGACGTCGATGGAACGGAGATTCGGTGCTTTTACCGGATCGTGTTGATCTAAAAAGTCTTGACGCTCAGGCCGTTTCTTTCTTGCAGCCGATGTCGGAAACCATCTTGTTGCAATCGGACTCAGGCCAGATCCCCGCGTTGGAGCTGGAACAGGTCGATGTGTCGATCGGCGTCTCGCTTAAACACATTATCCGAGATCAAAACGGCGGCATCGCCGAAACAATCGTGATTCGCTCGGCGACTTCGCAGCCGATTCGCGAGTTGGGTGTCCTCACCGGCGTGCTTCACGAAGAACCGTTTGATTGGTCGCTGCGACGAACCGACCATTCCGCCACCGTCAGCTTGCCTCCGTCTGACATCTCCGAACCTGGTGATGATCCTCTTGGCACCTACGTGATCCGATTGGAAGGTCGAGAGTTCAGTGATTATGAATTGGTGGGACGCCGCGTACTGAAATCGACCAATGATCGCATCTCGATTCAACTGCCGAGCGTGCGTGATGACAGCAGCCAAAACGCGGAACTGTTCCTATCGGAACCTTGGGAGATCGATGCCGTTCCCGAAGGCGTGGCACTCGTCCCAGGAGACGAGACGTTGCCGCAAACGACCCCGGACGAATCGTCTAGCCATCTTTCGCAACGTTTGCGCTACGATCCCGCGATGCGGCCGGAGATTAATCTGCAGAAAGTCCCTACTGAATCAAGAACTTGTTTGGTTTGGAAGCAGAACGTTGAGGTCATCGCCAGCAGTCGCAACGAAGACATCGTGCAAATGTCTGCCGAGATATCGACCCGTAAATTGATTCACATCAGTCACGATGAAGACTTGGAGTTGATCTCGATCCAGCAAAACGGAATTCGACCGAAGATCAGTCAGTCGGTCGACGGGATCTGGTTCACACCGGAAAACGCAACCGATAGGATCTCGCTTTCGATGCGTCGTCGCCACCAATCCTCCGGCTGGCTACGGCCATGTATCGCCCCCCAAGTCAACGTCGAGGGCCATCGATTAGAACAACAACTGATCTATACCACCGATCCGACGACGGTGCTGCTTTACACCAATCGGTCACAGAGAACGAATCGTGGCAACGAAGCGTCCTCGACCACCAAGACGACACCCCAGTTGACCACCGACATGTCGGTAACGCTTTGGCTAATGCCTCGGCACATCGCGTTGGCACTGGGATGGCTGGCATCACTGGTGATGGTTCAGATATCGTGGATGATCGCTAAGTACGTTCCGAAAGGGATCAACGTACTGTTTATCGCCTTAGTCTTGACGGCAAGTTCGGCGGTGATCTTTTGGCAATGGCAACTTCCGATCTTGATTTGGCTCGCCGTACCAATCGCACTCGGTGGATTGATTCATGTTCTGAATGATCGACGATTCGTCCCCCCAGGAAACGATGATCCAACGCTAAGTGATGTCCTCTTACGCGACAAACGTGAATCGAAAGACTCCGTCGACTTTTCGATGACACTCTCGTGGTGGATCTTTTTCGGTGGCTTGGCGTTCGGACTCGCGGCCAATTCGGCTCGCGCTCAATCGAATGTGATGCCACCTAGCGAAGCCGAATCGAAACGTCCGATCGAATTACTGTTGCCGCTAGACTTGGACCATCGCCCCACCGGTGACAAAGTTTATTTATCGCGTTCGGACTACGACCAACTACGCAATCGAGTGAATGCGGATGTCGCGGTCGAGGCAAAATTCCAGTCGGCGAGTTACCGCATCATCTTGGAACCGTCACGTGAAAATGGTCGTGACCTGGATGCCGAGATCCAAGCGGACTATCAAATCACGACGCCGCGGGAATCAGCCAAACTTCGCCTGCCAATCCGTTCAGACGTCATCCGCAGGATCGAACTGATCAATGGCGACGAATCACAGATCGCACGTTTTTCGGTCGATGGCAAGACAGGTGTGATTGTGGATACGCCGCGTTCGAATCGATTCGAATTGCGAGTGACGTTTGTGCCGTCTCTGGTCACTTCTCGCAACGGAGTTTCGGAGGACCTTGCGACGCCAACTCCCCCTTCGACGTCGGCAGATTCAATTGACGAACTCACCGATACGGCGGGCGTGACGCATCAACTTCGCCTGGCGATTCCGATCGTCCACATGGCCAATTTAATCGTCGAAGCGCCACGAGAAGTCTTGGTGGAGTCGCTTGGCACGCCATTCGGACGCACGTTATCACGTCCGGAACTGGGGCGTTATGAAGCCGACCTAGGCCCGGTCGGTGAAATTGCGATCAAATACCAGCGTGACCGCAGGGTCGAAGTGGGACGGATACAGTCACTACGACGCACCTATCGAATTGCCGCCGGCGTTCAATCGACCATCGTTGAATGCGAGATCGACTCGGTGACTCCGATCGAAGCGGGCCAGTCATTGTCACTCACCATCCTCGGGCCGCCGCCCACTAACTTAGATCCGACAGCCTGGAAACTAAGTGAACGGGCGCGTGCGGAAGGTCCCCTGGAAGAAGCGTCATCGGCCAGCAGCGTCGGCGTTTATCAATTCATCAAACAAACCGAAACGCCAGGACCGATCCGTTTGTTTTGGCAGCTTCAGTCGTTGCTAAACGATCCCACTTCAACCGAAGATCGAAAACTGCTGCCGGTCCCAGATGTGGTCGCGACCAATTCTAGCCAGCCGATGCAAACGATGTTCGGGATCGAGTCCGCCCCTGCGGTCCGCCTGACGGAAACAACTTCGTCATCGATTGCTGTAAATTCTGACGACTTCCTTAATCGTTGGGTTGGCTACTCCGGTCCCTTGGCCCGAGCATTCATGGTCGAAAACGATTTCCCTTCGTTTGCCCTTTGGAAGGACAAGGACGCCGACGCATCGCTGTTGATGCAACATCATCTGCATGTCGATTCGTCGACGTTGACACTGACGCTCAACGCGATCGTCATCGATCCGCGTCCGGTCACCAATCGTGTCTTGATCGCGATCCCAAAAGGCTTCGAACTACTTCGCCAGAGCATCAACGGCGAAGCCTCGGCATCATCCCTACGGACGAAATTACCTGACGGACGGACGGGGGTCTCGCTTGGTGATCGGCGCGTCGATGGCCAAATGGAGATCGAACTGGTCTGTCAATCGACCTTGGCACGTAACGGAAAGGTCGTCATTCCAAACTTCGAAGCGGTCGGAGCGATCGGTCCGACAATCAACTACCGAGTGACTCGCACGAATACCGTCAGCGTCGAATTGACCGAGCAAGCCGAATCAAACCCAATTGCAAAACCGGCGGTGGGCCGACAAGAACTGTTAGCGGGGCAAATCCCGGTGATGGCAATCCCAACCTCTGTCATGCCACCGAAGTCGGACAAGGACAAACCTGATCAAGGGCGATTCGGAAGCCTTCGAGTCCGCCGACTTCGGCGTGGCACAGCTGTCGATTGCAATCAGACTTCGCTGATGCGATACGTCGACGGGCAGTGGGTCTGCAACACACTACTGGAACTGACGTCCAACCGTATTCCAGATTACGTTGACGTGGAAATACCCGGCGCGTGGGCCAAATCGGTGATCGTCGAAAATGCTGACGTCTGGGCCATGCGCAGCTCCAACGATCTCGTCGTAAGCGTTGTTCGAATTCACTTTGATCAGGAGCCAAGCGATTCTGAATCTCAGCCGAGCAGCGTTCTGCTTTCGTGCACACTCGACAATCGCGATCAAGGACGCGTGACGGTCCCTGAAATTCGAGTGTTGGGAAATATTGTTGGCCGCCGAACGGTCTTGTTACCCAAGCGTTTGACCACCGAAAAAATCGACTGGCGGCGACGTGGGGCAAGAGAAGCGGAATTGCCCCATGATTGGCCCGAGCGTTTTGACGGGATCATTGACGACCCTGCCTTGTATTCTGCCTACACGATCGTCACGAAGAATTGGTCGATTCGATTAGAACCGCTTTCGCAAACCGCGGTCGATCCGGTTGCTCTAAGTTGCGACGCACGAGTGTTTCTGACCGGCGAACGAGCGACTGTGTTTCAACGTTTCGATGTCCTCCCCGAACAGGGAAACGAAGTCGTGCTTGAACTACCGCCAAACGCCCAGTGCATCGGAGTGTGGGCGGCGGGTCGTGAAATCAGCCAGCCTAAGCAGTCGTCCCACGAATACAGCGACGACCGGTCGAGCGACGAATCAAATAACCACCGCAGACGTTTGTCGGTGCCTTTGGCATACAGTCGGCTCCCACAGTCGATCGAAATCTTTCTTGAAATCGAGTCGCCCGATAAAGTTCTCGATGATTACCTTTGTAAACCGGTCAATATTCCATCCGGGATTCAATGGCTAAGTCTTTTCAGGGCCCCTTCGATAGAGTCCGACCGCTTGCTGACTCTTGACGAAGCCCCACCAGCGTCTTCCCCTGCCGGATACGACGAAATGGCATTGTCGCTGGCACAGAGCGTGGTGTTGGCAATCGAACGTTCTCGCGACCTATTGGCCGAACGCAGTGACGCGGAAATCTCCCGATGGCTATTGCCCTGGGTCGGGCGTTACGACGCGATCGCATCACTTGCCGGTCATCAATTCGAACCTCGCCCGGTCGCATCCGGTGAACGTATCGATGAAGCACCTGTCGACGAATTACCGGGTAGCGAATCGAACACTTCGGATGAACCGATCACGCAGGCTCAGAAAGATCTTGTCGATCCTCGCTGGGAGGTCATGGACGAGCGTTTGCTGTCGTTTGCCGGTCGCTTTTTAACCGCCGAGACAGAACTTCCGAAACCGTTGCTCTCACCACTTCGGTTCTATGACTATGAACTCTTGCAAACGAAACAACTTGACTCACTCAATGACGTGCCTCTGCTAAAGCAACGATTCGCGAAACACGAAGGGTTGCAGCGTACTTTGTTTAATATAATCACGATGGTTACGTTTGCGTTGGCAATCATTTTGCTCTGGCCGTTTCGTGGACGGTACCGACACTGGATCACTCACCCGGCACTTTGGCTGTTGTGCATCGGTCTGCTGTCATTGTTTTTCATCCCAACGCCTGTCGCCTTGGCGGTTATTATTACGGCGATCACAGTTCCCGCGATCAAGGCCCATCAATCGCGACCTCGACGTTCATCAACGGTCAATGGTCGTGATCAATCGCGAGCAACTTAGTCGATCAACGCGATCCCGATTGGTCTCCTGTATGCCGAAGCGTTCGACCAAACAGTCATTCAACAAGTGACTACACTTTGAGCCGGCGCCTCCAAGTTTCTTGCGAATGACGAATCGTGGGGATTGGCCTGTCAGGGGGCACTCGCCGTGGCGACGGCAAGACGCCCTTAGCTGCCACCATTGAACTGGCACTCCCATGGGTCATCAGTTTGCTCTCTGCGGTGTGCGGCGAGAAAGGTGTAACCTTAGGTTGCCGGGTTACCGCAAACGAACGTGCAACAACTTGCAGCAGTCGATGCCCGATCGCTGATCCCCCCTCCTAAGTCGCTTGGTATCGATGGTATAACTGAACAAACCATTCAGTTGTTCCTACGGCAAACTGATCTTCAACGACGGTTGCCACCCTCTTGCCGGCCAGACTCTCGGCATTGCGTCCACCTGATCGCCGATAAATATCGCCCATGCTATCCATGTTAACCCGCCGGCTCGCGAGCACGACGACGTCTCGTCCGTGGGTGACGATGATGGCATGGTTTCTTATCACGGCTCTGTTTGTCGTCTTCGCACCGCGATGGAAAGATATCGCCTATGACGGCGACTTTGAATATCTGCCCGATCGCATGAATACCGTCGCGGCGGCAAAGGTCCTCGACGAAGCCTTTCCTGGGGAGCGGGCGCGAAGTGAGATCGTCCTGGTAATCGGACGTGAAAAAAACGCTGAAGCGTCGACGATGCCGTTAAGTGATTTGGACTTGATGGTCGGCGATGACTTGCTGCGCCGCCTCCACCATCGATTGGCGGAAGTCAGCTGGCAACGAGCGATTCGGTTGGGGTATGAGTCGGGGCCCATCGATGATGCGCCGGAAGCAGCGCAGGAATGGCTTAATCGTGCCAAGGAGGAACTTGATCGATCGATCGCGATTGACTCACGGTTTTATGAAGCGTTTTCACAGTTCGTGCCCGAGACCGAGCCGACGTTAACGCAACCTCGAATGGCGATCAGCTACTTTGACCGTGCTCTCTTGCTGCGGGCACTCGACACCGATCTGGACCAGGCCGATGGTGACCTGGAGGACGCGACACTGTTGATGCAAGAGATCGCCAGCGCCGCGATCCCGATCGAGCAGCGTGACCTTACGGCCTGGGACGGCATGCTGGACCTACTATCTTGGGATGACGCGATCTTGGGAAGTTTGCTCAGCCAACCGGCGGCGAAACTGGCGGTCGTGCGGATGAGCAGTGAGTTGGCCGCGACCGGGAACATAGCGACGCTCGAATCCCTGGACGCACTTCTTTCTCAAGTCCGCGAATACAGCTTGCGTCGTGTCAACGAGTCACAACCGGACGTCCAACCACTTCGGTTGGAATACACCGGCTCGGCCGCGATCGGCGGAGAAACACTGATCGCATCTCGAGACGCGATTCGCTATACCGAATCGATCACGGTGTTGATGATCTTGCTGATTCTGATCATCGTCTATCGTGCCCCATTGTTGGTCGCCGTCCCCATGGTTTCGATCGGAGTCGCGGTGGCAGTATCCACCGGCCTGGTAGCGCTGCTCACCGATTGGTCGATTCGCGATGTTATCGCTTGGTTAGACATGCGGGTCTTCACGACCAGTCGGATCTTTATTGTTGTGATTTTATTCGGTGCGGGAACGGACTACTGCCTGTTTCTGATTTCGCGACTTCGCGAAGAAGCCGCCAAATCGGAATGGAATGAAGCGTGTCGCAAAGCCATGGTCGGTGTGACTGCGGCGTTACTTGGCAGTGCGCTTACGACGGTGTTTGGCCTGGCGACGTTATGGTTTGCAGAATTCGGAAAGTATCATTACACCGGACCGATCATCGCAATTTGTTTACTGGTCGGTTTGATGGTTTGTCTGACCCTGACGCCGGCGATGCTCGTGGCGATCGGACCAAGCGTCTTTTGGCCAGGCATCATCCGTCCCGAAGACCGCCCAACGAAGTCCTTGTTCGCAATGCCGGATTCAAGCTCTTCGGGAGTTCGACGCAGCAACACGTGGGACTGGATCGCCATTACGATCACGAGGCGACCGCTGCTGACGTTTGTCTTGGGAATCGTTGCCTTGCTGTTGCCCGCCATCTACGGATGGGTCAATGAACGCTCGGTGACGTATGACTTCAGCAGTCAGCTAGATCATGATGCCGACAGTCGTCGTGGTTTTCGTCTGATGTCGCAGCATTTCGAAATCGGCAAAATTAATCCCGTCACTGTCTTGATCGTCAGGCCGGAGGGAGTACCACGGGAAAAACTACGCAAAGAAATCGACACGCTTTCCAAACGACTCTATCAACAACCTGGTGTCGTGGGCGTTCGGACAGCCAACGATCCTCTTGGTGATTTTCCACCGGATCGCGAGATGGGATTGTTGAGCAGTGAGAGTTGGCGGCGAAGGGCGTTGCGGCAACACCGGCTCGCGCAAAACTATTTCTTTTCACACAACCCCGATTACCAAGATCGGCTTGCCCGGCTGGACATCATTGTCGACGGCGATCCGTTTTCGATCGAGACGGCGAAACTTGTCTCCGGTATCGGCAAGATGCTTGGCGAAGTCGGCGGCGATTCAGATTCGGTTTGGCAAAACTCTAAGTTTTTCTTCACCGGAACCACGCCTTCGATCATCGACCTACGTAGTGTGACGATCGCTGACAATGTGCGGATCAAGGCGGCGGTGGTGGTTGCCGTATTGATCATTCTGATCGCCGTGATCCGTCGAATCGGCTTATGCCTGTACCTGATCTTTACCGTGCTGTTGAGCTACTACGCCACATTAGGACTCACCGTCCTGTTTTTTCAAGCAACTTACGGTGATGCTTATGTCGGACTAGATTGGAAGCTGCCGTTGTTTCTCTTTGTGATCTTGGTCGCCGTCGGGCAAGACTACAACGTTTACCTCGTGACGCGGATCGTTGAAGAACAAAAGAAACGCCCCTGGCTGTCAGCCTTGCGATACGCCGTTTCGCGGACCGGCGGCATCATCACCGCCTGTGGGATGGTCATGGCAGCAACGTTTTTCAGCATGACCGCTTCCGCGTGGCTTCCCGCGTTGCTCAACTGGTTCGGTATTGAAACCGATGCGACAACAGGTTTGCGGGGTATCATCGAGCTAGGATTTGCACTTGGCTTGGGCGTCTTGATCGACACCTTCTATGTTCGAACCATACTTGTCCCGAGCTTTGTAGCGTTAAGTGGAAAGAGACGACCAAAATCCGCTTGATGATGATTTGTTTAACGCACTTCACCCGATTCCCACGGGCTTGTCAAAAAGTGAAACATGGCCCACCGAAATCGCGTTAGCCACGGTTGCTCTGTATGATCTACTGCTCAGGTCCGTCGACTGATCGGTCACGCCCGAACCTTCAGTGCTGACGGTGTGCAAGGTGCAACGCCGCAAAGAACACGGCAAGCCACGTCGTCCATCCGATCAGATAGGCCAACGAAAAGTTGCTTTTCAACGGGTAAAAAAAGCGAACTCGCATGATGAGTCGAACGATTGCGGCAAACCATATCAATGAGCTTGGCAGGAACACTCCGTGCAGCACCAATAAGCTTGGTTGAGACAGATTGATCCATCTATCACTTTTGGTGAAGAACAATATTGACGCAATGCTTGTCACTAAGATCACCGTTAAAGTGAACGCGGTCGACGTTGTGATCGCGCGTGACCGTTTCCTCAACCTGCGAAAGCTCTGCGTGCCGACCATCCAACACAAAACGCCGGCGGTCAGCCACACCCCGTGAAAAGCTAACGCCTCAACCACGGTTAGTCGTAATCGAGCCTGTAGGACCAAGTGAAAATTCAACACTATCGGCAACCCAGTCGCGAGCCCAAGCCGCAACCAGAGATTATTCCCATGCTTGGATACATTGATCACTAAAGACCAAAACGCGGCATACAACACGATGACCAGTGGAAAGGTGTAACGCAGCGCTGGCGAAATAAGGATCTCATCAATCGAGGCAAGCCAAGGCGAAGATGCCGGTTCCGAAGCGTGGATTAACTCCCGTAAATTCTCTTGATGGATGACGATCGGATAGCAAAACCAGGGAACCGCGAACCCCCCAATGAGCAATGTGAATTTCTCGAAGCTCGAAAGTTGCTCGTCACCATCACGCATTCTGTGTTGCCCCCCTTGGTTTGCAAATCGTAGCGGACCGCTGAAAGACGCCCACTAGGATTGATAGGTCGAATGTTCGACCTTTGCGTTCGCACTTCGTCGATCGAACCAACTCCTTTGTCGGGCGGACACTCGCATTGTTGCGAACAATCAAGGCGATCTCGTGAACTGTCCCAAAGGCGTCACCCGATCGAGACACTCGCCTAGCGAGTTTGTGACGAGGCTGGCGTCAAAACGACCGCAGCACATTGATCGCGACAAGCCATAGGGGACGGCTCGCTGCGGGAATTTAAGTGCCTTGTTGTCGCTGCCAACATTCCGTGAAACGACGCTATCGTTTCGGCACTCCGCCACCCAATGTTTGTGCCAAGACTTGCATGGTTTCTTTTTGACGGTTTTCGACAAACAGGCGAGCTTCCTGTGCCTTGCGTTTCGCCGCTTCGGGATTTTTCGCGAGCGCTAAGACCGTCGACGCAACTCTGGCAACCTGCGATTCGTCATCCAAGTCAAAAAGCCACTCACCCAGGCCGATGTCTTCCCACATGTAGCCTTTGCTGGTTTGTTCGGCCCAGCGACACACGATCGCCGGGACCCCATGACCGATACACATGATCGGGGAGTGCATTTCATTTCCGAACAATCCCGCACTTTGCCGGTACACGCTGATCGCCTCTCCGGTCAGCCAATAATCTGGACGCCATGCTACTCGCTTGCGCACCACCTCTGGCAGACGGTCGAGCAACATTTCTTTACCGACTTGCATTTGCGTTTGATCTTCGGGGCAGAGCAAGATCTTCAAATCGGTTTCGTGAACAACGTCGATGATCGCTTGGCGAAGCGGAGCATGGTCGTGGTCTTTCATCTGCTCGTTTCGAGCATGTTTTTCCGCGTCGAACGCTCGCTTCTTAGACGGAATCGTCCAATACGGTGTGTAACGCAACCTTGGGATGCAACATAAAAACTTCCCGGGTTCAAGCTGATGCTTGGCAAGAAACGCATTGGCTTTGGCGTCATCGCGAAGATCGCAACCGAACGCGGCATCAGGACCGAACTGCAGGACATCGGCCGAACAACCCAGCTGGCGGGCCAATTCTAGCGACTTCGAATCACGAAAGAAAACAAAGCTCGCACCGCTTAGAACCTGCACCGTTTTCTCCATTGCCGCGCGAGACGTTGCTTCCGTTGACGTTGACTTTTTAGGGGGCAGCGTAATTCCATAGATCCCGTAGGGCTTTCCAGTCTCCTTGGACCAACGGACGACATCATTTTGCGCGACGAGCGAAGCCCCCGATCCGTGTAGAAGAAATTCGCAATCGCGAAATGCGTCTTTCAAATCACGGCTATCTCGTACGATCCGTAGCTTTGGGAATCTGGTTTGCAGCAATGCATCGACACCGTTGTCGATTCTGCTTGGCCAAAGATGCACTTCCGCATCAGGCAGATAAGTTTCAAGCAGATGCAACAAACCTGGTGTATGGGCGATATCGCCGATGTTGACAGTCTGCCACGAAGATCGAACCAGTATTTTCTTTGGTGCGGCCGAAGCTCCATCGGCAACTGAGGTGGATGCCAAAAGCGCGGCAAATTGAAGTCCGGCGGCACGTCGTGAAAGCTGAAATTTCGACATCTGTAAATCAGTAAGGCTAAATGGATGATGTTTGACAACGCCAATCATAACACCCCGTGTTCATCAAATCGTCGGCGCGACATTGTCGGCAGTTTCGATGGCAAACGATGGGTGATGTGGGGCCAACATTGAAACGATTTAAGAGTTAGCCGGGATGCTCGCCACGAAGCGTGGGAGATTCCTAGACAAGCTGGCTGCGATCTCTCGCGCGCCCTCCCCTTGGATCATGCTGTGGTGATGGCCCGAAATGGTTTCTAAAATGACGTTCCCGGTCCATTGTCCCCAACCACGATCGGGGCGAGGGTCACTGGCGACGGGGACTTCGGCCGGACGAAGTAAGAGACAAGGCAGATCCAGTCGATTGAGCACGTGGTCCCGGCAAAGGCCGACGTGATGGGCAAAGAGCCGCTGAAGGTCTTCGATGACTTTTCGTACTACCGCCGCCGGCTGTGATTCTTCTAGGACCCCGAGACGTTGTGCGTGCTCGTACAGAAAGGGCAATTGTTCCTCGGGAGTCAATTCGCCGAGTTGCTCCAGCGTCATCTCGAGACCATAGTCTTCGCCGGCGGCAGGTCCATCCGGATCACTTTTGGCGGGAACGGTGCTGTCGAGTAAAACCAAACCGATGACCTCGCGTTCACGTCTTAGCAGTTGTCGAGCGACTTCAAAAGCAAACACCCCGCCGAGAGACCAACCGCCGAGTACGACCGGTCCTTCGGGTTGGTGGCGTTCGATTTGATCTGCGTAGTCCACGGCAAGAAGATCAAGTGTCTTCGGCAAAGGCTCGTCGCCATAGAGCCCCCGTGACCGTATCGCAACCAACGGTTGCTCAGCATCGATGTGTTGGGATAACTCGCGATAACACAGGACGATGCCGCCGGGTGGATGAATCATGTACAACGCGGGGCGATCGTTCCCGGTGTTCAGTGGCACGATGAGAGACTCCGCATCGTAACGGTCATCGATCGGCTGTGATAAATCGATCGATGCCATTCCGAATCGCGATCGGATCGTCTTTGGATAGAGCTGCACGAGTCGACACGCGATCGAACGCACATCGCTTTCTTCGAACAGCAAAGCGCTCGGCACGTTGATTGTCAGTTCGCGACTTAATCGACTGGCGAGCATCGCCGCATCGAGTGAGGTCGCGCCGACCTCGAAAAAGTTATCATCAATGCCAAGTGAATCGATACCTATCTGTTCGCAAAACTGCTCGCAAAGGTATCTTTCCAGGTCACTTCGAGGTGCCAGCAATTCCGTGTTCAATTCCAACGGGCGCAGCACCAAGTCGCGACGTCGCACCTTACCGCTGGTGCCAATCGGCATTCGCTCGATCGCGTTGATTACCTTCGGACGCTTGTAGGCCGGAAGTGTTTGTTTGAGTTCTCGTTGTAACTCGGCGATGCTTTTTCTTTTTTCCAGTTCTACAAATGCGACCAAGCGTCCCGCAGTTGCCGGGTGCTCCGACACGACTACCGCGGCTTTTCGAACTCCTTCACAGAACTCGATTTGACGCTCGATTTCCTCGAGCTCGATCCGATACCCGGCAACCTTTACCTGATGATCTTCGCGACCGAGAAAGACAACCGCGCCATTCGCCAGCTTCCGTCCTCGGTCGCCGGTCAAATAAAACCGCTTCGGTTGACCTTTTTCATCGAGCACAGAATTTGAATGAATAAAAGCCTGCTTAGTTAACTCCGGTCGATTCAGATAACCAGTTGCGAGTCCGGTTCCCGAGATTGCGATTTCGCCGATCGCTCCGGCGGGAAGTGGCGTGTGACAAGCGTCGAAGATCCTAACGTCGACGCCATCGATCGCACGCCCGATCGGAATGGGACCACGTTCATCGATTGATCCATCGATTAGCATTGCCGTTGCTTCAACTGCTGCTTCGGTAGGTCCATAGAAATTCCAAATCAGTCCCGTAAACGACCGACGAATTTTGTTGACTAAGTCATGAGTCAACGTTTCGCCGCCACACCAGATCTGCCGCAGCGAACGGAGTGACGCAAATCGATGATGTGCGACGATCGCCGATTGCAGGCTGGGAACGGCAGGCAGGACTGTGATTTTCTCGCGATGGAGTTGGTCGATCAATTGATCTAAATCAACCGAACCGGACGAGTTTGACCAGACCGGCGTTGCGTTTTGGTGGACGGTCGACAATACAATTCCCATTGCCGCATCGAATTGATGGGACAATAACACCAACACACGGTCGTCGTCGCAGAGTTCTACTGTTTTCTGTCGCCATCGAAGCGTATTTGTGATCGCACGATGGGGAACAACAACGCCTTTCGGATTTCCTGTCGATCCCGATGTGTAGATGACGTAGGCTGGCTGATCTGGCGATGGATCAGGGAGCGATCTTTCGTCACGTTCTCGTGAATGCGGATCGATCACTCGGACGTCATGGACGCCAATCCAATCACAGTTCGCATCGCAAACAACGGCTTCCACACCGGCGTCTCGATTTAGCACGTCGAGTCCTACCGCAGGCTGATCGGTATCGATCGGCACCGGAATGGCGCCGGCTAACATCACTCCCACGATCGCGATCCATGCCTCCTTCGACTTGGGCATGCAGACGGGGATAATCTCGCCCGGCGAGACCTGATTTTGAACCAACGCGTGCGCGAATTCACGAGCTTCGGTAACTAACGGGTGCTGGCTATCTCGAAAGAGGTCGCTAATGGTCGTCGGAAGCGAACAACCGTCAGTCATCTCGGCAGGTCGATCGCAAACCACCTGGTCCACCAAAGGAACATCGAGTACCGGCAATGACGGGTCATATACCAATCGTTCGACCAAGCGTACGAACGATTTCGCGATTGAATCTACCGTAGACGGATCAAACAAATCAGCACAGTAGCAGATCATTCCCTGCAAATTCGATTCGCCGAATTCAAAAACGAATTCCAAATCATAGTGGCACGTCGGATGATCGATCGGGAAAGTACTTTGTCGTAAACCGGCGAAATTCGTGGTGCTCGCCTGAGTTGATGGTTCATCCTTAGCCAGTAAAAATGCGGCCCGTCCCACTTCACTTTTGACTTGTGATTTTTCAAAGGTACAAGAGGCTTGGAACAAGGGGTGGTATCGGTGGTCACGGGCAACTCCGACTGCTTTGACAATCTCCGCAAACGGCATTCGCTCATTCGACAACGCGGCAACCAAGCTTTTCCCGACCTCCTGCGCTAATCGCTCCAGAGATGGATTGGATGACACGTCCGCGACGATCGGAAGCATGTTGACGAAGAAGCCGATTGTCGATTCAAAGTCACGGTTGCTGCGTCCGGAAAACGGCATGCCGATCGCAAACGTCTGTTGGCCAGAAAATCGAGCAAGAACGACTTGGACTAAGCTCAGAACGATCGTATTTTCGGTGACCCCCAGTTGCCTGGCTAGACGCACGATCTGCTGCGTCGTTTGGTAATCGATCGAAATCGGATGAACGCCGGCACGATGTGTGAACTGAGCAGGCCGGTGAAAGTCCGTCGGCAACTGCAGGATCAGACTGATTCCATGCAACTGTTCAGTCCAATACCTGAGCGAGCGTTGAGCGTCCTTGCTATCGAGCCATCGTCGCTGCTGGGCAACAAACGTTTGGTAATTGCAAACCGCGTCAGGAAGTTTTCGATGTCCGGGCGCAGGCGATTTAGAATGCAGATCTGGGTTTTCAGAGTAATCAGAGTAAATCGAGTACAATCGATCGACTTCGCCCATCATCAACACCAACGACCAAAAGTCGACAATGATATGATGCGTGGTCGCTAACACGACCACATCGTCTGCGGCCACTTGAAAGCAGATGATCCTTAACAGTGGCCCCTCGCTCAGATCGAACGGTCGCAGACATTCGTGCCGCATCTGCGCACGTATCTCCGCGTCGCTCGCACCGGGCATCGCGATGACTTTGAATTCTGGCGGCAATGAATCGAGTACCCGCTGCAGCGGTTGCCCGTCGTCGCTCTCAAGAAACACCGTTCGCAAGGCGTCGTGCCGATCGGCCAACGCGTCGATCGCGCGATGGAGCGATTCCAAATCCACGTGCGACCGGAATCGCGAGGGAAAGAACACATTCGACGCGGTCTGATTGGGTTCGCGTTTAGCGGCAAACCACAAACCTTGCTGCCCAACGGACTGGGGGAATCGATCACTTTTCGCGGCTAGCGATTCACGTTCGGCCTGCTCTTTCAACAATCGAGCCAGCAAATTGCGTTTCTCGCTTTCCGATAAGCCGTCCAGTCGATCATCCACTGCCGAGTTTACCTTCTGATTGGTTCAGCATTTTTGCCAGCAGCGCATCGACCGATGCGTCCGTCATGTGTGGCAGTTGCTCCAGCAATTTGGACGCCGGTGTCGGATCGACGTTGTCATCCGCATCCACTTCCATCGGCGGTTGATCATCGTGATCGACGCCGGAGTTGAAAATTTCAACCGCGGTTTGTGATAGATCGTTCAATCCTTCGGAACGCATCAGGTCGGCGATCGGCATTT
This sequence comes from Roseiconus lacunae, assembly GCF_008312935.1. Classification (NCBI taxonomy): domain Bacteria; kingdom Pseudomonadati; phylum Planctomycetota; class Planctomycetia; order Pirellulales; family Pirellulaceae; genus Roseiconus; species Roseiconus lacunae. The sequence goes on along the minus strand of NZ_VSZO01000053.1, from coordinate 317,220 downwards.
CAATCTTCAAACGGTTTTCGATCCAGTTACGCATCTCTACCGCCATCAGCGAATCCAGCCCCAGCGATAGCAGGGGGCGATCCCATGGAAGCTCATTGAATTCGATTCCCAACAGCGATGCCGCCTTTTGCCCGACGATCGATGCGATCATCGCATGCTGGGATTGTCGGTCAGCATCGCGGATTTCGTCGACCGTGGCGAGACGATTCGACTGGACAACACCGTCTGCTTTGCCTTGAAGAAGATGCGCAAATCGGGGAGAGACTTCGCCGGTAATTCCCAATCCCCGCCATTTGCTCCAATCCATTCGCAAGACACTTTGATCGGTCAAATCTTCGATCAATGCGTGTTCGAGACATCGCATCGCTTCGTCGGCAGTGAATGTGAGCACGCCCTGACGTTCCAACCGTTGGCTTAGTTCATCGCGGGCCGCCAAATAACCGACTTCGCCGACATGCCCCCAATTGATCGCGACGCCGTGCAATCCGATAAAGCGGCGATGGTGGGCAAGGGAATCTAAGAAGGCATTCGCGGCCGCGTAGTTCGCTTGCCCCGCATGACCAAACACGCTCGAGAGTGACGAAAAGAGCACAAAGTGATCCAAGTCATAGTCGCTGCAGACGTCGTGTAGATTCCAGCCCCCTTGAACCTTCGGACGAAGGACCCGATCGAGTGTTTCGCGATCAAGATCTGCTAACAACCGATCTTCGAGAACCATCGCGGTGTGAAAGACACCCGCGAGCGGCGGGCAGTTCGATTCAATCTGTTCTGCCGCTTCACGTACCGAATTGAAGTCGACCAGATCGACCGGCAAGTGATGAAGTCGACAGCCGAAACGTGTTTCGATCTCTGCAACCTGAGCGAGCACTTCCGGCGAGAGTCGACGACTGCGTCCGCCGAGTGCGATTTGCTTGGCCCCCCGTTCGGCCAGCCATTCAGCCAACCGCAGGCCGAAACCTCCCATGCCACCGACGACCCAATAGGTTCGATCGGCTTTCAATCGCAGCGATGCCTCCGAACCGGCGAACACGCGAGACGGTTCGACGGTGTAATCGACGACGACCTTTCCAATATGCTTCGCTTGTTGCATGAAGCGAAACGATTGGTTGGTTTCGTCCGCATCAAACACTTCAACGGGCAGCGGTTCAAGTTCCTGGCGATCGAACTGATCGACGATCCGTCGCAACATTTCGCCCAAACGTTGAGGCTGGTGACGAATCAATTGATCAAGATCGATCGCTAAGAAAGAGAGGTTGTTCCGTAGCGGCAACATTCCTAACGGGGCGTCGCCATAGATATCACGTTTACCGATTTCAAGAAACCGCCCGCCGATCGACAAGATCGAAAGGCCTTGCCGGATCGCGTCACCGGGCAGTGAATTAAGGATCACGTCGACGCCACGTCCATCGGTGTAGTCGGCAACCTGTCGTGAAAATCGCAGCGAACGCGAATCCATCACCAATTCGGCCCCTGCATTGGCGACAAAGTTTCGCTTTTGATCGGTGCCTGCGGTTGCAAAAATCCTTGCGCCGGCGGCCTTGGCCAACTGAATTGCGGCCAACCCGACTCCGCCGCTAGCGGAATGAATAAGCACCGTTTCCCCAGATCGGACCCGCGCCAAATCGTTCAACGCGTACTCTGCGGTTAGAAAAGCGATCGGGATCGCGGCCGCCTGTTGGTGTGACAAACCCTTTGGCTTTGGAGCGACCAAGTCTTGTTTGACTTGCACGTGCGTCGCGAAAGCCCCCGGGGCGACAGCAATGACTTCGTCACCGACATTGAAATCATTAGCTGACTTTCCGACTCGGACGACCTGTCCACTACATTCGGCCCCCAAAATTGGCGGGCCGTCCGGCAAGCCTGGGTACAGATCAAGCGACTTCATGACATCGCTAAAATTCAATCCGGACGCGAACACTCGGATTTCAATTTCATCGTCGGCCAATTTACACGGCAAGTCACTTTGATAATGCAACTGGTCGATCGCCGCGGACTCGCCCCGCCGCAACCGGCAGCGACTTCGTGACTGACTCTCCGGACGCAACGCTAAATTCTCAGAAGGCTCGAAGCGTCGGACCCAGCGAATCGTATCACGGTACATCACCTCGTCTTCGCGGTCGGCTTGGCGAATCAATTCGTCGAGCAACGATTCACGAGTACCGGATTCGTTTGTCGAAATGTCAATTAGCCGAGTCTCAAGTCGCGAAACTTCACTGGCAATGACGCGACCAATGCCGACCAATGGACCGGCAGCAACAACGATCGAGTCGGTGGTTTGGTCAGCGGGTTGTGCGTTGTTGGTGACGACGAATAGACGTGCCGTCGACTGCTGGATTGATTGCTCGGTCGCCCGTTGCCAGGAAGCTGCCAAATGGGTCGGGGCAACTGTCGTTAAGATGGTCGATTTTTCGAGGACGTTTTGGTCAAGCTCAGCATTCTCTGGAACATCGATTCCCCACAAGTAAACCAAGTCCGTCACGCCGTCACCGACGTCACTCAACAAACGGTCAAAATGACTTCGGTCTTCCGGGTCAATGATGAATGAGTTTTCGCCCAAGCGTTTGAAGGCGTTCCCGTGTTGGACCGTGATGACACGATCTCCGACTGGCAATCGTTCAACAACCTGCGCCGCCAGCCCGGTCAAGTCGGCAAAGACAACCCATTTGCGAGTCTCAGCCATCGCCGAATGATCAGTGCTTTCGGCCGGTTTCCAGCAGTAGCGATACAGTAGCGGCGTGATCGAATCTTGACGCTCGCTCCCCGAGACTCGCACACTTTCGAAGCCGCCGATCGCGGCGACAAGATGACCTTCGGAGTTATAGATCCAAAGGTCGGCAACCATTCGGTACCGATCTTTACGTTTGATCTTTGCTACCGCAGTCAGATTGCGTTCGATTGATCCGAAAACATCGAACGATGCAATGCGATTGGGAAGGTAAAGGCCGCCGGAAGCATCGTCGAATGCCGGGTCGGCGACCACCATGGTATGAAAACAACTATCAAGAAGTGAACTATCGACGGAGAATAGATCGTGGTGATCTCCGATCTCACGTTCTTCGGGAAGCTTAATGGAAGCGGCCGCTTTGTAGTCTTGCCGCGTTGCCGTGACAAGGCCGCGGAAACGGTCTGCATAGTTGAGCCCTAGGTTCTCGCAGTGCCGATAAAGGTGGCTCGCATGAATCGTCGTGGGGTAGGACTGCGCTGCTTTCGGGGATCGATGGGAAGCCTCCTGTCGATCGGTCACTGACACACAAAGGTCGGCGGTCGCGACCGAAGTCCATTCATTTCCACCAACTTCGCTCCGTGCGATCGTGATGACACGCCTCTGTGCGTCATAGTTCGTTTGCAGGCGCGTCGGCTGCTCGGGAGACAAAAGACACGCGCCGAGAAGCCGAAAATTCTCGATCGAAACATTTTCAGACGGGTGAATTTGATCTCCCACGGCCATGCAAAGCCGAAGCAACGACGCAGCCGGCAGGACGCACGAGTGACGTACGCGGTGGTCTGAGAGGATCGCTTGATGATCCAAATCGATCCGATTTTCCCACGTCGGAGTGCTTCCGTCCGTTTGGTTTCCCAAGATTGGGTGCCAAAAGTCTGCCCCCTGCATCGCGACCGATTCCGGAGACTGGGTCCAGAGTCGGCGTGTCACCATTGTTAGCGGTGGCAGCTTCACCAGCGGCAACCGATCTGAAGAAACGGCAAGATCGATGGGGTAACCCGCTTTGAACAAGTTCGCTTTCGCGGTCGCAATTTCTTGTCGGTCGTCCTCTCGTCGGTTCAGTGATGCGACGGTGACACAGGATTTCCCACGAGCCGCAAAGCACTCGTCGATCGAATACGTCAATACCGGGTGTGGACCGAGCTCAATTGCGTAGCGGATGTCTTTTTCCGCCAGTACATCCATCGCGTCGGCAAACCGAACCGACTGGCGAACGTTCTTCCACCAGTATTCGGCGTCCAACTCTTCGCCCCTGATTTGCTGCCCCGTCACGGTGCTGATCATCGGAACCAAGCACGCTTTCGGGGCCAGACTTGAAAGAGATTCCAGCAGCTCGTCGCGAACCGGATCTACGAGAGGACTATGGAAGGCGTAATCGACCTTCAACTGCCGGCAAAAGAGGTTCTCTGATTCCAGTTGTGTGGCGAGTTTTTCGATTGCTTCTTTGCAACCTGACAAGGTCAACGAAGTCGGACCGTTGATCGCTGCGATCGAGATCTTGTTCTCCAAGCCGACGAGATAGCCGCTCGCTTCTTCAAGACTCAGTCCTACGGCAATCATCGCACCGCGGCTGGTGGCAAGGTCCATCGTCCGACCGCGATGGACGGCAACTGCCGCGGCTTCGTCAAATGTCAACGCCCCGGACAGATACGCCGCAGCGATCTCACCAACGCTATGTCCGACGACGATCGATGGTTGGATTCCGGATTCTTTCCAGACCGCAGCCAAGGCGATTTGCAAGGCGTATAGACTGGGCTGAGCGATCGAGGTTTCCTGCATGCGAGAGTCAGCCTCGTCACGCAGTAGCTCCTCCCGGAGTGACCAATCGATGTGCTTTCCGAATGCCTTATCGCAACGGTCGATGACATCAGCAAACACCGGGCAATGCATCAAAAGCTGACGCCCCATCGCCCACCACTGCGGTCCTTGCCCGCTACAGACGAACGCGATCGGCGGTGTTTCTGTGGTCCCGTCGACCGACCTCATTTCCGACACGAAGGTTTCAGGATCATTCGCAATCGCCCGTAACTGCGCCGCTAATGCCGCGCGGTCATGTCCGATCGCAACGCTGCGAAACGGATGGTGCGTTCTGCGTCTGCTCGCGGTAGCAACGACCGCATCCAACGGGCAATTCGAAGCCGCCAACTGATCAGCCCATGCGTTTGCGGTTTGTAAGAGAGCGGATTGATTGTGCGCAGTGACGGGCAAGCAAAACAACTGATTGTCGGCGGAAGACGCAGGACTCGTCGTCGATTCGGAAGCACTCGCCGTTGCGACCGGGGATTCTCCGATCACCAAGTGGGCATTGGCACCGCCGTACCCAAACCCATTGATGCCGGCCGCTCGAAGCCGATCGGATTGCCACCGCGTGGTTTCCTTAGTGACCGATATGCCAAGACCGTCAAAGTCAATCGCCGGATTGGGCGTTTCGAAGTTCAAATGCGCCGGGATAGTTTGGTACTTCATCGCCAGCGCGACCTTGATCACGCTAGCGATCCCGGCACCGGCTTCTAAGTGCCCGATGTTGGTTTTCACACTTCCAACGGTACAAGGTGTTCCGCTGATCGCCCCGTAGCAACTGCCGATCGCACGAGCTTCGATGGGATCTCCGACCGATGTTCCGGTTCCGTGCGCTTCGACGTAGCTCACATCACTGGGAGAGACCGATGCTCTTCGAAGTGTTTGCCGAATCAATTCTGCTTGGGCATTGCCGTTGGGAACGGTCAACCCTTCGGTGCGTCCATCTTGGTTGGTTGCCGAGCCCCGGATGACCGCATAGATCGAATCACCATCAGCGATTGCGTCGTCGAGACGTTTGAGCAACACCATGCCAGCGCCTTCGCTGCGGACATACCCATTGGCGGACGCATCGAACGTTTTGCAACGACCATCGGGTGAAAGCACGCCAAGTTGGCTAAAAGCGACATAAAAATCGGGTAGCAACAGGGCATTGACGCCACCTGCGAACGCCATTTCGTTGGCAGGGTCTTGCAAACTTTCGCAAGCCAAGTGCACCGCGATCAACGACGACGAACAGGCCGTGTCAATCGCCAAGCTTTCGCCACGCAAATCAAAACAATACGAGATCCGGTTGGCGGCGATGCTGCTACTGCCGCCGGTGTTGCTGTATGGACCGATGACCGCGCGGTCGCGAGCGCTTAATGCGGCGATCGAATAATCAATACTGCTAATACCGACGTGAACTGAGACACTGCGGCCGGCAAGATGATCTAACGAAATGCCCGCGTCTTCACTTGCTCGGTACGCGGTCTCCAACAACATCCGCTGCTGTGGATCCATCGCCGTCGCTTCACGGGGCGAAATGCGAAATAAATCGGGATCAAATCGATCGATGTCACGAACGTATCCCCCCCACTGGCTCTGCGTTTTCCCAGGTCGCGCCCGGCCACCACAGTAAAACTTTTCCAGCGACCAGCGATCGGCAGGGGTCATCCTAATCGCATCGCGTCCGCTTTGTAGAAGGTCCCAATACGCATCCGGGCTGTCGCACCCACCCGGAAAACGGCAGCCCAGACCAATGATCGCAATCGGTTGATATTCGTCGCCCACGTCGCTCGGTCACCTTTGAAAAAACTTGCTCGTACGACGTCCGTTCCGCAACATCCAATCCACCGGGCATTTTCGCCATTCGGCGTCGTTTACCCAACCGCGTTTATCCTTGCAGATTATGGTGGTATCGTGTGCACCACGGCGCATCGATCAAGCAATCTTTCACTGACCGTGCGAAAAGTCTCAGTCGGCTGCCCCAAGCGCCCGGGTTGGCGGGACCGATGCCGCCCTTAATGCCGGGAAAATCGCGCCTGCCAATCCAATTAGGATTGCCAGTAAAGCCCCTTCGATGACGGTCAAAGTGTCAATCGAGGGCACAAGAACGCCACTCGCGGCGGGATGACGACTTAGCCCCACGCAGGTCAGGTAAGCGAGCAGACTTCCGATCACAGTCGCGAGCAACGACAAACAAAGCGACTCGGCCAAGATCATTCGCACGACTCTTCTTTTTGGCCACCCCACCGCTCTTAAAACACCAATTTCACGGGTACGTTCTAAGACGCTGGTCATCATGGTGTTGAGCGTACCGATCGCGCCAATCACAAGTGCAATCACCGATGTCATCCACGCCATCGCGGAAGCCAACTTCATGCGGGTGTCCGAGCCGACAAACTCTTCGGTCGGCAAAGCATGCAACCGTCCGTCGATCGATTCGATCGAAGCAACGATCTCGTCGGCTTGATCGGAATCAAGCGACGCTTCCAAAACGACGTTGATGTAGGTAACTTGACCGGCCCGATCGGTCAACTGCTGCAGTTGATCCAGGGGCATGATCATTGATCCGTTCTCCCAAACACTTCGGCTTTCAAATACGCCGGCGACCACAAACGGTTCTTCGAAGATCAACGTCTCGTCTCCGGCACGCAATCCGACTCGCTGGGCAAGATTCGATCCGAGCGAAAGTTGCTTGGCGTTCGCAGGAACCTCTTCGACGGTTTCAATCCACTGATAGTCATCACGCAACCAACTTTCGCGGGCAATCCCCATGGTGGGAATGCCAAAGACCTGCCGTTCTTCGAGTGACATCGTTTCGAGCAAAACACCGGCCGTCCGACTGACTCCGCCAACCGAAGCGATCGCTTGGACCGATTCTTCGCCGACACTGCTACTAAGTCGATCCGCGGTGCCTTGGCGTGAAACAACGACATCGACGGCGTGCGATCGATAAATGTCGGCAAACGAATGTGTGAACCCCTTGGCGATCCCACGGAGCGCGACGACCGAGGCAACCGCGACCGACAATGCGATTAATGTCAACGCCGTCCGGCTAAGGCGACGTGAGAGATTGCGTAAGACGAGCGTATGAAATCGCATGTTTTTATAAGTTTAACTTCGGATTGATCTTGCCAAAGCGACCACGGAGGCGTGACAAGTCAAGCAGCCTCCGGTGTAACCATCTTCAAACAACGAAAGTCCGTTTTTCGGCGATGGCCTGAAATGGATCACGATTTGTCAATTTATTCAACGGTGGACTAACATCGTTGCCTTTTGCTCCGCAACAGCACCGAAGCTTCACTGCATTGAAAATCGTCAGATCCATTAGCCGACGGACGTGAGTCCCGGTGAATGCGATTCAATCGTGGCAAACGCCTTGCAGCAATTACCAATCAAAAGATGAAACACTGCACTAGCTTAGCGTTTACGATTCTCGCGTTTGCCGGAATGCTGACGGGCTGTCGTGTTCGAAGCGTTCCCTTCAAGCATGAAGGGACGATGCGAATGTCAGGCAAAATGAACGGTGACATGTCTCTGTCCGGAAACATGGGCGTCAATGGAAAACTTCAAACTGAAATCCTGACCGGCGGCGACAAACGCGATAGCCCGCTAAAGCCTGTAGTTGTCGATGGCGATGCAAAAAAGCACGACCAACGGATTGCGATCATCGATGTCGACGGAATTTTAGTCGATCGGAATGCGACGGCATTGCTTAGCGCCAGCGAGAACCCAGTCGCTTTGTTTCGAGAAAAATGTGCCGCGGTGACCGATGACGAAAGAGTCAAGGCAGTCGTGCTGCGAATCAACTCACCCGGCGGCGGGGCCACCGCGACAGACATCATGGCCCGAGAAATCGAGCGACTGCGTGAGACACGCAAGATTCCTATCGTCGCCTGCGTGATGGACGTTGGCACCGGCGGGGCGTATTACTTGGCAAGCCAGTGTGACCACATCATTGCTCACCCGACAAGCCTGGTCGGAGGTGTCGGGATTATCCTTAATGTCTATAACCTGGAAGACACGATGGGGCAGTTCAACATCTTGTCGACACCGATCAAAAGCGGCGAAAAGATCGACGCTGGCACCCCCGAACGCCCGATCGCTTCCGGAGAACTGGACATGCTGCAACAGATTGCAGACTCATTCCATCAGCGATTCATCGGTCAAATCATCCGCCGCCGACCCGACCTGCAAACCAATCGCGATCTTTGGACCGACGGCGAAGTTTTCGCGGGTAGCAATGCCGCTGAAGTCCATCTTGTCGACCAAATCGGCTATATCGACGAAGCGATCGCCGAGGCAAAACGACGTGCTGACCGGAAAGACGACTGGGCCGTGCAGATGTATCGCCGAACGGACAACCATGCGTACACGGTGCTCGACCGCGTCCCCGATGGTGTCGCCATGCCGTCGCTATTTCCGATTCACATCCCGGGCATGGACCGTAGTTCGATGCCAACGTTCCTGTTCATGTGGCAGTCCGATCCTGCGATGGCTTCATCGCTGTGACGCCCGAATGGGCCTATCACAGAGCCTACTGGACGGTCCAATTAGCCCTGGCGTTGAATTGCCACCACCTGCTGTGGGACTGTTAACATCTCACAAATCGGCGGGGATTCCGTCGAATCGATCTGGCAAGCTGTCGGAGAAAGTCGGCCTTTTTCGATCTAAATTTCGTTATTTGTGTTCGCACCAACCGACTTCGTGTCCATTGAAATCCCGTGATGTTGTAGAGTTCCATCAAATTGGCAATTCTCGGTCGTGGCTTTTTTTGGGGCACGTGAGCTCACCTTGCTGCCGATTTCGGTGCGGCGCGTATGCAGCCGATTTCTCCAGGTCACCCATTCTCTTGTACAAGCTTCCACGATCGTGATTCCAAACCCTACCGTTGATGAGATTTGCCGCAAAGTCGAAGCCTCCGTTCTACGCGTGGCATCGATCACCGACCTGAGATGCACCCAAGAAGATCGCAAGGTCACGTTGCACGGAAAGGCTCCCTCGCGAGAAGAGTCTGTCTTGGCCGTCGTGGCCGCACGCTTGGTTCCCGGTGTCGAAACGGTGGCCAGTGACCTGAAAATTTCTCGCTGATTCAATCTCGTTGCTTTGCCACCGCAATGCCGCTTCAGATCCGAACCGACGAAAGCATCGCAGCTGAGACACGTGACACGTTAAATCATTGGCTACGTGACTTTAACCGAACCGCAAACCCAGTTTGGTGGGCCGCTTCCGATGAAGCTCTCCAGCCTCGCCCGTTGTTTACCACCGCCCACGACGAGAACGATCGTTTGCTGGGCGGCTTGATCGGTAACTCGGTAATGAAGTGGCTGCGAATCGACATCATGGCGGTGTCCGAATCGGCACGCCGTCAGGGTGTTGGCCGTCGGCTTCTACAAGCGGCCGAGGACGAAGCAGTACGACGCGGCTGCGTCTATGCGTTCGTGGACACAATGAGCTATCAAGCGCCGGAATTCTATCAACGCTGTGCCTACCAAATCTCCGGCAGCATCCCCGACTGGGACTCGCACGACCACACCAAATTTTTCCTCACCAAAAGTTTGGTTGTCGTCTGATCGTCGGGGCGTCTCTCACGATCGCGACCCCGCGCTCGCCGAAAGCTCCGAATAGGAATGCAGGCGGCGCCCAATCATTGAGTTAAACGCGAATCGTTTGCTTGCCGCCGCACCCGAACCTATCGCAATTCGATTTTCCGGATGTCGCAAACGGCTTTGTTGGCAAGCTTCTTGCAGCCAACTTCCAAGCGGTACTTCCCTTTTTCCAGTTTCAGCGAACCGATTTCTCGCGGGACGAAATTTTGAAAGTGCCCCGTGTCTTTGACTACCAATGGAAGCGTTTGCTTGGAATGATCTGAAAGCGAGGTCACGACGAACTCGACTTCACTCCCGCCTTGACCTTTCCCGCAACCTTGATGAACGACCACGGAAAACTCGCGGGCGTCATTGATTTCGAATTGCCACGTCGCGGTATCGCTGGCAACCGTCCAGTAGCCAATGGTATTTTTATGCGGTTGTGGTTCGAAACGTAGTTTTTCGCCTTGAGTTTCCGCGTGGTGAGCCGGCAATGTTACCTTTCCGTTCTCGGACGGTTTGACAACGAAGGGCGCATCACAGCGACGGATTTTTTCGAGCAACTTGACTTCGATAGAAAGTGGCAGCGTCGCGTTCTTGGGAACAAAGACACGCCAGTGATCGATTTCCGGAATGAACCGAAGTTCATCGGCAATGCCCTTTGCGGTCACCGATTCGAGGCGATTGTTCAGCCGCGGCAGCGAGACATAGCCAGCGTTGGGCAATTCATTCACCGTCATCGTGACCGTCGAGCCTTTGGCTTGGAGATTTCCCCACGCTGTTTGCTGCGACCATTCACCCACGCATTGGGACCATACCGGTACCGCGAAAAAGAAAGAACTGACTAGGACGACGAGGTTCAACAAAGCATTCATGTTTGAATTTGGTAAATAGAATCAAGGCGTAGTGATTGTCAAATGGATCACGCAACCGCTGATGTGGTGGTGATCGATTGCGTGTCGAAATTCCCGATAAGCCACGGAGCGCTAGCTCGCGGTTTCAAGCACAGCTCCTTTTGAAATCACTTTAGTTACGGGTTGGGCGAACGTCTTCGAGAACCTTTTCGAGCTGTCGCATGCTTCGCGATAATAGGACTCGAATTGCGACGTCAGTCTTTCCGAGTCGTTCGGCAATTTGTTTTGTTGGCAAACCATCGGCGTATCGCAATTGGATCGCCTGCTGTTGCTCTTCGCTGAGCGAAGCGACCGCCTCTTGCATCCGCATCATCCGAACGTCCCGACTGAAGACGGCACTGGGACTGGTCATGCTTGCCGAAAGCATTTGCTCGAGTGATGCCGGCGAATCTCCGGATGAACCACCGCCGGACGGTGCGTTAAGTGATTGCTGGCGATTGGCATCGCGCCGCTGTGCGTCAAAATGAAAGCGATGGGCATCGACCACACGACGCCGCGCGATTTGCTGAAGCCAATCCATCGGTGAGTATTGATCGAGCGGCGCCGTTGCTAAACTGGTGACGGCCGCGGTAGCAATGTCTTGGACCAAATCGTCGATCTCGGTAACGGCCAGCAGGTGCTCACCGGTAATCGAGCGAACAAAACCGCAAAGCTGGGCGTGGTTTTGTTGGAGAAAAGTCGCCAAAGCGGTTTCATCTTTGGATTTGATCCGATCGATAAGGTCTTGATCGCTCGCTGAATCATCTGTCATTGTAAAATTTCCGTTGACATCGTCATGCGGCCCCAATCGTTTGGAATTCGAGCATCTGGATTTCACTCGTCGCGTGCCCCATCCCTCCGCACAAGGTAACGCGTTGCGTGCGAGTTACGCAAGGAAACAGGAATGCATTGATGCCTGACGCAAACGACGACGCGTCACCGCGGCCCTCGCAAACCCGCGTGAGAGCCGCGTCCAACCCGTCGCCGCAAACACGGCGATCGAAGGGCGATGCGCCCATTGCACAATCGATTTCGGACTCTCAGTTGGCCGAGACAGCTCTTTGTGCTCGCGCCGACAGCGAGAATAGGCAGAACGAAGATGCCCAAAAACAGCCCACCGACGACGGCCACTTGGTAAACGATCGGGCGCAGCAGCCGGGAACGAACGACGACTGCGACCGACTCGATGCTCTCTTGGAAACCTGCCTCGAAGCCTACCTTGACGCCACTCCAGACGACTCGCCTGACTTTTTGCGTCAGTTCCTGCCTGAATCGAACGTGGAAACGAAGCGGTTTCTGCTCAACGAACTGATCAAACTTGACATGGCCAGTCGCGCCGAAACCGACGGCCGGCCACCACGGATCGAGTCACTGCTGGAACATTTCCCCGACGTGATGCCGCTCGACCGCGTGCCGCTCGATTTGGTGATGGAAGAAATTCAGCTGCGGCGTGACGTCGGCGAAACTCCTCAGGCGGAGGACTATCAGGGCCGATTTCCCCAGCACCATGAAATCATCGGCGAAATGCTCGGCGGTCAACTAAGTTCCAAGCCCGAAGCGACAATGGCGGTGCTGCATAAGAAGAAGCAGCCGGAGTTTGAAATCGGTCAGCGAATCGATGACTTCGTGATCCTGCAAACGCTTGGCAGCGGGGCGTTTGCACATGTCTATCTGGCGCGACAAGATTCGATGAGTCGACTGGTCGCGTTGAAGGTCTCGCAAGGAACTGGCGACGAACCACAAGCGCTGGCCCAATTTGATCATCCGAACATCGTCCGAGTCTACGACCAACGCTTGCTCGACGATCCCCCATCGCATTTGCTGTATATGCAGTTCCATCCCGGTGGAACACTTGCCGACGTCGTCGCGATCGTCAAACACACCGGGCGATTCAATCGTCGCGGCGAAATCATTCTGCAAGCGGTCGATCGTGCCTTATTGCGAACCGCTCAGGCGGTGCCAGAACAATCGACATTGCGAATCAAGTTGAGCGGTTTGTCGTGGCCGATGGCGGTCGCCTGGATCGGAATCCACCTCAGTCGAGCGTTACAGAACGCACACGACCGCGGGGTGATGCACCGCGATGTCAAACCTGCCAATGTCTTGTTGTCGGCCGAAGGCATTCCAAAGCTCGCCGATTTTAATGTGAGCTTTGCCGGGAGTGCCGGACGCGCCGGAGCGGCCAGCAGCTTCGGAGGGTCGATCGGCTACATGGCGCCCGAACACCTTCGGGCAATTTCGGCGACGGCGGTGACGGTTCCCGAAGAAGTCGGTCCGCAAGCCGACCTTTATTCGCTGGCGATACTTCTCTGGGAACTCTGGCAAGGACGGCGACCGTTTGAGTGCCGTGGCACACCGGAGTCGTGGATCGATGCGGTGGAGCAGCAACTGCATGCTCGACGACACATCAATTCACCCAACGACCCCGAAAACGATGTTGTCAGCAGACTACTCGCACAGATTCTACATGACGCATTACAGTACGAGCCAAAGGATCGAATCGGATCGGGCGCGGAGTTCGAAGCCCGGTTGAAGTTGGCGCTCAACCCCGAAGCGGCACGAATCTTCGATCCTGATCCGAACAGTCCTCTGGCATGGCTAGGTCGGCGGTCGCCATGGCTGATCACCTCGGCGATCATCTTGATTCCCAATGCTTTAGCCGGCGTGTATGGCTATTTCTACAACTTCAAAGACACCCTCGGCAATTTGTTCCAAGAAGTCGAAGGCCTGCGATCAACCTTTGAAACGCTTTCGTTTTGCATTAACTCGGTCGCGTTTCCGTTGGCGGCATTCTTGGTAGTCTTTTACACCAAGCAAGTCTCACGCGGACTCGATCGGGTTCGCCGTGGAGATCAGGCGACCGAAGCGGATATCGATGCGACATTTCAACTCGGCCAGCGTGCCGCAGTGATTGGCGGATTTCTGTGGTGTTTGGCGGCAGTGCTGTATCCGTTAATCCTGCGTTTGATGTTTCCAGAAATCTCGCGTCGTGAATTCAGCCACTTCTTTTTGTCGCATGTTATCTGCGGCGGTGTTGCCGCGATCTATCCGTTCTTTGGCATCACCACTTACGCGGTATCGCTACTTTATCCAAAGCTCGTTCGGAAAACGCTGCGCGACCCGGGCTTCGATGATCGACTCACCAAAACGGTAGCACGCTGCGAAGCGCATCTCTACCTCGCGTGCCTAGTTCCGCTCCTTGGCGTCACGCTGTTGGTCGTCAGTCAAGCTGACGCGCGGGACGTCATGTTGGTCTCGCTGATCGCAACCGGCTTGGGGCTGATCGCCGCGTTTAAAGCGTACAAGTACGTGTTGCGAAAATTGCAAACGATGAGCTTGGTGATGTCGAACCGAGATGACGCGACCAGTTTGGTTTAGAATTATTGAACCAACCACTCAAACGACAGACGCACCCGATCACCTACTTGAGAATTGGCGAACGCCGAAGCAGGAATCACTAGAGCGGCATTTTGATAACATCACCGCACTGATCCGGCACGAACACGGTTTCGCAATCGCAGTTACCGATCGAAAACCCGAATCAATTCGACGATGAAATGAATGGTCGAATTCGGTGGTACGGCATTGCGTTGGCCTAATTCTCCGTAGCCTAACTCCGGCGGAATTTCCAGTTCGATCATGCCACCCTCCCCGACCAACTGTATCCCTTCGCTCCATCCTTTCACAACGTTGTAAAGATTCAGCGTCGCCGGTTTTCCCTTCGCATAAGTGCTGTCGAAGACGGTTCCGTCATCGAGTGTCCCGATGTAGTGAACCTTGACGTGGCTGCCCGCATCTGGCTTTTTCTTATCGCTCTTTCGCAAAATCCGGTACTTCAATCCAGATTCTGTCGTCGTGAACTCGGTCGGTGCGTCGGGGTCATAATTGGAAGGGCCGTAGCCTGCCGAGCACCCGACTACCAGACACATCCCTAAGAGCATGGACACACGAACAAGCGAAGACGATAACGAGTGGTCGGCCATGTCAAATCTGTCGGACAGTCGGTACGAATTAGTTTCAATCCCTACGATCCTAGCACGCGATTGTTCGCCCATGCAGGGGTGTTTTTTCACTCGTTCGATCGCCCCAAAACCATTCCGAAAACGGCAGGCCGAACGTGCCTGCGCCGGGTCTGCGTCGCCAAAACCGACTCCAAAGCCCTCGATCCTGGCACACTCGTTGGCATGCTTCGATTTCCGGATCACGCTTCCGCGGCAACCCTGCGCTAGAACAACGTTCGAATGCCGAGTCGCTTGTGTTTCCGGATAGATAATTCAGCCGCAGCGCGGACGAATTGTCGCCGGGGCGCCGCTGGCCGAATCTTGCTTCATGCCCGTTTGGCAACCGCTTATTCGACAGTCTGATCCGATGTCGTTTGTTGCCCGAATTGATTGATCGCCGATTGAAGGTCCGACTGACGAATCGCCGGAACCTGCCCCGACGACGGAGCAGGAAGCGTTGTCGCCTCTGGCGATCCCATTTGATTCGGTCCTTCTTGGGCAGGCGTTGTCTGGGCAGGTGCTGCCTGAGACGACGCCGCCGGGGCAGGTTGAATTGTCGGCGATGCCTGCGAAGCGGCGCCGGCGGATGTGTTCACGCCAATACTCGTCGAGGCAACTTCGGCGACCGTGACAGCCGGGATTTCCGTCAGTTCGAATAGACGCAAGTTATTCGCCTCGTTCGATTCGAGAAACTGATCGTAGCTATCGAGAACGACCAGCAACCGATTCAACGGCAGGGCTGCACCGTTGTATTGCCCCATCGCGAGAGCTTCGACGGGCAACGTGACCGTCACTTGAGCCGTCTGCCCGGCGCCAAGACAAGCGATCGTCTCGGTCCGATTTGGACTGCAAGGATTGATCCGGCCGAATAACCCCACCGCAGTCAGTCGCAGGGAATGAACGTCGCGTGTGCTGCAGTTCTTGACCATCACCTCAAACGCAGGCCCACAACCGGGCTGCGGCGTGCCGTGCTGAGCAACCGAGACAAGATGTAGATCCCCCAGTTCGGACACCGGCATTTGGAATGGTCCTAACGGGTGATGCATCCTTATCTCTGATTGAGTTTGTCGGTCATTGTTGACTCCGTAACGCATCAATAGCGAAATCACATGATCGCAGCGGTCAGGTCCGGTCAGTAAACGATGGAGCGTGACGTCGTCCGCGATCGTAGTGGATGGCGTTATCAATGCTGCCGCCGATAGAATTAGCACGGCAAGGGACGCGCTTAGTTGTGTTCGTTTCATTGGTCGTCTCATCGATTCTAGAAAGTGGTGGCGAATGAAAATGGTCGTATGGTCCCCTGTAATCGCAGGGTCCAACGAGCAATAAAAAACCTCGCCATGGCAATCGATCGAAGCGATTGGGCGAGGTTGCGATGAAGCTGGAACAGTTGTCAGCGAAGCGTTTTCCGATTTATTGATTCGGCGTCGTCATCAACGTCGACGATCAAACCGGTCTCATTCGCTGCGAGCGAATCTCGGTCGATCACCAAGCTCCGCAGAACCAATTGGTGTATACCGGAACGTGGTAGGTCACGGGGTAGTGATAGGTGTAGGTGACCGGACGGTAGCAGCGGTAGCTGTAGTGGGGGCGGTAGTAGCTGTATCCGTAGCTGTAGTGCCGATGCCCGTATCCGTTGTACCCATACCCCACCCGTCGGAAGCAGGCCGCGATCGCATCCTCGTCGGTGTCGTCATTGCCGAGCAACGCGTCAACATCGGCCTGGCCGAGCTGATCCTCTGACGCCATTTCGGACGACGCTTCAACGACCGCGACCCCGGCTCCGTCGAGTTTTGCCAGCGAATTGAGTAAGTCATCGTTAGCGCTGACGGTGCCGAAAATCATTGCGATCGGGGCAACAGAGAGAAGGATTCGTTTCAACATGGTTCGGTTCCTTAAGATTCATTCGACAGATACTGGTTCGTTACTAAAACGGCGAGTCTGTCGAGCGTCTCGCCGTTTTGATGTCCTTTGCACAGGTAGCCAAGCGGGCGAGCGGCGTGGTTGTTTCAAACTTTCCCAAGAAAACTTTCCCAAGACAAAGACGGCCATGGCATGGAACCAACCTGCACTGCTTTTCGCCATGGCTGGTGAACGTATTGCCAACCCATTGAGCGGCATCGACTACCGCGGAATCGTCTTTAACTCAGGCCATATCGAACGCGTTAAAATACCCTCCTACCTGTCGGTTTGATGGACTCGATTCCGACTGATTGCGTAAACGACGCGATTGGGACGATTGAACAAGTGGGACGATTGAACAAGGCGAAATCATGAACATCGAAGGCTGGGACGAGTTTTCTGACGAAGAGCAAGAGTTGCTGTTGGACCTTGGTCAGCTCGCGCTCGATTTGATCGGAATCGTCGAGCCGACTCCCTTTGCCGATTCCACCAACGCAATCATTTCGATCACCCGCGGTGATTGGTGGGGATCGTTGCTTAGCGGAGTCGGTGTCGTGCCGTACATCGGTGATTTAGCGAAGTTTGGAAAGCTTCCCAAATACACGCGAAGTTTCGACAAGGCGATGTCGATCGCGCGACGGAACCCGAGCTTTGCCGTTCCAGTCCGCGCGCTCGCTAGCCGAATCCTGGTCGCGATCCGAAAGTTGCCGATCGAACGCTTGCCCATTTCAGCTCGACGAGTACTGGAAGACCTCCATCGGAAGCTCTCCGATTTTCTCGGCGGCGGCCTCCGTATCTCTCGACTCGATCAACTTACCGACGAAACGCTTCGCCTTGTTTTCGGATCGACAAAGCACGTGGGGCTACTACCGCGAAAGAATATTCGAACGATTGTCGAGTTCTTTGACAAATACAACGTCGGCGGTCGCCAGCCGACACAATGGGCCGAGCTGATCAAAGGCATCGACTTGCACGCCGTCGAGCCGGTCAAGGTCGTGAAGATTCCTAAAGGCGAGATGTTCGCCCAGTACGTTGACCTGACCAAGGATGCCAATCGCCAGATCGGTCAGTGGATGGTCCGCGCTCGTGGGGCCGTTTCCCATCGCAACATCGGACTGTCCGAAGCCGGCCGGGAACGCAAGCTCTTTCAGCTCAAACGAGGCGCCGAAATGCTGCATTCCAAAGCGGCAGCTGCAGCCGATCACTGGACCAAGAGTGGCCCCAAACCACATTCCGCTGTTTCGCGAAGCGAAAAAAGCGGACTTCTCGAGATGAAACGTGCGGAACAGGTTGCCGGCGGAGGCGAGCAATTCTTTTTACCGCGAGCCTGGGAATTGTTAGCGCCGGTCACAGAGGCATCGGCCAAGTGATCGATCATTCTGCCGCAGATCAGTCGCCGAGTTCGGCCACCCGATATTCAGAAAAAGACAAATCACGAGTGCGGTGTTTCAAAACGATTGCGGATTTCGATAAGTCAGTCGACGGGTACCAACGTTTGTCCAATCAACAGAACCGTGGCGAACGCCATACGGCTGATCGTCACTTGCGTTTTCCGCCGAGTCTTCCGGTTTGAAGCTCCAGAATCTTCAGCGGTTGACTAACGTCCTTCGTCGGCGGCTGGATTACAAGTGATACCGCCGCCTCCTCAGAGAGCGATGTCGCGTCGATCGTGCCGGCCTGAATCTGCTCTTCAATTCGAGCCATCCAACGCAGCCGATCGACGGATTTGGGATCACGAGCGACAACGAAAGCGACGTTCTCGGCAGACGTTTTGAATTGGGAAACCGAGTTCCGTTTCGAATCCTCGGTTCGATCTCGGGCGAAAATTTCGACACCATCTTTTGATCGGCGAACACCGATTTGTATGCCCTCGATCACAACCGCAACGCTGCCACCTGCGTCTTGTTCCTTCGGTAACGAAGTACGGATCAGGAACGCATTTCCAACGGCTAACTTTATTGTATCGGCGAATTCAACTCGTCTGTCAGTTCCGCTAACGTCGAACTCTATTCCATGATCGGTCGCCCGAAAAACGATTCCTTCGGCATCAACTTCGAATCGTTTTTCGATGGCCTTTGGAAAACTGTCGATGGTGACAAACTCGGTCGGCCACAGCTTTACCGGGACGTTCTTTTTAGCTTTACCAATCAACAGACCGGCCATCGGTTGAAATCCTGCGTCGCTTGATTTCATACCCTCGGCGACTTGCGATGACTGTGATTCGATGTCATCCAAAATGTTGCCGAACTTAGATCCGAGCGAAGTTCCGAGCCCACTCCCCGTTTCACGTCGGGCCACGATCGGGCTCTTACTCTTGCGTGGTAAGGTGTCCGCGGATGTGGTTTGCACGGGGGCCAGTCGCTTTCGCGGCTCCGTGGCAGATCCATCGTTCTGACCGGCCGCTGAAGACCTCGACGCCACCTCGGCGGCTTGCATGGACTGCGTGGCTTGCGAGCTTACTTCGGCGGCACGTCGTCCCCCCGGATCTCGGTTAACCCAATAAACGATCCCAACGATCGCGAGCAACACCGACGCGCTGGCTGCATGCAGCGGCCATTGGCTTGGCTTACGCCGCCGATAGGGCGTTGACGATGTCGTCGTTGCCGCATCATTCGCTTCGACACTCGTCGGATCAGAGTCGCTCTGGTCTGAAACAGTTTTGCCTTGACCAGACGCGGCGTTTAATTCCGAGCTTAGTGACGGTGAGCGGAGTTCTCGATCGTATGCTAGCCGAAGCTCATCCGATAGTAAGGTTCGCTTTGCGACGGAGACTTGGCTAAGTAACTGCTGAACCGTCTTTCGCTCCGGCCCCGATGCCAGTTGATGTAAGTAAGCTCCTCGCGATTTGGCCGCCCGTTCGATCACATCGGTATCGGATTCGTAATCTTCTACGCCGAGAATGGCATAGTGATTCGGCGGAAGTCGGTCGGCAGGAATCTCAAGCCATTCCTGATAGTACTGATGCAAGTCCGAAGAACTGGACATGGGTAAGAACGGATAGCGTAGTGGCAAGCAATCGTAAGACGAGATGCGAGATCATCGCGAAGCTTCTATTTATAGCACCTCGAATTGCGCCAAGGGCGGCGGTGGGCGCGAATTGCCGGCAAACACCACCCTACTGAAGTGGTCGTGCAGCTTTTAGGGGGCTGACAGCTATTCCATATGCTGAACCCCAAAGACACGTGTTTACCTGCTTACCTTTGCTGATTGCCTGATTCGAGTACCGCCATGCGCTGTGCATGCCTGGAACGTTCGAACAGCATCTGTCGTTGCTCTTCGGTATGAGCCTTTGCGACGGACGTTTGCTCGAACGTCAGCAGCAATGAGTAGGCACTAGAAGCCTGATAGTAGCAACGCGAGGCAAGCTCGGCCGTCGAAGCCCGTTCGCCAAGCGAAGCCCATTGCCGACCCAGCCATCGCAAATCTTTCGGAGTCAGCTCTCGGTGACGATGACGCAAAGATTCGATCGCGGAAGCAAACCGCTGAAGCGCCGGACGGTCAAGTCGTTTTGTTGAGCCGAGTTGCTGAGCGATCTTCTGTACCGGCATCAAAAACGGCGATAGCTCTGCTTGAAGCAGCTCTGCTTGTTCGTGATTGGTCGGGGCGACTGTGCTTTCCGCCAACTCAATTGAGTCACCGGCGATTGTTTCCATGCTTGGTTGAGGTGATCCTAATTCGATTTTGGCGATCGCCGTCTCGATCGGCTCCGCCTCCGGTGAGGAAAACTCTGCCGGCAATGATTGATCATCTGGAGTCGCGTTCGAATCGTCCGTTATCGATGCTGTTGAATTCGCTGTCGGTTTGTTGAGCCCGACCACAGGACGAGCCGGCATTTGCATGGCGAGCTGATCGCGAACGCTCTGCAATGACCACTGATGCTCGGTACCGTCGAACACAAACCAAAACAGCAACATCGCAACCGGGATGACCGCCAATGTCGAGGCAAGGTACCTTAGCAAGACTCCTTTGGTTTCGACGTCGCCGTCGATCCGCCGCGATGCGTTAAGTCGCCCCTTCGGTTGATCGGACATAACCTCACGACGACGTACCGTTTCCGCTCGATCAACCTTCGCCGCTAAGGGCTTCTTCGCCGTACCGGCCTCGCTTGCCGAACCTGATCCGGTCCGGTCGAGCGCCAATGGTGGATAGGGAACCAAGTCAAACGTGAATGCCGAATCGATCGCGTCCAAATTGTCTTTGATCTGAAACACGAACCCACATTCACATTCTGCCGATTCACCAATTGCGTCGCGCGGCACAGGGTACTCGTTTTGGCAACCCGGACAGGACACCAGAAACTGATCGTCAGATGCATCAGCCGTGGGCGTCTGCGACTTGGCAACGGGCGGCTTTCGGTGTTCGGAATCAGCCGTGATTGGCTCAACTGGCTCCGTTGGCTCCGTCGGCTCGATCGCTGGACATGTTGCCTCGGGGACTTCTGCCAGGATCGGTGGACTAACCGGAAGGTCGATGGCGTAAAGCAGTGGCGACGCGATGATCGGTAACTCAATGGCTTCAGAGTCTCGCGTGGATTCCTCGTACACCTCGATCGAATACAGTTCCGGGGCGGCAACGATCGGAAGCGCGAACGAAACATCCTCAACGGTCAACTCAACAACGCTGGGCAAATCGATCGCAAAGACTTCGGGACTAGCAACGATCGGTAGCCTGACGTCCGACGGTGACGGAGCTTCTCTCTCGATGACTTCGATCGAGCACAGTTCCGGGGCGGCAACGATCGGAAGCGCGAACGATACCTGCTCAACAGTCAACTCAACGACGCTGGGCAAATCGATCGCGAAGACTTCGGGACTAGCAACGATCGGTAACCTGCCGTCCCACGGTGACGGAGCTTCTCTCTCGATGACTTCGATCGAGTACAGTACCGGGGCGGCAACGATCGGTAGCGAGAACGATACCTGTTCAACGGTCAACTCAACGACGCTGGACAAATCGATCGCGAAGACTTCGGGAATAGCAACGATCGGTAACCTGACGTCCCACGGTGACGGAGCTTCTCTCTCGATGACTTCGATCGAGTACAGTTCCGGGGCGGCAACGATCGGAAGCGCGAACGAATTCGCCTCAACGGTCAACTCAACGACGCTGGGCAAATCGATCGCGAAGACTTCGGGACTAGCAACGATCGGTAGCCTGACGTCCGACGGTGACGGAGCTTCTCTCTCGATGACTTCGATCGAGCACAGCTCCGGGGCGGCAACGATCGGAAGCGCGACGCCGACTGCAACTGCCTGGACGACGATCGCTACGCCGTTACGGGAATCCGAAAGATCACAACCCGGCGTTGTCTCCGACAAAACGTCTAATTCAGCCGCCGCAACCGGCAGTGTTGGCTCCGGCAGTGTTGGCTCCGGCAGTGTTGGCTCCGGCAGTGTTGGCTCCGGCAGTGTTGGCTCCGGCAGTGTTGGCCCAGTTGTGCTGGATGCGATTGGTGCGGCAGGCAAAGCAGCGGGCACAGAAACCGCTGGCGGTTGCCAACACTGTAGCCGGTTCGTTGGGATGGTGATGATTGATCCGCACCGACACGGCAGTTCTTCACCTGCACCGGCACAATTGACCACGTACTCAGTCCCACACTCGCCACAGTACGCATCGATTTCATCATTGAGCCACTCGACCACCGCGAGCGCAGCACCACACTCGCAACGAATCGGCGTCAAATTAGCCTGGTCTCCGCGCGCAGCATCAACCGTCGCTTGTTCAAGCTCCAGCGTTTTCCTGCAATCAGGGCATTGGCCGACGTAAGTGCTCAAACCATTAGGGGCGGGAATTGAGGGTGCGGAAATCACCGCCGAGTCTAGCAATCCGCGAGCTCTCACCCCAAGACAGTTTTCGCGTTCTACGGGCTTTCTCGCGCGTGGAACCGTGTTTCACGCGACTACTAAGAACGCGTCCCATTCAACTCAACAAACTGGGTGGTTTGGCGAGTTTCGGGGTTACAGTTTACCGAGGTACCCGATGCTTTCTCGAATACTATCAAGCGGATGTGGCGAGTGGTCCTGTTCGACATGGCAATGCGCAACCCCCGCTTTCTCGGCAGCCGCTAGAATCGGTTGCATGTCGATCACACCGTTCCCGAGTTCTTTGAACGCATCCTTGGAGATCCCGTCGTAGGCAGGGGTCTCGACCGACGCATCGAGATCTTTGAGATGCAATTGAGTAACGCGGCCGGAGAGATCCCCGATCAGTTTGGCCGGATCGACCCCTGCGACCGCGACCCAAAACACGTCGATTTCGAATTTCATTTGATCCGAGAAACGTTCTTTGAAGACATCGTAGCCAGTCTTTCCACCTTCGAACGGTTTGAATTCGAATGCGTGATTGTGGTAGGCGAGTTGAACGCCCGCGCCCGCGGCTTTCTCGGCAGCCTCGTTGCACCGATCGGCGACCATCTTGTACTTGTCGAGCGAATCACGCATGTCCCCCGAAAGGTAAGGAACGACGAGGTGCGTTAGGCCATGCTTGTTAGCCTTTTCTAACAACGCATCAAACGGTTGAACGCCATTTCGCTCCGGATGCAAAATGCTGTCGGTGTTACAGTGCGAGGAATTCACGGTCATTCCATTCGCTTTCGCCTCGCGAATCATCGCATCGGCCCCTGGGAAACCGTACGGTTCGACTTGCTTGTATCCCGCATCAGCGACCGCCTTCAACGTTCCCGCGACGTCCTTCCCGATCTCATTTCGAAGTGTGTAAAGCTGGATCCCGATTTCATTGCGATAACGGTTGTCGGCATCGAGGGCGAGCAACCAATTCGGCTTTGCAATCAGAGTGGAAAGGGCCGCGCCGGCGGCTAGAAATTGACGACGTTTCATAAGATCAGTATAGGAAGGAAGGTTAAGATTCTATTCGAAAACCAGCGGGTGCCACTTAGTTGGCTAACAGCGTTACATCTTAATTCTATGATCAGCCGATTGGCGTTAGCCACGGTTGACAGCCGTGCGAGGACACTCCAATCGATCGGGAGCAATATTGTAGTCAATGTCAATCGAATGCTACGGCGCAGCGACCAAATTCAGTTCAGCGACCGCCTCGGTCACACGTTTTTGTAGTTCGATTCGAAAGGGACGGATGTCCGATCCACGCGTTTGCGTCAACATGATCCCGATCGTATCGGAGGGGACATCAAACCAGACATTTGTCCCGCTTGACCCGGTATGACTGAAGAGCGTCGGCTTACCCGATTCATCCCGCTGACGAACAAACAAGCCGCCTTTGGCCGCGAAACCGACTTCGTGTTCGGTCAGCAAACGCCGGCAAATGGCATCCGATAGATACTCTTCACCATCATGCATCCCGTCGTTTCGAATCATGAGCAGCCACGTCAACAAATCCGATGCGGTAGAGATAATCGTGCCTCCCGACGAACTGTATCGGTTCTTGTCAGGGACCAAACGTTCGCGAGAAACGAGCAACGTGCCGCTCTTCGAACCGATGTAGTAACGGGTTGGCATCGGCGCCTTGAGCTTTTCCACTGCGACGACGTCACGATAGAACGTTTGAGTCATCCCCAACGGTTCGCAGAGGTGTGTCAGCAGCATTTCGTTTCGCGGTTGATCGGTCACAATTTCACCGACGCGCGCGGCGACCTCCGTTCCGATTCCGCTGTACGAGAGCTTTGTTCCCGGTTGTCGCTTAAAGGGGAATTCGGTGGCAATTCGCCGAACGACAAACTCCAACGGTTGGTTGGTTGCCCAAGGCTGGTACCAAACTCGCCCGCCGGGAGCTTCGTCGTTTCGAAGGCCGGATGTGTGGGTCAATAACTCGGTCAGTGTCGGCGCCCGCTTGATCGGCTCGCCGGTCTCAAGTTGACAGTCCTTAAACTCTTCGATGTAGCGATCGATCGGGGCATCCAATTCAACGATCTTCTGGTCGGCCAATCGGTGAAGCAGCGTCCCCAAGATTGGCTTACTGACCGAAGCGACGACGGCAGGGGTATCGACCAGATACGGACGCTTTGTCTCGATGTCGGCATATCCGAATCCGGTCTGATAGACGATCTCTCCCTGGTGAAACACCATCAGCGATCCGCCCGCGACGACGCCATCGTCGACCGACTGATCCAAGTAGGCAGACACTGATTCAAACGCGGGCGGCGTTTCGGCAACACAAAGACTGGCAAGACATAGATTGACTGCCCCGATGATCGCAAACAACGGAACGAATCCGGGAAACCATCCCAACAGGCTAGCCGCGGTAAGTAAGAACTTGGCAGGAAGCGATTTTCTGAACATCTTTCACAGGGGCTTGGGGGACACCGCAACCGAAGAACACGCCGGACACGGATGGAAACATCACTCGATCGGCGGTCAGTGTATCACCACAAAACAAAACGCAGAGTCACCGGAGATGGATGGCTCTCTCCGACGACTCTGCGTTGTTGTACTTTCACGGCACCGGCCGCATTTCAATGCAGACGTGCGATATGAACGTTACACCTGCATCGTAGTCCCCATCGTGATGCCGGGGGCGGGCAATTGACTTTCACCTTGCAGGTACTGATCAATCGCACGTGCCGCACCACGACCTTCGTTGATCGCCCAAACGACCAAGCTTTGTCCGCGGCGACAGTCACCGGCCGCAAAGACTTTGTCGATGTTCGTTGCGAATTTACCATGCTCGGCTTTGAAGTTACTTCTGGGATCGGTGTCCAGTCCGAGTGATTCGGCAACGTATTGTTCCGGTCCCAAGAAACCCATCGACAACAGAATCAATTGGGCGGGCCATTCTTTTTCGCTGCCGGCGACCTCGTTCATTTTCCACTGTCCCGCATCGTCCTTCGTCCACTGAACTTCAACGGTCTTGATCGCCGCAAGGTTGCCTTCGGCGTCTTTCACGAATTCTTTACTCAGGATCTGATATTCCCGCGGATCACGACCGAACTTTGCCTCGGCCTCTTCGTGTCCGTAGTCAACACGGAAAATCCGTGGCCATTCCGGCCAGGGGTTATCGGAAGCTCGTTCGGCGGGTGGCTTCGGCAACAATTCGAAATTCACAACGCTACGACAGCCATGTCGCAAACTGGTCGCGATACAGTCAGTCCCGGTGTCGCCACCGCCGATGACGATCACGTCCTTGCCTTCGGCGCTAATGAAGCCTTCACCGACGTCGTCACCGTGAACGGATTGTTTGGTGTTCGCGGTGAGAAACTCCATCGCCAAATGGATTCCCTTGGCGTCACGATTTCCGATCGGCAAATCGCGAGCCTTGGTGGCACCGCAGGCGAGCAGGACCGCGTCGTACTCGTTGACCAACTCTTTCGGATCGACGTCTTTTCCGACGTTCACGCCGGTTTTGAAGGTCACGCCTTCGGCCGTCATCTTATCGACGCGTCGCTGAACGGCTTCCTTAGAAAGCTTCATGTTCGGAATGCCGTACTGTAACAATCCGCCAACGCGATCAGCTCGTTCGAGAACGGTCACGGTATGACCGGCCTTGTTCAGCTGATCCGCTGCGGCCATGCCGGACGGTCCGCTACCGACGATGACAACCTTTTTATCGGTCCGGGACTTCGGTGGTTCGGGGACGATCCAGCCTTCTTCCCATGCTCGGTCGACGATCGCATTTTCGATGTTTTTGATCGTGACCGGCGGATTGGTAATGCCCAAAACACACGAACCTTCGCAAGGTGCGGGGCAGGTTCGCCCGGTGAACTCGGGAAAGTTATTGGTCTTGTGCAAACGCTCGATCGCCTCTTTCCAGCGATTGTTGTAGACCAAATCATTCCACTCGGGAATCAAGTTGTCGATTGGGCAACCGGTCGCCGACTGGCAAAACGGCACTCCGCAATCCATGCACCGTGCGCCTTGCTCACGCAAATGATCAACTTTGTGCTCGGTGTAGATTTCGTCGTAGTCGTTTAATCGAACAACTGGCAGACGCCATGGTACTTTCTTCCGATCGAACTCTTTGAATCCAGTTGGCTTTCCCATTTCTTTCTCTTTCTATTCCGGTGGTCGTTGGTTTGTGAAGCTGGCGAGTTGGACAAGCGTTGGGGATTAACTTGTCACCGCCGCTCGCGATTTCTGTTCTTCGAGGACACGCTTGTAATCGGTCGGCATTACCTTGACGCATTGCGACAAGAACGTGTCCCATTGGCGAAGTGCCTCTTCAGCCACCTCGCTGCCGGTATAGTCGCGGAAGCGGGTGATCAACTCTTTGACCTCCGTTTCCTCTTCACCGCCTTCGATCTTTTCGAGCTCAACGAGTGCCAGGTTACACTTCAAATTAAAGTCACCGGCACGGTCCCAAACGTATGCGATCCCGCCGGACATCCCGGCCGCAAAGTTGCGACCGGTTTCGCCCAAGATGACCACACGACCTCCGGTCATGTACTCACAGCCATGATCGCCGACGCCTTCGACGACTGTTCGTGCGCCGCTATTTCGCACACAGAACCGTTCGGCCGCCACACCGCGGAAGAACGCCTCTCCGCCGGTCGCGCCGTACAAACAGACGTTCCCAATCAGGATGTTGTCTTGAGATGAAAACGTACTTGATTTGGGCGGGTAAACGATGATTCGCCCACCGCTAAGTCCTTTGCCGACGTAATCGTTGGCGTCGCCTTCGAGTTCGATGGTGACCCCGTGAGCCAAGAATGCTCCCAAGCTTTGGCCCGCCGACCCGTTAAGTCGGAGGCGAATCGTATCGTCGGGTAACCCAGCTTGGCCGTACTTCTTGGCAACCTCGTTACTAAGAATCGTGCCGACGGTTCGATTGATGTTCACAATCGGTGACTCGATCACGACCGATTTACCGTCATTGATCGCCGGTTGAGCTTGGTCAAGGATCACGGTCAGGTCCAGTGACTTGTCGAGACCGTGATCTTGCTCCATCGAACAGATGACGCCGACTTCCGGGTGCGGCTTTGTAGCCACACGCAAGATTGCCGTCAGATCCAAACCGTCTGACTTCCAATGTTTAATCGCTTCGTCGGTGTGCAACATGTCGCTCCGGCCGACCATCTCGTCGATTGTCCGGAAACCGAGTTCCGCCATGATACGGCGTGCTTCTTCGGCGACCATGAACAAGTAGTTGACGACGTACTCGGGCTTACCGTTGAACTTCGCACGTAGCTCAGGATCCTGAGTCGCAATTCCGACCGGGCACGTGTTGAGGTGACACTTCCGCATCATGATGCAGCCAAGTGTGATCAATGGCGCGGTCGAGAAACCGAACTCTTCGGCTCCCAACAAGGCCGCGATCACCACATCACGTCCGGTCTTCAATCCGCCATCGGTCTGCAGCACCACTCGGCTACGCAAATCGTTGAGCACCAACACTTGATGGGTTTCGGCAATGCCCAACTCCCAAGGCAAGCCGGCGTGCTTGATACTCGTCAACGGCGACGCACCGGTACCGCCGGTGTCACCGGAAATCAAGATATGATCCGAGAATGCCTTGGCGACACCGCTGGCGATCACGCCCACACCGACCTCGGAAACCAACTTCACGCTAATCCGTGCATTACGGTTGGCGTTCTTAAGGTCATGGATCAGCTGGGACAAATCCTCGATCGAGTAAATGTCGTGGTGCGGTGGCGGGCTAATCAAGCCGACCCCAGGCGTGCTGTAACGAATCCGGGCAATGTTCTCGTCGACCTTCTTGCCGGGAAGCTCACCACCTTCGCCGGGCTTGGCCCCCTGAGAAACCTTGATTTGGATTTCGTCGGCGTTGGTCAGATACTCGATCGTGACACCGAATCGTCCCGAAGCGACCTGCTTGATCGCCGATCGTTTGCTGTCGCCGTTCTCCAGCGTCTTGAACCGCACCGGGTCTTCACCGCCTTCGCCGGTGTTACTTTTTCCACCCAAACGGTTCATCGCAATCGCCAACGACTCGTGCGATTCGGCGCTGATGCTACCGAAGCTCATCGCCCCGGTACAGAATCGCTTCACAATCTCCGACGCCGGCTGAACCTCTTCGATCGGAATCGACTTGTCGGACTTTTTAAAGCCCAACAATCCGCGGAGCGTGCATCGGTTGCGATTGTCCGAGTTGATCTTGTCGGCGAACTTCCAGTAGGCATCTTCGTTGTTGGTCCGCGCGGCGACTTGCAAATTCGAAATCGACTCGGGACTCCAAGCGTGCTTCTCACCTTCGGCACGCCAATGGTACTCGCCAAGGTTTGGCAACGCTTTTGACGAATCGGTTTCGTTCTTGGGATAACCGAGTTCATGTCGACGCAAAGCTTCTTCTGCCAGGATGTCGAATGAAACACCCTGGATCCGGCTGGCGGTCCCCGCAAAGCACTTGTCGATCACTTCGTCGCGAAGCCCCAACGCTTCGAAGATCTGTGCCCCTTTATAACTTTGCAGCGTGCTGATGCCCATTTTTGCCATCACCTTCAACATGCCTTTCGCGACGCCCTTTCGATACGCGGCCACGATTTTTTCATCGTCCAGCGTCGTATCCATCAGGCCATCGCGCCGAGCTTGCCAAAGTGATTCGAAGGCCAAGTACGGATTGATCGCATCGGCACCGTAACCGATCAGCAAGCAGTGATGGTGCACTTCGCGAGCTTCGCCCGATTCGATGACCAAACCGATTCGGGTCCGCTTCGCCGCGCGAACCAAGTGGTGGTGAACCGCTCCGGTCGCCAAAAGTGCACTGACGGGAACGCGGTCCGCCGAAGTCTTGCGGTCGGACAGGATCACCAATTGGATCCCCGCATCCGCCGCCGCTTCGGCTTCTTCACAGATTCGATCAAGTGTCTTCACCAGCCCCGCTTTGCCTTCGCTACGATCGAACGTGATGTCGATGACGCGACTGTTCCACCCCTCGTAGTTGATATGCGAGAGCGCGGCGAGTTCTTCGTTGGTCAAAATCGGGTGTTCGACCAACAGGCGATGGCAGTGCTCCGGGGTCGCGGTTAACAGGTTTTGCTCCGGCCCGATGTAACACTCCAATGACATAATGACTTCTTCACGGATCGAGTCGATCGCGGGATTTGTCACCTGGGCGAACAATTGCTTGAAGTAGTCATAGATCATCCGCGGTTTATCACTCAAGCAAGCGATCGCACTGTCGTTCCCCATCGAACCGACGGGGTCGCGCAAATCGCGAACCAGAGGACGCAGCATGAAATTCATCGTTTCGGTCGTGTAACCGAACGCTTGCATGCGAGCCAGCAACGTGTCGCTGTCAAAACCGTGCGGTTCGCCTTCGGGGTGCAGGTCGGCCAACCGGATACGTTCTTTTCGCAACCAATCACCGTAAGGCATCGCCTTGGCAAAAGACGACTTGAGTTCCTCATCGGGAATCATGCGTCCCTGTTCGAAATCGATCAAGAACATCTTGCCCGGCTGCAATCGGCCTTTGGATTTCACGTTGGCGGGATCAACGTGCAACACGCCGACTTCGCTGGCCATGATCACGCGGTCATCATGGGTGATGTAATACCGGCTGGGGCGCAGACCGTTCCGGTCCAGCGTCGCGCCGATGCACTTCCCATCGGTAAAGGCAATCGAAGCGGGCCCGTCCCACGGCTCCATCATGCACGAAAAATACTCGTAGAAGGCCCGCTTGTCCTCGTCCATCGTGTCATGCTTCTGCCAAGCTTCGGGGACCATCATCATGATCGCTTCCTGAAGCGTGCGGCCGGTCATTAGCATGAATTCCAAGACGCTGTCGAACGTTCCCGAATCACTGCAGTGAGGCTCGACAACGGGAAACAGGTCTTTCAATTCATCGCCGAACAGTTCACTCGCCGCGCTGCCTTCGCGGGCTCGCATCCAGTTACTATTACCACGAAGCGTGTTGATTTCGCCGTTGTGGCTCATGAAACGCAGCGGCTGAGCACGGTCCCAACTGGGGAACGTGTTCGTCGAAAACCGGCTGTGAACCATCGCCAAGTGCGTTTTAAAATCCGGATCACGTAGGTCGGGGTAATACGGCAACAATTGCGCCGGCGTCAGCATCCCTTTGTAGATGATCAGCTTTGTACTCAGCGAGCAGATGTAGAACATCAACGCTTGCTTGAGTTCTTCGCTGCCACGAAGTTGGTGACTCGCTTGCTTGCGAATCATATAAAGCTCACGCTCGAACGCGTCGCCCTCGATGCCTTCGGCCGCACCGACAAATAATTGCTCGATGACCGGCTCGGCCGCACGTGCGGTCGGGCCAACGTCGGCCAAATCGGTCGCCTGGGGAACGTCCCGCCAACCGAAGAGAACCTGCCCACGCTGCTTGATCAGTTTCTCAATCGTCGACTTGCAAAACGCACGTTCTTTTTCGTCCTGTGGCAAGAACACCAAACCGGCGGCGAACTTTCCTTCGCCGGGCAGGTCAACGCCCAAGTCTTCTTTGGCGACTCGTTTAAGAAATTCGTGCGGCAAACCACACATCATCCCACAGCCGTCTCCGGTATTGGGCTCGCAACCGCAAGCCCCCCGGTGATCCATCGCGCAGAGGATTTGATCTGCGTCGAGAACGTTTTGATGACTCGGGACACCTTTGATATGCGCAATGAAGCCGACCCCACACGCGTCTTTTTCGTGTTCCGGGTTATACAGCCCCTGCGCTTCGGGAAGATGAAATCGTGGTTGTCGTGTTTGTTCAGCTTCTGTGGAAGACATAAAGAAGAACTTCGGGGACGGAGGAATGGGGAGAAGCTTATTTCTGCTTAAGCCACGATCGACGTTTGACCGTCGATCGAAGGCCCGGAGGATGGTTTGCGGTGGGAGCCGCTGCTGCGTTTCTCTCGATCAGGTTCAAGAGGACGCCCCAGCAACATCGAACCAAATTCATAACCCGCGCGGCTGGGGCGATCAGACCTGCGAAAAATGATCCCCAGCGGACGCGTCATACTGAGTGCGCGGCAAGCGACGACGCGTAACGCGCCGTTGGCCGTCTCACGCCTCACAACGGCTTCCGGTAAAAAGCCAGCGCTTTCGTTGACTTGTATTGCCCGAACGATCGAATCGGCGTTGTCAAATTCGTCCTGAAAATCAACCCGCACGCCTGCACGACGCAACACCAAGTCGATCATCTGACGAAGCTCCAACGAGGACTCAAAACCGACCATTTCCAAGCCGACGAGGTCCTTCGGTTCGACTTCGGTCCGACTGGCCAGCGGATGCCCGGGGGCACAAACCAATCGAATAGGTTCCTTTTGCCACGCGACCGAAACAATCTCTTTGCTCGTTCGCGGAAAACTGACCAGACCAAGCTCTGCTTGACCGGTCATCACTTCCTTGATGACCCCTTCGTTGCTGCCGAAGTGGGTGCGGACTTCAACGTCCGGATATAACCGTGCGAATTCTTCCTTCGCATCCGGCATGTAGCTCAAACCGATCGAATAGATCGCCGCGATCTGTAATTGACCGGTCAAATTTCGGCCGATCGACCCCACCTCTTCGGCGAGGCGTTGGTAACGGCCGAGGATGTCAACCAAGCCCGATTGAAAACGGTCCCCGGCCTTCGTCAACGTCAGTGGACGGGTCGACCGGTCGATTAATTGCACCCCCAACTGCTGCTCCAATTGATGCACTGCTTGGCTCACAGCGCTTTGGCTGATGCCGTGGGTCTGGGCAGCTTTGGAAAAGCTGCGACGACGAGCGATCTCGCAAAAAATTTCGAGCGTGCGAAGCTGCAAAATGAACCACCATTAGAAAAACTTATACTCAATTTGCCGGATATTAAGCCCGGCGAATCGGGAATGTAGTACAACTGACGGCTTCGTCAAGTCTTCGGGGTCTCGGTGAGCTCTCGCTTCGTTCAACGGAGCCAATCTCCCCACTAGCGATCCCTTAATGAGCCGGCCCGGGATTTCAAGACGTCGATCTTAGCCCGCGCCGTTTCCGGGGTGATCTGCGGGATCGGGCCACACGCCGGTTCGGTCGCACCAAAAACCCGTCAACGCCGATCGCATTGCCGATCCGTTTGACGGTCGCACCGCTTACGTCGGCCCTGAGGATTGCTTTTGGTGCGGGTTGGATCAGCGGTAGGGGCTACGCCGCATCTGGAACTGTCGATCAACGCCCCGGGGCCGGTTTGCCGAAACAAATTCCTGGTGCGTCGACAGGGCTGGG
Source organism: Roseiconus lacunae (assembly GCF_008312935.1). Classification (NCBI taxonomy): domain Bacteria; kingdom Pseudomonadati; phylum Planctomycetota; class Planctomycetia; order Pirellulales; family Pirellulaceae; genus Roseiconus; species Roseiconus lacunae. The sequence goes on along the minus strand of NZ_VSZO01000053.1, from coordinate 284,280 downwards.
ATGCCCTGGCGATGCCTTTTCCCTCCCCACGAAGAAATCCCCTCCCCCAAGAAAACCAGGAGCCTGAGCCATGTGGCGCGCGTTCTTTATTGCCTTGGGCATCATGGCCATCATTATTGGATTCGAGTCGCTGATCATCGAGAGCGCCGACTTCTATTCCAATCGAGGGTCGAGCCCAAAGGGCCTGCTGGATCCGTCATCGATCCCCGGCCAGACAACGACAACGTGGAAACCTAAAGAGTGGTTCCCGTGGTTGGTCCTCAGCGTCGGCTCGCTGATCGTGATTTACTCGTTCACCTTGCCGAAGCGGTTCCAAACAGCGGGCTAGTCGTTTCGCCTAGCCCGGAAGTTAGGGTTCTGCTTTTCAGTCGACGGGCGTTAACCGAGGTTCACTGCATGCAGACCGTGGCTAACGCCAATCGGCTGATGGGAGAATCGAACTGCAGCCGCACGACCGTGTCAAACGTCATGCGGCGACTGTGAAAAGAAAAACGAACACCGCGTTAGCGTCGGTTCATGATGAACATGCCCCGGTCACTTCGGCTGTGATAAACGGCACGAAACTGACCGCCACCAATATCGGCAGTCATTCGATAGTTGCCCATCAATGGAAGTCGGGTATCGGATCGATAGCGGGTCGAGGTGCCGGGCACGCGTTCCAGTTTAGCTGGATAAACAAAGGGAACCACCACCGCGAACCTTCCGGCGAACCACGCGCGGTAGGTGTCTTCATCAACTTGACGAATGCGTGCCCGAAGCGCTCCTCGATGTCCGGTGCTCTGACTATTCCAACTGCCGACCCACCGCCCTGCGGGCTCTGCGGCGACCGCGCCGACAGGGCTAACGCACAAGACCAGGATCACCAAGATCAGAACGGGAGATCGAAACGCACGTTGATTCATCGTTGGTTTCATCGAAGTTGTTGACGATAGAAAGGCTGTTTTGTCTCTATCATAGCCCGCAGAAAATAGGGTTCATCACAAAGCTAGCCATCCATCGCCGGCTACAACCCCGCGGGCCCCTCATCAACCATCGGCAGGTCGTCGAGGGCCTGCAACCCGAACAGGGTCAAGAATCGTTCGGTCGGATAGTAGTGCGGGACCTTCTTGCCGCCGTCTTCGGGAGTCAGCCGTTTCATTTCCAACAATCGTCGGCGGACCAGTTGGTTGAGCAACGAACCGCTTTCCTTGCCACGCTGGTCCTGGACCTTTTGACTGGTAATGCCGGGCTGATAGGCCACGAGCGCGAGGACTTCGATGGCCGCTTGGCTTAAACGGGTTTCGCGGACTTTTCCCAAGAACGATTGCCGAACCGACTCGACAGCCGGGGCGATTGACATGCGGTAGGCGCCTTCGCTTTCGATGATTCGAAATGCCTGCCGGTATTCTTTGTAGGACGCGTTGAGCGAATCGATCATCTCGATCACTTCGTCTTCGGTGACGTCGCGCATCAGGGACGCCAACCGCTGAGCGGTGAAGGCATTGTTTTCCGGATGCCCGACAAACAACGCCGCTTCGATGATGCCTTCGGGATGGACGGCGTCGTCTTCTGGGACGTCTTGATCGACGACCGAATCGTCTCCACTACCCTCGTCAACCGGCTCGGGCTGGGGAGGTTCGGCGAAGGCTTCGGGGTCGTGCTTCGCGGCAGCCCTGGCGTAGGCGGCACCGAGATCGTCGAGCGAAAACCCTTCGCCCGAAGCATCGAAGTCATGATCGTCTTCGTCCCAACCGGAATCATCCATGTGTTCGTGCTGCCGCGTGGTGGTGCCGTAAAACCGAGTGTTAACCGCGGGCAAGTTAACCGCAAAGCGAGTGTTTTGCGACGCGATGCGCGGGGTTATTTTCGTTGACTGACCCATTCGACGAATCTGCCGATTTGCTCGTGGGCGAGCAGGTCTTCGATGGTGTTGTACGAACGCCCCAGCTCTTTTTCCCGCGGGACGAACCGATGGATGCAGCGATGGCAGTCATGACAGACGGAGATCGTTTTTTGCATCTGCTGGCGAGTGTAGCGTTTTTTAAACCACTTGTTGCGGTGGCATGTCCGAGGGATCAGGTGATGCTCAGTTGTGCCTCGCTTGGTGAGGCGTCCGCAAAGCTCGCATCGTCCTTGGCGGCTTGCTGACGGTTCGGGTTCGGTGTGCAACATCGTTCAGTCTGCAGCATGGGGCGGTCGCGAAGACTCGGAAACCTTTGCGGGCGAGAAACGACATGCCACGGCAGTGCGAGTGACAAGTTCGTTCTGGTGGTACACGGCGAGGCGATCACAGCGTTATTATAGGAACCTGCCCAATTTCGAGTCTTGTTCCGCCGACCTCGGCCGGATGGATCCGAACTACCCGTGAAGCCCTGTCGTCGGCGCAGTAGCACGGCAGAACTCCGATTGGGTCTTGCCACGTTTCCATCACGCCAGACATTGCCGCCCACGAGTTAGACGCACACGATGCCTACCACCGTTCGCTTGAAATTGATGATGTTCCTCCAGTTTTTTGTCTGGGGCATCTTTTTTGTTTCGCTAGGCACATACCTAGGAGTCGTTTTCGCCGCCGAGGAGAGTTTGAACTCCATCATCGGTGACATTTACTCGACCCAACCTTGGGCGGCGCTCGCTGCACCGCTGATCGTCGGCTACGTCGCAGACCGGCTATTCAACAAAGAGATCGTCAATGCGGTGCTGCATTTGATCGGGGGCGTTTTACTGTGGTATTGCAGCACGATCGATTCGGCGCCCGACCAATTTTACTGGGTCATGCTGGCCTTCTTTATCTGTTACATGCCGACACTGGCACTGGTCAACGCGATCACGTTTCAAAACGTGGAATCGGTCGAGTCTGACTTTCCCAAAATCAGGCTCTGGGGGACGATCGGCTGGATCGTCGCCGGCCTCGTGGTTTCAGAATCATTCTTTGGGATCTTTCCGTTGCCCGTCCTTCCTGGTGTTGAAGACGCTGCGAAGACGGCGGTGCCACTTCAAATCGGCGCGGTCGTCAGCGTGATCTACGGCTTCTACAGCTTTTCGCTTCCCAAATCGCCGCCACAAGGCCGCGAGCAACCCGTAAATATCCAAAAGGTGCTGGGGCTCGATGCCGTCCAGTTGTTCGCCAACCCCAGCTACCTGGTGTTCGCGATTTGCTCGTTTCTGATTTGCATCCCTTTGGCGTTTTATTACGCCCGAACAAACGAGTTCGTCACATACATGGCGTTCGGCGATAAGACGACGGCGATCATGGCTCTCGGCCAACTGAGCGAGATTTTCTTTATGGCACTCGTGCCATTCTTCCTAAAGCGACTGGGCGTCAAGATGATGCTGCTCGTTGGGATGTTGGCCTGGGCGCTTCGTTATGCGTTGTTTGGCTTGATGCCGTCTAGCGGAGCGATGCTGGTGTTAGGAATTGCGTTGCACGGCATCTGCTACGACTTTTTCTTTGTCACCGGTCAACTCTACACCGACCGTCTTGCCCCGCGTGATATGCGGACGAGCGCCCAAGCGCTGATCGGGCTGCTCACTTACGGTGCGGGCATGCTGGTCGGCAACCTCGTTCTGGGTCGTTGGGGCGATCACATCGAACTGGACCCGACGTCGCAAGAAGGTTGGCTCGCCGGGGCGAAGGAATTTTGGTTGCTGCCGGCAGGGCTTGCCGCAGCCGTCGCGATCCTGTTCTTCGTATCGTTTTGGGACAAATCGAACGCGGCGACCGCCGCTGTGGCTGACTCGGAAGAACTGCCACCGGCGGACGAAGACATCAACGCGGTTCCCGACCCTGCGTGACGATCGCCCCTGCGTGACGATCGCGATCGCAATCCTGACTCGAATCGCCGGTGGCGGAAGGACCGCCGGCGGATGGCCGGCGCACCGCTCGAGACCAACCCCCTTGGGAGTGGACTGAGGGAAAACTGGGGCACGAACCTGAAAAACTGAGGCTTGGTGTCCTACGCAAAGCGGTGGTTCATCTGATATCCTTCCCGAAATTTGGATTCGATCGTACTGAACACCGGAAAATCGACGTGCCACGACGCGACGACATTAAAAAAATTCTGCTTATCGGAAGCGGCCCTATCGTTATCGGCCAAGCTTGTGAATTCGATTACTCGGGGACGCAGGCCTGCAAGGCCCTCCGCGAAGAAGGTTACGAGGTGGTGCTGGTCAACAGTAACCCGGCCACCATCATGACCGACCCGGCGACCGCCGATTCAACCTATGTCGAGCCGCTGACGTGGCAGATGGTTGAAAAGGTGATCGAAAAGGAAAAGCCCGACGCCTTGCTCCCGACTCTCGGTGGCCAAACCGGCCTGAACGTCGCGATGGATCTCGATGCCAACGGCGTCTTGGAAAAACACGGCGTCGAAATGATCGCCGCCAATGCCAAGGTGATCGCAAAAGCCGAGGAACGTGACAAGTTTAAAGTCGCGATGGAAAAGATCGGCTTGGACGTTTGCAAAGGCTTCACCGTTCACACCATCGAAGAAGCCCGCAAGGCTCTCGACGAAGTCGGCTTGCCTGCCATCGTTCGCCCCAGTTTTACGATGGGCGGCAGCGGCAGCGCGATCGCGTACAACAAGGACGAATTTGACTCACTCGTCAAAGGCGGACTCGACCAGTCTCCGGTCACCGAAGTCTTGATCGAAGAATCGATCATCGGCTGGAAAGAATACGAAATGGAAGTGATGCGGGACGCCGACGACAACGTCGTAATCATCTGCAGCATCGAAAACTTTGACCCGATGGGCGTCCACACCGGTGATTCGCTGACCGTCGCGCCCGCCCAGACCCTGACTGACAAAGAATACCAACGCATGCGAGACGCATCGTTGGCCGTGATCCGTGAAATCGGTGTTGAAACCGGCGGCAGTAACATCCAGTTCGCGATCAATCCGGAAACCGGTCGGATGATCGTGATCGAGATGAACCCACGTGTCAGCCGTTCGAGTGCGTTGGCCAGTAAAGCGACCGGGTTCCCGATCGCCAAGATCGCCGCCAAGCTGGCCGTTGGCTATCGCCTGTGGGAACTGCCCAACGACATCACGCAAAAAACAAAAGCCTGCTTCGAACCGACGATCGACTACGTCGTCACCAAGATCCCTCGCTTCGCGTTCGAAAAGTTCCCCGAAGCCGACGCAACCTTGATGACGCAAATGAAAAGTGTCGGCGAGACGATGGCGATCGGCCGAACGTTCCGGGAATCGCTTCAAAAAGCACTCCGAGGCCTAGAGGTCGGCGCCTTCGGTCTTGGTAGCGACGGCAAAGACCTTTGGGGCGGTGATGAACAGCCCGATCGCGACGCCATCGTCGCCAAACTTGGAACACCGAACGCCGAGCGTATCTTCTATCTGCGTTACGCCCTGAAAAGCGGCATGACGATTGAGGAAATTCACTCGATCACGCACATCGATGTTTGGTTCCTCGATCACCTCGCCCAAATCATCGAACTGGAAAACGAACTTCGCGAACTCGGTTCACTCGACCAAATCGATTACGACCGCATGTGGCGAGCAAAACGCGACGGCTTTTCCGATCGCCAAATCGGAACGATGCTGGGCGCGACGGAGTTGAAGGTCCGCGAAAAACGCCTCGAACTGGGCATCCGCCCGGTCTTTAAGAGTGTCGATACGTGTGCGGCCGAGTTCGAAGCGTACACGCCGTACTACTACAGCACTTACGAACAAGAAGACGAACTGCCGGCCAAGGCCGATCAAAAACGTGTCGTCATCTTGGGCGGCGGTCCCAACCGAATCGGCCAGGGAATCGAATTTGATTACTGCTGTTGTCATGCCAGCTTCGCGCTCCGCGAGATCGGTTATGAATCGATCATGGTCAATAGCAACCCGGAAACGGTTAGCACTGACTATGACACATCGGACATTTTGTTCTTCGAACCGCTGACGATCGAAGACGTTCTCAATATCTGCGACGCCACACAGCCCGACGGCGTGATCGTCCAGTTCGGCGGCCAAACCCCGCTGAACCTCGCACGCGGACTTCAAGAAGCCGGCGTTCCGATCATCGGAACCAGCGTCGACACGATCGAAGCGGCCGAGGATCGTGAACGTTTCCTAGCGTTGATCGATGAGTTGGGTCTGCGTCAACCGCCTAGCGGCATCGCACGGAACATGGACGAAGCCCGCCGTGAAGTGGAACGCATTGGATACCCGGCGTTGGTCCGTCCTAGTTTCGTTTTGGGTGGCCGGGCGATGGAGATTTGTTACGACAAATCTCAGTTTGAGCGTTATGTCGCCGAGGCCTTCATTGTTGCCGACGGGCAACCGGTCCTGATCGATCACTTCCTCGAAGAAGCGACCGAAGTCGACGTCGACGCGGTCAGTGACGGAAAGGATGTCGTCGTGATGGGAATCATGGAACACATCGAAGAGGCTGGCGTACATAGTGGTGACTCCGCATGCGCGATCCCACCGTTTTCGATCCCCGAAGACGTCATCAATGAACTGCGCCAAGCGGCCGACAAACTGGCTCGCGCACTGAATGTCGTCGGCTTGATGAACATCCAATTTGCGATCAAGACGGAAGACGGAAAACCGGTCGTTTATGTCCTGGAAGTCAACCCACGGGCAAGCCGTACCGTACCGTTCGTCGCCAAGGCAACCGGCTGTCCGGTCGCAAGTGTCGCGACCAAGGTCATGACCGGCATGACACTCAAAGAAATCGGCGTGACCAGCGAACCAATTCCGAAACACGTTTCGATCAAAGAAAGCGTGTTCCCGTTCCGTAAGTTCGCCGGCGTCGACATCGTGCTCGGTCCGGAAATGAAAAGCACGGGTGAAGTCATGGGCATCAGTGACAAATTCCCGCTGGCGTTTGCCAAGAGTCAGATTGCTGCCGGGGTAACGCTGCCGACCGAGGGCAAAATCTTTGTCAGCCTGAGCGGACGACACAAAGCATCCGCTGGTTCACTTGCCCGCGATCTGATCGGGCTTGGTTTCGAAGTACTCGCGACCTCTGGAACGGCTGCAAAGCTAGAAGAAGAAGGCGTCGCGGTCACCCGGGTCAAGAAACTTGCCGAAGGCCACCCGAACCTGATCGACTACCTCAAAAACGAGGACGTCGCATTGATCATGAATACGCCGAGCGGCAAAGGGGCCCGAACGGACGAAGGAAAAATTCGCGCCGCCGCGGTTCAGCACGGTGTCCCTTGTATCACGACGGTCGCCGCCGCCGAAGCCGCCGTTCGGGCGATGCAAGCCCTCCGTGAAGACGCGTTAAGCGTTCAATCGCTTCAGCATCGATACCAGGAGTAGCCCAGCGGCATGCCAGAGACCCCACCAAAACCCCGGACGGCGTCCGGCCAGGAATACGATCCGTCTACGTTTCGGCTGCTCGTCGTTGACAACGAGGCGGCGCACGCGCGTGCGATGACGGAAAGCTTGGAAAAGGTGGGCTACAAGTGCACCGTCGCCACCAGCGGCCCCGAGGCCGCGACGCTGATCGAGCGCGACACCTTCGATGTCATCATCACCGACATGGTGATGAATGACGTCGACGGAATGAAGCTCCTCAAGCTAGCCGGCGAACGGTTACCCGACGCCGAAGTTGTGATGGTAACCGGTCACGCGACGGTTCCGATTGCCGTCGAAGCGATGCAACAAGGTGCGTTCAACTTTCTAGAGAAACCGATCACACCCAATCGATTGCGCGCGATCGTCGAAAAAGCGGTCGGCGCGGTCGCCCTGCGACGTCAGAACAATGAACTGATGTCGCGACTGGATGAACGCTTCGGTTTCGAAGGCATCATCTACGCCAGCAAGAAGATGCAAGAGGTCATCGACCGGTTGCGGCGGATCGCGGCGACCGATGCGACGGTCTTGATCACCGGCGAGAACGGGACGGGAAAAGAAGTCGTCGCACAAGCGATTCACCAGAACAGCCCACGACGGAACAAACCTATCGTCGCGATTAACACCGGCGCGATCGCCGAAAATTTGGTCGAGAGCGAACTGTTCGGTCACGTCAAAGGTTCCTTCACCGGAGCCGACGCGGATCGAGTCGGCGCGTTCGAATATGCCAACGGCGGAACGCTGTTTTTGGACGAAGTCGGCGACATGCCGATGGGCACTCAAATCAAACTGTTGCGTGTCCTCGAAGAAAGCAAGATCACACGTGTCGGCGACAACAAAACGATCAACGTCAACGTACGATTGGTGTCCGCTACAAACCGACCGCTCGAAGACATGATCGATGCCGGGACGTTTCGCAGCGACCTGTACTTTCGTTTAAAGGTCGTCACCGTAACGTTGCCTCCACTTCGCGAGCGGCGTGAGGACGTGATTCCGTTGATGGATCACTTCCGCAAAATGTTCCTTCGCCGGCACAACAAGGCGGCCGCACACTTTACACCTGCGGTCACCAAGCGCTTTTTTGCTTATGACTGGCCCGGCAATGTTCGCCAGTTACGCAACTTTGTCGAAACGATGGTGGTGCTAGACACCGACGAGAAACTTGACCTCGATGATCTACCACCAGAATTGATGGACGAGTCTGAGTTGACGATCCCCGAGGAAGTCGCTGACATCCCAGCGATCACCGGTGGGGGGGACTCCGATCTGATCGGTCAGCCACTGAGCGTGATCGAAAAATGGGCGATCGAAAAGACGCTGCAGTTGACCAACGACAATCGTGAGGAGGCGGCCAAGATCTTGAAAATTGGCGCGCGAACACTTTATCGGCGATTAGATCAATACAAGAAGGAAGGCGATTCACCGGACGAGGAATAGATCGATTGCCGCGCGCTCGATCACGTTTTCGATTCCCACGCAATCGCCGCACTCGCTGCGGGAAGATCAAGTCACGACAGCGGCTAGACTGGGAATGTTTTGGGCATTTGAACGAATTGCTTGCGGTCAGGCCCTCGCCGAAACTTCATGATCGCGGTATCCTTCTCCGGTGACAATTCACTCAAGCTGGCTTGATAGACAATATGAGCGTCACAGCAAAACTTGCACTTGAAGACGGAACGATTTTCACCGGTCAAGGCTTCGGTGCGGAAGGCGAAATTAGCGGCGAGGTGGTTTTCAACACCTCAATGACCGGTTACCAGGAAATTCTGACGGACCCCAGTTACCGTGGGCAGATCGTCACAATGACCTACCCTGAAATCGGCAACTACGGCGTCAACTCAATTGACGTCGAACACGAAAAGCCCTCCCTCGCTGGCTTCATCGTCCGAGAAGAGAGCCGAGTTTTCAGCAATTACCGAGCCGAAGGCGACCTCGCGGGTTACCTCAAGAGCAACAACATCGTCGCTTTGGCTGGTATCGATACGCGAGCACTCGTGCGCCGCATTCGAGTCCACGGGGCAATGCGAGGCATTCTTTCGACGACGGACTTGAACGACGACTCACTGATCGAAAAAGCCCGCCAGTCGGAAGGTCTCGTCGGCCGCGATTTGGTTCGCGAGGTGATGCCCAAGTCGGTGATCAAATGGGACACCGAACTTGACGAATGGACCGCAACCGAAGTCAGTCGCCTGCGCGGTGACTCGGCTCAAGATGCCAAAGGAGCCCATATCGTCTGCATGGACTTCGGGATGAAATGGAATATCCCAAGGCACTTCGCCTCCCGAGGCAATCAGGTCACCGTCGTTCCCGGCGACACCAGCGCCGAAGAAATCTTAGAGTTGCAACCCGACGGCGTGTTCCTTTCCAACGGCCCTGGCGATCCCGAGCCACTTACGTACGCCCACGAGACGATCAAGAAGCTTGTCGGTCAGAAACCTGTGTTCGGAATCTGCCTGGGACACCAGCTTCTGTCGCTCGCCTTGGGTGCGAAAACGTTCAAACTGAAGTTTGGCCACCGGGGAGCCAATCAACCGGTACTCGACCTTGAAACCGGTAAAGTTGAGATCACGACGCAAAACCATGGCTTCGCCGTCGAAGAAGACTCACTGCCCGATTGCTTGGAAGTCACCCATCGCAACTTGAACGACGACACCGTTGCCGGTGTCCGACACAAAGATGCCGTCGCCTTCGGAGTCCAGCATCACCCCGAAGCATCGTCGGGACCTCACGATAGCCACTATCTTTTTGAGCGGTTCCAAACCGTGCTGTCACAGTCTAGCTAACGCGCTGCATAGCCACGGTTCCCGATCAGCCGCATGGCGTTCGCCACGGTTTCGGTGCAATAACCGGAGCTAACGCTCGTCGGCTGATGACGCGAATCCGTGCTTTCAAAGCGTCGCCGCAACCACCCGCCCCCAGCCTTCACGCTCCCCGCGGGGAGAGTCGGGCCTCCGGCCCGGTGAGGGGCTCTTTCCCGAGCCGGACGCTCGAATGTTCCGTTCCAACTCCATTCAAGGATCGGCCGCATGGCATTAGCCACGGCCCTCGATCAGCCGCATGGCGTTAGCCACGGTTCCCGTCAACAAAGGTCACCAACGCCTCCACAATCCTACGCCCGCATCGGCGGAAGTTACAATAACGGCCCCACCCGTTACTACCTCCCCCGAGATCTCTGATGATTGTGCGTTGCTGTTTTTCTCTGCTATTCGTTGCTCATTTACTCGGTAGCTTAGCCTCTGCCGCAGACCGCCCCAATGTTCTGCTGATCTGCGTCGATGACCTTAAACCGACGCTCGGCTGCTATGGCGATTCGATCGCTCAGACGCCGCATATCGACGCCTTGTCAAAGCGTGGCATACAGTTCAATGCGGCGTACTGCAACCAAGCTGTTTGCGCGCCTTCACGAAACGCGTTGATGACCGGACTCCGCCCCCAAACGCTCGGCATCTATGACCTAGGCACCAACTTCCGTAAAGGTGCCCCTGATGCGATCACGATGGGGCAGCATTTTCAAGCAGCCGGGTACCGGGCCGAAGGGATGGGAAAGATCTACCATCGTGGACATGGAAACGGTGACGATGCGGCGACCTGGTCCGTCGCACACTGGAACCCCAAGGGCCCTGGATATCAATTGAAGTCGTCACGGGCGAATCCCAAGACATCAAAGGGCAAGACTCGCTACGCGGCGACAGAACGTGCCGAAGTGGACGACGACGCCTACCCCGATGGACAAACCGCCGGAGAGGCAATCAAACGATTAAACGCCGCCGCAGGGCGCACGGACACGCCGTTCTTCATAGCGGTCGGATTCGTGAAACCCCACCTGCCTTTCGTCGCTCCGGAGAAATACTGGAAGCTATATGACGCGGCGGAATTGCCAATGCCAACGGTCACGTCAGCTCCCAAGGGTGCGCCAAGTTATGCGAAAACGAATTTTGGCGAGCTGCGCAATTACAGCGATATTCCATCAAAAGGCTCGCTTAAGCCCGCCACCGAGCGAGAGCTGATCCACGGATACTATGCGGCGACCAGTTACATGGACGCACAAGTGGGTCGCGTGCTGAATGAACTCGATCGACTCGATCTACGTGACAACACGATCGTCGTGCTATGGGGCGATCATGGTTGGCACCTCGGTGATCACGGAATGTGGTGCAAGCACACCAACTATGAACAAGCCGCTCGAATCCCGTTGATCATCTCCGTCCCAAAAGATTTGGGGGGCAAGCCACGTCACAGTCACGCGTTGATTGAAACCGTCGACCTCTACCCAACCTTGTCTGCGTTGGCAGGATTGCCGGCTCCGGAAGCGGTCGACGGAATCGACCAATCCGCCGTCATTAACGGTGAACAAGACTCGCTCCGCGACCACGTCATTCACGTGTACCCACGATCCAACCGTATTGGTCGCGCGATCCGCACCGACCGTTACCGTTTGGTCGCTTGGGAATCGACAAAGAAACGGAATCCCGAACCGACCGATTACGAACTCTATGATTACGAAGCCGACCCACTCGAGACGAGGAATCTCGCCGGTGACTCCGACGATGTTGTTCGCGAACTGCGGTCGTTCTTAACGCAGCATCCGGCTCCGAAACCTTCGATCGCTTCGAAGAATTAACAACCGATCCGAAATCCAAGGCGCAGTCTTTCAGCCGACGTTGCAGGCCTCGCTGTTCTTCCAAGGCCTGCGTCTTCGGCCCAGTCGGCGTACACGCTACCAGGCTTTCGACCAGCTCGCGATCACCGAATAATCGGTCTCGAGCTGGATCCCATCTAGGTCTTGCGCGACGGTGGGGACAAATTCAAAGTTGAAGTAGTGCCCCGCTTTCATGAACTGCGTCCCGATCCCGATGTTGTACCAGTATCCGCCGCGGAAATCTTCGACGTTCGTCGCGATCACCATGTTTGCGGTCGCAGGGTCTTCGCCGTCAAAAGCGGTTCGCCACAAGTGTTCTCCGCGTAGCGAAACGGCCCAGTTGTCCGTCAAGAGCACGCTCGTCCAACTGTTGAAACGAAACTCATCGCCGACGCTATAGCCGCGGTAGTTTCGGCCGATCGGCAGATCGGTTTGGAATTGGTATCCCAACGACCACCACTCACCAAAACGCTTGTAGGTCAAACCGGGCTTGAAGTTGAACGTGCCGCTCCCTAGGCGCATCGGATAGGGCAGGGCCTGCGAAGCCGCGCCGCCGGTCGGAATCGTTGACTCGCGATAGATGTCGCCCGTCGGAACGCTGCACCCGAGATTCGCGATCCAGTCTTGGCATTCGTCACTGTACATTCGCAGCAAAGCACCGAACGAGGTGTCGCCAAAGCCACTGTTGTGGGTCGTGAACGATGATCCGCGACCGGCTGGATTCATGTCACCGCGAATATGATCCATCGTCAAGCTGGGTAACATCAGCATTGAATACAACGTGACGTCTTCGTTGTAACCGTACATGACGTGTAACATGTGCATTTCCATTGTCATGTTCGTCGGCGCGGCACCGGCGTTGGTCATGACACCATCGACGTTGATCCCGGCAGGCATTCCTGGCGGCCCGATTGCCTCTGCATCTGAAACCTTGTCCTTGCCGATCAGGTTATCTTCCATCGACATCAACATGAACTTGTATTCCACCATCCACTCGCCGGGCTCGTGAAGGTGATCTCCCATGATCCCGGCAGGACCATGCTTATCGGCCAAGGATTTCCTTCCCTCGGCGGCCACACCCACCGATGCAGACGCAACAGCCAACGCGAAGGTTAGTTTTCGAAGTAACATCAAGTCGCCTATGTCAAACGGAACTTCAATCGACATAGGGTTTCATCGGATCACGATCGATGAAACTCAGACGTAGCCGCTCCCATGACATCCGACTTCGCGGTTGATGGCGTCCAAAACGCTACAACGAGAACAAATTAACGGCTTCGATCCGATACCAAGTGCTCTATCTAGATCAAATCTTGGGGTTCGGCTCATCAGCTGGAGATGGCAGATAGTCCCGGCTATTGCACCGAAACCGTGGCGAACGTCATGCGGCTAATCCGAAACTCGAGTTGGAACGAAACCCTTGCGGGTGAATCGATTACGAACTTGAATTTCAATGGAACCGCCGACGGCCGTTCTCTTAGCCTTCGATCGCGCCGGTGGCGACGCACTTCACACTGCGACCGCCTTTCAAGTCAGTATTGATCCGAATCTCCTGCCCGACCTGATCGGCGTCATCGCCCGCTTTGAAACGCATCGTGACGAAGTGCAACTTTTTCTCGCCTGGTGGGGTATCAAACTCGAATCGCTGATCCGCACAAACGACTTCGGTTATTGAAAAGGGCTCTTCCCCGCGGATGACCAAGCGTTTTTCCACGACAGCACCCGGCTTGCTGGTTCCCAGATTGACCGCCGCCGGAGAGACACTCAACGACGGCCGGATTCGCCCGTTGACTGACATCTCGGTCGTTGGGAACCGCGTGTCGTTGCTAATCAACGTCAACTGCTCGCGAACGTCTCCCTCCGGCATTGTTTCCAATACCTTCACCCGCATTCGGTAGCGGACCGTCCCGGGTGATTTTTGCGGGGCCCCCAGCTTGACCTGCAAGTGCTCACAGTGACTGCGAACATCGGTGATTTGCCAGTTGCTGTTGCCGGTATGAGTCACCGTGATGTCTTGCTCGGATTCCTCGCCCGACTTTAACTCACCGAAAGCAACTTCCGGCGGATCAAAGGTGATATCGGTGCGAATGTAGCCTTCGACCTTCAAACGGACTTCGGCGTAGTACGGGCGATCGATGACGACTGTGATTGTTGCCGACTTTTGCCCGATGAAGCTACTCGTGTTGAACTTTGCGATCACCGCGCCAGTTTCACGCGACTTCAACAGATCCTTGGAAACCGTGGGCGTCGTGCAACCACAACTTGATCGGACGCCCGCGATATGGACGTCGTCCTGGTACAAGTTGGTGAATTCGAAGTAATACTCGCAATTAGCCCCGCGTCCGACGGCACGGAAATCGTGCTCGGTCGTCTTGAACATCTTCTCAGCCCAATTCGTTTGCTGGGCCTGTGCAGAAGTAGACGAAAGCGAAACGCAAAGCCCGACGAATAACAGCAGCAACCGCCACAGATGGGTCACTCGGTCAGCGGGCAGTAAAGAAGGACGCCAAAGGTGGGACGGGGCAAGCCGTTGAAGCATCAATTCGCACCAATCGTTTCGAGTTGGGTGCAACCCAAACGGATTGCCCGCAAACTTTAACAGGATTCACTGGTTTGATGTAGGCATCTCTGGGCCTACCGTATCGATTGTTTCGGCTATTTGATCGAATGTTTCCAACAATTCTTTCAGTCGTTCCATTGGTAGACCGACGACGTTGCTCTCGCTGCCTTTGCCGACAATGCGTATCCAGTCGTTCCCGTCTTGGTAACCAAAGGCCCCCGCCTTGCCCTCCCACAACATCGACGACAGATATTCCTCAATCATTTTGTCGGTGAGGGTTTCCATCACCAATTCAGTCCGAACCACATCGACACAACATCTCTGATCGTTTGTGCGCCAAAGGCAAACACCGGTATAGACGTCGTGTCGTCGTCCACTAAGTGTTCGAAGCATCTCTTCGGCATGCAGTTCATCACTCGGTTTACCAAGGATCATCCCCGCGACAGAGGCAACAGTATCGGCCGCCAGGACCATTGCCGAACGATGACGAGTCGCAACGTCCTTAGCCTTTCGAAACGCGTATCGAGCCACCAGTTCGGGCGCCGTCTCACGACTGCACATCCCACATTCGGCATCGGCGCCGGCAGGATCAATGGTGAATTGATAGCTAGCAGCCTTCAACAGCTGAGCCCGGCGCGGCGACCCGCTGGCCAACACCAACGGCAAACCACCCGGGATAGTTGCCGAAGGTAACCTTTGCATCAGTGGAAGGTGGTCAGAGATTGCCATCTATTTGTCGGATTCGGGGGGATCGTTCGAAGCACCACCCGGCGGAGTAGGCGGTGCCGCATCGTCATCGGACTGCTGAGGTGGATTCATGTTGGGGTTCTGGCGGCGCTGTTCCAATTGCCGCACGGCACCCTTGAGCGAATCGATAAGACGCGGGACCTGACCCGCCGCCACAAATACACGCGAACTCACCGCCGATTGCGGAAAGAAACTGGTCAAAAAATCGAGGCCAAATCCCAACTGATCGTGCCCGATCATCACTCCGTTGGCGTAGGTGCCACTGAGTACTTCGTCGGGAAGCTTCAAGTCGTCATAGATCTCTTGAGGAGTTGGGCGTCGTGCCTCTGGATCGGTTGGCTGGGGCTGCGGGGTAAACGGATCACCAAATCGATTTCGGTAAATTTCCAAGTTCGTTTGCAGAGCCTCGATCAACTGTGGCATCACTTGATGCGGAATAACGACCCGTGAAGCGACGATGTGTGGCCGACCGATCGTCCGAAGAAAATCCACAATGAATTCACTCGGCCCGGTCATCACGATTGCCCCAGTACTGTACGCCCCCGCCGCAACGTGGTCGGGAACACGGGCTCGCAGCGGCGGATTCTGTGAATTCCCTGATCCTTGCTGCCCGTCTTCGGGGGGCTGTTCGTCAGACATTCGTTTGGTTGACCGGGCTTAAAACGCGGAAAAGATCGAGAAACAGTGACCGGCACAGTCTAAGCGGGTGTGGACACCACGGAAAGGTGACCTAACAACACGACATGATGCTATTGAGAATTATTTTCATTAGGGATATTTTAGAGTGCACGTGCCTTGTCATCGCCCCATTCAATTCAAACACCTGCCCGCCCGATGCACGACGAACACCGAACGTCGCCCAGCCCCCCACCCGAAATCGAGCTACCGAAGATCGTCCGCTTCGAAGAACTCGCCCGCTGCGGGGAAGAGGTTTGGATTGAATTCTCGGGACAGATTTACCGACTGCGAAAGACACGCCAGGGCAAGCTGATCCTCACCAAATAGCCTTCTCGAACAGAACGCCAATTCTGCCCCCAAGGCCCCCGCCTCCGGGCAACAAAGTTCCTGCGCGGAGCGGCGTTGAGTTTGGCAAACGGCCGCGTCCGCGCCGCGCGGTTCACGGAAAACAGTCGGACGTGGATCATGCTATGCCCGTCACGGCTTGCGACCCTCAGAATTTAGATCGAGGTACGGTCGCGGCGAAATCACAGCGTCTGGTCAGCCACACCTTGAGGTTTGGTTGGCTCAATCACCCGCCGGACTCATAGATCCGGCTTGCCCGTTTCAGAAACGCGCCGCCGGCGGAAGGTGATTTTTGCCGACGCCGCCGGACGCCTTGATCCACCCCAAGCCTCTCCCTCGATGGCAGACCACACGCCAGCCATTTGTTTCACAACGAATCGATTCTCCACGAAGGTATCGCCATGCGTCGGCCTCGTCGACTTCGAGTGAATCAATGAATTGCAAATCGCGACGTCTCGCCAAATGATGCGAAGGTTTCCATGTCCGTCCGGTTCGATAAGCAAGCTCAGGGCCGGAGATTGATATTGCCTCCACCCAACTTGGCGCGTCGGCGGGCCACGCCCATAGGTTGACCTCGCCTTCTTCGATTCGTAATTCTTTGGCTTCAATCATTGTCGCAACGGCTTCGGGGAGTTCGATGTCCGTGCCCTGTTTTTGTTTTCTCCGTTTTCCCTTTGACTTACGTTCTCGAAAACTTCCCACACTCGGAACATCGACATCGGATCGCACCGAAGCCGCAAAACTTCCCGCGCATCGGTCGCGGTGTGGCCACAACCGATAGCAGCATGCGTTCTCTGGGGAGTTTTCGTGACTTCGTCGGCGCGGTGCGCTTTGATAAGGAGATAGCCGATCAACTGGATCTGGGATTGCAGGAAACTCATCGATCAACCAATCGATCTGAGCTTCGTTTTCTCTCTCGGCAAAGGTACAGGTGCTAAATACAAGTTGTCCGCCTGGGCGAAGCAGCATGAACGCCGATTGGAGAATCCGCCTCGCCCGCGCGGCGCTGTGTTCAACCTGGGCTATCGTGATCGAAGACAACGTCTGCTTGCCCTTGCTCAGCAATGCCTGACCACTACAAGGTGCATCGACCACGACCAAATCAAAGATGCCTCCCAGTTGATGAGCCAATCGTTCCGGATCCATCGAACTGATCGCATAGCGATTGCTACCGGTGCGAGCCAAATTGAATGCCAGCGGAGCGACCCGAGACTTAATCGGCTCGTTGGCCAATAGGAATCCGTCGCCGATGCTCTCAAGGAGCGCCGTTGCTTTGCCACCGGGCGCCGCACACAAATCGCAAATCAATCGCCTCGGTGCTTCGACTTCGATTGGCCGATCGGCTTCGCATGCGGCCAAGGCCAACATCGAACCGGAGTCTTGCAGGTAGTAATCACCGACCGCAAAGTCCAACGTTTGTCCGAGCCTGATGCTAGGGTCCATGCACTGATACCCCAACCGATACCACACGATCGGCTGCAGCGGCAGATTGATGTCGGATTGTGAAAGCCCCCAATGCACTCGAACGGAACTGGAATGCTTTTCAAATAGGCTCTCCGCAAAACGCTCGATGTCTCCGGCGGAATCACGTTGATCACCGAGGACCGGAATTAACTGCGATGCGATTTCTGCTTTTGAAACGTCCACCCGATCTCCTTTGCCCCCTGGGCTGCGGGCGGCCTCGATTATCGTCGGCTGAGCCAATTGATGACCGTGACCATTAGCGACAGCATTCCGGCGAGCAATAGCGGCGAGGTAAAGGTGAACATGATGAACGCCCGATGTGCCAAGCGTCCGACGTCTTCTCCACCATCACGAGCTTCACCGTACAACAAAACGCTTAACTCTTCGCGGATCATCGGAACGCGAGCCGCATAGAACAACGCAGCCGAAATAAACGCGAACACCACCATCAATAACAACATCAATGACAAGCTAACTTGAAATCTTGGTCGCCTGCCCCCGACTTCAGTATTTGAACGACGTTCGCCGTGAACCGAGGCTGCTTGATGCGAATTCGGTGTCAAATTCATGGCGAATAAGCTTGTTCGGGTAAATCCGGAAGCGGAGCTTGAGGCACACGGTCGGGCTGCCAAAAGTCCTCGACTTCTTGTCCGCCCGTATCGCGACGGAGCAACAAGTAGATGCCTCCCAGCAAACCAAACTGCAGCGTCAAACACCAAGCGACCGCAACCGACGCGGTCGCAGCAATCGCAGAAATCTGAAATTCCCTAGCATGCGTCATCGCACCGGGCACATGCATCCAGGCGAAATTTGCTGCCGCTAACGCCGCCGATGAAAACCATTGCGTGAGTGCAACGAGCAACATCGCCAGCACAACATAACCGACTAATTGCAAGGGCCGCCGAAACAACGCTTCGAATCCACGACTTAGGGAATCGATCGGGTCTGGGTCTTTTTCACAGATCATAGCCGCCCAACCGATCGGGATTGCAACCATCGAACCGGCAATCAAGACTCCCACAGGTACCGCCGCGAGCCCGACCAGCCATCCCACAGTCACACCGACGATACGGTGCGGGAAGAGAACAACCGGCAACTGCAGTGCATACAATCCAAGCAAGGCAAAAAAGATGGTCGCGATGATCAATAGCGGCACCGCATACGAATACAGCAAACGCTTCCAAGTTAAACGCAGTGTCTCACCGGCCGGAGGCAATCCGCGGGCGGCCGTCAACGACGCGCCAGCCCGAGCGACCACCTGAATCACCGGCGTCCAAATCCCTAAACAGACAATCACACCGACAAGTGACGAAAGCGAAAATGAGGTCTGACTCATCATCGACAACGGCGCTGACACCGTCCGAGGAACTATCTCGGGACGAATCAGCCCCATCGGAGCGTACAGCGCCGATAGTTCTACACCTAGCATGTTTCCAAGCAACATCGAGACCCAAACGGCCATGACGACCATGCCGATGTAAACAGGCGAGGCAAGTAAACGAAGGACCCGAAACAATCGCGTACAAGGGGCAACATCAACCCAACTGCGCATCCGATCGAACATCCCGGTTTCAAACTCGTATCCGGCATGAATTTCGTCAGTTTTCTCTCGCGACGCTTCACTCACCTCCGCTTCCCCGTCTCAATCCCGCTTGCGTTTCTATCACTGAACTGACTAATGATGCTTCGTTTCTATAAAAAATCTGGACGTGATCGATTGGGCGACAGGCGTTAGCCCCGGTTGTTGCTCGGAAGCCGTGGCTAATTCCATTCGGCTCATCAAAAAAGGAACCGAAACATAGCGTTAGCGTCTTCACGATTGGCGGCAAAGCCGTGCGTTTTGCCTGACCGAGTTGGCCCCTCTCGGAATCGCAACCGTGGTCAGTATCGCTTAGCAGGGGAAGGAAATGCAAGCAGGGCCACCGAGGCGAAACGTTGCGATTGCCTTCTCCCGATGAATTTGCACTTCCAGACGGCGACAACGCCAGAACCATGCTGCTGTACAGATCAAGCTGCATCGGAAGGCACCTCGACGGGCTTGGCATCTACTGACGTCGAGCCGTTCGCGAATGTGCTAGTTGCTTTTGGTCGGCCGAAAGGCATTGACCCAGGACAGAAACGACGACACTTGCCGAGTTTGAACCCACACACGTCCCTGTCCAGAGAACTGACAAACCAGGCCTTCACCGCCAAAGAAGAACGACTTGATCTTTCCGCCCTTGCGAAGTCCCGGCAGAACCGTCACCCGATAGTCCAGCGATTCCTCGAACGCGACGATGTACCCCGTGTCAACGATGAAGTCGTCGGTAACGTCGACTTCCAAAATCGCACCGTAAGAATTGAAGAACAAGTCGCCGGCTCCGGTCGCTTTCAGCAGCACCAACCCTTCGCCGCCGAAGAACCCTTTCGCACCTTGCCACTTCCCGGTCACCTCCACTCCGGGCCCATTCAACATATACGCCCCGCGCTGCAACATGATCGGTCGGCCTTCCAACCGATAGTACGCGACGTCGCCTGCCATCCCGCCGGCGAAGAGTACTTCGCCGGGACCGGACTGGGCGGTAAAGGTGTTGATTATCAAGCTCTCGCCACCGAGCATTCGCCCAAACGTTTTCCCAAGTCCGCCTTTGAAGCCGGCTTCCAAGTGAATCGACGGCGACATCGAAACCATCGCCGACGGCTCTGCGAACACCTTTTTCCCCGTGTCGATCTCGACCTTCAAAAGCGAAAAGTCGGGTCGCTGAGTAATCTCGAATTTAAGATCTGACGACTCACCCGTCAGCGTACCATCGCCCACATTCCGCACCGCCGAGGTGGGCACCGATCCGGCCGGAAACTGACCACCGGAAGGAAGTGGTGAACCGGCAAAGAATGGATCCGACCCCGTCTGACCGTCGGGCACCTGCCCGACTTCAGACGCTCCGAAGGGGTCTGATCCCGCATCCATCCCTGGGGCCTGCGTTGGAGCATCGAACACTCCACCGGAGGGCGACGTGGCGGATAGACGCGACGGATCATTGGTTCCAAAGGCTGGATTTGGCGTCGGGTCTTCCGGCGGTGCCGCCTCGATCGATGACTGCGAAGCGGTCGGCAGCTCGGGGATCATCATGATCTGCCCGCATTCTTTGCATTTCCCTTTCTTGCCAGCCATCTCGTCAGCAACCTTGTAGTGCTTATTACAGGAAGGGCAAGCGAACTGAATCATGATGTCACGGGGTGATGGAGTGCGTGAAAAGTACCGACGCGGGCAAAGTTGCGAAACAAACGAGGCGGGAACGTCTGATCAACGTGCTTTCAGTTTTGGCCCAAGCAGTTTGCCAAAGCTGGGTGGGTTGTGCGATTGAAAATACAGTCGCCCCTGGCCGCTGAACTTACACACCAGACCTTCGCCGCCGAGGAAGCTACCGACCAAGCTCTTGCCGGCCTTTCCGATCTTGAACTGCAACGTGTCTTCAAAGGCGACGATGTGACCGGTATCGACGACATACTCGCCATTGACCTCGACGCAGTGAATCGCGCCGAAGCTGTTGAGCAGCAAATCACCGGTCCCGCTGCACTTGACCCAAAACATACTCTCGCCGCTGAAAAGCGCTTTTCCCAAACCTTGCCACGTGGCATCGATTTCGATCCCGGTCGACGATGCAAGCCAACTGGACCCTTGTACGACCAGCGTCCCACCGGTCATCTGGTAATACATAATGTCACCGAGCATCGCCGGGCCGATAATCAACGATTGCTCGGGCTGGGTTGCCGTAAAGTGATTGAGAAAGAAACTCTCGCCGGCAAACATTCGCTTAAGACCTTTGGCCAAGCCACCGCCGCCGCCCTTTTTTCGGCTCGTCGTTTCGACATTAAAGCCGCCGTTCATCGCGATCATCGCGCCGACTTCACAGGTAATCGATTCGCCGGCCGCGAGGGTTAGCCTGGCGACCGTCATCGCGGGTCGTGACAAAAGTTCGTATTGCATGTAGCTGATCCAACACCCAGAGAAGAATTGCGAATGATGTCGACGCGTCGGCCTACCAAAGATGCGCGTTCGTCCAAGCCGCCAACCCGTCAAACGAGCGTGACTGCATGTAAATTTTGCCCGGTCCGTTGACCCGGGTGATCAACCCTTCGCCGCTGAAAAAACTCGAAAAGATGCCGCCGGCCATCCCGACGCGAACACCGATGGTCGGCTCGTAAGCGACTAAATGCCCTGTATCGACGATGTACTCCTCATCGATTTCTCGCTCAAAGATCCCGCCATACGCACCGAACCAAACCTTGCCATGGCCACTGACCTTCAAGCGGAATAGACCTTCACGGGCGATGAACATCCGGACTCCCGCCCAACCGAGCCCCAGTTTGACGCTCGGTTCACAAGCGATGAACGCCCCCGGCTGAAGAAACATGGTGTTGCCGTTGAGCTCCAGGCACTGCATGTCACCGGGAAACGATTGCGTCAACACTAACTCGCCGCCGGATGACGTCGTAAACGTGTTGACGAACATCGATTCGCCACCGAAGATCCGTTTGAGTACGCCTTGGGCGGGCCCACCACTCCACTGTGTCGACATTTCAACCGACCCGTCCATACTTGCCATCGCATCCGCTTCGGCAATGATTTGCTCACCAGGTTCCAACCGGACATACAAGTTGGCAAAGGATGGTTTGTCGCGAATCTCGGTGTGCATCAACCGTCTCCCTGAGGATTTGGACGCTTGGTCGCGCGTGCTTGAACTTGTTCCCAATCGACATCGATGGGGGTGTACTCTTTATTCGGCAATGTCTCAACAATCGCATTGACACTTTCAATTCGGTCGGCATGCTGCGGGTGCGTGCTGATCCACGCGAGTGCATCGGGAATGTCACCGTGCTCTTCTTCTAAGATCTCGAAGAACCGAGCCATGCCGCTCGGGTCGATGCCCGCGGCATGTAACATCCGAACCCCTTCGGCATCGGCGGCATCTTCCTGGCCCCGAGAATAACTGTTCACGGCGGCGTAATGAAACAACTCCGCGCCGGCCGCCATCAACCCCGAGACATCACCGATCACAAGCGTCGCGGCGGCCCAAAACCCAAGGGACTGACTGATCCGTTCGAGTCCGTGGCGCAACGTCGCGTGTGACATTTCATGGGCCAATACCGCCGCAACCTGTTCCGGGTCTTCGGCTTGCTTGATCAAGCCGGTGTAAACCACAATCACCCCACCCGGAAGACAAAACGCATTCATCATCGGGGAATCGATGACGTGAACTTCGAATTCCATCGCCTCGACGGCCGCATGAGGCTCCAGTCGCTCGACCATTGTCTCGATCGCCGAAACCACCACGGGATCGTTGATCTCCGGTCCGCCGGTATCCATTGACGCATACGCCGCATCGCCGATCTGACGATCCACACTGACGGGCAAGGCATGGATGGCTGCCGAGGCGCCGAATCGGATGCCAAAGTAACCACCGACGAGCAACACCAGGATTCCTACCAGACATGCCGTCCCAAACAGCATCCCGCGCCGCGATTGGCGTTTCATCTGCTGCTTCGACGCACCGAGTTGGTTGTCGAGCACGCCGCAAGCCGCCGTCGATAACGATTTCGAGAACTTCTTATGATCGCAAAAAATCGTGACCGTTCGGTCTGGGTTACGGCAGAACACCATCCGGTTGTTAAAGCCCCCCATTTCGATCTGGCAATCACGATACGGAATTGCGAAACGCTCGCCCGTCGGCGTAATCGCTTCGATTGCCGCCGTCGCCAATGTGATTTCCGCTCCGGCGCGTCCCGAAGGAAGTTGCTCGTTGAACACGCCACCAGAATATTGCTCGTCAATCATGTCTCAACCAATACTGCTCGCGATCGGTCATTCGAGTATACCAATGTCCAAAACCAGCGTGTTCGGCGAGCGTATGGATTTGCTAGAAAGACAAATTCGCAAAAAGCGAAAAAGGGGTCAGGACTCAATAGAAGCACCCGTCGGGCCGTTTCGCCAATTGACTCCTGACCCCTTTTACCGGTTTACTTGCGGTGAACGTTGTTTAGCGGCAGCGTCTAACGTTCTGATCGACCATCTTCACAGCCATCATGAAATTTCACACAGATTTTCGTCCCGAACAAATCGCCGATACAGTTTTTCGTGCCGACGGCGCCGTCATCCTTGGTGACGTCACCATCGGACGCGAGAGTTCGGTTTGGTTTCACAGCGTCATCAGAGGCGATGTCGAAGTGATCGAGGTTGGGTGTCAGACCAATCTTCAAGATCACTGCGTCCTTCATGCCGACCCAGGATTCCCCTGCAAGATTGGCGATCGAGTCACGGTGGGTCACGGCGCGATCATTCATGGCGCAACCGTCGAAGATGAAGTCCTGATCGGCATGCGTGCCGTCGTCCTCAACGGAGCGACCATCGGCAAAGGCTCGCTTGTCGCCGCCGGTGCCCTCGTGACCGAAGGAATGAACGTGCCCCCCGGATCGATCGTTGCCGGAACTCCGGCCAAAATTCGGGGCGAAGTCTCCACACGGCATCAACAAATGATCCAACATGGGGCGGACCACTACGTCGATGCCGGAAAAGCCTATCGTGAAAACCAAACACGCTAATCACGGGGCGACACAGCCGAATTTCGAAATTCAACCTCTGGAAGTTGAAAACAGGTTTTCGGGAATCGTTTCCGGCCAATCTCCGGAGAGTACGACGTTGCGAATTCGAACTTGTTTGTCCTTCGAGTCACGGAAGAAACCGAAAATCTGACTTCCATCGCGAGTCTCCGGCACACCTGCAAAGACGACTTCACCGTTGACCGAGAGGGTCAATCGGTTTCCATCACGTTTCATCGTGACTTCGTTCCAATCGCCATCGTTCAGCTTGATCGGTTTCGCCGGAACTCCGGGAACCGGTACTTCATAACCTTGGGGAATATGCCAGGACGTGTTTCCGGAGTTCATCAGATGAAGTTTACATCCGTCTTCCCGAAGCATGTACGCAACGCGGCCGATCGTCGGATGGACTTCAATCTTTTCCTTTTCGTAGAAGAACTCGTACCGTAATGTCTCCCCATCGCAAAGCGGGCGCTGGTACTGCAAACAATCTTGCTCCTGATGGCCGTGGCGTGTCAGTTCGCCGCTAATGATCTCCCCATCGTTGACAGTCCACGAGAGTGAACTCAGATCGTCAGGCCTCGGTCGTTTGCGAACGCTCCTCGGCTCCGCCGCTTCTTTATCGCGCTGTTTCATGTTAATGCCCGACGTCGGCAAAGGCATATTGAAGTACGTCGCCGTCCATCCACGCATGTCCTCGTCAGAGATCAAACTGACTTGCCGAGGAATTTTCGCTTCGCCGGTGATCTTAATTCCGCTAATCGTTAGCTTCTTGTCACCGCTAGTTGAGAAGCCGACGAAGGGCATGCTGTTGCGGCGGGCTTCTTGATAGGTCAATTGGTCATTGGCGTAGTGCGATGTGTGATCATCGTCGCGAACCATCCGATTGACATTCAGCCCATTTTTGTTGAGGGCCTTGGTGTAGTGCCGTACCCAGTCGTTACTACCATCGGAGTTGGCATAGACGGCTGAAGAACTTCCGTTGGACATCAACTCCAGGCCATCGCATACCAATGACGACTCGCGATAGCCACCGTCCTGACTGGTCATTCGAATTTCATAGTTGCCTTCGAGTGGATACTTAAACCAAAGGTAATCGTGCCCGTATCCGGCCACGTGCGAGATTTGCCCACGGCCATCGGTCACCCAAATCGACGTCGGTTTGCCATCGTGCCGTGCATGGGCGTTCGCGATTGTTGCGGGGGCCCAATGTTCCATCTCGTCGGCTGTCTTCCAAGACGAAGACTCCGCCCAACCTTGTTTCCACTGATAGCGAGAGATCCAGGGTTTCAGAAAACCGCGTCCCGCAGAATGCGTGTGATCTAACAACATCTCGGTGACACGTTTAGCAGCCGGTGTGTGGGTTGGATGGTGTGCGATCATCGACGCCAATTGCATCTCCGCCAATGGAATTCGTGATTTGGGTCGATTGTTCCCCGGTTGTCTCTGCTTTAAACGGGTTTCAATTTTGGCGATTAAGGCATTATCGATTTCCATCTCGAACGCCACCAATGCGATCGCGAGCGCGACGTCGGCCCCGACTCGTTCCTTCGATTGAGCTTCGGCTAGACGATCGAGCAGGTCTTGCCGCATGCCGGTCTCTTGTGCCAGTCGAGTCAGGAAGTGATAGTTCGTTGCGATCGGCAAAGCCTGGTCAACAACCGGCGGAAACGGCGGGTAGTGCCCTCCGACATCCGGCGGAATCCAGTCGGGTAGGGGCTGTCGACGCGCCAACGTTTGAATGTTTTGCAACGCCCCGTCGCCGGAAAACGTCCAGTCGGCCAACATCCGATAGGCCACCGCATGATCCTGCATGCCTTGCAGACTTTCTAAGGCCCAGCAGCCGACCCAATCGAGCGATGTATCGAGGCCTTGGTTGAACGCTTCGGCACGCATTCCCAAGTACAACAACGCCTGGTCCGTTCGTCCGGTCGGAAGCAATAGCTTTGCGACTTCTTCGAGTTGGTCTTTGCGGCGGGTTAACTGATAGGTGCCACCGCTGTAGCGGTCGTTGTCGTGGCTTGTCAATTCCAAATAATCATTGATCGCTTGGGACACCGACTGTTGTTCGAGATTTTTGTCCAAGCAAACCTTTGCTACCTGAAGG
This sequence comes from Roseiconus lacunae, assembly GCF_008312935.1. Lineage (NCBI taxonomy): Bacteria > Pseudomonadati > Planctomycetota > Planctomycetia > Pirellulales > Pirellulaceae > Roseiconus > Roseiconus lacunae. The sequence goes on along the minus strand of NZ_VSZO01000053.1, from coordinate 257,875 downwards.
GCAAAGTGATCAAACGGTTCGATGTCCTGATAACGCTGCGTCGGTCGATTGGCATTGAGCAATGCCAGCGAAAGTTGGACCGCTGTTTTGCGGGTATGATCATTGTTCAGGGCGTGCGTCAGCGTTTGCAATGCGACCTCCTTTGATACGGTCGAAATGTCGCTCGCTACGATCTTTTCTAACCGCGCATTCGCTTCGGGCCCTCTCTCACCACGCAGCAGCACCAGCGTCGCGAGCAAATGTGTGATGGCATCGTCGGCTGTCAATTCGCCGAGTAAATCGTCTGTCTTGTTGCTCCAGTGAACCCGCATCGCCAAACGATCGAAAGCACTATCGACCACCACACGGTTTTGATCTTTTACCTCTGCATCGATACAAAGTGGTCGTGGTGGCTTGCCCGCAGGCAACACCAGTCGCACCCACGGATCGTAGACTCTTGTCGTCCACAATTTGTGTTTACGCCACGCCAATTCCAACTCCATGATCCGTTTGGCTAAACGGACTTCCTCGGCATCAAGCCGCTGATTGACATTCGATGACGGCGATGACGTGCTTTGTCGAGCGACTCCGAAGAGATCTCCTAGAGACTTGACGCCGTTCTTAACGGCATCGATGGCCGCCGATTTTTCCGGTGCATCGATCGCCGCATCGAAGGCGGCTTCGGACAAGTCCAGCATGTCGTTGTTGACCGCTGCGAGCGAAAGGTCAAGCATCATGAACTGACTTAACTCAGGTCCGACGACACGTGTCCAACTCGCTTCGGCCGCCTTTTTATCGTCCCGTCGCAAAAACGCTTTCCCGAGTTCCGCCAGGACAATGCAGTCACGATTCGCGTCACCACTGAGGACCGAATCGAAGGCGGACATCAACAACGCTTGGTCGGTTTCCTCGGCGGACTCCAGTAGAAGGGACGCTATGATGACAACAAGCTCACGTCGATCGTCGCGATCAATCTTGGTTGATTCTTCACCTTCGGTTTCGCTTTGACCGGAATTTGGCGTTGCCGTCCATCGCTTCAGCAGCGTTCGCAGCGTCTCGGGATTGCCGCGTAGTCCATCGAACATTGCCTTTGCCGCCGCGACGCTGTCATCGGTGGGACGCTCGTTGGCAAGCTCGGAAAGTTCGTCCTCAAACGCTTGTAGGTCATCCGTATTACCTTCGTCGTCGATCGCTTGTCGGACAATGTCCAGCCAAACGGACGAAAGCCCCATTTCCGTGAAAGGACGGCTACCGGTAGAAACAATGAAATCTACGGCAAAGTCGTCCTCATCAGATGGATTGATTAGCGAGCGAGCTGCCTGTAGCCCACCTTGTTCCATCACGTTATCAAGCAATTTTTTCTCTGCCGTTTCGAATTGCTCTCTACGCCCATTCGCATAGCGGCCTGCTTTGACGAAAAGGGTCCGGTCGAAATTCCTGGCGTAACGCAATCCGTCAGCCGGATAGCCGAGTTTGCCAAAAAACTCCATCATCGACATCGCATTGCGAATCGATCGGTACGCTTCGTACTCGGTATCAGAGTAGCCTCCCGACTCATTCTTCTCGAAACGTTTTATTCCTACCATTGCCATTTTACGTGCCTCTTCTTTGCGACCGTGATCGCTCAAAAAGTTGCAATAGCGGGCTTCAAGCGTGTAGCGGAACTCGCTCCCCCTGCGGTTCGAAGGCAACGTTAATGCCTTCTGGTAATAGCTATCCGCTACGTCGCTCATTTCATCGAACGTATCGATGTAGCTACCGACCAGCCAAATCATGTCATAGGTCGGTGCCGGAGACGCGTTTTCTTCGACTGCGGGAGCGAGTAATTCGATCGCTTCGTCGTATTGCTTGCTCGCCACACAAGTCAGCCCCAGCCAAATTTTTCCCCCCGCCCAATCATCGTTCTCTTGCAACTGGTCGCGGATCGATTGCTCAACAATTTTCAGCATCTCAGGTTTATCGGCGATGTGCCGGACCAAATAGGTCGTCGCGTTGTTGTGCCGACCATCCGAACCGGTCGAATAACCGTCGAACAAGGTGCCATACCCCGCATCGTCCTTCGCATTGTTGACCATCGCGTTGGCCATTTTTTGGACAAGCTTTTCGCTCTCCAGTAAACGCGACGAATAGCCCGAGACACGACTGAGGGCATTATTCCAATTACTGCCTGATGCGGATTCATCTAGGATCGCTTCAAACAATTGCTTCGCCTTGGGCAGCGTCGCCTCATCTTGCGCCAGATCTCGACAAATTTCGGCGGCACGATAACTCGTAAATTTCCCGATCCCTACCTCCATCATCAGATCGGCCAACTCGCCCATCCGATGCTTGTTTTCAAAGGGACGTTTGATATCGTAAAAATCGTTGTTGAAACTTGACTGATCACGACGAAGCAATTTTAGATAGGCATCGCAAGCTTCCGACATTTTTCCGGCTTGAACCAGTTGTTTCGCCGTCGCCGCCAAGGCTTGAACGTTGTTGACTTTGTCGACGTCCGTATCGGCTAGCAGATTGATGGCCTTCGCCTTCTGCCCTGCCGCGTCGTACATTTCCGACAACTCCATTCGAATCCGCGAGCTGTTCGGCGAATTCTCAAAACGCTGTTCCGTGCGTTCGATCAAGTCCATCAGTCGTCCGGTATTGGCGAGCATTTGCAGCGCGCTCGTGCGCCGAGACTGCTCGACCGTGCGGAAATTCGATCGCTGACGCGTCGGCGTGCTTCGCCGCAGCAATTCCATCGCGACCTCGGCCGCTTGATCGTTTTGTTTCTGGCTAAAGAAAAACGTCATGATGGACTGCAACTGCTCAGTGTTGCTGCCCCCACGATTTCGCATTCGTCGGACCAAATCCGCTGCGAGGTCTTTCATTCCCAAGCCGCCCATCAGCTTCGCCAACTCAATTTGTGCCGATGCGTTCAGGCGGACTCCAAACAAGCGTCTGGCGGCAACTTTCGCACGATCGGCGTCTCCGATTGCCGCTCCCAACCGGGCGGCGGCGAATTCGCGGACCGCCATCGTTTGCCGGTCATACACGGAAATCGAATCGATCGCTTTTAGCGCCCCCCGTTTATTGCCATCGCGCAGCAACAAGTCTGCTGTCATCAGTCGCAATTCAGGTTCGAGCATCGGAACGTGCTCGGTCGCGCGTTCCACCGCTTTGTCGAGCACCTCGGCAGCCGCGGCACTTTTTTCTTGCCACTGCCACACACTGGCAAGGGCGATCCGCTTCCAGATCTCGTCGCTGGGGTCTTCCGCCTGTTCGACTTGCTGTTCCAAAAACTCGATCCATGCCGGAACGGATTTCTGTTCGCTGAGCTGCTCCCAGATCTGGTAAAGCTGCTGGGCGAGCGCATCGCTTGGGCCGAGTCCCTGCGGCGGGAACTCAATCGTAATCCGGCGGTACGATGATCCCACCATACGATAGCTGCTACGTGGGCCGCCGACCTGAGTTAGCGTGATCGTGCGCTGACGCAGCGGCTCATCTGCAGTTTCTTCGATGACCTGATTGACGAGTTCGAATAACCGCGTGCGATAGCTCTCGTCCTTCATCCCCTCGCTCAGTCCATCAGTCACACGCGTTGGGTTGGTAAACAGTCCAATCAGCGCGACCGCCCGCTGGATCGAAACGGCTGGATTGGATCGATCTCGCTCTTCGAGTGCCTTGCTGATCACATTCCAAAGCTGATCGTCGGTGCCGTATATCCCCATTTGTTGAAGGACGATGTTGATGTTCTTGGAATCGACTGATTCGGCAACTTCACTGACAAACTGCTCGGCATAGCGTTTCGATTCTTCGTTGCGGCCGGAGATATTTAGTTCGGCAACATAAAACTCCAGCCAATTCATATTGGGCATCAGAACAAAATCTTGCTCCGATGTCGAATCACTTTCCGCTTTCTCCTTCAGCCATTGCAATCGTTCTTCCGGCATCGGTTCGACATTAAAGTTATCGCGTTTGTAGTTGCGAGAACGTGTCGACAGGAATGAACCGAGCAGGTAGTTCCCGGTTTCAGGATCAAGTTTTGAGAGCCGCCAAATCAGATCCCAAGTCGCGGGATCTTGGTATGAGACGCCAGTTTCCTGTTTCACCGATGACACCAATGACTCGGTGACGTATGCATCCCAGACATCTTGCTCGGTCGCATCATCCGCCAGTGCTTTTTCTTTGATTGGCTTCACGATCGCGTCCAAGTCCCCCTCAACCGACGCATGCTTGATCTGGCAGTACCGCCCCATCATCTTGGCGTTTCCGAGATCCATCGGCGTCGGCAATTGCATCTGACTTGATGAGCCGTATCGCTCGTCGACCAACCGATAAAACGAATACATGCTACTAATGCGTGCGTATTGAATCGGTGGGTTGGGATAGGTTTGCCCCTGGTAGGTTTGCATTTTCTGATAAGGCTTTCCGCCTTCGGGAAGTGTGTCGTCCGGCAAGTCGAGACCGACCAGACGATCGGCCGTTTCTGCTGCCGCTTCCCAGTCAGCTTCCGTCGCTTGCAGGACCATCAACTGCAACAACACCTCCCAGTTCTCCGAATCGTTTTCGAGAGTCTTCTTGGCAAGCTTGATCGCGAGGTCGATCTCGCCGGTCCGCAAAAGGCGATTCAAGTTGCGTGATAACTGTTTCGGATCCGACGAACTCTCGCTCATCTTCATCCAAATCGCTTCCGCCTCGGTCAACGCACCGGTATCCAGCAACAGTGTCGCCAGCATCGCTTCGTTTTTGCGATCTGGTGATAGTCGAGTCAAATGCCGCTGTAATCGCAGGGCTTCTTCGAACTCGCCGGCTTGTTGTGCCAAGTCCACCAAGCGTTCGAGCAACATCGTGTCGCTACCGTTCTCCTGCAGCATCGATTCAAGGATTTGCCGCGCCAGCCCGATGTCGCCTACTTGGGTATAGGCGGTCGCGACTAAATCGTTCATCGTCCGCCGATCACCCGATTCTCGTCCACGAATCTCCAATCGTGAGATCAACTGATCCAAGCGGTTGGAACGCAGATACAAATCGGCCAATTTCTCGACGACTTGGCGGCGATCTTCCACTTCGTCGCTTCCGTCAAGCATTTGCCAATACAGCTCAATCGCCTGATCGGTCTTGAAATCTTCGGCCAACTGATCGGCCAGCATCCGTTGAGCTTCGATACTGCGCGGATTCATTCGAACGCAGCGACGAAGCGAATCCAAGCGTGTATCAATTTTTCCGAGGCGACCGCATAAATCGGCATAGAACCGAAATGAATCAACCGACCCGCCGGACGAAGCGAGCAACTCATCGCCGACTTCCATCGACCGATCCCGCTCGCCGATTTGCATGAAGAGCGTCGCCAGTTTTTGTAGGTGTCCGCTTCGAAAACGGCTATCCGAATCGGCCAGTTGGCGTCGTTTCTCGATCGCATCCTTTAGTCGACCGGAGTCCTCGTACATCTGCGCCGCGATCACCAAGGATTCGACGGAGTCCGGTGTCAGAGAAATTGAAGTTTCGATCGCGTCGGTGGCCTCAAACGGCTGCTGTGCCGCATTGTGAAGCACTGCCAGCCGTCGCCACGTCGTCGAGTCCTTTGGGTCTGCCTCGACAACTTTTCGAAGCTCCGTGATCCGCTCCTCCAGCTTCCCCGCGGCCTGGTAGGTTTTGACTTCTTCGGCAAAGACCCGCTCGGCATCTTCCAACGTTTCAGACAGTTTCGCAGCGAGTTCGACTTGTTTAATCGCGTCGTCGTATTGTTCCCCCGTCCGCAGCCATTGGGCGTAACGCAATCGCTGATCGATCGTCGGATCCATCTGACACGCTTCGGCCATGATCTTTAAGGCATCGACTTCACGATCAAACTGATTGAAGATTTCGGCCAGCCGGACGAGATTCTCGCGTGTCCGAAGGTCACCTGCGGCGAGCGAGTTCCAGACCTCCACCGCTTCGTCTTTGCGATCAAGCTTATGCAGGTACTCCCCTAAGTACTCCTTGTACTGTGGATCTTGTGGTGCCAAGTCGATCGCAGCTTGATAGCGTTCCAACGCGAGTTCGGTCAATTCAGCCCCACGCAACAGGTCGGCGACTTGCGACTGTACAACGGCGTCATCGGAGCGAGATTCGGCAAGCCGCATCCACACTTTTGCAGCCGATTGTGCGCGATCCTTCTTATCCGTGTCTTTGTCCTCCAGGATGATTTGGCCCCATCGGACAAGGTGATCCGGGTTATCGGGGTCAAGTTCGGATAGCGACTCAAACTGTTTCGCCGCATCGGAGTAACGCTCGGCAGCGACATACGCATCGATCAACGCGAGTCTTGGTTCGGCCTCGCTTGGCGCCCGTTGGATCGCTTTTTCAAACCACTCGATCGCTTCAGGTATTCGCCCTTGCACCGATAACGTGCGTGCCAGTCGAACAATGGCGTCAATATCATCTGGATGATCGGAGATCCACTGGTCATAATATTCGGCCAGCCCGGCGTAATCACCATTGGCCAAGAAAGCAGACTCAATTTGACGTCGTGCTTCACCGTGTAGATAGCTTCCCGGACGCAGTTTAGAGATCAACGATTCGATCTGCTTAATCGCCTGCTCCTTTTGTCCGGCGCGAATTCGAAGCTCAGCAGAACGCATTGCAAAGACGATCTTGTCGTTATCCGATCGAGCTTGCTCGGCAAGATTATCGTATCGTTCAAGTGCCCCGGCGAAATCACCTTCTTCGACCAAGATCCTTGCGATCCGTTCTCGGACGCGCTGGTCACCGGGAAAGGCTTGCTCAAGATCTTTCCAGACCTGCAACGCTTCGGTTTCGCGGCCGGCTCGTTGGTGCAACCGCCCCAGTGTTCCGGCGATCTTCAGGTACTCTTGTTTCGGTGGATTCTTGGCGAGTGCCGATACAAACGCCTCGGCCGCTTTCTCTTCCTGTCCGACCAATAGATATGCTTCGCCGAGATAGTTTGCCGCGAACGCATTGTCTGGTAGTAACGCCGATGCCTTGCGAAGTGCGGCGACCGCCGCGGCGTCCTCGCTACGTTGAAGCTGCAGTAATCCTATGACCATGTGATAGCGTCCCGCCGCATCACCGTCGGATTGTTCGGATGCTTCAGATTCCAAACGTTCGATCACTTCACCGATATCACCACGACCGATGTGGTAACTGAAGATTCGATCCAAAGCGGTGCCTCGTGTCGGCCTACGCAACAGCACCGTCAGAAAACGCTCCGCCGTAATTCGTTCTCGTCGCTGTTCATCAGATTCTGCGTCGGTTTCATCGCCCTGACCGATTGCCATCGCCCCGGCATCGGTCTGCTGTGCGAACGCTGCAGTCGGAAACAGCATCGAAACACCCAGCATCGTTGTGATCAACAAAGCGCCGGTCCGCCGATCGCTTCGCCGAATCGAAAAGGATCGAACTAATCGGCATTCGAGGCCTTCCAGAGACATAGATCAAAACTCCGTTGCAAAGTAGCTAAAGGGCAACGCGTCTTTTGCGAAAATCAAGTGCCGGTAAAACACGAGGTCTGCGCCAAGACAATCTTTGTAGAACAGCAAGGCTTCTAAAATAGCACACCCAGCCCACCGACAGCGACCATTCTAGACAAAAGCGCTAAAATGTTATCGAACGCTCGCCGGCTCCCAAAACCCCGTATGCCCTAGGAAGGCTGACAATAAGATTTCGCAACCGCTCTTAGTGACTTGAGCTCATCTATGTCCGCAGTCAGCTCCACAGGGACAGCTAGCTGAATAGACCAGCACGAAACGCCGTCGGCCGACAGCGAACGTTCGAAGACTAGCCAGCAACCAAGGCAACAGCCGACGCCCCCGCCAAAACCGTGTCGCCACATTCGACGAGGCCCGTTCTGCCCGGCCACTCGTTTCTCGCTTCACCCATCACATCGCCTACGCTCGGCTGCCATATGGCCGGTGGACAAGGGTAGACAAATGCATCCAACGGTCCTCACCGGCGAAACCAAAAGCGGATCAGACGCCACACCTGACCTTGCAATCCGCACGAAAAGAGTCCTGACCCCTTTTTGACGGTGCCAGTTTGGGGGGCGGTCACGGTGCGTTGCACTTGATATCTTTGGTCGGACCACCCGCCTCAATCCGCAGCTCACCGAGGACGCCCACATGCAGAAGATTCGTTCATCCTGGTGGACTGGCACGCCACGTGCCCCGTACCTGCTCCTCCATTTCTACTTCGCGTTGTGCCTGATTCCCTTTCTCGCCGCCCCTCGCGCGTCGGCGAATGATGTCGCCAAACCAAACGAGACCCTCGGCGATGGCACGAGCGAGAAACTTGGCGACACCCAGGAAATCCTCGCAGGACATTCATTTCACGGAGAAGCGTTCAATGAAGGGCCAAGACAGAAAGCGTATCTGATGGGTGGCACCGGTGAGGTGACCTTCCCCGTCTCCACCGAAATCGAACTCGCCCAAAAGTTCTTTGACCAAGGGGTAGGACAATTACACGGCTTTTGGTACTTCGAGGCTGAACGGTCATTCCGCCAAGTCGCCTTGCTCGACCCCGATTGCGCGATGGCATACTGGGGCATGGCGATGGCAAACATCGAAAATGAAAAACGTGCGTTAGGTTTCATCAAAGAAGCCGTTGAACGAAAGAAGACCGCCAGCAAACGCGATCAACTTTGGATCGATGGACTTGCTGACTATCTGAAATCGAAAAAGAAGGATGAAAAAGTTGCAAAACAAGACTACATCCGCAGCCTCGAAAAAATTATCCACGACTTCCCTGATGACATCGAAGCTAAAGCCTTCCTAGCGGTACGGCTATGGCAGTTTAAAAAGGATCTGCCAATCACTAGCCACCAAGCGGTCGACGCGATCCTGGATCAGGTGTTTGCCGCCAGGCCGATGCACCCGGCGCATCATTACCGAATTCACCTGTGGGATAACGAAAAACCAGAACGGGCGATGACGTCTGCCGCGCTCGGAGGCCAGTCGGGACCTAGCATCGCGCACCTGTGGCATATGCCCGGCCATATCTATTCGCGTGTCAAGAGATACCCGGATGCCGTCTGGCAACAAGAGGCCTCTTCACGAGCTGATCATAACCACATGATGCGAGATGGTGTGCTGCCGGATCAAATTCATAACTACGCGCACAACCAGGAATGGATGACGCGCAACTTGATCAACATCGGACGATCCGGCGATGCCTTGGCGATCGCGACAAACCTAGTCGAACACCCGCGACATCCGAAGTACAACACCGTGGAAAAGCGAGGAAGTAGCGCCGCACACGGACGCGCCCGATTGTTCCAAGTGCTTCAACGTTTCGAAATGTGGGACAAGTTGATCGAACTCAGTGAGACCATGTACCTGGAACCAACTGACGTCACATCGGAACAAGACAAACGCATTCGTGCGTTGGGAGTCGCCCACTTCGAGAAAGGCGACTCGAGTCTGTTGCTCGCTCAACTCGTCGAGCTACAGGCTCGCTTGGCACACACACAACGTGAGCGAAAAGTGGCTCAAGACAAGGCCGAAAAAGAAGCGAAAGAGGCGAAGAAAGCGGCGGCCGAAATCGACAAGGCCAAGGCCGACGCAGTCAAGCCGATCGACCGGAGGATCAAATCACTCAACGAATCGATCGCAGAGTTGAACGCCTACGCTGGATTGATGGTTGGTTCGAACGAGTCCGCGAAGACACTGCTCGATCAAGTCACCGGAATCGAAAAAGATCGTTTGGCCCGACTCTACATGCGAGCAGGGGACCACAAGAAGGCGGAGCGACTCGCGAGTGAAGCGGTTGAGTCCGCCAAGAATGAAGTGATCCCGCTGGCCAACCAAGTCGATGTGCTTTTTCGTATCGGCAAAAAGAAAGAAGCTAGCGAAGCATTTACCAAATTACGCAAGATCTCAGGCCACATCGACGACCTATCGCTTGCCCCGTTCGAGCGACTTTCCGATGTCGCCGCCGCGATCGAACTTCCCGATGATTGGCGGATCACCCCCGAACCAAACCAGGATGTAGGCGAGCGGCCGGCATTAGCCACCATCGGTCCTTTGCGGTACACGCCCTCACCGGCAATCAACTGGAGCTTGCCGAATGAGAATGGAGATTCACTCGCCTTCGAACAGTTTGAAGGGAAACCCGTCGTGGTCATCTTCTACCTCGGCTTTGGATGCCTTCACTGCGCCGAGCAGTTGACGGCCTTTGCGCCAAAGACAAAGGAGTTTGCCGACGCCGGGATCTCGTTGGTGGCCGTCAGCACGGACACTATCAAGGAATTGAAAAGCTCGATTGACAATTTCCAAGTCGAGGGTGAGTTTCCCTTCCCGCTGGTCTCCGATTCCGAGCTGGGAACGTTCAAAGCCTACCGCGCTTTCGACGACTTCGAGAACCAACCGCTGCACGGCACCTTTCTAATCGACCGCGACGGCTTCGTCCGTTGGCAAGACATTAGTTACGAACCTTTTAACGACCCCGACTTTCTACTCAAGGAAGCAAAACGGTTGCTTCGTTTACCGGTCCGGCCCAAAAACTGATCTTGGCGGGCAACTACGGAAAAAACTCGCAGGATGAATGTGTGCAGCCGCCGATCTCTTTCGAAGGCGGCCAATCGACCGAGTGATTCAAGCAGTTGGGGCAACGGCTACCGTTTTGGTGTCGCAACCATCAGGTCGTCAATGACATCTGCAAGTCTGTCAGGGCGGCCTTTGATTTCGACGTATCGATGTTGCTTCTTGAAGTCCTTTTTAAATTCGGTATGGCCATCGGAATCGACGACCACTCTTCCGCCGTCAACGACGTTCCAAAATTTCGGTTCGACTCCGCGAACGGCCAAGAGTACGGCAGCTTGATCGTGCGCCGGTTTCCCACGGTCGATCGCTTTCCCGCCCAAGTATGGTCGGAGCTCAAACGCGCGGCGTATCGGATGGTACTCGTCAACGGTCTTCAGTTTCGCCCCGCAGTGCAGCGCCGATCCGATTTCGAAGCCCTGCCAAAGAATGGGTGATGGCCAACGGTTGGCGACGGCGACTGCGGCGGGAGGGTCAAGCAAGATATTGGTCTCCGGCTTTGCGGAACGAGGAAACGCGCCGCCCATGATCACCGTCAACTTGACCTTCGTGGCAATCAACTCAGCACCAGACAGTGGGCTATGCCGATCGCCACTGGAATTGAGCAGATCTTCTAGATTGCTAAGCGCCCCGACACTACAAATCACGACACTGCGGTCCTTCTGTGCCGCTAGCGTTTGGCGATACACCTCCAAGGCGTCGGGCGCGTCGCTGTCACCGGGGCTGTCTTGAGGAAACTCGTTGCGAAGCACGGGGGTGTATGGGCTGGGGCGGTTCCATTTCGTTTTCGCTCCGTCTTTATCCGTGCCGATCGGCACGTCAGGGCGACCATAGAAGGTATTGATTGCGTCACATGCGGCAGCCGAATCGCCCGCGGCGTCTCGCCGATTGGTTACCACTGCCAAAATTGTCGCTTCGCCTTTGTCGGCCAACGCGTTCAGTACCGCGAGCGCACCAGCATCGTCACAGTCACCTGCCATATCGGTATCGAAGATAATGGAGACAGGGGGTCCCGCCCCGGACGAATCCTGTGCGAGCAGGACTGAGCAAACGAGGCTAACGAGGACAGTCAACACCGTAGGAAGTTTCTTTTCGATCATAACTCGACAGGTTCGGATTCGTAGTGGACCCGGGACACGGCCAAACCTCGTACGATGGTTGCAACCAATCATCACCGGACATGCATCTTGTTTTATGCCGGACATCTCTGGTTATGCCACCCGGCTAATTCGAAATTGTGCATCATTAGTGGTTCAAGGAACATCGCAGCTCAGGCCGCCAGAGCTTTCGACTAGGCAAGAGAAAACGCAAACGCCCGCCAAACGCGAGAGACCAACTTCAATGCCAATGCAATTCAGCCTGAGGAAGTTGCTGATCACTACCGCATTGGCCGCTACTTGCTTCGCACTCATCGTTGCTTGGCACCATAGCATCATGGGACGCGTGCGATATGCCCGTAGATTGGAATCCCACATCGAATCACTGCGTGGCCGAAGACCTAGCCAGCTGACCATTTCACAATGGGATTGCATGGTCGACTGGACGCGAAATCTGCACGGAAACAGTCTCATCGCGTTCCAAACAAGCACTCCGCAGCTTGCTAAGTTTGAGGCCCGTGTTGCGGCGAGACTTGCCGGAAATGTAGACGCCAACACGATCGAATGGCTGTGGGATGAGTACGCCGGTGTTTGCCCGGGAGGACAAAATTATCAGCGTTTTCGGTTAATGGTTAATGACTCTTTAGCCGCGCTCAATTCTCCCTCCCGCCTGGATCCGCCCGATTTGCCTACCGATTGATTTTTTCCGGTGAGAGAGATACTCACGACCTAAAGCGCGGCAGGCATTCGCCCGAAGTACACGCCGTGACCGTCGCTAAAGCCGTGGGTGAATGCCGTCGGGTGTCAAGCCGACTGTGCGATCAGTTGAGTATGCACGTGAAGTTCTTTCAGTAACGCGGTATCGCTAAGCACCTTCGCTCGGTCTCTCATCGGAATCATATCCGGGTCAGTTTCGGCTGCCTGTCGCGTTTCGTTCCGCTCGGCAAGACTCAACGGACGATCCGCATCACTCGCCTTGAGTACGCGGCAATGAATCGTGAAGAAGCCGGGATCGTCAAGTACCTTGCGAAACAGTCGCCCTGCTTGTCCGGCAGTCGCGGCTTGATTCGCTGCATGAGCGATCGCGAAGTCGGCGGTCAGTTGTGGAGGCGTTATTTCTTCGGGAATTGACAATAGCTGCCAACGCAAAAGCGATGAGCCGGCTGCCTGACTACCGAGAGCCATGATCAAAGGAATTGCGAACAGCAAACCAGCGAGGATGGGCGTAAACCAAATCAGCATTGCGGGATTCGCATAGTAAAGCAGGCCCGTTAGCAGGATGCCTGTGATCGTGTATCCGGCTCCCTGTCGCGCCGCTTCGGCAAGGGTCACCCCATGCTCGTCTCGCTGTTGGGCATTCCACTGAATCTTCCTTCCTCGCAGCGTCGCGATTACAAATCGCGTGTGCAGGATTGCCATGATTGGTGACAACAAAATCGACATCAAGACTTCGACCAAGATACTTCCGGTAAGGTTTTGCCGTTCGGCGAGGTCGGTTGCACGTCGTTGCCTGGTAATCATCCATCCGTACGCTTTCGGAATAAGCAGCATCAACATCGCGGTCGCAAATAATCCCAATTGACCGAGTTGTTGAAAAGCGGAAACATTGTCCGCCGAACCATCCGCGATCCAACCGGCGATGCACGCTAGCGTGAATGCAATCCAGAGAGGCGAACTAACATAGGACATCACTCCGCTGGCAAAGTGCAACCGGCTTGGCAATCGAAACCCATCTGAAATGATGAGCCGCGAATGCTGCAGATTGCCCTGGCACCAACGGAGATCGCGTTGTGCATAATCCGCTAGCGTTGTCGGACACTCTTCGTAACTTCCGCCCAAGTCGTCGGCGAGACGAACCTTCCAATCTGCCGCGACCATCAAGGCAGCTTCGACAAAGTCGTGACTAAGGATTGCGCCACCCAGCGGTGCCTCGCCGGGCAAAGTTGGTAAGTCGCAGTGGTCACGAAAGGCATCAATTCTAAGGATCGCATTGTGCCCCCAGTAGTTGCCTTGGTCACCGGCCCAGCGATCAAACCCACGGACAAAAACGCTACCATAAGCATGCGCCGAGAACTGTTGCAATCTTGCAAACAGGGATCGTCGGCCGATCGGTGTCGGCGGTACCTGCAAAATCCCCAGCTTTGGATCGGCGGCCATTCGGCGCACCATTTCGATCATCGTCGCACCCGCCATCAAGCTATCGGCGTCTAAGATGATCATGAGTTTGTGGTTACCCGACCAGCGGCAGCAAAAATCGGCGATATTGCCGGCCTTGCGTCCAACATTTTCTGCACGATGGCGATAGTAAATTTTTGCTTGGCTTCCCAATCGCTGCATGACCTCGGACCAAACGTACTGTTCGGTCAACCATTTCTCATGATCAGTTGAGTCACTTAAGACATAGAACTCAAACGACTCATTCGCGTTAAGCCGCGTTAAATCGCGATGCATTGCTTCGATTCGCGCAAAGACATCTTCAGGCGATTCGTTGTAGACGGGAACCAGAACCGCGCACGTAGGCAATTCACCCGCGCCCTGCTCATCGAGCGGTGCCGATGGACGGTCAACCCCATTTCGCAAATGAAAAAAACCGATCGTTGCGACGGCAAATGAGAAACCGATCCATCCGAACAATATGCCGAACAGTGCCGCACTGAGCCACTCGAAGACATTGACGCCTCCCGGCTGAACGGTCGATAGATACGCCCAAAGACCGGTAGCGGTGATCAAGGCCGTGGCGATTGCCACGACCTTGCGCGTTGTATTTGTATTCATTGCGGTGAGCTTTCCTGGCTATTCCGATACCGTCGTCGATTCGTTCGTCGGTCGCCAGGGCGACAACAACGTTTGGAAAGTCATGCCGATCTGATGAATGCTGCGGTTCACCATCGTTCCCCACCATTGCGGGCGTAATGGTGGAATCAGTTCAGGTGTCGCGTTGTGACGCATCGTTCGATCGATCCGCTTTGGGATTACGGTGACCGTATGTCGTTCGCCGTAAGTCCGCGTTCGTTGGTACTGACCTTCGTTTTCACGAAGCATGTCAGGATCCTTCATGACTTTGTTGAAACAAAGCACACAGCATTGCATTGCGGCATCGCTTCCCACCAAGTCGCCGTTGGTCAAATCTATTCCCACCGAACGATGGTCGGAACTTGACGCTTCATGGTGGTGCGGAAGATTCGTTTCTTGTTGCGAACGCGGCGAAGCGGTCGACCGAGTCCGAATCGAGTGTTGAGCGACACGGTCATGCAGACGCTGTACTTCGTCGATCGCGGCGGACATCGCATCAACCGTCAAAGACGACTGGTCAACCGCCGCACCAGTATCCCGAGTCGCTTCCAATCGCTTCGCAACCATAGCAAGAATCCGGTGCGACTGATCGCGAAGAACGTCTGGATGCTTGATCCCGCAAAGCCGGAGGTATCCGGCAACGGCCATCAGCGCACTATCGGTTTCCGACGGAATCTCCGCCACACCGACGCTGTGTTCTGGCGTATCAATTGGTTTCGGTAACGGCGTATCGTTGGGCTTCGTCATCTCGATCGAAGCGGATTGTTGTGGGGCAGTGTCCATGACCCCTCCTCGTGAAATACTTTGTTGAAAAGATAAGCAGATAGGACCAATGAACCCATCCGAAAACTGTGAGCCGAGCACCCGAGTGCCGATCGACCAGCCGTGGCGGCATAGCCGGTTATTTCAGCGACAAGCGAATCTTCGGAAACCGTCGTCGGATCGAATCACCATCGAATCGAATTGTTGGACGCAACCGTTTTCGGATAGGTTCTGACGGCAACGCTACGCGAGTTGCGTGCCAGTTTCTTCAAAAACAAAATCGCCATCTAACTGGGCCACGCAGGACGAAAACTTTCAGGCTATTCCGCCGCCCTAATGAACATGTGATCCCAAGCGTTGTTAAGGGAATTGCACCCGGCGATAACGCTGTGTCTAAGTTCGCTATGGGAGCGATGACACCAAAAGAATCTTTTCGAAAGATTTCTAGCAACGTCCGGTTAGGAAGAATTGGAGGTCCGATTGCTTGCCAAACCTTGTCAAAAGATTTTTCACTGCATCAATGATTCGCTGGCAACGCTTTGACGCATCTGAAATGAATCAATCCAATCATAACCCTTTGGTCGCCAACCGAACGAATGCGTGTGACCGATCCTTGGAAGCAAATCGGCCACTGTCGATCGAAGCCTCCGAATTCTTGAACGACTTGATCGATCGCTGCCTAAGGTACTTTCAAGACGCTTCGCATTCGGATACTGGCTTGGTCGCCGACCGTGGAAAACACGACGGCAGTTGCATGTCAGAGGTGTCCAGCATTGCGGCTTGCGGCTTTGGATTGTCAGCGTACGCGATCGCGGCGGAGACTGGTCGCATGTCAGCCAACGACGCTGCCGGTCAGGTCAAGAAAATGCTTTGGTCGCTCACACGCCAAGCTGATCATTTTCAAGGCATCGCTTACCACTTCATTGCCGCAAACAGTGGCACTCGGTTAAATCAGTGTGAAGCGTCCACGATTGATACCGCGCTGTTGGTCGCCGGCGCGCTGCACGCGTCAGTGGTGTTTGAATCTGACAAAATGATTCACGAGTTGACAACGGTTCTCTACGAACGTGCCAATTGGAATGCATTCGTCGATACCGACCGCTGCTTGCATATGGGATGGACGCCCGAATCAGGATTCACGCCTGCGAAGTGGGATCAGTTCAGCGAGCACCCGATCCTATTGCTACTCGCAATCGCATCCCCGACACACCCGATCCCTAAAGCGTGCTGGCTTGCGTGGCAACGCAAACCGGTTTTGCGATACGATCAGACGCCGTTGCTTAGCTACCCGCCATTGTTTGTTCACCAATACCCTTGGGCATACTTTGACGTACGTGGCGCCATCGATCCGACGGGATGGGACTTTTGGCGCAATAGCCAACTCGCCCACTGTTCGCACGTCCGTTATTTACAGGCCCTTGCCAAGTCTAAACCTGAGACGTTTTCTCACTATGGCAATGATTTGTGGGGCCTAACCAGCAGCGACAGTCCGACGGGATACCGTGACTGGGGAGGACCGTTCGATGACGGTTGGACCACCGACGGTCCGGCGAATGTTGACCGAGTCGTTGCCCATCGAGGCATCGATGGAACGATCGTCCCCAGTGCCGCGGGTGGTGCGTTAGCCATCGTCCCCGATTTGGCATTGAATACGCTGATAGCGCAACGGTCGATCGGTGCAGAAGAAATCTACGGTCGCTATGGGTTCGTCAATGCGTTTCACCCGAAGACCGGATGGAGAAGTTCAGATGTCATCGGCATAGATACTGGAATCACAATGCTTATGGCGCACAACTTGCTTTGCGGTGGCGTCTGGAACGCATTCATGGCTCACCCCGCCGCCGCCAACGCATTAAAACTGGCCGGTTTCCGAGCACAGGATTGCGAACGATGACATTTGCACTGCGAGCGGCCAACGGCAGCTTGAGGCAAACACTTCACCCCTTTTCATCTGATCTTGTTGTATGGTTGCTTTTGAAGTTCGTGCGTATTTAATCGCGTTGCCGACAACGCTCGCTTTCGCTTTCAGTGCTGCGTCGTATTCGATCGCTCACGAGTCGACGGAGGCGAAGGTCGACGCCACTCCCAAACGGGTCGAACCAGTCGAGCAAGAGGCCGCGTTCGCAACGGTTCGCAACTTCGACGATCTTTGCAAACTTGCCGAGTCGCAAGCGAAACAGCCGTATGAAACGCAACAGGACTTGCCCAAGGTACTCGCGGACTTGGATTACGATCAATACATCAAGATCAAGTATCGTCATGAGCAAGCAACCTGGGCCAACCAAGGGTTACCCTTTTGGATTGAGACATTTCATCGCGGGTTTGTACAACGTGACCGGGTCTACCTCTACACGCTTAGTCCGCCACCATCGTCCGTCGAGTTAACTGAAAAAGAACAGACGCGTTCCGACGAGTCAGGCATATCGCTCGTCAGTCCAGTTGCAAGAACACAACCGGAGACGGCGCGGTCCCGATCATCAAAGGAATCGCCTGAACTCGTCAGTCAACGGCTGAAGTTTTCGACCGACGATTTCGAATACCCGGAGTCGATCGATCCACAAACCATCGGGAACATCGGTCACGCGGGCGTGCGGTTGGTGGGGCGGTTTCCAGGTCAGCACGATTCTCAAGAGATCCTTTCGTTTCTCGGCTCAAGCTATTTCCGAGCCCGAAGTGCCAACACCATTTACGGCAGTTCGGCACGCGGGGTCGCAATCGACGTGGCACTTCCGAAGGACGAAGAGTTTCCAGACTTTCGTGCTTTCTGGATCCAAATGCCCGCGACCGGCGATGAGTCGATTACCGTGCTCGGCTTCCTAGACGGGCCGTCAGTCTGCGGCGCCTATCGGTTCACGCTTCATCCCGGCGTCCACCAAACGGACATCGATATCGACTGCCAACTAAGTTTCCGAAGTGTCCCGGAAAAAGTAGCGTTGGCCCCGCTGACATCCATGTGGATTTGGGGAGATGGATTGGAAGGGCCTCCGCTGGATGCGCGTCCGTCCGTTCACGATTCTGATGGGCTTCTGATTTGGCAGGGTGGCCGAGACTGGCGGTGGCGACCGTATGCACGTCAAAGCTACCCTTCGGTCACTTCGTTGCCGATCGATGAATTGCACGGATTTGGAACACTGCAACGAAACCGAGCGTTCTATCACTACGACGATCACAACGCCCGATATGACATGCGACCAAGCGTCTGGGTGACGCCATCGAAGCCATGGAAGAATGGACGAATCGAGTTATTGGAACTCCCCGGCGCTCACGAAGGCGTCGACAACATTGGGGCGTACTGGATCTCGAACGAGCCGGTTTCGACCGATCGACCGCTCGAACTTCGTTACACGGTCAGTTTCTTTGCCGGCGACGTCGCCAAACAAAAGGACATAGGACGAGCGACGAATCTTAGCGTGAAACGGTCGGAAGGCTTGGCAGAAATCGAGGTCCGATTTGCCGGGCATGATCTCCAACTGTTAGAGGAGCAGGACCACTTGACGGTCGTGTCGTCGAGCATCCGCGGAAAAATCACATCGGAATCGCTTCGTCGAACCGAGACCGGCGACTGGGTTCTACGATCGATTGTGGCACCGGAAGAGTCGGGACCTGTCGAACTATCTTGGAAGTTGACACACGACGGGAAAGCAGTCAGCGAAGAAGTCGCGTACTTGCTTCCTGATCAGCAACCGACCTTTGTCTACCCCTCGGTTTACACCAGGCAGGAGCGAGCCATCGTTCGCAACGCCGATCACTGATTCGCTTGCTGGTTGTTGCATTTTATCGACATGCAAGGTGTCATCTGGTTCGCTCGGGTGTCTCCGTATCGCGGCGCCTTCCCGATTGAACAAGAGACGGGGATGAATTTGAAAATTCGGTGAGGATTCTGTTTGCTCGAAGAAGGTTTCGCAAGCAAGTTTCCGTTGGGCAACCTGCTGCTTTAGCACACGATCAGCCAGTCTGCGAATCGATGGCTGCGATCCCTCATAAAATAGTCAGCGACAATCACTGCCCCTCATTCTGGAGTCTTCCCCCCTATGCTACGTCTATCCGGTTCGGCACCCAATTTGGATGTTGAGAACGCGGTCCGTGACATCCTTGACGAAGACGCAATGTATGACAACGAGAACCGCAACACGTACCGCGAGTCTTTGGTGCGGCCTGTGACATTGATGATTCGTGGAGAGAGCGATTCGATCCCTGCGTTCTCGCGCAAAATATCGTGCTCAGGAATTGGACTGGTCACCGCCGTGCCTGTCCCCGAGGGCGCGACGGCAGTGTTGACGGTCGAAAGTCTGAAGGGTGAGAGCTTAAAATTGCTCGCTCAATGCCGTTGGTGCCGGCCCTTCGGTCGACGTTGGCAGATTTCCGGATGGCAGTTCATCAATCTGCATCGCTAGAACCGCGTCCACATCTGGATCGACGATCGGCCGAATGACGCGAGTCGCAGCGATGTCGTGGAAACCGAGGCGACCACCCGTCGGTTGATCAATCACGCCCGTAATCTTGGTCGGAAGAGGGACTGTTTTCTGCTTTTTGATCAGGGGACCGGATCGGCCGCGCCGCGTTAGACAGGTTGTATTGCAGTCGCGTGCTTGCTTAGTCCGTTTAGCTCGGTCAACTGATGGATGTCTGATGCGATTCCATTGGGAGTGCATCGCGATCGAGTGGCTGTGAATGCGAGCCCGACCGGCATGCATTCGGCCGTTTTAGGGCGAAGACCGCGATTTCCGACGATACCGAAAGCCGTCTCGTTCTCGATCGCGATCGCGGTTACCATTTGCGGCATGGAAAAGACAAATATTGCAATCGTTGGATTAGGAACCGTCGGAAGCGGTGTCGCACGCTTATTGCTCGATCACGGAGATCGAACGGCACGGCATGCTGGCAGGACGATGTGGCTGCGCAAAGCTGTCGTACGCGACATCGAGAAAGCTAAGCAGCGAATGACGCTGCCCGACGGTGTGCTGACCGATTCGCTCGACGACGTCATCAATGACGAAGAAATCACCGTCGTCGCCCAACTGATCGGTGGTCTTGAACCCGCTCGGACCATCATGCTGAAATTGATGGAATCCGGTAAGGATATTGTCACCGCGAACAAGGCACTGCTTGCCGAGCATGGGCCCGAGCTTTTCGATCGGGCCCGCCAGCTTGGCCGCAGCATCGCATTTGAGGCATCGGTGGCGGGCGGAATTCCAATTATCGCCAACATCAGTCAATGCTTGTCTGCGAATCAGTTGCAATCGCTCGAAGGCATTCTGAATGGGACCAGCAATTTCATCGTCAGCCAGATGGACGAAAAAGGCAGCGACTATGCCGACGTCGTTGCCGAGGCTCAGCGTTTGGGTTACGCAGAAGCCGACCCCACAATGGACGTTGACGGTACCGACGCGGCACAAAAGTTAGCCATCTTGGCTCACCTCGCTTTCGGGGCAACGATCAACTGGAACGATATCCCGCGGATCGGGATCGATGGGCTCGACCCTGCCGACCTGCGCTATGCCCGAGAGTTGGGTTATCGGATTAAGCTGCTCGCCGTCGCAAACTTGACCGAAGCCGGCCTGGAACTATCGGTCGCGCCGACGCTGCTGAAAATCGGAACGCCATTGGCCGAAGTACGGAATGCGTTTAACGCAATTCGTGCCGTCGGCGATGCCGTCGGCCCCGTCTTCTACCACGGTCTCGGTGCCGGACAAATGCCAACGGCTTCTGCGGTTGTCGCAGATTTAATTGACACTGCCGTGGGCCGAACCAAGCTGACGTTCCAAACGCTAGAGTACTTCTGCGGCGAAAACCCTCCGCGCGCGATTCAGCGGGACGCGGCGAGTTTGAAAGGGAGATTCTATTTGCGTTTGCTCGTCGCCAATCACCCCGGCACGCTCGGCGCAATCGCCAACGTACTTTCGGATCATTCGATCTCGATCGCTTCGGTGATCCAACACGAAACCGACACCAGCGAAAGTACCGACCGAATGGTTCCTTTGGTGATCATGACACACGAGGCAACCGAGGGAGCGGCGAGCGAAGCGACCAACAAACTCGAAGGCCTTTCGGTTGTCAGCGGGTCCGTCGTTCGCCTGAGAGTCAAAGATTAGTGCTTTGCAAGAGTTGCACACACGAGTGTGACCAATCAGCCGACCGTTGGGGAAGCGTGGTCGCTAGCGCTTTGTCAACTTTCGGAACCGGGATTAGCCGAATAGCGTTCGCAACGGCTTCCGTGCAATCACCGATGTTGACGTCCGTCGGCTATTGAGCTGGCCCAAACGTTTGATTTAGACGCGGCATTCGTCCAAAACATGTAAACGAGCACTGCCTCAGTATTCGTCAGGATGCTCGTCTAATCCAGACGGCCAGGCTTTGGTCTCTGTTTGGCCCGCACTTCAATCGTTTCAAGCGTCTCCGGTCTCCGCCGCCTCGCGAACAAGCTTGAGATCCGTACCAACTGAGAACGATTCAACGTGGCCGGGAAAATAGAACGGCGAACGTGCCCTTTTTAGATCGGTTATCGATGATCGGCGGTGGAAGGATTGGATAAACTAGACTGCTCAACCACGCGCACGATCAACAAGGAATCCCTACCGAATGAATCACGAATCAGCACTGAATCGTCGCCAGACACTCGGAATCGTTGGCGGTGCCGCCGTGTCTGGCTTGCATTCAACTGTCTTTGCCAACGAGACTTCCGCGGCGAAACCACGAATCAAGATCGGCCAGATTGGCACCAGCCATGCCCATGCGATCGGCAAGTTACAAGCCATTGAGAAGTTTCCTGAGACATTCGAATTGGTGGGTGTCGTCGAGCCGAACCGGGATCGACGGGAGCAATTAAAAAATCACGAAGCGTTTAAGAACGTTCGCTGGATGAGCGAGAAAGAGCTGCTCGCCACGGACGGTCTGCAAGCCGTCGCGGTGGAAACCGAAGTCGCACAACTGGTGCCGACCGCGATGCGATGTCTGCAGGCGGGAATGCATCTTCACTTGGACAAGCCCGCAGGTGAATCGCTGTCAGCTTGTCGAGAAATGCATCGTTTGGCCGAAAAGCAATCGCGTACGATTCAGATGGGCTACATGCTGCGATACAACCCGGCATTCCAATTCGCCAAACGCGTCGCTTCAGAAGGTTGGCTTGGCAAAATCACCGAAATTAACGGAATGATGGGAAAGCTGATCAACGACGCGGGCCGAAAAGACTTAGCCCGTTATGAAGGCGGAGGCATGTTTGAACTGGCGTGCCATCTGATCGATCAAGTCGTTTGGTTACTTGGAAAACCAACGCACGTCGAGTCTTTCGTCCGGCGTACCTACCCAGAAAAAGATTCGTTCGCCGACAACCAGTTGGCAGTCTTGGAATACGACGATGCGCTGGTGACCATTCGTTGTAACCATATCGATCCCATGGGCGGACCTCGTCGATCGTTCTCGATTACAGGGACGGAAGGCACCTTCGCGATTGAGCCGCTTGAGCCACACCCCAAAGCACAATTGGGTTTGGCTCGACCTCGCGAGAATTTTCGGAAAGGGTTTCAAGAAGTCAGTTTTGATCGACCGTCTGGTCGCTACGACGCCGAATTCTTGGACCTCGCAAAAGTCATACGCGGCGAAAAAAAACTTGCCTGGGACGGCGATCATGACGTCGCAACGCACGAAGCGGTCCTTCGCGCTAGTGGCGTGCTATAGCGGCCCGAGCGGCAACAATGGCGAACTGTAAACCATCTTAAACAACTCAGAAATCACGAGACCCGCTGATGTGCGATCAAGATCATTTCGAAAACGACCTAAAACGTTACTCGCGACGCGACATGGGATCGATGGCCGCGGCCGCCGGCGTCGGCGCTGCGATGTTTCTACCGGCTGTGGCGAACGCCGCCGAAGTCGACGACCAAGACGTGACAATCGATACACCCGATGGCAGTTGTGACGCCTATTTCGTGGCGCCCACCTCGGGGGATCACGCAGCGGTTTTGATCTGGCCAGATATCTTTGGACTACGCCCCGCGTTTCGTCAGATGGGCAAGCGTCTTGCCGAGAATGGCTATAGCGTCTTGGTCGTCAATCCGTTCTACCGGATACAGAAAGCGCCGACGGCAGACAAGGGAGCCAACACTCCGATCCCCGAAATCCGACCGCTTGCGAGATCGTTAACGCCCGAAACTCAATCGACTGATGCAAACGCATTCATCACTTGGTTGGACAAGCAACCACAAGTGGACACGTCAAAGAAAGTTGGCACGACTGGGTACTGCATGGGAGGCCCAATCGTAATGAGAACCGCGGCCGCTGTGCCAGGTCGCGTCGGAGCGGCGTGCACGTT
This sequence comes from Roseiconus lacunae, assembly GCF_008312935.1. Classification (NCBI taxonomy): domain Bacteria; kingdom Pseudomonadati; phylum Planctomycetota; class Planctomycetia; order Pirellulales; family Pirellulaceae; genus Roseiconus; species Roseiconus lacunae. The sequence continues at coordinate 234,425 of NZ_VSZO01000053.1, read as the reverse complement.
CCACGGTGGTGGCCTGGTAACCAATCAAGACGACAGCCCCCACTTGTTGATTCCCAAAATGGAAGCACAGTTCTTGATCGCGATCGCTGAAAACGATGACGAGCGTGACCCGGAATCAAAGACTGTCCTCAAGGAAGCATTCGCGGACGCCAACTTGAAAGCTGAAATCGAAGTGTATCCTGCGGGACACGGCTGGTGCCCGCCCGACACCCGGGTCCACAATCCAGAACAAGCCGAGAAAGCTTGGTCTCGGATGTTGGCACTTTTTGAGAAAACGCTGGCTTAGGTTAGAACATTGTCGTTCAGAAGAACGGCGAAACAGCGAAATGCAGGGCAACCTTAGCGATTGCGATACGGTTGCCCGGAAACCAAAGACGGATAATGCACGAGTGACTGATTGCAATTCTCACGACGGCGACGACTCGGCACATTCCTCGGCATTGACAATCTGGATCGATGCTGACGCATGCCCGGTCGCGATCAAGGAGCTGGTGTACCGGACGGCACAGCGGCGGGAATTAAAAGTCGTCGTGGTTGCGAATCAGTCGATCCCGATTCCAAAGTCCGAGTGGATTCGCCGCATGACCGTCCGCGACGGCGCCGATATGGCCGACCATGCGATTGTCGCATCATTGACCACTGGCGACATCGTGATCGCGGATGATGTTCCCCTTGCCGCTCGGGCGATCGAGAAAGGCGGATTGGTTATCACCAGCCGCGGCGACCTTTATGACGAACGCAATATCCACAATCGTCTCGCCACGCGCGATCTCCTCGAACAGCTCAGGCTTTCAGGCGTGGAAACGTCCGGCCCAAAGCCGTTCAGTAAAAAGGATTCCCAAGCGTTCGCCAATCAGCTCGATCGAATCCTGACGAAGGCACTCAAACAAAGGAGCTCGGCGGGGGAGTAGTGCCTCTTCTAGATTCATTCTTTGGCCATTCAGCCGACGGACATCAAGTTCAGTTGCGGTTCTGAAAACGTGGCTAACGCCAATCGGCTAATCCTCTTTGAGAGGTGGACGAAGCACGAGGCCAAGGGGGGCTCGTTCGAATTCAAGCTTTTGAGGAAGTGGATTTGCGATTCGTCGGCAGCTCATTATCGCGGAATACTTTTGGTGCGAAGCTGCGAAAGTTTAACGCCTGGGCGAATTATTCCCGATGTAAGGATTAGGGGATTCCGTAGTGGCGCCCGACCGTACAACCGATCCGTCAATCCGAACGACTCCGATGGGCTTTACCTATCCTTCCGCAATACGCTCGCAGAATAGGTTAGACGCAAGAAACTGCGTTCACTCTTTTGCGGCGATCGCCGTCATTTTTCTTGCTAGTACAAGCAGCATTGACGCGGCCGAACGAAATCATCAACGGCCCCGGTCGATTGCTTCGCCCAACACCGTGTCTTCCTCGGTCGTTCCAGTTGCCTACTCGGAACCGATCTTCGACGGCGCCTGCGATGCCATTCCGACAGGTCAAACCCAATGGAAACGCCAACGCTTAGCGACCGGGCCTAGCGGATCGTTTTGGGCAAAGGCGGAGTACCTGTACTGGGATCGAACCGGTGCCGAATTTCCGGCGCTCGTGACGACAAGCGACAGCGGAACGGCCCGCGTAAACGCAGGTACACTCGGCGATTTTTCGTCGGTCATCTTTGGAGGATCGGATGAATTGGACGGCCAGGAATCGGGAGGCCGATACTCGATCGGATTCTGGTGGGATGATTCTCAGGACCTTGGCGTCGAATTCACTTATATAAACCTTGGTGACCAAGACCTGAGTTTCACGGCGCGAAGCAGCGAGCATGCGATTTTGGCACGACCGTTTTTCAATACCGATGCGGGACTCGAAGACGCTCGGCTACTCGCGTTTCCAAACGAAGTTTCGGGGAACATCGAAATCAATGCCGATTCGAGTTTTCAGCTCTTCGACCTTGCGATACGCCGAAACGTGTCAAGCCGTCGTGGAACGCCGGTCTACCTACTCATGGGCTATCGTGGAGGTGATTTTGACGAATCTATTCGGATCGCTGACACCTCAACCTCCCTCGCAGGAGCGACGCAAGGTGTCTCGCTATCTTCTACAGATGCCTTTCAGGTTGAAAATGAGTTTCACGGTTTTCGAGTGGGGCTGGCCAATGAAATGTCGCTACGCGGGTTGCCGCTGAACGCCATCCCGCTGTTTCGAGGACTGGTGCTTGCGGTTGATGGATCGGTATCGGTTGGACAAACCAATCGTCAGATTACGATTTCCGGACAGTCCGTCACCAACAACGGGCTCGGTCAATCGACCACATCCAACGGCGGTTTGCTGACTCAACCGACCAACATCGGCCAATACGACAGCGATTCATTTGGGACGCTACATGATGTTTCACTGAAACTGACGAAGCGAATCGGACGGAACCTTTCGGCGAACCTCGGCTACTCACTTTACGGCTGGAGCAACGTCGGAAGAGCTGCTGAGCAAATCGACCGTCGGGTGAATCCAACGCAGGTGGGCGGTGGCACACTGAGCGGGCTGCAACGCCCGGCGTTCAACGAAGCGACGAACGATTTTGTCGCACATGGGATTACATTCGGTGCCAGCATGACTTGGTAGGACGACGCGATCGAGTCGAAGGAAGCGTCGCCAGTGGCAATTTTATGGGTGTCGTGACCGAAGAAATTCCAGGCAGCAGCCGATATGGATCGAAATGGCCTTGGCGTCCGCAGATTCGTTCTGTTAGTTCAAGGGTCAACGGGTGTGATCGAATCATCAGGCCCATCATCTGCCAATCGCAATGGTTTGGCAGACTGCTTGTCACGCAATCATCGCGACAGGATTGAAATGCGAACGCGATCCGTTTTGAACTATCGAATAACTACCAATTTCGTCCGAACGGCGATCCTCGTGGGCTGTTTTTGTCCCGTCTTGGGTGGGTGCCATGATGGCCCGATGTATGCCCTGAAAACCGTGAATCCGTACTTCACAATGCGGGCCTGGAAAAAAGACACGGAATTGGGAGTGACCGATCACGAGCGATTGAAGCAATTGCGTTCGCTGTCAGATCAAGTCGCCGAGATGCCCGAATCAGACCAGCAGTTTTGGGCTGGCCATCTAGAGCGAATCATCGACAACGACCCGAGTGCCGAAATGCGGTTTCACGCCGTCCAAGCAGCCGGCAGCCTGAAGTCATCCGAAGAGTCACTTCGCTTGATCCAAAAAGGACTGAGCGACGAAAGCATCAAGGTTCAGACCGCTTGCTGCCGCTCACTCGGGAATCGAAACGAACCCGAGGCAGTGCAGATCTTGGCCCAAACCCTTGGCAGCACGACCGAGCTAGATGTCAAACATTCAGCAATCGCCGCATTGAAAAATCACCAAGGTGACATGCCGGTCGACGCACTTCGAGTCATCTTGGAAGACCAAGATCCTGCAACGGTTTATCTGGCGATGGACAGCCTGCGAGACGTCATGGGAAAAGACCATGGCAGCGACCCCAAAGCGTGGATCGCGGCAATCGATGCCACCCGTGGACCGATGACTCCTGGCGATGATACTGGCGACATTCGCTTTGCCGAGAGAGAATCTCGCGAGCTTAAGTAGACGCACTGGCACAGGGTTCGGTGCGGATCGTTGTGTCGTTACTTCGCGAACCGGCCCGCTTCTTTTTGCACTCGCATCACTGCCGGCGACGATCGCGGCAAAAGAAACCATTAGCGACAACCGGATTGCCAATCGAAATCGGCAACGCTAATGATTGGTATCGGCCAGTCGCGATTTCAAGTGATGACGAACCACTGGGATCGCATGCGTTAACCACGGCTTCGTTGCAGCAACCGGAGCGAACGCCCATCGGCTAATGACTCGCCCCCGTTTTTTCAAATCGAACAAAGCTTTAGCGATCGAGTTTGCTGAGGAATTCCTCCGCAGTTTCACGGTGACGATTCATTTTGTCGTCGCCCATCTTCTCGGCCATTTTGCACATCATGGCCCAGCGAGGGTTCTTGCCGAGTTCTTCCCGGTGATTCCAAATCCACCGCCAGTACAACCCGTCCCAAATGTCACACCACGGACCGGTTTTATAATGGCTCATCTTTCGAATGTATGACGATCCGGAAAAATAAGGCTTCGTCGTGATCAGGCCTCCGTCTGCGTGCTGGCTCATCGCGTAAACGTTGGGGACCATGACCCAATCGTAGCTGTCAATGAAAAGCTCCATGAACCAAGTGTAAATTTCTTGCGGGTCAAGCTCGCAGAGAAACATAAACCCGCCGAGAACCATCAACCGTTCAATGTGATGGCAGTAACCAGTTTGCAATAGCCGCTTGATCGTATCGTCAACGGGATCGACTGTTGTTGTACCGTCGTAAAAGCACTCTGGCATCGGCCGGTGATGGCCCCAGTGATTATTGGTGCGCATCCGAACGCCGAGGTCTTCATACGTCGCCCGCATGAACTCTCTCCAGCCGATCACCTGCCGAATGAATCCTTCGGTCGAATTCAGCGGCGTCCCCTGCTTTCTTGCGATCGACAATGTTTTTCGGACGATGTCATTGGGCGTCAGCAGGCCGATATTCAACGCCGGTGTTAGCACACTGTGCCACAACCAAGACTGACGTGGTTCGATCGCATCCTCGTAAGGGCCAAAATTATCGAGACGTTCCGTTAGAAACTCGTCCAGCCACCGCTCCGCCTCGGTGTGAGTGGTGGGATAGTAAAGTTGGTCCAGCCGGCCAGGGTTCGACGCAAAGTCATTCTCGATAGACTCGGCCACGTCATTGGCAATCGGGTCGTGATCGACTGTCGACAATTCAGGGATTTGATCGAGCAACGACTTAGGAATCTTCTTTCGATTCTCATCATCAAAACTCCACTGGCCTCCTTCGGGCTCGCCATCGGAGTCGACCAAGATGTCGAGACGCTTCCGCTGCCACTTGTAAAAGTCCGCCATGAACCAACGTGATTTGCCGTCGCGGTATTCTTGATTCTCTTCAGCAGAATTGATGAACCCTGGACTGGGAATTAGCTCTAGCGTCATCTCCAACTTCTCGCATGCTTTTCGGAGCCGTCGTTCAGCGATGAAGTCGACGGGATCAACTGCGACCAGAGTTTCGCCACGGATTGCGTCACTATCGAGTACCGACGTGAGCTGGTCGAGAAGCGACCGCTCCGGCCCCTCGTAGCCGATGTACTCAACCTTGTGGCCTTCTGATTGAAGTCGATTCTCGAAGCGTCGCATCGTCGTGCGATGAAGCCAAAGCTTCTGCTTATGAAACTTGGCCGGGTAACGAGCATCGCCAAAAAACAGGCTGTCTTCGATCAGCAACACACGATTGGGCGACCGCCGCAAACCCGGATGCGGCCAGAACAGTTGATGAGGAAAGATAAGCAGAATCACTGGCGGATGAAGAATTTGGGTTCAATGGGGATAGTCTTGGAACCTATCCAAAACCGATTTGCGACCGACAGTCCCCGCATCTAGCGAATCCTTTGACGGCAGGTTCGAGACTGGGGGGACGTAGGAATCGTGCGTTCGGCGACGGAATCATATTTTCGACGACCAATTTATTTGGAGGCGAATCACTGTAGGCCGGCGGAAACTCGGCGTTGACACGCCCCGCCGAGTTCACAAAACGCGGGGATCGTCCGTTCCCCGCCAATCAGACGAATTGCCCTCGAATGCCACAATTTTCCTCAACGGCGCGCCAACACTTTGAACCGATAGCGGATTTTTCAGCCGGCTGTCGCGGCAACGCCCAACCGCATGTCGGTAACCGGTGATCTGATTTTAAAGAAGACTGAACTTCATTCGAAACGAACAAGCCGGCGTGCTTGGTAACGAGGCCTCACATGTCATGGATCTGGAACTTCGGCTCAAACGCTGCCCGCGAGCGTGAGTTGGCAGAGTTGAGAAAATGCAAGACGCACCTCGACGCGATCAGCGATCACCAGCCGACCCTTGAATTAGATCTTCATGGGACGATCCTGGCAGCCAACCAAGCGTTCTTGGTGAAGTACCGATACGGCCGTGACGAAGTGATCGGAAGGAACCATGCCGAAGTCGTTTCGCCATCTGATACGAATTCGCCGGACTATCAAGAAATCTGGAAAGCGTTGCGACGCGGCGAAAACCGATCCGGCGTCTTCAAACGACAATGCAGCGATGGCAGCACCATCGATGTTCTTGAACACTATTATGCACTTGGCGATACCGACGAACGTCCGGCACGTGTGATCGTTCACTCCAGCGAAATCACGATGCCACAACAGGCCGACAGCTCGATCGGCCAAGTCGGCGAAGCCGTCGCGACAAGCATTGAACAAATGGTTGAAACGATCAATGAGATTTCTTCACACGTCACCCAGACCGCACACCAAGTCACTCAAACAGAATCCGAGATCGCGTCGAATGTCCAATCGGTGACGCGGTTGGAACAAAGCAGCCAGTTGATTGTCGAAGTGGTCGAAACGATCCGTGGACTAGCAGAACAGACGAACTTGCTTGCTCTTAATGCGACGATCGAATCGGCGCGGGCCGGCGAAGCGGGCAAAGGATTCGCAGTTGTCGCCAATGAGGTCAAAGAGTTGGCGAAGCAGACCGCCAGCGCGACGGACAGCATCGGTGAAACAGTCGACGAAATTCGAACATTGATCGCTTCGAATGTCGAATCGTCATCCAGTTTGAACGAACGGATCAGCAGCGTAAACGAAAGCATGCACTCCATCGCCGCCGCGGTCGAACAACAGTCCGCGACGATGGCGAACCTAAACCAAACCGCGACAATGCTACGCGTCGATTGATCGATCGACGAAAACACCCCGCGTTGCGTCGAGAATCGATAAGATGGCAAGATCGCTCGTCTTCAAGCGAATCCGCTGATAGGTCTGTCTGACCACAAGGCGTATCTCAAGCTGCCAACTCGTGTCACAACGTATGAACTCGCCCCTAAGTGCCAATCCCTTCCAAACGCGTCGTCAAGCGATCACATTCATCTGTGTCAGCCTTAGCATCGTGATCGCCTGCGTTGCCTCGCTCGCCGTAGCGGAATGGTACATGCCCGAAAACGAAGCAGGGCGACAAGGAGTGAAAACGTTCTATCGCACGATGACGCCGATGCTCTCGATTTGGTCGGCGATGGGCGTTTGGGCGTTCTGGAAAATGCCTCCTCGCCAGCGTCAAGCTCGCTCTTCGTAAAATCCAAAACAACGATCCCAGCTATGCGTTCCAATTCGATTTTCGGATTAACCGCATGGCGCCAGCCACTGTTTCGGTGCAATAACCGGGGCGAACGCCCGTCGGCTGATGAGCCGAACCCGAACAAATGATCCGCGAATCCCATGGCAAATGCCGTCTGACGCCCCCAAGGAGGACAAGCGACGAAGCCGGCCGATCAGGCCGATCGGTCATTGACAAGCCATTTGCCCAACGCTAGCTTAATGCGAACGGTTCTCATTACCGCAGTCTTTTCCCTGCGTGGTCGAGCCGATTCCCACGAGCTTCTTGATTTAAACACCTTCTACCTACGGAATAACGATGAACGTCCGTTTTCGCCTTCGACGACCAGTCGCTCTGGCGTTTTTGTCAGTGGCGGCGGCTTTGCTGGCCGGTCGCTCGGCTGATGCGCACATGGCTTGGCTCGGATCAACACCTTCCGGTGACGTGATTTTTTGGTTCGGCGAGTCGCCCGCGGAACGCACCTACCACTTGCCCGAGCGGCTGGAGAACATCGACGTTTATCAAAGCGGCACCAAGGAACCGTTGGACATGTCGATGGTCGGTACCGACGACTTAGTCGGTTTGAAAAGCAGTTCGGCGGCCGACGGTAAGGGCGAGTACTACGCGACCGCAACTTACGGTCTCTATCACGGAATGAAGCTCACCTATCACGTCGAGCACTTGCCCCAACAAGACTCTTCACAATGGCCCAGCGAGATTCGAACCGACGCGAAGCTACAGACCGTCCTCCGCAGCCCGACCAAAGATGTCGTCGAAGTCACCGTACTGGTCGACGGCAAGCCACTGGCAGCGTCGGGTGTGAAGTTGCATGGGGCACACGGAGAAATCAAAGCGTCAAAGGAAACCGACGAATCGGGGAAGGTTGTCTTCGAAGCAAAATCCATGACCAACGGGCTGAATGCTGTCGTGGTCGGTGTCAATAAAAAGAATGTCGAAGGTGAACTCGACGGCGAAAAATATGTGAGCACGGCCGATTACCTCACCTCCACGTTTTACTTCGAAGGGACTGATGCGGCGCCTCAAACAGTTCGCAAACCACAACGTCCGACCGAAGAAGAATCTTCGATCAAAGTCACGGTCAAGCCATCCGGCTACCCCGATCTGCCCGAAGAACTGACCAGTTTTGGTGCGGCTTATCTAGACGGAAAAATCTACGTCTACGGTGGCCACACGGGCGCCGCGCACTCTTATTCAATTGATGAACAATCGAATCGCCTGTGGTGCTTGGACCTCAACACCAAGGAAGCCAGCTGGGAAGAACTACCAGGCGGCCCACGGTTGCAAGGCCTGGCACTGGTTCCCTACGGCGATTCGCTCATTCGCATCGGCGGCTTCACCGCAATGAACGAAACCGGTGAGGAACATCAACTGGTTTCTCAAACCAGCGTCAGCAAGTATGACCCCGCCAAGAAAGCGTGGACTGATCTGCCGGAACTGCCGGAACCTCGATCGTCGTTTGACGCCGCCGTTCTCGGCGACAAGGTTTACGTGATCGGAGGCTGGAAATTAGACGGTACCGAAGACGGCCAACAGTGGCATCAAACCGCATACTCACTTGACCTTTCAAATCCCGAAACCGGTTGGCAGGCTCTCAAACAACCTCCGTTCCAACGACGTGCCTTGAGCGTCGCCGCATACGATGGGAAGATTTATGCGGTCGGCGGCATGCGGTCGAAACGTGGACCGACGACCGAGGTCTCGGTTTACGACACCGACGCCGACACTTGGACCGAAGGCCCGTCGCTTCCCGGCGGTGGCATGTCCGGCTTCGGCAGTTCGTCGTTTGCATGCTCGGACCATCTCTTTGTGACATCGATGGACGGCGGGCTACATGTTCTTGCAAACGACGGCAAAAGCTGGGAAACGCTGACGAAAACCGATCCGGCACGCTTCTTTCACCGCATGATCCCTGTTTCGAAAAAAGAAATGTTGATGATCGGGGGTGCAAATATGGAAATCGGCAAGTTCACCGAAGTCCAGACGATTGAAGTGGCTGGCGTAAACTAAGCCTGTGTTCGAATCAGATTCTTAAGTAACGCCTTCAGCACTGGCGACGGCTCTCTAGCGGTAGCCGTCGCCACACGTTTCACGTCGAATCCACCTTAGGATTTCATGCTTTCGCAAAGCGGTATAATTGGGCTCGTCGAGTTGATCAACTCTTTGATTGTCACGCTGGCAAATGCCTTCTCGGTCGCCGCGTAAGCCTTATCAAGTTCCGCGTGCAGCGGGCACAGTTCTGTATGTGTCTTTAGCCCTAGCGGACACTGCTTGATTCGTTCAATCGGATCGACGGTATTGATGACGTCGAGAATCGTTAGCGCTTCGGGCGGTTTGACCAATTCATAGCCCCCGCCCGGCCCGGGACGGGACTGGACCAAACCCGCGGCGCAGAGGTCTTGCAGTACGCGGGTCAAATACCGACGCGGAACCTGTGTCTGCTCGGCGAGTAGATTAGCCGACAGGGGACAGTCGACCTGTCCTCCCATGCATGCGATCGCGCGCAAAGCGTATTCGGCCGTCTTGGAAATCATCAATCAAACCCTCTCAATCGCACCTCCAAAACCTGCACCTTGACGTGCAGATTGGAAATGTGTACCTTTCTGTGCATGTCTTGAGTTTAGCCCGGTCTGGGTCGCGGGGCAATCGTTGTCGCGAAGCCTCCCCACGGGACCTGACCGGGATGTCCCACGGTAATCGTTTGATTTTGAGGTTCCTATGCTCAGTGAAAAGACCATTGAGATTATCAAGCAAATCACCCCCGCTGTCGCCGCGCATGCCGACACGATCACGTGCAAGTTTTATCAACGCATGTTCGCCGGGAACCCGGAAGTCAAAGCGTACTTTAATCAAGCACACCAACAAAGCGGCCAACAGCCGGCCGCTCTTGCCGGTGCCGTTTGCGCGTACTTTGCCAACATCGATAATCTCGCCGCACTCGGTCCCGAAGTCGAACTGATCGCCCAGAAGCACTGCTCATTGGGCGTTCAACCGGAACACTACCCGATCGTTGGAAAGCATCTACTCGACGCGATTAAGGATGTCATGGGCGAAGCCGCGACAGAAGACATCCTTGCCGCTGTCGGAGAAGCTTACGGATTGTTAGCGGACATTTGCATCGGTCGAGAAGGCGAAATTTATGATCACCTAGAATCTCAACCCGGCGGTTGGAACGGACGCCGCACCTTTCTACTTGATCGCAAAGTTCGCGAAAGCGACCTCGTGACTTCGTTCTACTTCAAACCCGCGGATGGGGCCGCACTTCCAAACTATCTGCCCGGACAATACATCACGGTATTTATCGATCATCCGAAGACGCCCACGTCACCGCGTAACTACAGTTTGTCGGATGTCCCAGGAAACGATTACTTTCGCATCAGTGTTAAACGCGAGTCCGCGGCACAGGCCGACACGCCTGATGGGCTGATTTCAACTTACCTTCACGACAATCTTGAAACCGGTGACCGAATCGACCTAGGGCCGCCCTGCGGGGAATTTACGATCGACCCAACGGCACCGCCTTCACGGCCGATCGTCTTCGTCGCCGGCGGGATCGGCGTGACGCCTTTGTTGTCGATGGCGAAATCATTGGTCGCGGCGAACGCTTCCGTACCAATCACTTTCATTCAAGCCGCAAAAAACGGCAACGTTCACGCAATGGGAGATGAACTTCGCGCGCTCGGTAACGACACCGATTCGATCACCACACGAATCATCTTTGACGAACCCTGCTCAGACGACGTGGATTCCGGCAAGTGCGACGATGTGGGATTGGTCGACAAGGTTTACCTCGCCCAACACACTTCTGCCTTGGAAGCCGACTATTACTTCTGCGGTCCTAAGCCATTCATGATCGCGGTTGAATCGGCATTAACGGAATTGGGCGTCGAAGCATCACGACGGCACTGCGAATTCTTTGGCCCTAAGCAGCCGGTCGTCGCCCCGTAATTGAACGCCGCTTGCAGGAGCAAGATTGTATCGCCGACAAGTCGTTCGTCGATCTTCAAACCGTTGAAAAAAAGGAAGCAGGTGTCACGCTTGCTCGTCCTTTGGAGGTGCTTGGACGTCTTCTGACGCATCCGGGAACTGGCTGAGCAGCATGATTTTCTGCCAAATTTTTCGCGAAAGCCCTGTCGTCAACTGTTCGATCTCACCGACAGCGGCGACGGCCACAGGATCGTCGAACCGTTGAACATACAAGGCTGCAATCTTGCCAATCAGTGACAACATTTCGCTGCAGTAATCGAGGTATCGATTGAGCTCAAACGAGGTCATCTTCTCGGCCGGCGAGTGCGCCGCGTGCTGATAATCGACGAGCGTTCGTTCGGGGTCTTTGGTCAATTGGTGCATGTCAATCACATGCGCTAAAGCCCGTAGTTGATGAAGTGCTCTGATCGCTCGCCGCCGCTTGATCCGCACTTCCAAACTGAGCAGAAAATAGACCGTCGCGGCAAACACCAAAAGCGCATTGGTTCCGGCATCGAGCATGCCAAGCAAATCGGGCCATCCGATCGATTCGTCTTTAAACCGAACCGAATGGGTCACCGACCAAATCATGATGGCGACCACCAATACAACGGCGACCGCAGTTGCGTAACCGACGAAGCGAATCCACCCGACCGATTCGTTGATGCCGGCGGCTGTCTTGGCGGACTGTTGCGCGACGTCACGGAGTTGGTTACAAAGTTTCGAGATGCCTCGGCCTGCGAACCGATCTTCGATTCGTCGATCGAGTGCGACCACCGTTTTGATGATCGCGTCTTCGCGAAGATGCAAGTCTGAGTACACCGTCAGGTTTCGCTACTGCTCGCGCTTGTCACGCTCGATGAACGCGAACGCATTATGGTTGTGAATCGATTCATAATTTTCGCTACTGCACTGGTACCAAACGATTCGGTCATCGTTGTTGAGCACCACGGCCAAGTCGCGAACGATGTCTTCGACGAACTTTGGATTCTCGTACGCTTTTTCGGTCACCCACTTTTCGTCCGGACGCTTCAAAACACTGAAAACCTGAGTCGACGCACATTGTTCGATCATCGAAAACAGTTCTTCGATCCAAAGATGCACGCCGTCAGCCATCCGTACTTTGACAGTCATATCACAACGTTGATTGTGGGCGCCATATTCTGAAATTTCTTTCGAACATGGACACAAGCTTGTCGCGGGTACTTTTAAAGTCATCACGAAATCATCACTGCCGTTGCTCGCCAATTCGAACGCGACATCGAAATCAAGCTTTCCGGTCTGGCCCGTCACAGGCGCTTTTTTGTTGACAAAGTATGGAAACGAAAGTTCCAAATAGGCGTCGTCAGAACCGAGCTTTTCTTTCATTCGATTGGTGACGAGTGAAAGCGTGTCGCTGCAAAGTTCCTCGTGAAATTCATTGAGAACTTCCAAGAAACGCGACATGTGCGTGCCTTTAACATCATGGGGCAGCGACACAAACATGTTGATCGTTGCAACGGTGTGCAAGAACTCATTGCCTTTGCCGGACCCCGGTGTGCGCAACGAAATCGGATAGCGGACATTCGTCACGCCGACTTTGTTGATCGCGACCTGACGTCGGTCACCGGTTGATTGGATGTCGGGAAGGGGAGTATTGGTGATCGAAGGATTGGTCATGATTTCACGGATCTCGTTCGTCGGGACTTCATTGTCGTAACGCCGTCGACGTGCCGTTGCCTGACGCGTCGCGGACTCCAAGATTCCACCGTACAAACGGATCACGCGCAACTTCGATGACGTCTTCGGACGCGATGAAGTTACAACCGTCTTCGGGTGCGAAGCTGGTCTGGCGTCGCCAACACATCCGGTGCAGCAGCGGCATCGCAAGAAACAGCGTGATTGCCCTCTCGCTGACGCTCGACACGGATCAAATACAACGGCTCTTCAACAGTAAAGCTTCTCAAAGGCGGCAGCCGCGGGCGAGCCCTTTAGAAGCGGAGGTGAATTCATCGATCACCAACCGATCGAAATAATCACGAAACCGCGTCCGTGACAATCACATTAGTTTGACACGCCGGCAACCCCTTCACAATGGGGAGGAAAACTTCAGCCAAAGATCGCCCTGACATTGTGGTACACGCATTTAAATGCCTGTCGTCATCGGGATCCTGAAATCGATCCGATCTCATGCCCCAACCGACCAATATTGTCCTCGCGAACGTTAGCCGCAGCAGCCGATGGGCGTTCGCACCGAATACTGCGCCGGAACCGTGGCAAACGCCAGTCGGCTGATCCAAATTTCGGAGATTGACGAAACACTAACGGATCTTGGCAGCCTCGGCAAAACACTCCTCCGCCAACTCTTGCTCGCCTAATTGTTCGTGCACCCATCCGAGGGAGTTTAAGGCCGCTTTCTGACGGGCCCCCTCACCGACCAAAGCCGCTTCTAACAGAAATGCTTTTGCCTCGTCGTACCTCCCTTGGGCAGCCAACAGTTCACCGTACGGAAGTGCCGCTCGCGGAAAGCCGCCGGAACGAAAAAGTTGCTCGAACATTTCGACGGCCGCGTCCAATTGCCCCTCCTTTGCCAAACAGTCCGCCAAGACGTAGCGACTTTCCACGTCTCCGTCGATCAATCGAAGGGCATCGAGTGCGTGCCGCTGCGCGTCATCAAATTTGCCCGCCCAGTGCGTCAACTTTGCCAAGTTGCGAAAGGCGATGCCTTGCTCGTGACGCCCGACACGACTGTGAATCACCGATGCGGTTTGATCGAAGATTTCATCATCGACAGAGCCGGCGACGATCCCATGATCGTACAAACGATCAATGATTAATCGAGCAAGTTCTCCGTGGCCATCAATGGTCGGATGCACGTGATCGAGAAACCACTCGCTACCTAAACAACGATGCCCGGCGTTGACCTCAGATTGATTGACGGCGACCGATCGATAGTCAATGTCGATGACGTTTGCTTGATTGACAAAACGGCGAATCGATTGAATGACGTCGGTGGTCGCCCGCAACGGACAGATATCTTCATCGATCGCACGCAGGAAGCAAGCTTCAGCCAATTCGGTTTGCCCCTCTGCAAAGTACGCGCGTCCGAGCCAATATTGCGCGTGTGCGTGACGTGGATCGACTTCAACGATATGTTTTAAAATTTGTACGGCATCGGCAGTCGCTTCAACGGCGAGCAGATCTTTTGCGGTAGCGATCCCTTGACGAAGACGATCGGAGTCGTCTTCGGACACCGATCGACTGAACTCTGATTTGAATGGTTCACACTCGCGAAGGTTGCTGACCGGCGTAACAACAGCCAACTCCGCACCGGCGCGTCGCGACAGTTGTCGCATGCGATTTAAGTTGAAGCGGAAGTGCTCCAACACGTCCTGCTGCCACTTGTCGTCACGTTGGTAACTGGAAGGCCCGACGGTGTGGTTAAGCATCTCGTCAACGTCGGCGGAAAGCTGATGACTCTCATCCAACGGCTCGGATCGTGACCGATCAACCAAATGCTTAGTGAATTGGCCGAGCCGACTTTTTTCGGCAACCATTTGCAGTTCGGAAACTAGCCCCGGATTGCGAAGCGTATCGCCGTAGGTTCTCCATTCCAAAAACTCATTTTGTCCGGTGTAAAGGATGAATAGATCAACCTCATACGCCGCGAATTGCCGCATGACTTCGGCAATGCGATAGCTCGCGTAGCTTATCCCGCCGGCATTGATAACCTGCCAGTGTTTTGAATCGTCGACCGCCGGTAGCAGTTCTCTCAGCCAGCCGCAAAATGAGGTCGAATCATCAAAGGGGCGACCATAGGTGGTCGAACCGCCCAGACAGACGATCCGGTAGGTCCCCTCGGGTTTGACCGCCTCGAAGGATTGCGGGTTGAACCATGTCCATTTCGCCGAATTGATCTCAATCACCGGCTTGCCGGTCGCCGTTGCTGCCGAGTCTGACTCGACCAGCAATGGCACAGCCGCCGAAAAACCGACGAACGGATCCGTGGGGGCCGGAGGCGTCCAGGTCAATCGCAGTAGCAACTCCCCCGTCCCGAGCAGGGTCAGGCAAACGATGAGTGAAAACGCAATCCGCTTCGTTTTGCTGAGGCGATGGGGCTGGCGATTCTGCCGCGGTGGTGGTATGGATTTCTGCAATGAACGCCAACTCTCTTATGACTTTTTTCGACACATTCTGTGATGGCAAAGAAACGCTCGCAATCAACAGACGCCTTGATTGTCTCCCCCGGCCCCTCCCCAAATCAAGTCATCGACGCGGACGGAAACGTCATGCAGGTGCCGGATGACTGGGCGTTGCTTCCGCCCGGCGATGCGGGACTAACCAGGCGGGTCAAGGCCGCCGGTCCGACCTGGACGGTCAAGGAGCGACGCGGGCGGCGGGTATTTTCCAAAGGCGTATGGGCAAACCAAGCACAGATCGAAGCTGCCAGCGAAAAACTCGAACAAGAGCGATCGACAGAAGCGTACGCGAAACGCCGCGTCCGTGACGCCGAGCGGCGGGAGAAGAAGCAGCAAGTTTACGTCGAAGACTTTGAAACCGCAGTGATCGAATTCCTGAACTTTGCGGCTCGCTACGCGTCGCTCGCCAAAGATCTGGCCCAGCGTGTCACCACGCACGCAACTCCGGTCGGAAGCGGCACCGTCGCCAGAACGCAACGAATTCCGATCGAGCGAAGAGCAGAATCCGCGGTGATCGCTTGGATGCGTCACCAAACGACGGCCTATGACGATATGGTCATCCCCCGCGTGAAAGGGAAACGACGTGAAGTGCGGCGAATGTTGGCCGAGCGATCCCGTAAGCTGTTGAACCAATATCGCCAAGGCGGCGACATCGATCGCGATTCATGCCCCCTCGCTCGTGCCCTTGAAGATCCTACGGGTGATGCCGAAACACTCTAAGCCCCCCATGCGAAATTCAGTTTAACGTGAGATCTTCAACGTGGGATCTACGTTCAACGCCGTTGGCTCGCATGGTCGCTTGCCCGACCGCTGTCCAGAGAAAAGTGGTTAGCTTGGTCGGTCATGGCATTGGACGAAATTTGGTTGGCTATGATGAAGCAATCGAATTGATTTCGCCTACCTTAGAGATTCGCATGACCGAGAGATGTTTGCCGGGGATGCTTGCCCTATTCGTTTCAGTCGCTTATTCGATCGCTTTCATCGACCATCTCTGTGTTCCAGCGTATGCGCAACCATCGAACACTGATTCGGCGAACGAGACGACTTCGCTCACGTTGTTGACACTCGACCGGATTTATCAATCCTCGGAATTTAATGAACGCTCGTTTAACGGTCGATGGTTGTCACAAACGGGCGATGAAGCCCCGAGCTACACTCGCGTCGAATCATCGTCGATCATCAAATACGACGTAAGTCCAAAGCGTCGAACCGTGATGGCATCCGCAGACGACTTGACACCTCCGGGGGCGACAAAACCATTGTCGATCGACGACTATGTGTTCTCGAATGACTTGGCTCGCGTATTGATCTACACGAATTCGGTCAGAGTTTGGCGGGCGAAAACGCGTGGGGACTACTGGGTGCTCGATCGAGGCACGCGTCAATTGACAAAAATCGCCGCTGACCTCGATCCATCGATGCTGATGTACGCCAAGTTTTCTCCCGACGGAAACTCTGTCGCGTTTGTCTACAAGGGTTCACTGTATGTGCAAAACCTGCTTACCCAAGTGATGCTTCAGATCGCCAAGGGTCGAGACAAGTTACTCGCGGGGATGAGTGACTGGGTTTACGAAGAAGAGTTCAAACTACGTGATGCGTTTTGGTGGAGCCCCGATGGAAAATCGGTCGCGTACCTGACCTTTGATACAAGTCCGGTCAAGGAATTTTCTCTGATCAATAACACCGATTCGTTGTATCCGGCGGTGAAGCAATTCCCCTATGCCAAAGCGGGGACCCCGAATTCAATCGTCAAGTTGCATGTCGCCCAATTGGATCCGTTCTACATCTGGAAGGTCGAACCAAAGGAGGACACGATTCCGACCGATTATCTGCCACGCGTGCAGTGGATCGAAGGCACGGGACAGTTGATCTCGCGTCGGATGAATCGTCTGCAAAACCACGAAGTCATCGCGATCGAGGACTATAAACAAGGAACACGAACGGTTGTTCTTGAGAACTTCGATGACGCTTGGATCGATTTGCAAGACGAACTGGTCTTCTCGGACGATGGCAAAACGTTTTTATATCTAGCTGAAAGTGACCAGTGGCGACATCTGTACCGAGTTGACGTGAGTACGAAAACGCGAACGCTGCTGACGCCCGGATCCTACGATGTGATCGAACTCGTTGCGGTCGATCAATCCTCCGGCGATTGCCTGTATTTCATCGCTTCACCCGATGCCGCACAGAATCGTTTTCTGTACCGATATTCCTTTGGCGATAAACAAACCCAGCGCATCACACCGGACAATCTCGATGGCACCCACGCTTATGAAATCTCGCCGGATGGGAAATTCGCTTTTCATCGCCATAGCTCAACCGAGCAACCGACGGTTACCAATCTGATCACGCTTCCCGATCATGCGGTCGTCGAAACCCTCGAATCAAACGAAAAGCTTGCCGAAGTCGTCAAGCAACTTGAAACCAAACCATTCGAATTCGTACAAATTGACATCGGCGAAACGAAGCTTGATGCTTGGGTTTTACCGCCAGTTCCGGCCAGCTCGGATCAATCTCATCCGCTGCTCGTTCATGTCTACGGAGAACCGGCTGGTTCAACCGTTGTTAATCGTTGGGGCGGAAAAACTGCGCTCTGGCACCGTCTGCTCGCCCAGCAGGGCTACATGGTCGCCAGTATCGACAATCGAGGAACCAAGGCCCCACGCGGTCGCGAGTTTCGCAAGTCCGTTTATCGACAAGTCGGGACACTTGGTCCGAACGACCAAGCGGCCGCGGTCAAGAAACTGATCGAACAGCGTCCGACCATTGATCCCAGCAACGTGGGCATTTGGGGATGGAGCGGCGGTGGCACATCGACGCTGCACGCCCTTTTTCGCCATTCAGACACCTTTCGGACAGGTATCTCAGTCGCTCCGGTCGCCAACTTGGCGTACTACGACACCATTTACGAAGAACGTTACATGGGCTTACCGACCGACAATGTCGAAGGCTATCGAGCCGGTTCGGCAATTAACTTTGTCAAAGACTTTCAAGGCAACTTGCTATTGGTCCACGGCACAGCCGATGACAACGTTCACTTTCAAGCGAGCGAGTTACTGATCAACGAGTTAGTCAAACACAATAAACAGTTTGACTTGTTCGTCTATCCCGGGCGTTCGCATTCGATCAGCGAGGGCAAAAACACTCGTCGCCACTTAATGACGATGGTGACCGACTACCTAAAAGAGCATCTTCCGGTGGACGCGGCGGCAGACGATCATCGATGACGGCAAGGCTTCGAGCGATAGCCCGAGGTTCACAAGACGCCCCATCAGCCGCAGGGCGATAGCCCTTTCAAATCGATGATTTCTTCTTGGGGCGAAAGGCTTCGATCCGCTTAGGATCTGTTTCGAGCCGCGGGCCGTCCATCAAGTCAATGCAGTAAGGGATCGCGGGAAAGACGGCGTCCAAACACTCGGCGATCGCTTTCGGTTTGCCTGGCAGGTTGACAATTAAACTGTTTCCAAGCAAGCCGGCGGTTTGTCGCGAAAGAATTGCCGTCGGTACTTTTTCGAGCGAAACTTTACGCATCAATTCGCCGAACCCTGGCATTAATCGATCGCATACCGCCTCTGTTGCTTCCGGGGTGACGTCACGGGCGGACGGCCCCGTCCCACCGGTGGTGACTACCAAACAGCAACCTTCTTTAACGCAAAGCTCGCGAAACGTTTCTTCGATCAAACGGCGATCATCGGGGATCACACAGGCGATCTCTTCAAATGCAGACGTAAGAACTTCGTTCAAATAACTCGCGATCGCGGGTCCGCCCAAGTCTTCGTATTCACCCCGGCTAGCTCGATCGCTGACGGTGACAATTCCAATTTTGGCTGCGTCGCTTCTGCTCATGCCCAATCCAATCCTTCGTGAAGTTTGTTGAGGCTCTCGGCACCGCCATCGCGGACTACCAGCATGTCTTCGACTCGGACGCCGCCAACGCTTTTTCCATACAGTCCCGGCTCGATCGTAAAGACTTCGTTGACCAGAATTTCGCCGCCACCAAAGTCCAACAAGATCGGCTCGTGAACGTCCAACCCGATGCCGTGGCCGGTTCCATGTTGCATGGACGGGGTATCGGTCAGCGTTCCCCGCGAAGGCGCATAGCCGGCTGCCATCAGAGCTTCGTCGGAAGCTCTATGAACCGCATCGCCGGTGCTGCCCGGTTTCAGCATCGCGGCCGAAGCTGATTTCGCGTCGACAACGGCTTGGTGCATTTTTTTGACGGTGTCGGTGGGCGGGCCGTTGACGACTGTTCGTGTGCAATCGCCCCAGTAGCGTGTGGCATTGTCCATCGGGAACAGGTCGACGATCACCGGAACTTCCGTTTTCAACGGCCCTTCGCCGGAATGGTGGCAGTCGGCGACGTGTGGTGCCGTAGCGACGATCGCACCATGGGACATCGAAAATTCGCGATTCATGAACTCGGTCGCCGCGAAAGCTTTAACCCGCTCGCTCGTCAACGTTTCCCCTTGCCAAACCAGCGTTCCGTCGGCGGCGACGCCCGCGTTGGCGATCGTTTCGCAAAGGATTTTCATGACCTCTTCGGTCACCTGTTGTGCTTTGGCGAGGAACTCAAGTTCCTGCTCACTCTTTTGCCGACGATCGATCACGCCAAGATCTTGGTCGTACTTCGTATCGACTCCCGCTTGCTGAAGATGCCACGCAAAGATGTAGGGGAACGTCCGATCGACCGTAACTGATTTTAGATTTTCACGAATACAGAATTCGGCCAACGCTTGTGCAGTTGCGGTTTCCCGATCGGCGTCCAGTCCGGCAGCCGGGGCAAAGTCCGCGGGACAGCAGACCCGGTCGGCTTCACTTTTCTGCCGGACGCGATCCATTTCAAGATCACGTACGATCGCCGTACTTCCCTGTGCCGATTCGACGTAAGCGGCGGGGTCTCCGAGGGCGACACGAAGGCGACGAAAAAGAGTCGGATTCTTATCAGCAATTCCGGCAAACAGCTTGGCGTTTTCAACCACGTTGACGTTCTCGGTTTTGATCTTGGAGTGAATGAGTGTGTCGTAAATTGGATTCCTGAGTTTGGAATCGGTCGCATGAGGTGAGTGATACCTCAATGCTTCACAGCGCAAGCAAACGCGATTACCAATGTCGCCGTCACCTATCGGTGCTTTGTCAAACTCTGAAATCAGGGTTAGCCGTTTAGCGTTAGCCACGGTATCGATGCAACAACCGGGGCAGGCGTCCGTCGGCTGATTAGTCGTACTCGAATATTTGGTGAAGACGCCGCGATAGTCGGCGAGCAAGCTCCGTTACTTGCCTTCGGCGATCCGCAGACTTTCGACCAACGTCTTAATTTCATCAACCGACAACTGTTCCGCTCGCGAGTCTTCGTCGTGTCCCAATTGATGCAACACCTCGTCGACCTGGGCTTTCTCCAGCCGCCCTTTCATCGCACTGACCACGTTACTTCGAAGAAACTTTCGACGATGGAAGAACAGGGCGCGGACCGTTTCGTGAAAGTATCTCAAGTCGGGAATCGAGTCTCGCTTGCTTTGGTTAAGGTCCATCTTCAAGACGGCGGAGTCAACTTTCGGTCGCGGCCAAAACACTTTCGGTCCCAGGACACGAACGATTTGAGCATCACACACCGATTGAATCCAAATGCTCAGTGCACTGTAGTCCTTCGTCGAAGGCACCGCGCAAATTCGATCGGCTAATTCCTTTTGAATCGTGACCACCATTGAATCCGGCGGTGGGGTTTGGTGAAGCAGATTCGAAATGATCGGCGTTGCCACATTGTAAGGTAGATTGGCGACCAGCAGAAACCGAGCTTCGTCACCGATTCGCTGCATCGCTTCACCGATCAACTCCATCAAATCATCTCGCAACGAATTTTTATTGCGAAGCGCATCGCCCTGAATCAGTTTAACGTTGGGCCGTCCGGCGAGTTCTTCGCTGGCCAACTGATGAAGGTTCTGGTCGATTTCGACTGACAAGACCGCCCCCGCCTTGTCGGCGATTTGGCTCGTCAATGATCCGACGCCGGTGCCGACCTCCAAGACCACATCGTTGGCGCGGAGTTCGGCCGAATCGGCGATCAAGTTGACCAGGTTAAGGTCAATCAGAAAGTTTTGCCCGTACTTGGAAACCGGGCGCAGACCGGCGGCGGTGAGTCGTTTGGAAAGGTAGGTGGCTGTCTGACGTGGCTGATTCAAAACGTTTACTGCCCTGTTTCTTTCAATGTTTGAAGTTGATCGTCGTCCAGCAGTCCGAGCGAACGCTGGACATATTTTGCCAGAAGATCGGTTTCCAAGTTCACTTGGTCGCCAACTTTGCGTTGCCCGAGTGTGGTCACGGCCAACGTGTGAGGAATCAGCGCGACCGAAAAACTTGACTGATCCGCATCGACCACCGTCAGGCTGATCCCGTCGATCGCGATGCTGCCTTTCGCGGCGACCTGCGAAGCGTACTTGGTAGGGAGTCGAAATCGAAGGGTCGCCCACGGGGGATCTTCGACCCTTTCGATCAATTCACCGAGCGTATCGACGTGGCCGCTGACGTAATGGCCACCCATTCGAGCCCCGACGGCGAGCGAACGTTCCAAATTTACGTTACCACCGGCGCCTAGTTGCCCCAGATTCGTCCGTGAGAGTGTTTCCTCGCCGGCTTCGAAATCCAACACGGTGCCGTCGATCGCGACGACCGTCAGGCAGCATCCGTTGATGCAAATACTGTCGCCTAAACTCGCGTCCGCGGCGATCAGTTCCGAATCAACTCGAAGTCGTTTTCCAGGCGGATCGTCGATCAATTCGACGATCGAGCCCATCGTTTCGACGAGACCAGTAAACATTGTGGACAAACCAATGGCGTAAATTGTCGCAAAAGCGGTCGGCGGGTAGTCACCTCAGCCTGCATTGGACAGAATGCCGCCCGAACCGACAAGCGATGGCTTTAGGCAAACCTCCTTTAACACACCCCCAACCGAACATTTTGCAAGAGGAATTCCGATGTCCCTGATCCAAGCGATCCACGCACGCCAGATTCTCGACAGCCGCGGAAACCCCACGATCGAATGCGAGGTCCTGTTGGAGGACGGTGCTCACGGTCGTGCGGCAGTCCCCAGCGGTGCCAGCACCGGGGCCCACGAAGCGTGGGAACTGCGTGACGGTGACAAGTCCGTTTTCATGGGAAAAGGCGTCACCACTGCTGTCAACAACGTCAACGAAAAGATCGCCAGCGAACTCCAGGGCATGGACGCACTCGATCAAGCCGAGATTGACGCGGCGATGATCAAGTTGGACGGAACGGACAACAAGAGCAACCTCGGCGCCAACGCGATCTTGGGCGTTTCCTTGGCCACCGCCCATGCCGCCGCCGCTTCCACCGGTCAGCCCTTGTTCCGCTACCTCGGTGGCGTCGGGGCACGCTTGCTGCCCGCGCCGATGATGAACATCATCAACGGTGGCGAACATGCCGACAACTCCGTCGACATCCAAGAATTCATGGTCATGCCCCTCGGTTTCGAACGCTTCAGCGACGCACTTCGCTGCGGTACCGAAATCTTCCACAACTTGAAAAAAGTTCTCAGCGGCAAGGGCTACAACACCGCCGTCGGTGACGAAGGCGGATTCGCACCCGACCTGAAAAGCAACCAGGAAGCTCTCGACGTCATCATGCAAGCGATTGACCAAGCAGGCTACAAGGCCGGCGAACAGGTCTGGATCGCACTCGATGCCGCTTCGACCGAGTTTTACGACCGCGACAAAAAGAAGTACGCCATCGACGGCAAGGAGTTGTCGGGGGACGAGATGGTCGACTTCTTGGCCGACTGGTGTGACAAATACCCAATCTGCAGCATCGAAGACGGCTGCGACGAAGACGATTGGGACACTTGGAAGAAACTGACCGAGCGCGTTGGCGACAAAGTTCAACTCGTCGGCGATGACTTGTTCGTGACCAACGTCAACCGACTGCAAAAGGGCATCGACGAAGGGATCGGCAATAGCATCCTGATCAAGGTGAACCAAATCGGTTCACTGACCGAAACGATCGATGCGATCCAATTGGCCGCTCGCCATGGTTACACCGCCGTCACCAGCCACCGAAGTGGTGAAACCGAGGACAGCACGATCGCCGACTTGGCAGTCGCACTTTGCACCGGCCAAATCAAAACCGGTTCGGCGAGCCGAAGCGACCGAATGGCCAAGTACAATCAACTGCTTCGCATCGAAGAGATGCTAGGTGAAGCCGCACTGTACGGCGGCCCCCACTTCGCCGCAAAGCTGAAGTAATCAACGTGCCGGCAGGCGTAAGCAAACGCTTCTGCTAAACATCCTGGTGTCATCGAAAACCGATTGGCCTTGGCCCCGGTTTTCCCATTACAATCACGACTGACGCCATCCACGAAAGTCAGATACAAGCTGATTCACCGCGTAAGCAACCGTGTGCTTGGTCACACGGTTGTTTTTTTATGGGGTCGGACATTGGAAGCAGATGCATACGTGAATCGTCCGATGCAATGAGAATCTAACTTCAGGGGAACGACTCGGATGCCTGTCCGACACAAAGTTGTCTGTCCGACACAAAGCGTCCCTCAGGAGCCTCCGGAAGCAGGCTGATCTTTAAAACATGTCTCAACGAGACAGTTCACGCATCGCTTCGTGACGCAGCGATGCCGGCCGCTCGACCGGTACTAAACGCGGCTTGAAAGTTGTAGCCCCCGATCCAACCATCGACGTCCAGGACTTCGCCGGCGATGAACAGCCCGGGACGCAGACGGCTTTCCATCGTTCGTGGATCAACTTCTTTGACCGCGACGCCGCCGGCGGTCACCTCGGCTTTGTCAAATCCGCGGGTCCCGTTGACCGGCATGGCACAACACTTCACGGCCCGCACTATCTGTTGAAGCTTCTCTTTTGAAAGCTGCGCCAAGGTCACATCGGATTGGTATTCCAACGAAAGACTTTCGGCCACCCTCGTCGGCAACCAGGTCGCCAAAACATTGGCAACAGTTCGACGGCTCGATGCACCATCACGACGCTGAAACTCGGCTGTCAATTCAGCCTCCGAAATCGACGGCACGAGGTCTGCGACGAGCACGCGGTCATCAAACGAGTCTGCTTGAGTGATGATCCCACTGACATCCATCGCCGCCGGACCTGAAAAACCGAAGTGCGTGAATAACCAACCGCTACGGCGTTGGAGAAGCGGCTTCAGTTTTTTACCAGACTTAGTTTTCCAGTCGCTTTGCTCATAGACCGAAGCCACAACGTCGGGCAAGGTGACACCGGAGAGATCGCGCATCCAACGTGTCCCACCGACCAGTGGGACAAGTGCGGGTCGGGTACGGACGATCCGATGCCCCAGTTGATGGAGCCACGAATAGGCATCCCCGGTGGTGCCACAACGAGGCCAACTCTTCCCCCCGGAAGTCACGATCACGCGATCGCATTCGATGGCTTCCGTTTCAGTTTGGACTCGCCAACGTCCGTCTGCACAGGTTTCGATTGCGGTGACGGCGACGGAACGATGCAGGTGAACTCCCGCGTCGAGTGCTTGCCGCTGCAACGCATCACGAACCTGGATCGCTCGATTCGATTGTGGGAATACCTTGCCCGTCGATTCGACTTTGGTCGCGACGCCGAGATCATGAAACATCCTGACGACGTCCGCCGGAGGAAAGGCACCGACTGACTTCTGTAGGAATCGCCCTGACGGACCGAACGCTTGAACAATTCCCTTGGCGTCGGTGTCCTGCGTGAGATTGCAGCGAGTCCCACCGCTCATCAAGATTTTCGTACCTGTTTTGCGATTCTTCTCCAACAAATCAACGTGTGCACCTCGGCGTGCCGCTTCGTTTGCGGCAACCAAACCAGCCGCCCCGGCGCCGATCACAACGATGTGCTGGGACGATTTCGCACACTGGTCCTGATGTAAAGATTTTCCCATTAGGCGGGATTTTCCGTGCAAGGCTATTTAAACTGTAAGGTTTGTTCGGTGGTCCAATCATCATCACCGGACCGACGCGACGATGAAAACAACGAAGATACACTCCAGCGAATGAAAGAACGATGTCTGTTGATCCAGCCGCTCACGAAACCGTTCACAACACGCCCAAACTAGGATCGATTCGCGGGACCGCCGGGGGGGAAGCCTCGACGCAACGACGTGGCAGGTCCCAGGGCACCACACCACAACCCACGTCCGGTGGGGGGCAGTTTTCATTTGCCGAGGCTCGCAGCCTGATCGGCGACCTGACGCAGCCAAACGCGAAGATTTACTGGACCGACTTTTTGGCTTCGATCATCGTCGGGTTTGTTGCGTTTCATGTGATGCTGTTCGTCCCCCAAGTTTACGGATTTGAACCGTGGGTGATCGGCACTGTCGCAGTGTCCTATGTGGTCACGATTACCTTGTTCATGCGTTCGGTGATGTTCATTCACGAACTCGTTCACTTGCCCAAGCAAGGATTCAAAGCATTTCGAATTGTTTGGAATGCGTTGTGTGGTATTCCTCTGTTTGTGCCTTCGTTCTTGTATTATCCACACGTCGACCACCATCGTCGTAAGCATTACGGCACCGACCATGACGGTGAGTATTTGGCGCTCAGCCATCACAGCCGATGGTGGATCGTTGGTTTCATCCTGCAATCCGCAGTGATTCCTGTCCTCGGTTTGTTTCGCTTTGTGGTGCTCAGCCCCTTATGCTGGTTGATTCCTGGGCTGCGTCCGATCGTACATCGTCATGCCTCGACGATGGTCGTCGATCCATTCTATGAACGCGAAGATGCGTCGAAGAATGTGTTGCGAGTCGTTGTCATGCAGGAATTCTTTTGCTTCCTGGTCGGAGCCTGGATCATCTGTGGTCACAAAATCGTTTTCGGCACTTGGTTCAATCCGCTGTGGATCGTTGCCTATGCGGTCGCGATTGGTTTGCTGACCCTGAACGAGATCCGAACCCTCGGCGCACATCGCTGGACCGGCGATGGAAGTGAAATGACGTTCGAGGAGCAACTGCTTGACTCGGTCAACTACCCCCACCATCCGTGGCTCAGCGAACTGTGGGGGCCGGTGGGGACGAGATATCATGCGTTGCATCACCTGTTCCCACGATTGCCGTATCATAACCTCGGAAAAGCCCATCGCCGATTGATGGAAGGGTTGCCCGCCGATTCGCCTTATCGGCAAACCGTCGCGCCGAATCTCTTTAGCGAAATCGTGGCGTTGTGGAAACGTGCCGGTGACCGCAACAGCGTACGTCAAGAAGAAACGACACAACGCGCCGCCGCCTAGATACTCGCAGGTTGCATTCAACCTTGCCGGATCGAAGACATCGCATGACCGACTGTTGTACGGCGCGGTGGATTCAATGGGTGAAGTTGAAATTCACAATCACGAACGGCGAATCAACAGGCCAATGAATTGCCTTATTGGTCTGCGAAGCTAACTTCGGTCATCCCACCTGACCGGCACGTTGGACTAAACTGGGGCTCGTTTAATCTACGACGATTCCCCGTTTTTTCAGTCCAATATGAGTTCACCGGATCCCTTTCGCGTCTGCGCTGCCACTGTCGCAGTCTGCCTGCTAAGTGTCGCCTGTTCCTGCCCGGCATCTGCAGCCGAGACCAAGCCAAACGTTGTCTTAATTTTGATGGACGACATGGGCGCACATGATTTGTCCGGCGAAGGCAGTCAATTCTATCAATCACCAAACATCGATAGCATCGCCGCGCAAGGCATTCGATTTTCTAATGGTTACGCGACCTGTTGCGTTTGTAGTCCTTCCCGGGCAAGCATTCAGTTGGGAACGTTCCCCGCGCGACATGGGATCACTGATTGGATTGGGGCCAAATCTGGGCTGGCTTGGAAGCGTCCCAATCGCGTTCTTCCGGCCGAATACCTCCATGAGTTACCAACCGATCAAACCACGATCGCCGAAGCGTTTCGTGAAGCCGGCTATGGAACGTTCTTTGCCGGAAAGTGGCATCTAGGCGGCGAAGGCTCTTGGCCGACTGACCATGGTTACGATGAAAACCAAGGCGGCCATGATCGTGGTAGCCCTCCCGGAGGTTTCTTCTCACCGTATAAGAATCCTGTTCTTACCGATGGACCGGATGGCGAATCGCTGCCCATTCGACTCGCCCAGGAAACGGCCGATTACATTCGACGCAACAGCGACGAACCGTTCTTTGCGATGCTGTCGTTCTACAGTGTTCATGCGCCCGTTCAAACGAGTAAGGAACTGTGGGAAAAGTATCGAGACCGTGCGCCGGAATTGAAACCAGGACAGACGCGTTTCTTGGTCGATCGTACGTTGCCGGTACGCCAAGTCCAGGATCACCCTGTTTACGCCGGAATGGTAGAAACGGTCGACAATGCGGTCGGCGTCGTCCTGCACGCCCTCGATGAACTGGGGCTGGAAGAAAACACGATCGTTGTCTTCACCAGCGACAACGGAGGGGTCTCCTCGGGAGATGCATACGCGACGAGCAATCTTCCTCTTCGTGGCGGCAAAGGACGACAATGGGAGGGCGGAATTCGTGAACCGCTCTATATTCGCTACCCTGCGGGCGTCCGTCCCGGAATCGAGAGCTCAACGCCGGTGACGGGCGCCGACTTGTACCCGACGCTACTTGACCTTTGCGGGATCCCCCTGAAGCCGGAACAACACGTCGACGGGGTTAGCCTGAAACCGATCCTCAAAGGAGGGACGATCGAAAGCCGCGCCCTTTATTGGCACTATCCGCACTACGGCAATCAGGGAGGTGAACCGAATGCGATCATCCAAAAAAACCGCTGGAAGCTGATCCATTATTTCGAAGACGGGCGCAACGAACTGTATGACTTGGAAAACGATCCTGGCGAGCAAAGCGATTTGTCGCTAACCAACCCGGCTCGGACCGCTGAGCTTTTTCAGCAGCTCGATAAGTGGCTTGATGAAGTCGATGCGAAACGTCCCAAAGCCGATCCACGATACGATCCTGCGAAAACAGAGGAATTTTATCGACGGATTCAAACAGCGAACTTGCAACGGCTTGAGGAATTCCACCAGCGTATTTTGGAGGCAACTTGGCAACCAAACGAAGATTGGTGGGGTAGTTTCCGAACGGACGACTGATCTTTAATTATGATGCAGTTGGTCTTGACAGCTACGAATCAGAATCGCTAGCTGTCGTTGGACAACAAAGTGATTGTCGACTGATGCAGCCGCGAAATGTGTTTTTATGGCGTCCTCGCATCCTCGACAGCTCCATTGTTCTTCGTGAGGGCTTAGCCAATGACGTCTACCGGTGACGCGCATTCTGATAATGGCGAACGGGATGAAAACGCCCGTCGCGGTTCGTCGACCATCGAACGTTTTTTTCGAGGTGTCAGCGAATTTATCTTTCACACCAAACTCGGTGTTGCCGACGTTCAACTCGTCGATTACGTCAGCGATCTGATGCTGAGATTCGTGCGGTCGGACGCTCTGTATTCGCTGCGACAAAATGATGGGATGCGCACTAAGCACCTCATCCAAATGATCACCGAAGCAGACCGGCGAATCGGTCTCGCCAAACGCGAAGTCTATCGACACGTCGGTGATTTCACCTTGTTTTGGTCGGGCATGTACCCCGAAAGTCTGCAGGCGGCGAAGAACGGCGATGACGTCCGTGACAAGTTTCTCGATTATTGTCGCCAAGGCAAACGGGCGTACGCGATCGCAGCTCAAATCGAAGGCGGTGAAAACCGTCCACCGTGCGAACTTATCCATCGCATGAGTGAGCATTTCGAGATGTGCGCCTACGGCCTTCGTGAAGTCCGCCGGCACTGGGAAGAAGACGATAACGGCGGATCTGAGTTACTGACTTGGTAGCCTGAATCCGCCCCAGTGTTCGCCAAGTTCAAAACACTCACGATGACAACTGGGTTTCATCGCTCACAGACGTCGTTTAGCCGACGACGTACCACCGAATGGTCAAAAAGTGAGTCAACGCAGCACTCATCACCAATAGATGCCAAACGGCGTGTAGGTACGGAAGGCGATGGTCTTGCAATAGCACGACGACTCCCAAACTGTATAGCACGCCACCGAGCATCATCCCGTAGCCGACTTCTGTCGGGACTTGGCGGTACAGTGGGATCGCCGGTAGCCAACCGAGCAACAAATATCCCGCGGTCGTGATGTTGTTCACGCGATGCCGAGCGAGCAGTTTCGTTCCGATCCCTAAAAACGCCGCCACCCAAATCGCGACCAACAGTGGCCCACAAATCCAAGATGGGCCATGCCGATATATGATCGGCGTATAAGTCCCGGAAATCATCGCGTAGATCATCGCTTGGTCCCAAGCTCGCATCGTATCGAGCAATGGCTGTCGCAAAATCACGTGTGAAAGCGTTGAGAACGAAAACGTGCCAACGACGGATGCCGTGTAGGCGGCGCAGGCGAGCACCATGTTGAACCCCACAAAACTAGCTTCGCGGCATAGCAAGACACCAAGAATCGCAGCACCGACCGCGGCCAAACCGTGCGTCGCCGCATTTGCCCATTCCTCTCCGTGACGCACCGGTGCGTCGCCATGCGGCCGATCGTTTTCGATCAATCCAATCACCTGATCATTTATTAAGCAGACCATTGTGGCGATCCCATGAAAGACATGACATCACCGCACACCTTCACTAAGTGCCAATGGTCGACAAACTGGTCAGGTGTAAAGATAACACTCCGGTGAATGAATAGAAGACGCCCGCTCGATACAAATCGCCGCAGCAGCGGCTTTATAGCCGCAGCAGCTCGGCGGCAAGCTGCTGAGCCGAGTAGTCAATCAATCGCGAAGGCGACCGCAACAGTGTCTCGCCGGAATGTTCATAGGGATCGAATGTTCCCAAAAACTGCTTGCGGGTCGCCGGATGTCCGAGATCGTGATTTCTTGATGCCGACGCGAGCGCGATCGCCTGGTGAGTGCTGACCATCAGAAAACGGAGTTCCATCTTCATCGGTCGATACGAATCGATGTTTGCGACTTCGCAATAGATGATCGTGTCCGCCGAATACCGCTTTCCAAGGTCGATCAATTGGTGCTCGCTGAAACGCCCCGTCTGAATGGGGAAATGATGTAGGCATGACCGATGCGGACACTCGATGACTTCGATCGCCGATTGATTACGCAAATGATTCGCAAGCGATCGCATCAACTCCGATTGCTCGTGTAATCGGTCTTGGCGGTCTTGGCATGTGACGATCAGTATGCGATTAGGACGCAATTGCTGAAGCAACGATGAACGCCGCATCGGAGTAGGCAGCGCGTTTCTTCCGGTCTTGGCTTGGCATTGTCCGGTACACTTTTTGGGTGTTCCGCAGCGTTCACAAGCCATCGCGGCCTGAAACGTAAACAGCACCAAGAACATCATGCCGAAAACGGAAAAGATACGTCGTTCCATGACCTGCCTTTTTACGTTTACTTGTTTCCGGATGACAATTCACGCACAAGCACTTCGTCAAGTTCTTCGCGAATCGATTCCAGCATTCGATCCGTCTCACGAAGGTATCGGTTGTACTTTGCTTCTGAATCTGAGAGTTGACGTTGTAGTTGACGATTGTCTTGGGTCAATTGATCCATTTCATCCTGGGCTTCAGTAACGGCCTCATTGGATGCATTGAGCAAGTATTCCGTCGACGCGAGTTTTTCGCGAAGACGGTCAACCTCGGCAAGACTGGTCGCAAGCTTAGCCTTCAAGTCGCCGTTTTCTTCGATCAATCGCAAAGCATGCTGAGTCGCCGTCATCGGATCTCCGCCAAGGATCGCTCCTCGCGCCGAGGGGACCTGCTGGGAACGCATCGACGGTGGCCCTAGAGGCGGATTAACACCGAAAGAGTCCATTGCGGGTGGTTGCCGAACGGGTGGCTGAATTCCCATGGGAGTGTTCGCCGCGGGCATTCCTGTTCCGGTTGCGTACGGTCCGACCACGGCGCGATCACCACCGTAGGAACCTGGAGTCTCATACTCTTGTTCGTATTGAACCGGTTGTGTCGGGCTTTGACGCAACAACTGCTCCATCGACGCAGTGTTTTCGACTGAACTGCCGACGGATTCGTTGGCACGCGCACTTGCGACTTGTTCCGGCGGCTGATCTTGATTGCTGCGCCGATGACTGATCGCTCGGCTTAAACCGCCTG
The DNA here is from genome assembly GCF_008312935.1 of Roseiconus lacunae. Lineage (NCBI taxonomy): Bacteria > Pseudomonadati > Planctomycetota > Planctomycetia > Pirellulales > Pirellulaceae > Roseiconus > Roseiconus lacunae. The sequence continues at coordinate 202,952 of NZ_VSZO01000053.1, read as the reverse complement.
GTTCTGGTTTCGAGTATCGCGAGTACGCTTCAGGCGACTCCTGATAACGCGGCTGTTGATAGGTAGGCGGCGGTACAAGATTAGAGTTCGCGGACTGATCAATCGGCACCGTAGCCTCTGACCACGTCGCATCGGCATCAACCCCGGAAACGGTCTGTGCAACTGATTCGTGCGGCCCCTGCCGATCTAAGCGAGGCTGCTTTTCGGATTCATTACCACCGAACGTAGCACGAATTCGATCTTTGACACTTTGCTGAAATCGGTCGAGTTTCGCCAGTGTCGAGGAACGGCTTCGTGGTGCGTACTCTCGATCCTGAGCGGAAGCGTCCGAAACCATCCCCAAAAGAATGATCAGCATCAACAAGAACGCGACGAGTTGGCGCGTACCGAGGCGGCGACCATCCATCGCTTGAAGCGACGGAGTCAACGTGAAACGATCATCGTAGGCGTTGGTATTCACGATCACTCTGGTTGGTCGTATCCACAAATCACCGTGATCTCTTCGCCGCATGCACAGGAGATTACGATTGACTCGATTCGATTCCCTTGTTTGTTCACTCGAACTTCAGGTTCGCCGCGACACATGTCGCTATTGGAGTTATTGGGAGGCATGCTCCTGAGCTGTCCGATCCTAGCGCGTGGTCCTACCGGACGAATGCGGCGTGGTTCAGGTCCAACGGTCAGCTTGTTTTCCATCTGATTGCCTCGCGTAGTTTAAATCTTGCCGAAGCGAGCAAGCGGGAGACACGCGATTCCGAAAGCCCCATTGCCGCTCCGATTTCGGCCAAGTTCAGTTCTTCATGATGATAGAGGGTCAGCACCAAACGTTCCTTGTCAGGTAGCTGTTCAATCAATTCCGCAATGAGCTCGGCTAGTTCTTCCTTTTCGGCCAGATCTTCCGCAGAATCGATTTTGGTCCGCCAAGTTTTGTGAACTACGTCAGACAGATCCTCCCAGTTATCTGGCTTGACGAAACGCATTGCTTCTAAGCATTCCACCACTTCACTGACCGTTAACCCTGATCGTTTCGAAATCGCTTCAGGACTGATCGGCGGCTCCATCGATTCGCAGATTCGCTTGACTACGCCGACCATCCTCATGACTCGAGGTGAGAGCGGTGAGAGCTTTCGCATTTCATCGACGATTGCCCCACGAATACGTGGATAAGCAAACGTACGAAAAGGAACACCTTGCGACGCATCGAATCCGTTGGCCGCTTGGACCAACCCCAGCACACCTGCGGAGTGCAAGTTTTCACGTTGATCACGATCGGCCAGACGGAACGTCATTGTGCTAAGGATACGCCCGACATAGTCGATGTTCTCAAGCACTAATTGATCACGCGTCGACTGGGACGAGCGTTTGTAGGTGGATTCCAGAGCTGCTTTCATCACTATCCACGATCAACTTTGTAACCGGAGTCGGCCAATCGGATGATACCAACGCCGATTGAAACGACCGTTCCAAGGATCAATGAAGAAACGGTAGCACGCGTCAGGATGGTAAACGCCTCCAATCGCAAGAAGACACCGATCAACGTGACGGCAATTGCCGTCAGCAGCCCCGCAAACATCCCAAATGGAAATGCCTGTTTGCGTCGCATCTCTTTTCGTCGTGACATTCGGCCACTACTCATCATTCACCCTCCTTCCCGGAATCGGTGGATTGCATACCAAGGATCTGGGGTTCCGGTGCTCCGCGAGCGCCGATGATGTCTTCGTAGCGGATCATCCCTTCTGATTCGATACGAAGATCTTGAGGGATTTCGCTATAGGCGATGATGCTCACCTCAGCGAGCGATCGAAAGATTGTGCGGTGTAACGGAAACCGAATGGATGAATCGACAAGTACCGCCGCCGTTTGATTCTTCAGACGTGATGCTTCCCACTTGGACTGAATGTCCATGATCAATCGCTCGAGTTGATCGGGACGAAGCATGATCGAATCAGGACTCGCACTCTCGCGGAAGTGATGCTCCAGTCGCGGTTCCAAGATGATCACACGAACGTTTCCGTTCGCGTCACGAAAACGATCACAGATCAGATGTCCGATGTTCCCGCGAATTTTCTCGGTCAACTGCACGGGATCTTTGATTTGTGGACCGTACTGTACCGCGGATTCGACGATTCGCTCGAGCGCGGTGATCGAGATTCGTTCGCGAAGCAAGTTTACAAGCACTTGATGAAGCGTCGACGGTCTCACCGTATCCGGTTTGATCTCTTCGACGGTGGTCGGTGCGATTTCCTTTAGCTTCTCTAGCATGGAATGCAGGTCTTGGCGACTCAAAAGCTCATGCGCATGTTTTCGGAGACATTCGCTGAGGTGAGTGATCAGCACCGTGGGTGCATCGACGACCGTAAACCCTAGAACTTCGGCGCGCCGCCGCGAGTTCTCCGAGATCCACTTGGCGGGAAGGTCGAAGGCTGGATCTCGGATCGGTTCCCCTTCTAATTCTGCATTAATGTTTCCAGGGTTGATCGCGAGGAAATCGTTGACGTGCAACATGCCCCGCGCGATCTCGCGACCGCAGATCAGAAACCGATACTCGTTGACGCCAATCTGAAGGTTGTCCCTAATTCGTGCCGCCGGGACCCAGAACCCATGTTCCATCGCGACGTCTTCACGCAAGGTCGAAATACGTTCGGCAATTCCCTTGCCATTTTTAGGCTCGGCCAATGAGATCAGTCCCGCGCCAATTTCGATGATCACTCGCTCGGGCTGAACAAATTTCTGTAATCCGCGTTCTTCCGGAGGCGCCGCCGGTTCGGTCGGGGCACTTGGTTCGGTCGGCGCTGATTCCGCCTGCTCAGCCTTTTGCTTTGCCAGATAGACGAACACAAAGATGGCGATAGCTAAAAAGAAGAACGGTAGTTTCGGAAACCCAGGCGTCAGGGCAATGCAAAACAAGATTACCGGACCGAGATAGAGTGACCGATAGGCACTCGATACCTGTTGATTTATTTCGTCACCTAGGCTCGACTCTGACGCGCTTTTGGTGACCAAAATACCCGCACTCGTCGCGATGATTAGCGCTGGAATCTGAGAAACCAAGCCATCACCAATGGTGAGGATCGAGTACACCTGCAACGCATCGCCAATCGCTTGGCCATTGCTGACCCCAAGGATCACGCCGCCGATAATGTTGACGACCATGATGATCAAGCCGGCAATGGCATCGCCGCGAACGTACTTACTCGCACCATCCATCGCTCCATAAAATTCCGCTTCTTGGGTCAAGCCCTTGCGGCGGGTTCGCGCTTCGTTCTCGTCGATCGCACCGCTGTTCAGCTCGGCATCGATCGCCATCTGCTTCCCTGGCATCGCATCGAGCGTAAACCGGGCGTTGACTTCCGAGATTCGAGTCGCCCCCTTGGTGATCACGATAAATTGAATCGTAACCAAGATCAAAAAGATCACGATCCCAACGACCAAGTTGCCACCGACAACAAAATCGCCAAACGTCAAAACGATTTTCCCGGCATTTCCGTCGAGCAAAATCAGTCGGGTCGTCGCGACATTCAATGACAAACGCAGCAACGTCAGCAACAACAATAACGATGGAAACGATGCAAGATCGAGCGGACGTTTCGCGCCCAACGTTACCAGCAACAACAACACCGCAGAGGCGATATTGCAAGCCAGAAACATATCCAACAGAAATGTCGGCAATGGGATGATCAATACGACCAGCATCAGCAAGAACGAGGCGGAAAGCCACAGTTCGCTGCGCTGTAAGAATCCGAAATTGGAGTCCGTATCTTTCATCAATTCTTGTCTACTAGGATCGTTAGGCAAAACTTGCCACTAACGCTTTCGAAATCAGTTGCCAACCATCGACCAGGACGAACAGCAACAACTTGCACGGAGTCGAAACAACCACGGGAGGCATCATCATCATCCCCAATGCCATCAAGATCGTAGAGATCACCAAGTCGATCAAAAGGAACGGAATGTAGATGCAAAACCCCATGATGAACGCCGTCTTCAATTCGCTGATAATGAAAGCCGGCACCGCGACCTTCATCGGCGTATCGATTCGCTGCGACGGCGGCGGCGTTTCCGACAGTTCAAAGAACAACTCGAGATCACTCGTTCGAGTGTTCGCCATCATGAATGTCTTCAGTTCTTCGGAGGCGATCTTCCATCCGTCGAGATAGCCAAATTCCAATTTCTCGCCCTCTTCTTGATTCGCCTGGGCCTCCATCAATGGGATGACCGCGTTTTTATGAATCTTGTCAAACGTAGGCGCCATCACGAAGAGGGTTAAAAATAGACTGAGCCCAAGCATCACTTGGTTTGGCGGAATCTCCTGAGTCGACAACGCTCGCCGAACAAACGAAAGCACGATGATGATACGTGTGAACGCGGTCACGCTAACCAGCATCGCCACGGCGAAGCTGAGCGCACCGAGCATGATCGCCACTTGAAGCGGCGGGGCAAGGTCCGAAAACATCTCCGGCGTACCGGCCGTGACTTCGGAAGCGGCTTGAGACAGTAACAGGAAGTCCATTTCCCTACCCAGCGCGATCAAGCGGCTTTGTTTCCCTTGGCCAAAAGCATCCGGATCAGATTTTCATCGATCTCTTTCGTCGAGGTCTGATCGACAGTGCTCGTCTGCTTTTGCTTGCGTCGTTCGGCACGACTCAGCTTAATCGTGGGCGGCTCATCAGGTTCCGCCAACGCTTCTGCGACCGACTGCTCGGCGGCAAACGTATGCAAGTCAACGTCGGCGTCATCCAAGGCGTCTTCGAACCGCCCCGGCAGAACGTTCACTGATTTGATACCGGTCGGATCAACGGCGACAAGCACACGACTACTCATGCCGTCAACGAGGTATAGATTCACGCCGCGAGAGACTTCGAGCACTTGATGAATTTTCAGTTTACTCTGCTCTGAGGGACGCACCCTGGACGCCGAATACTTCCCGTTTTGAATCATTCGATAAGCGAGCAATCCGGCAACGGCCAGTGCCAAAACGAAGCAAAGATTGATCGCGATCTTGGTGACCATGTCACTCACCTTCGCATTGCTTTTCGACGGTTCGCTTTCCGCGTTTTCACGATCAATAAACGACTCATAGTGCGACTGGGCATTCCGCGCATTTAGATTTTGCCGTGATTGTACCGCTGTGCTGCCAATCGAATCGCTGCTCACGTCCTCGTAGCTCGCACGACGAACGGTCATCGGCTGCGGTCGCAAAGTAACGGCCGACTCATGATCGGAAGCAAACAGGCCACCCGAATCCCGCTGCGATCGTCGCGGCGATTCTGAATCGACGACACGTCCACCAAGCGGACGCAGTTCGTTGACTGCGTACCCGTCACCGTGCGCGCGGTATGCCGATTCACTTCGATTCTCGCTTGCACCCTGCAAAGACGCAGGCTGACTTGCGGCTCGCTGCCTAGATGCGTGCTGCCCAGATGCGTGCTGAACGGGGCTAAACGAGCGACCGTAGTCTTCATGCCGAACTTGACGAGTTGCTGAATTCGATTCGTTCGACAACTGATCGATAATGCCTTCGAAGCGTCGAGTTTGTGAAGACACCGGATAACGCTGTTGTGCGATCGCCGGAAATGCCATCACGTTGGCAAGCAAAGCGACACCACACAACAACCATGCGTTAAACACGCACTCGTTCCGTCGTCTTATTGTTGTTGGCATCTTTTCATCCATGAGTCTGCCGCAAGCTGCTTGTATTACGTCGAGTAGATCTGCTTGATACGGATCGCGAATTGGTCATCAATCACGACAACTTCGCCGTTCCCCATCGGCACTCCTTGAGCCACGATTTCGACCGGCGCACTGATAGCCCGGTTTAGTTCAACGACGGACCCTTCCGCCAGTCCGATTAACTCTTCAATTGTCAATTGTGTCCGTCCGAGTTCAGCCGTCAGCGTGACATGAACACCACCGAACCTTGCCAAGTCCAAATCACCACCGGACTTTGGCGGATTCGGATTCAGTTGCTCAAATTCCGGAATGTCATCACCGGTGGATTCATCCGTTTCTGCTGTGGGCTCTTCGACCGCGGTTTGCGCGTCTTCGGCTGCTTCTGCTTCGTTGGGTTTCTCTTCGTCGCTCATCAAAGTCTCCTTACGCTATTACTTCTTATTGGTCCGCGATACCTGGATTGCTTGATTATTACCAAGCCGCCCGGGCCAACACTCAAACGAAGAGGCTCCATCGACGGTCGCTGTCATCGGCGCGTCGATTCGCTGGTCGAGCACGATCAGCTGCCCCGGCTTAAGGTCTTTGAGGTCTTTCATAGACACCTTTGCCGAACCCAAAATCGTGACAAGGTCAACCGGCATCTGGATGATCATCTCCTTCGATGGGGACGCCGCCGGAGCTTTTTGGCGATTGTCGACCGTATCTTCGAAGAGTTTTGAGACCTTTTGCTTCGGCAGAAGCCAATGGATTTCAGATGTCGCAGATTTACACTCAACCTTCAGTGTGACACGTGTCATCAGGTCTTTGGCTCGATACAGGCGAAGCTTCCTGGGATCTTTCTCCATCTTGCCCGTCTGGATGGCCATCTCGTCAGTTCCCATCCACCCCTGACTCAGGCAAGCGGCGAAGGTATCGAGCACCCACTGCACCAGATCTGCCTCGATCGCCCCCAATTCAATGTCTTCTTGCGGCTCGGAGGTCTCTTCATCGGACTCTTCCGGCGGATCGAACCCAATTAAGTCGCCAACGACTTTTCGAAAGTTAGCACCGCTGGAATACCAGAGCGTCGGCAGGTCCTCACGAAGGTAGGCGACACAACACCAATCCGTCCTTGGCGTCGCATCCAAAATCGACTCAAAACTGTCGGTCGAGACAGGTCCGAGCACGAGCTTTGCCCCAAAGCCCGTCGCCTGGACCCACTCGTCCGAAAAGAATGAAGTCGACTTGGAAAGCCAAGTTCGGATCGCGGTTGCTGTGTCATCCAGTCCCGCGATTTCGCGAAAATCGAAAGCGCGGAGGGTCATTGCACCTTGAAGTCTTGAAAGAGGACGTCTTGAATCCGTTCAATCCCGTCGGTGAACAACATCTCGTTGAATTTGTCGTGAATCTCTCGGCGCAGCAGGTTGTGCCCCAGCTTGCCACGCACGTCTTCCAACTTCTTGTCGCGCAGGTGCGCAATCAACCAGTTCTTGAGCACGACGTTGTTATCGTCGACCAGTTTCTGCACCGCTTCTTTTTGCGTCCCCGAAACCTGCAACGAAAACGTGCAGGTGAGATAGCGCGAATAGCGGCTGTCATTCAAATTCACAACGACTTCATCGAAGTCCACGAATCCCAATGTCTCGTCGGGTTCGGGGATGTCCATCCGGTTCTCGTCGGGGGCCGGCTGGCTTGCGTCGGTGCTGTTGGAAGGCAAGACGAACAAAGGAACTGCGACACCGGTTCCGGCGCCCATCACAAAGACAAGGCCCCACACAATGAGCTTGCCCAGCTTTCCGCCCTTTTTCTTGTCGTCTGAACCTGATTCGTTTTCGTCTGCCATGGATCAATGTTTGGATTGGGAGGTCGATCGGCATGTTGCCTGAAAAGTATTGGTCGCGGAGAGGCCGCGTGCAGGTCAACGCGACCGACTTATCTTTCCAGATCGTTAAAAGTTATCGACACCGCACAACGTTCAATCCAACACGGAACGATCAAACGCAAGCCATTGAGGGCGAACCCTTAGCGGCATGGAACTCAGTTATCAGAGGCAGACGACGAACTGCAATGCGTTAAACACACACGCGCCTCCCTGCGGCGGGATTCCCACCAGACTTGAGCGGTTGCCGGGGCGACGATTTACGGCGAAAGATGGCCTGAGGCGTGAAGCGACGGCCAACCACCACGGCTCTCGGTGTCCGTTAACCCTCCGCCGTTCTTGCTCAACCGGACCCGATAAGCTCACCGTTGGAAGCGGAATATTCGACACAGCTTATACAGCGATCGAATGCTTGATACCTACCGGTACAAGTCAATTGCAACGTCTACCACGGAAGGTCCATGATCAACGGTCTCTACAGCGGTGCCGCAGCGATGCAAACGCTGGCTCAGCACCAAGAGCTGATCAGCAATAACCTAATGCACGTCAACAGTAGCGGGCATCGCCGTGTTCAACCGGCAGTGCGTCAGCGATTCAACGAGAACACTCCCGAATCATCCTACGACCTTGGTCCCCAGGTCGAGCAGGTGACGACAGACTTTCGCCCCGGCCGCTTGGTCGATACGAACCGGCCCCTCGATGTCGCGATTTCCGGTGACGGGTTCTTCGCCTTTCAAAATGGCGATCAAGAGATTCTCACCCGCAACGGGCGTCTTTTTCGTGACGCCAATAGCGGTGAACTCGTTAACGAAGACGGCTATCCGATCATCGGCGAAAACGGGGCAATCGTGATCGATCCCGAGATCCCTGAACAGAGTATCGGAATCGCAAGCGACGGCACCGTTTCGGCGAACGGAGACGAGATCGGGAAGATCCAAGCCGTGTCTTTTGAAAACAACGAGTCACTCGTTCCGCTAGGTGCGATCGCGTTTACCCGAGGTGCGGAGACAGTCGAGAGCGAAACGCCTGCCAAGATCATCCAGAACAAGCACGAGCTTTCCAACGTGCAGCCGGTCTTTGAATTGATCGCATTGATCGTCAACACGAGACAACACGAGGCGGTCCAAAAGGCGACCAGTTCGCTCGCCGATTCGCTTCAAGAATACATTCGCTCCTAGCAACGATTCACCCCCACGGTAGCGCGGCGTTCATTCATCGGCGCCACCGATTCGAATACCTCCCGTCATACCGACTTCATCATTTTCTCTAACGACCCAGGCCAATGCTAAAAGCTTTCTACTCCAGCGCGACAGGAATGCGTGCCCAAGAGGTGATGATTGACAACACGGCCAACAACTTGGCGAACGTCAACACCACCGGGTTCAAAAGAAAACACGTTAACTTTGCAGACTTGATCTACGATACGAACAGCCCTCCCGGCGCGGCCGGGGCCAATGGGATCATCAAACCGATCGGATTGCAAATCGGTAGCGGCGTTCGTACCGTCGGAACGACGACCCTGTTTTCTCAGGGAACGCCGACAGAAACCGGTATCGATACCCATATGGCGATCGAAGGAGAAGGTTTCTTCAAAGTCACGCAAGGCGCCAACATTGCCTACACCCGCGATGGGTCGTTCGTCCGCGATGACCAAGGGCAGATCGTCACCGCCGACGGCTATATCTTGGATCCCGCGATCACGATTCCTCCGGAAGCGACGAACCTTTCGATCTCTGCCGGCGGTGTGGTCAGCTATCAGGTCAACGGCATCGCCACGACCGGTCCCACCATTCAACTCGCGCGTTTCCCCAACCCCGCCGGTCTACAAAACCTAGGCAGCAACCTTTACGCAGAAACTCCCGCAAGCGGCGCCGAAGTCTTAGGGATTCCTGGTGAAAACGGAAATGGCTTGGTTCGCCAAAATTACATCGAAGGATCGAACGTTGAAGTCGTCTCCGAACTTGTGTCGTTGATCACCGCCCAACGCGCTTACGAAATTAATTCACGGGCGATCCGCGCCGGCGATGAGATGCTTTCCTCGGCTAGCGACCTCGTCCGATAAGGTGGCATCGAGATGAATGCAGTGCAAACCTGTCGATTGAAAGCGAAGCTTACCGGCGCTATCAGCCTCCCTTGGGTCTACCTTCTCGGTCTGATCGCGATGGGCTTCGCTCTCTCAGCGCCAGCGGCGGCGGAACAAGTCGTCGTCCGCATCAATTCAGCACAATCGGCGATCACCGAGAACCCCGTTCGCGTGGGTGATGTCGCGAGCGTGGAGGGCGGAACGGCGACCGACCGACGGCTGATCTCGCGACTCGATTTAGATTCGGTCGAGGATGGTAAGCCCTGCCTCGTCTCTCAACGACAGATTAATACCCGTTTGTTACTCGCTGGTTTTTCGCGTTCCGAATTCCAAATCCTCGGCCCAACCGTAACGTCCGTCGTTTCAACCTCGCCGGATGCTCAATCCCACCAGTTGGCTGCAATCTTGGAAGCACAGCTCGGTCGGCAATTCGGGATCGATCCGAAACGCATCGACATTCGCCTGGACAACACTACCCAAGTCGAATCGTTTCTCAACCAGTTCATGCTATCAGCAGAAACGATCGGACTCTCACCAAAAAACGAACTTCCGATCGGACGAACACGACTGCAGTTGGAATGTATCGCCAAAGGATCAACGCAAACGCGGGTGCCGCATCAAGTTTGGCTTGACGCCACCGTCGGTCTTTCGATGCGCGTCGCCGTTGCATCGACGCCGATCACCCGAGGAGCCGCGATTTCTCCTGGCATGGTGCAAATGGTCGACCGGACCGTGACGACACGCGCCGACTACGTAGATGCCGAAACGGTGACAGGCAAGACGACCAGTCGATACATCGCGCAGGGCACCATTTTGCTCGCCAGTCACCTGATCGCAACCCGCCGCGGACAGGATCAACCGATCGTCAAACGCAATGATTTGATCGATGTGGTCATTCGTGCCGGGACGGGAGAAATTCGCCTTAAAAACGCCCGGGCGATGGAGCCCGGCCGAGCCGGCGAAACCATTGAAGTACTTAACCCGAAATCCGGAAAACGGTTTAACGCCGAAGTGGTCAGCGAAAACGTGGCCACCGTCGCCCCGACCTGGCAAAGGAGACTTGTTCGATGACCCAATACCGCACCACAACGATTTGGATCGGCATCACTTCAATGTTGATGATATTCGTTTCGGCGGACACCGCTACGGCTCAGAGTCTATTTGAACGACGCAGCGCCAACCAAATCGATCAGTACCGCGATTATGTCGCTCGCAACCGCGGCGACACGTTGACGGTTACGGTTGCCGAAAGCACTGACGTCGAAAACCGCGACGAACGGACGATGGAGAAAGAGGGCGGAAGCAGTTCCGCACAAGGTTTCGACTACGCGTTCGGAGGAGACATCGGAAGTAGCACGGGCGATGCGTATTTCGGAACGACCGCCAGCAACGATCGTGACTTTAGCGGTGACGCCGAATTCCGCAGCGCACGTGCGATCAATGACCGCTTTAGTGTCACCGTCGTGGATGTGCTTCCCAACGGCAATCTGGTGATCGAGGGTTTCCGATCGATCAGCGTTCAAAATGATATTCGCCGTCTGCGTCTAACCGGAGTGGTGCGTCAGTATGACATCCTTCCGGGCAACATGGTCCCTTCCAATATGGTCGCCGATTTACGGTTGACACTTGATGCCGAAGGAGCCGAACAAGCCTTCACCAATCAAGGCTGGCTGAGTTCGCGATTCAATCGCTGGTGGCCTTTCTAAACAACGACAAGTCGACGGTGCACAACCAATCTCGTTTGGTAAAAAGAGTTCACGTGAGCAAACGCCTGAATCGCAGATCGATCTTTGGAATCATCGCAGCCATGCTTGTGATGAGCACGGTTGGATTGACGACCGGCGCTAGCGCCCAAGGCTTGCCTGCCTTGCCGCCTGGGGGCGCGCAGCAGCCGGGGATCGGACAAGCCCAGCCCGCCGCGCCCTTGCCTGCGGCACCGCTACAGACTCCGGCAGTCGCCAATCCGCTCAATCCGCTGGCGGGGATCGGTGCAGAACCGAACGCAGGATTGCCTACGCTTCCGTCCGTTCAGTCACGATTCGATCCGACGGTCAGGATCAAAGACATCACTTTCATGGAAGGCGATCGCGTTAACCACGTCTCCGGTGAAGGGCTGGTGCTGGGACTAAGCGGTACCGGTGGGAAGTCCCTGCAAACGCGTCAAATGGCGACGAACTTCTACCTGCGGAAAGGGATGCGTGTTAGCAAAGTTGACACGCAAAACATGTCGGCGGTCTTGGTTTCGGGAAAGATTCCTGCGTTTGCGCGCAAGGGCGAAACGATCCTCGTCACCGTCTCGGTCGCCGATGATGCGTCCAGTTTGCGTGGAGGAACGCTAAACCAAACGGCACTTCGTGGTATCGATGATGAAATCTACGCGATCGCCCAAGGGCCAATCATTGGAGGCGGGATCAGCGCGCAGGGAAATGCGGCCTCCGTTCAGGTGAACCATCCAACCGTCGGTGTTTGCGAGGCGATTGTCGAACGTGAAATCCCTTGCACCAATATCGTCAACCAAGGTCGACTAAGGATCGTCCTGCGAAACAAGTCGTATTCAACGGCGACCGAAATTACCAATGTGTTGAACCGCACATTTCCCGGATACGCGCGTGCGACCGACAGCGGTACCGTTGACGTTTATATTCCTCCGGCATTTCGTGACTCAGTCACCCAGTTTGTTTCGATCATTGGAAACCTGCGTGTCACCCCCGACACCCCGGCACGTGTCGTCATCAATCAAAAGACCGGTTCGGTTGTCTTTGGTCATCACGTCAAGATTGCACCGGTCTTGTTCGCGAGCGAGAACATCGTGATCGCGACCAACGAGACGCCCGTCGTCTCTCAGCCCAATCCGCTCGCCGGTGGTGACACCACGGTCCTTCCTCGGACGGGAATCGAACTATTTGAAAGTGGCGGACGGTACAACGTCCTGCCTGCCGGGATGACGGTCGGTGATTTGGCGACCGCCCTAAACACACTCGCCGTATCTCCGACGACGTTGATCAACATCATGACTTCGCTACGAAATCATGGTGCGTTGAAAGCCGAACTAGTCATTGAATAACTCTGCAGGAAAAAGCAATGGATGCGATTTCATCTAGCATGCCGATGACAGCCCCGACCGGAATGTCAGCGCTCGGGAACGGCGTCGGTGCTTCGGCAGAAAACATGGAACAACTTGGGACCGAATTCGAATCGGTGTTTGTATCCATGCTGCTCAAGGAAATGCGTAATTCTCTTGACGAAGGATTTTTCGGTAGCGAATCGAGTGACTCCTTTGGCGGTCTCTTTGACATGTTTGTCGGTAAACATCTCGCAGAATCCGACGCTTTGGGCGTAGGAAAGATGTTAGCCGGACAATACGAAAGCCAATCTGGCGGCAAACCCTCAGTTGGGGAAAGCCTTTCGCAAGTTTCCTAGTTGCCCAACCGTTAACTAACTGACGGAGCGGGTTGTGATTGATTCACCCCACAAATTGATGGAGTCACCATGAGACTGCAAACCGATCAATACGATGAAATGCTCGAAGGACACCTCGCGCTCGAAGAACGCTTGGCCGAAACGCTCGAAGAGTTAAATCAGGCGATGACCACCATGCTGAACAAGCAAGGTGTCAGGGGGCCGACCCCGGAAGTCCTTGATCAGGTCACGCCGTTAATCGATCGGCTACGTGAGCGTTCTGAACAGAGCCGGCAATCACGTGAGAGATTGCTCGAACAACTTCCCGAATCAGAAGACTCTGCCAAACCACAGTCTCAAGGTCTACGCCAATTGATCCGCCAAGCGTCGGACCATCAGGTCGAATCGTTGGATCAACGGCGGATTGCGGTACGAGACCGAATTGAGCAAGCACGGCATACGCTGACAGCGAATCAAGCCGTCATCTTCTATTCGATGGATTTCCATCGACGATACTTGATGGGCGTCTTGCAGTGCACCGACGACCGCCAAGGTTACCAAGCAGACGGGCAATCGACGAAATTGCCGGCCGAGAAAATCTTCGGAAGGAATTGCTAAGCATGACCAGTTTTAATATCGGCTTGACCGCGCTCCGTACCGCTCAAGTGGCCCTCGATGTTGTCTCCAACAACGTGGCCAATGCGAATACTCCCGGATATCACCGCCGCCGCGTCGAACTCGCCAATTTGAATCCCAACGTGGTCGCCGGACATCGCATCGGCAACGGCGTTGAGGTCAATTACATTCGTCGACTTCATGATCAAGTCACCGAATCGACCCTGACCAGCGTGATCTCCGATGTCAGCTACGTTGAAGCTTCGCTGAACATCGAAAATAAAATCGAATCGACGTTGTTAGCCGGTGACAACGTCATCGGCGATACCCTCAATCAGCTTCTATCAGAGTTTACCAATCTTTCGTCCGGCCCCAACGAAGCGACCCAGCGTCAAGCAGTTCTGGAGTCCGGTCAACAATTTGCCGAAGCGATCCGAAACACCGTCTCGCAGCTGCAGGATCTGAAAAAGACAATTCGCTTGCAAGTCGACAACGAAGTCGAGAACGTTAATGACGAGTTAGCTCAATTGAGCGATCTGAGCGTGCAGATCTCGCGATTCGAAGCCCGCGACCTCGAGCACAATAACGAACTCGATGAACGCGACGCGCTACTCAATCGCCTTGCCGAAATGGTCGGCTTGGTTCGTAGTGAACGACAAGACGGCACGCTAAGTTTGATGATCGGGCGGCACTCCGTTCAACAGGGCGTCAACGAAAACTCGATCCGAGTGGGTGGTTCGCCGGAACAGCTCGAAATCTATATGGACGAACGGCAAACCCCGCTGACCCTGGACAACGGACGAATCGGGGCATTGCTGACCGCCTACAACGAAACGATCCCCGCCTTTGAAGAAAAGCTGAATGAGCTTGCCAATGGCTTGATCAACACGATGAACCAAGTGCACGGAACTGGCGTCGGGCCGGACGGTGGTTTTCAGAACTTAATCGGGAACATCGTTTCTGACTCGTCGACAGATCCGCTTTCCACGGTGATCGAACATGCCGATCTCCAAGCCGGCGAATTTACCATCGGCGTGACCGATGCGAATGGCGTTCGCCAGCTTCATACGATCACCATCGATCCGGACGTCGAGAGTCTCGACGACGTCGCGGCGCAAATCTCCGGGTTATCGGGTTTATCGGCTTCGGTCAGCGCGGCGACCAATCAACTTCAAATCTCTGCCTTGCCCGGCTTGTCGTTCGACTTTGCCGGCGGAGTCGATACCGAACCGGACTTGTCGTCCGTTACCGGCACCAGCGTCGCGCAACTTGGCGGCACCTATGATGGCGACAGCAACGAGACCTACACCTTCCGGGTCGACGGATCGGGAACGATCGGGCGTGGTACCGGGTTGATCGTCAATGTGTTTGACTCGGTCGGCGAACCGGTCGCGCAGCTGAATGTCGGAGAGGGCTACGAAGCAGGTTCTCCGATCGAACTGCCCAACGGAACGACAGTTGCATTCAGTGCCGGAACGCTCAATCATGCCGATGAGTTTTCGTCGACCTTCGTCGGCGACCCTGACCAAGTCGGATTGACGTCAGGCTTACAGCTCAATTCATTCTTTTCCGGAGTGGACGCGAGCACCATCGAAGTGGATTCGAAACTTCTCGATAATCCGACACGCTTGGCGGCGGGAAAAACAGGCGACCTCTCAGATACATCCAACCTGCCAGCATTCATCGCCATCCGCGATGCGACTGTGATGCCGGGGGACCGAACGTTTTCGGAATACCTCGATGAGATTGCAACGGAGATCGGATTCCAAGTGCAATCGAACACTCGTCTCAACGAAAGCTTGACCACGTATAAGCTTCGTTTGGAGGAGGAACGTGATGCGACATCGGCGGTCGATCTAAACGAGGAAATCGTTTATCTGCAGCAGTATCAAAAATCATACGAAGCCGCCGTGCGGATCATCCAAACGACGGACAACATGCTCAACGAGCTATTCTCGATCATCAGGTAACGTTCATGACAACTCGCGTCACCACCGCCGGCTTTACCAGAAACGCGATCCGATTTTCCAACTTGCACAACGCAACGCTGTTCCAAGCACAAAAGGAAATCTCTTCGGGCGTGAAATTTCACGCCGCGTCAGAATCGCCTCTCGAGTTTCGTCAGGTCCGCTCCCTAAAAACGGAATATGTGAAGCTACAGGCCGACAAACAATCGATCCAGATCGCGACGTCGACCTTAAACACAAGCGTCTCCCACCTGCAAGATGCGTCCGATTTGGTCACATACGCGAAAACCTTGGTGCAAAAAGGCATCCAGTCACTCGATCCCGATGAAAGTGAATCGTTGGCGACCGAAATCGAAGCGTTATTGGAACAAGCCAAGTCGATTAGCACGACCAAATTCAACGGGAACTATTTGTTCGGTGGCACCCGATCCGATCAACCGCCCTACGAATTTTCATCACCGACGTTTGAAGACGGTCTACCGATCTCGACCTACATCGGTTCAAGTCAGCGCAGCCAAACTCATATCGGTGAATCGATTTCGATCGATACGTTGTACTCGGGAAAAGAAATCTTTGGTGCTTCGGGGCGTCAATCAACCATTCTTGTTGGCTACAGCGGTGCGAAGCACGGCGGCGGTACTGATACACTGATCGGTCGATCAACGCTTCAGGTACGCCACACGGCGACAAGCTATCTTGGGGCTTCCGGCGTCGCGACCGGCGTAAGTTCCCCCGGTGGTGACACCGTGATCGGAAACCTGGGCGCCCACGAATTGACGATCGAAGACACGAGCGGTACCGGTGCGTTCGGAACGGTGTCGCTTAACGGCGGCGATCCGGTTTCATTCACCAGTGCCGATACCGATCTTCGCGTCGAAGGTCCCGGCGGCCAAGCCGTCTATGTGAACACCACCAGCATTTCTGCCGGGTTTTCC
Organism: Roseiconus lacunae; assembly: GCF_008312935.1. Lineage (NCBI taxonomy): Bacteria > Pseudomonadati > Planctomycetota > Planctomycetia > Pirellulales > Pirellulaceae > Roseiconus > Roseiconus lacunae. The sequence continues at coordinate 186,425 of NZ_VSZO01000053.1, read as the reverse complement.
GGGCAAGTCAACTTACAAGCTTCGGGAACGCTCAGTGTCGACAATGGCGCGACGACGGTACCGATCAGCTTTACCGGACAACAGGTGATCACCGACTCGACTACCGGTCGTTACACCACCATCGATACGACCAACATCCAATACGCCGGTGATGACCACTTGGAATTCCCAGGGACATCGGACCTCTTTCAAATCCTTAGCGCGACCGCAGACGATCTCAGAAACCAACGCGACATTTCGGCGTCAGAAGCATCCGAGGCATTGAACCGGCGTTGGACCGAACTGGATCTTGCGGCAAGTCAGATTTTTGAAGCGATGGGGCAACAAAGCACATCGCTAAGCACCATGCAGTCGATTGAGATACGTGTCGAAGACTTGATGCTATCGACCGAAACATCGATTTCCGAAGTGCAAGGGACCGACTTTCCCGATGCCGTTATCCGCATGCAAAACTCGCAGGCGCTACTTCAGTACACGTACGCCGTGACCGCCAACATCTCCTCACTTGGTTTACTAGAGTTCCTTCGCTAGTAGTTCTCGCAAGGTGAAGAAGTAGCGAGTTAGTTGATGTGCTTCCGTAGGCAGACGCGTTGACGCACAGTTGCATCCACGGACTGTCGCCTTATGCCCCCACGGCTTCGCCTAGCTTCACTCCATTTAGCTTCAATGTGGGGTTCGGCATGTTGGCCGACGAGTGTTCACCCGGCTATTGCTTCGCAACCGTGGCAAACGTCATTCGGCTAATCCTAAATTCTGATGATGATTCATCGCTCGACGACGCCCTAGCTTTTCGAATGACTAAGATGACGTACGACCGACGCTTGCTCGTTCGAACCAAAGATTTCGCTAATGACTTTTCAGCCTACGACCGTCGATGCTTTCTGAACCCATCGTGCAGTTGATACTACTGACCGCCATCGCCGGAGGTGCGATTCCGGTTGGCGGTTGGATCGCATCGGTGGAATCGATCCGACCTCAATGGTTAGAAGAAGAACTGCGTCACACGGTGATTGCTTTCGGCGGCGGTGCACTCATTTCGGCGGTCGCCTTGGTATTGGTTCCCGAAGGCATCAAGACAATCGCGACTTGGGAATCGACCATCGCATTTGCGTCCGGTGGTCTCGTTTTTTGGGGCCTGCAAGTTTGGCTCGATCGCAGCGAGTCATCCTCATCGCAGCTCGTCGCAATGTTGACGGATTTTATCCCGGAAGTAATCGCGCTCGGGGCCGTCATTGCGACGGGCGAATCAGGGGCCTTGCTCTTGGCGGCGATCATTGCCCTCCAGAATCTCCCCGAAGGATTTAACTCTTACCGCGAACTTCTCAGTGGCGGTTTGATGCGGGGAAAGATCCTTTTCTGGTTTACCGCTGCGGCAATGCTGGGTCCGTTGATGGGAGCGATTGGATACTTTTTCTTTGCCGAACAACCTCGCGTCCTCGGCTGGATGCAAGTGTTTGCGGCCTCAGGCATTCTGTACTTGGTTTTCGAAGACATCGCCCCGCAAGCAAGGTTGAAAAACAGCAGTCTCCCCCCCTTGGGCGCCGTCCTTGGTTTTCTTCTGGGATTGATCGGCAAAATGCTCGAGGGCTGAAACCTGGTTTTCAGTAACGAGGGTAGTCGAGGCGTTCCGCCCGACACGTCGTCATCCTTGATACCGTACGACGTAAGGAAACTGGAAATGGATTCGATCGCGATCGGACCGATGGCGAAGGGTCTGATAGACCGCACGAAGCCGTCGCACAGTTTTGTCGCGAGGAATCGGCGTTTTTTTCTAGGCGAATCTCGACCAGCTGAAGGTTTCCATCCTAGGTTTCAGCGTTGACCCTCCGACGTCACATCAAATGTTCGAGACAGGTTGTCCTTCGTTGCAATCCAGAATCCGGATGTCATCGAGTTGGCGATGGGCGTTCGTCTCAGTTATTGCCCCCCCCAAACCGATGTCATTTTGCCAACTCCCAAAAAATTTGGTGAGTGACCCGTGCGGGGTATTCGTTGATGCGGCATTCAACGTCAAGAAACGATCGAAGTGTGACGGCCGATGCGTCGAGTCGCACTGATGGAATTTGCCTTCGTCGTCACTTGATTCGTATCCGCGTCAGGTCTCCGAATCACTGATCGCCGACGATCGACGTGAAAGTCAATTTCCCCAAGCACTTCGCGGTGATGACCTACCCAAAAAGTACTTCGGAACATTCGTCGAACTCTGTCGAAACCTCCCTTTCACTGTGGAACTAGCTGATGGCACAAAATCGTGTTGCGTTCATTCCCTGGAACGAAAACCAAGCCGGAAACTTCAAGACGGAATACGAGCAGAACAACGCTCAAAAAGGCGCGAGCCACCACAAACGAACGTGGACGATGGTTTATTTGGATAGCCCGGGGACGCCCCTGGCCGCATTGGGATGTGGCTTTGGAACGCGGATACATATCGCCGGACATGGCGACATCGGGGACCCAGAAATTGCGGCCGATCACGGAACCGGAGGTGCAGACAGAAGCTACACCGAAGTGGTCGACATGATGATTGCCAAAGGGCTTAAGAAGCGATATTTGGGCACGATCGCTTGTGACGTTTGCTACAGCGCCTTGGGGAATCCATCGTTCGCCAAGCTAATGGCACGTGAACTATTTAGCCGAGGCTTAAAGGCGAGCTGTGTCCTCGGTTACAAAGGCAGTCTCTACGCGACCTATGACTCATTCTACGCCGACGGATCGAACATGGGTGGAAAGTACAGTCATCGAATGGTCGAACTGGACGACGGCACAGAGGTCAAATCCAAGAAAGCGCAAGAGCGTTTCTTCGGCTGGACCTAAAAAGGGGTCAGGACTCTTAACTGGCGTTTGGAAACGTCACTGACCGCCGCCGGTCGGTGAATCGATACCAATGGCTACACTGGGATCGCTCAGTTTTCTTTGCGGAAGCGAATGGTGCGTGTGTCTTCTTCGTGCCCCGTTGCGATGGTCAATGGGCGATATAAGTCTGGTCGTCTTGACTTGAGCCAACGACGACCAGTGCTGGTCGGTTGAAGCGTGGGATCCAGATCGGCAACGACCATCATGTCGTCGGCTTTCCATGTTTCAGCCAACGTTTCGCCGTATGGGCCGAGAATCATCGCATTGCCGGTGCGGACCTCATCATCATCGATTCCGACGCCGTTACTGAACAAGAGAAACAACCCATTGTCATGAGCCCGTGCCGGCAACCAGCGGTGCAACCACTGGCGGCCCTTGGGGCCTTGAAATTCAGCCTCGATCGCATCGGGATCGGCGTGCCGGTTCTCCCACAATTCTGTATCGATGACTCCCATACAGTGTGGGCTGGGCGAGTCGCATCCGCCGGTTTGATGCGGGGAGAGCAAAATCTCCGCGCCCATCAGTGCATTGATCCGAGCATTTTCAACGATGTTATTGTCGTAGCAGATCAGCACGCCGACGCGAGCACCTTGAGGAATATCGAAAACTGTGAATTCGGTTCCCGATGATAAATGCTCGCTGATGAAGCAGTGCAGTTTTCGATGTACGGCGACTTCACCGTCGGGCATCGCAACGACATAACTATTGAACATCCGACCGTCGTCGGCGAGTTCGATCAAGCCGGCCCCGATCGTCATGTCAAATTCAACGGCCATTTTCTTCAGTGCCGTCGTCGATGTGCCCCCTTCGATCGGTTCGGCAAGCACTCGGCATTCCCCTTCGGACAGGTTGCGAACATGCCAATATCCGGTCAGACACATCTCTGGAAATGTAATCAAATGAACATTTTGTTGACGAGCTTCTTGAACGAAGTGCCGAACGCGTCCGAGGTTGTAGTCTTTGTCGCCGGGACGATGATTGAACTGAACGGCGGCCGCTTTGATCGGATTCATGACGTCGCAATGGTGGGAGTGAGCAGTCGAACGTAATCGCGTTTCCCTTCTCCGTCACGCTTGCGGGAAAGTGAATGCATGTGGTTGTGACAAGCGAAACCCATTTGCTTCGTCGCTTGTCGCACAACCAAAAAACGCAACTTCAGAAGGCGGAAGGTTCCCCGCCGATGATGCGTTGATTATCAGGCGTGGCAGGGAGCACCAATGTACGCCAGATCGACGTCGTTATGTATCCCGGCTCATTCCCAGAATCGCTTGTTCGCGATAGCTAAAAAGTCGATCGACCATTTCTATTGCGTCGGAATTACTGGCCATCAATTCGGCATAAAGCGATTCGAATTGCAACTTCGCTTCGTCGAGTAATTTGGCGTCCGGCATTTGGTTCGCCACCAGGACGCGACGGGCCCACGCGATCAATTGATATTTCCGGTCGACGTTGGGATCGCTGGTCAATTGGCCGAGTACTTGGTCAGCCGTTCGCAACTGGTCATGCTCGACATACCAACGGGCAAGTTGCAGTTGCGCCTTTGCCGAGTAGGCCCGATTAATCGAGCTTTCGCTTGGGGGGAAGAATTTTGCGATCGCTTCCCAATACGCGACCTTATCTTTTGAAACCGCTTCGAGAAACTGTTCTTCGACGGTGTCCAACTGGGTGACACCATCGGGCGCCAAGTATTCGGACAAACCTGGTTGGCGAATTTGTGATGCGACGAGGACACCGAGTCCACAGAAGACGAGCGGCATCGCGGCAATTGCGATCATTTTACGGCGTGCTTGTTGCGATTGCCGTCGTTGTTCGTCGGCGACCCGCTGCAGCCGCGCGGTGGCATTCGCGGCGCCAATTAAGCGTCGGGCATGACCGGGGCGATCGACATCATCACCGGAGATCGCTTCGAGAAGTTCGGCGGCTGATTGAAAGCGGTCGGCAGGATCTTTGCGAAGCAGTTTTAAGATGATCGCGATCAACCATTCGGGAACATCCTTGTCGCCACGGACGCGATCGATCGGTTTGGGAGTTTCGTTGACATGGGCAAACGCTAGCGCGAGCGGATCATCGGCATCAAACGGCGGAGAACCGGCGAGCAGGTGATACATCATCACGCCGAGCGAGTACAAATCGCTGCGCGGGTCGACTGGCCGACCTTGGACCTGCTCGGGACTCATGTACCGTGGCGTCCCCATCGTCAAACCAGCTTGCGTCAGGTCGGCGCGACTGCCGTCGTTGTCATTTCCAAGGCGTGCCAACCCGAAATCAGCGACCTTGACGGCACCACTTTTTGACCACATCACATTCTCGGGCTTGATGTCGCGATGCGTGATGCCTTCGATCGCCGCGGCGTCGAGTGCCGAGGCGACTCCGTAGAGCACTTCGATCGCTTGCTCGGGAGTGAGCGGACCGTGGCGAACCAAGTACTCTTTCAGATTCTGGCCTTGAACGAGTTCTTGAGCGATGTAGTGCCGCGAGTCGATTTCACCGACGTCGTAGATTTGAACAATGTTGGTGTGATTGAGTTTGGCGGCCGCCTTTGCCTCGCGGCGAAAGCGCGCGATGTAGTCGCGATCTTTGGAGAGCTCCGGACGGAGAACTTTGACGGCGACGTCGCGATCGAGATTCAAATCGCGTGCGGCGTAGACTTCGGCCATCCCGCCACGTCCGAGACGACTAAGGATCAAGTAGGTGGCCAAGTGCGAACCGACCAAACTTCCGCCTATCGACGTCGGCAACGCCATCGTTGGCGTTTCCCCAGATTGGTTCGATGACGACTCTGATTCATTCATGCTGGTTTGGCAGCGTCTTTCGCAAATGAAATGAATATCTTTACCGTAGCGACGGTTCAATCCCTTTGACTTGATGTCGCTGTGGTGAACGATCGCTGTCCCCGATCGAAACCAGGGGGCGATTCAGGCTTCCGCTTTGGAAACCTTCCAGATCCAACGTCACGTATTGGAATCCGAATTCTCTGAACTGTTTCGTAATGGAGCCCCACAACCTTGGTTCGCAAAATCGGTGTATTGCATCCGCCGGTACTTCGATCCTGGCTAGTTCGCCTTCGTGCAATCGAACACGACAGATGGTAAAGCCATGCTGATGGAGCAGGGTTTCTGCCGACTCAACGCGTTTTAAGCGGTCCACCGTCACTTCGACACCGTACGCAATTCTACTGGCCAAACAGGGTGACGCGGGTAGGTCAGCATTGGAAAGTCCCAATTCCTTTGCCAATTGACGCACTTGCGATTTTCCGAACTGCAATTCAGCTAGGGGTTTACGGATCCCAGCGGCGTCGCCGGCGGCGATCCCGGGCCGGTAATCACCCAAGTCATCGGCGTTGGTCCCCGACACGATGAGCCAATTGCGTTTTGTCGCCGAATCCGTCGCGTTGGCGGATTGAACCGCGTTTTTTTTCTCCGCTTCGATCCGGTCAAAGACGGTCGCGTAAAGCGTTGACTTGCAATGAAAGCATCGGTCACGGTCGTTGGCTTGGTAGGCGGGCAGATCCGTCTCCCCGGTTGGGATCAAGCGATGGGGAACACCGAGCTCCTCGGCAACCCGTTTGGCGATTTCGACTTGCCACTGGGCGACGCTGGGCGAAACCGCCGTGACCGCGGTGACCGAAGCAGATGAGTTCCGCAAAGCCGCCGCCAAGACGACGCTGCTATCCACCCCCCCGGAAAACGCCACGACAACGTCCAGGTTCGCAAACCAATCGACCAGTCGCTGCAATTGGTCGCTCGTCTGGGGGAGCTTGCCGATCATCAAATTCGGTGTCCTCGGTTAATAAGTGGATACGGATTCATTTGCCGTTCTTAGGTCAACGATCTTGATCGATCGCCAAACGAACAAAAAAACCGAAGTCGAGTCGCCGCCCTCCGGGTGTCGCAATCGTCAGCCGGTCGAACTGAATCGCCCGTGCAAGTTTACCGCGTCCGACCCCAACTTGTGATGGCAAATTTGACCGCAAGTAATCGACAACGTCACCGGCATCGACCTGAGGTGAATGGCCAGTGATCAACAATCGAAATGCGCATCGATCGAGCAATTCGATGGAATGATCGAGCAATGGCCAGAGGTCTCGTTCCAGCCGCCAAGTTTTTCCGCGCGGCGAGTGCCCGTAGGCGGGTGGGTCCATCACAATCGTTTGGTAACGTCGCCCCCGACGAACTTCGCGGGCGACAAACTTTGCAGCGTCGTCGACCAGGTAGCGTATCGGATGGTTATTCAATTGATTTGCTTCTGCGGCGATCTTGGCGGAAGCAACATTCGGCTTGGCGGCGTCGACATGGGCGACGGCTAATCCGCTGACCGCCATCGCAATCGTACTTGCACCGGTGTAGGCAAACAGGTTCAAGCCTTGTGGATACGGATCAGAATTCGAGTCACTCCCGGGCGTTCGGGCCGCGTCGATGCTTGATAGCGAGTTTTGCCTCAGCCAGGCCCAGTTGGGCGATTGTTCCGGGAACACGCCGACATGCCCAAACGGCGTAGGACTGATCGGCATGACAAAGCCGTCGCAATCCAGTCGGAACGCGGCGTCCCAGGCTCGGCGATGATGCCACCGCTTGGCAGATTTATCGAACACGGAATCAGCGTCCCGCCAAAGCGATCGATCGGCGCGCCGCAACCCTTCCGCGGCAGGTGAAGGTCGGTCTAAAACGCGCATCCCAAAGCGTTCCAACTTTCGCCCATCGCCAAAGTCGAGCAATTGGTAGTGGTTTGATTCCGAATCAGGCAAATTCCTAGGCATTTTATGAGCGTGAACTTTTGCGTCTGATCTGTAAAGGAGACTAGAATGGGCGATGCCCGCCGTTTGAGTTTGGAATCGAGCTATCGATGGCCGCTCAGCACACCCCCTTCAGCCCGCCCATTGGCAGTCCGCACGCTTGCGTTACTGGTTTGGTGTCGAGCCAATACCAATGCCAGCCGGGTTCGGTTCCGACTAACCCCACCAAACATTCGCCCACCTTTCCCTCTCCCGCCAGGTTTTGCAATGACCCTCGGTCGCTCACGGTTTGTTCTTGCGTTATTCGCATCCCTTGCGATTTCTGCGTTGATTCCCGACGCGTCGTTCGCCCAGAACGATTCCTGGGAAACCAAAAAAGCACAGCGTTTCAAACCGCTTTCGGAGGCCCAGAAGAACGCGATCCGAGACGCCATCCCAGCCCCCGTGGTGGCCCCAAAACAAGCTCGACGCGTGCTGGTGTTTTACCGTTGTGACGGCTTTATCCACACGTCGATCCCACATGCAAATGAATCGGTGCGGGAAATGGCGGACAAGACCGGTGCGTTTGAGGCGGACTTTGCGGACACGTACGACGTGTTCTCCGAAGAAAACCTTGCCAAATACGATGCGATCCTACTGAACAACACGACCAAGATGCAGTTCCCGACGGGGGCTGCCCGAGATGCGTTCATGGATTTCGTCTTAGCGGGCAAGGGACTGATCGGTTTTCACGCGGCGAGCGATAATTTCAATCGCCACCCGGACTGCTTAGCACTGATCGGCGGCACGTTTGCCGGACACCCCTGGGGCGCTGGTGGGAAATGGGCGTTCAAGTTGGATGATCCCGAGCACGTGCTCAACGCCGCATTCGACGGCAAGGGCTTTTGGCATTCCGACGAGATCTACCAATACAAGCCCGAGTCATATGTGGGCCCGAACGTGCTGCGGATTCTGGTCAGTTTAGACATGACACAGGATGCCGTCTCGAGCCGGATCGACGACGGGCCTCGCGAAGTCCCCGTTTCCTGGGTTCGCAAAGCTGGCGAAGGTCGTGTGTTCTACACGAACTTTGGCCATCGTGAAGACACCTTTGCCAGTCCGGTGATCGTCAAACACATGCTCGACGGGATCCAGTTCGCCCTCGGTGACTTGGACGCAGACATGATTCCCACGGCGGAGATCGAATCACCCAAGGTCGCACTCGCCCCGAAACGATGATTAATATCAGGTCGATTGGCGAACCGGAACTCACGAAGCGTTTCGGTAGGCGGCCACGAAAGGCCGAAAGCCTCGGCGGCTTCCGCTACGGCCTGAGTTTGTGCGCAGGAACCGCACGCTATCGCGTTGCGGCTGATTAATTCAACAAGGCGTTCAACGGCCGAAAGCCTCGGCGATTAAGCGAGCAACTCTTCGATAACGCGTGCCGGTTTGACGCCGACCAGCTTTTGATCGAGGCCTTGGAACGGGTACACCAGTTTGTTGTGATCGATGCCAAGCAAATGTTGCATCGTCGCGTGAAAATCTCGCAATTGCACCGGCGAGTGCGCGACCTGGTACCCCAGTTCGTCGGTCTCACCATACGTCGTCCCGACATTGACGCCTGCCCCTGCCATCCAGAACGTGAACGCGTTGGGATTGTGATCGCGACCTTTAAAAGGAGCTTTCACCCCGCCACGGTTCTCGGCCATTGACGTCCGTCCGAATTCACCACCCCAAACAACGAGTGTGTCTTCGAGCATCCCTCGACGTTCCAAATCATTGAGCAGTGCGGTCATCGGCCGGTCGACCTGGCGGCACTTATTGACGAAGCCTTTTTCTAATGCTTCGCTCGCGTTACTGCCGTGGGTATCCCAACCCCAATCATAAAGCTGGATGTAGCGGACGCCGCGTTCGGCCAGACGCCGTGCGAGTAAACAATTATTGGCGAACGATTCTTTGCCCGGTTCGACGCCGTACTCTTCATGGATCGCCGCGGATTCTTGCGATAGATCCATCGCGTCTGGGACCGCAACTTGCATACGAAACGCCAGCTCGTACTGCTTCATCCGTGTCAACGTTTCTGGATCACCAAAGGCTTGATGGTTGATCGCATTCAGACGATCGAGAGCCTTCAATGTCGCTTCCCGCTCGTCACGGCTGACGCCATCAGGATTGGAAACGTTGAGCACCGGGTCGCCTTTCGATCGGCACTGCACGCCTTGATAAACCGAGGGCAAGAAACCGCTACCCCACAAAGCTTTCCCGACACGCGGTTGACGCCCTCCGGAGAGCAACACGATGAAACCGGGCAAGTCTTCGTTTTCACTGCCCAATCCCCAAGTCACCCAGGAACCGATCGATGGGTAACCAATGCGGGCTTGTCCGCACTGGACCATCAATTGGGCGGGGCCGTGATTGAACTGGTCGGTTTGCATCGTTTTGACAAAGCAAACTTTATCGACGACCTTTTGGAAGTGCGGTAATTGTTCGGAGACCCAGGCACCGCTTTCGCCGTACTGTTTAAAGTCGTAGATCGGTCCGAGCAGCTTCGGGGTCCCCTGGATGAACGCGAATTGACCGTTTTCGAGAAACTCTTGCGGGCAATCCTGACCGTCGAAACGCTGTAACTCTGGTTTGTAGTCAAACAGTTCGAGCTGGCTGGGCGCACCAATCATGTGCAAGAAGATGACTCGCTTGGCTCTCGCTGTCGGTAGATGAAACCCGCCTCCCTGACCTGACGCCAAGGCTTGCTGCTGGGACAGCTGCTGTTGGGCCATCCAGGTGGCGCCCAGGCCGGTCGCGCAGGAACGCAAGAACTGACGCCGGGTATCGAGCTGCAATTGTTCGGCCGTCGCTTCGGATTGGAGCGACTGACGGCGACTGGAAAGAAAACTCATTTACAAAGTACCTCGTCCATATTCAGTAAGACGGTGGCGACCGACTGAAGGGCTTGTGGGTCTTTCTCCGAAGCGATCTCGTGGCTGAGTGTTGTCAACGCTTCGAGTTCTTCGGCCGAAGGTTCCCTGCAGGTGGCCAATCGGAAGCCATGTCGAATTTGTTCGGCCAACGCCCCCTCGTGTCGACGCATTCGCTCGGCCAGGGCGGCCGATGCTTCGACGAAGGTGGCGTCGTTTAATGTCATCAGTGCTTGCGTGGGTGTGTTTGAAGCAACACGACGGACGGTACAGAACTCGCGCGACGGGGCGTCAAACGAGGCCATGATCGGATACGGAATCGTTCGTTTGATGTAGGTATACACGGTTCGACGATAACGATTCGGGTCTGATTGCTCCGGCGTTCGCCATTTGTCCCCGGCATTGAACGGATTCCAGATCCCATTTGGGATCGGCGGGTGCACCGGTGGCCCGTACATGGTTTGGCTCAGCAACCCCGAAATCGCCAACGCTTGATCGCGAATCGTTTCGGCGGGCAATCGAGTTCGCGGTCCGCGTGCGAGCCATTGATTGGAAACATCTGCGGCAAGCTTTTCTTCGCTAGCTGCGGAGGATTGGCGGTACGTTGCACTGGTCAAGATTTCCCGCAGCAGTCGCTTCACGCTCCAATTCATTTCCGTTTGAAAACGGTAAGCGAGGTCGTCAAGCAACTCGGGATGCGAGGGGCGTTCACCGGCGATGCCAAAATCTTCTTCGGTTATCACTAGGCCCATCCCAAAGACGCGTGACCAAATCCGGTTGACCGCAACGCGCGCGGTCAGCGGATTCTTCTGGTCCACAACCCATCTCGCCAAGTCCAATCGACTCGGTTCATCGTTACCAAGCTCGGGCAAGAACGCCGGCGTTGCCGGAGTGACCTCGTCGGTCTTGGTCAATTGGTTGCCACGATCAAAAATAAACGAAGGCCGCGCCCACTGGTTCGAACGCTCCGCCATGACTGGGGTGTTGGTCGATCGGATGCGCCGACGCTGACCGCGAAGCTCCGACGCTTCGCCACGCAACTGATCGGTTCGCTCAAGCCAACCTCGCCAAACTTCGTCGCCGCTTAGCCTCACATAACCACGATGGGCAACAAGCGGAAACGCGCCCGTTTCGACTCCGTTAAACGAAAGATGAATCTCGAGTTTTTTTCCCTCATCGATCTGCAACGGTTCCGCGAGAACAAAGGTCGTGCTTCGAGGGTAGTGGATCCGTGAATATGGGCCGGCACCGTTACGTGTCTTTGGGTTTAGACTGTCATTAGGACTAATGATCGGATTGGGTTCGTCGGAGACTACTTGGGCGATCTTGATTGACTGTTTCTCGTCGCCATCGCCGAGCACATTGACTTCAAAGTGGCTGATCAGGTATCCCCATTCGGAATGTGCCTTGGCACGCTCGACGTTCTTGGGCAGACCGGTGAACTGGATCGCGGTGATCGTTTGATTCGCCGGCGACTGACCGGTCAGCGTTACTTTGGTGCTCCGAGCGACCGTGCCTACGGTGGCGTAACCGTCATGCCCGTCGATCGTCTTGTTTTCGACTTTGGTCGAGTTGTTCGTTGTCGAAGACTCGACGCTCCACGATTGCCATTGGCCGGCTTTGGAAAGCGCCTTCTCAGATTCGTGCCAAATTTCGTTGTTAACCGCTTCGATTTGACGATCCAGTTTCATCGCCCGGTCAAAGTCGTCGATATCGTTCGGAAAGGCATACGTCGGTGCGTCGCTACCGAGATCGCTATCGACGGTGTTGTTAAAGAACGCGAGGAACTTGTAGTACTCGTCGTGTTCGATTGGATCATAGGGATGCGAATGGCATTGAACGCAGCCAAACGACAATCCCATCCACGTCTGCCACGTGGTGCTGACACGGTCCATGACCGCTTCGGTTCGGAACGTTTCGTCATCGGTTCCGCCTTCTTCGTTTGTTTGCGTCGTTCGGTGACAGGCCGTCGCGAGCAGGTCATCGAGCGAAGGTTCGTCCAATAAGTCGCCCGCGAGTTGCTGAATCGTGAAGACGTCGTAGGGCACGTCTGAATTGAACGCCCGGATCACCCAGTCGCGATACTGCCAAATGTTTCGGCGACTATCGAGGCCCAGTCCCCTGGAATCGGCGTAACGAATGATGTCCAGCCAGATACTTGCCCAGCGTTGGCCATAGCCCGGAGAGGACAACAGGCGATCGACCGCTTCGGCGTACGCCCGATCCCCGTTCTGGTCGACACGGATCTGAAACGCGTCGGCCTCTTCTGGTGTCGGAGGCAACCCCGTCAGTTCCAACGACACCCGTCGCAGCCAACGAACCGGGTCGGCTTCTGGATTGGGCGAAAGATCTGCATCGCGCATCTTCTCGAGTACGAATCGGTCCAGACGAACACGACTGAATTCGTCCGCGTCGAGTTTCGGCAACCGTTGGCGAATAAGCTCTTCGAATGACCAATGCTTGCCCCATTTTGCGCCCGCGTCGATCCAAGCACGTAGCGTCGCGATCTCTTGTTCGTTGAGCCCGCGACCATGCTCCGGAGGCGGCATTCGAGAGTCATCATCGTCGTCAAGCAGGACACGCTCGATCATCGCCGAGGATTCGCTGTCGCCGGGTTCGACCACCCAGGAGACGCTTTCTTCGTAGACAAAGCTGACGTCACCGGCTTGTTTGACGCCGCCGTGACAGGCCACACAGTGCTCGTTCAAAATCGGTCGAACATCACGGTTGAAATCAACCGTCTCGGTCGTGACTGTCGCAGGCGTCTCTGCGGAATGAGCCTGATCCGGCATCCACCAGACTACCGTGACAGAGGCGATCACGAGCGACGTCAATCCAATGGGTGGGGTACGCTTTAACTGCATCTTGATTAAGAAGGGGGCGTCCAAAAGCAAATGAAAGACAACGATATTCAATAAATTGGCGAGTTTTCTCATTGCCAGCGTCCACATGAACGCCTCAACAGACAGAACTCCCCCCTTATGTTATCCCGATTGGCAATCGATAACACCATCGCTGCCATGATCGTGCGTGGATTCTCGGGAATCTGACCTGGTCCTTCTGGTGAACGAATACGCTGCACCGGCGACCAGACCGGTCAACCGAGAGTCAAAGCGGGCTATTGATGGGCTTCGCGGCAGTTCATTAGCGATCGCTTGCTTTCGCAGGCGTCTGATCAGTCGACCGCCGATCAGTCCTTTCCTTCCGTTTCATCTTGATGCGACCGGGAAACGCCATTGATTCGAGCTGCGCCTTTGACGGTGCCGACTTGCCGACCACCTTAGCAACCTCGGCCGCGATTTCTTCTGCATCGACCAGTGAGGGTTGCACCAACGCAAAATTTGCAGTCACTTTTTGTGCTTTTCCGACCAAAATGGTCAGCTCCACGTTCCGATTCAAGCCGTATGAACCAGGCCCATCTCCCCCATCTGGTGAAATGCCGACGGGGACGTTCAAGTTCAGCGATGGACGAGCGCGATTGAGAAAGGCCTCGGCTTCCGATTGGTCGTCGGAGAGCCAAGCGACATAGACTTTTGCTGTTTTAAGTGATTCGGTGTATCGCGTGATGGCGCGCGTCAGCGCAAAACCGGGGCGTGTTAGATCATGGACGAAGACGATCACGATCGGCGAATCTCCGGCATCGTCGAGTGGCGCAATCGTTTTCCCCGCCAGTTCGTCGTACACACCGTTCAGTTTGAATCCCGGCAACATCTCGCCCACTTGAGGTCCAGAGAACACCGGATCGGCAGCCGTGGAATCGGTGATGGCCACGCCTAAGACGAAGGCAACACCGACGATGGAGACGCCTAACGATCGTACAAAATTCATGGCTTCACTTGGCATGCGGGGACTAAAAAAAGTAGCGTTGTCAATTGCGTCAAAGCTTCGGCAAACACACTCAAACGTTGCCGCAACCTTAGGCAGCCCACTCCTTTCGCCGCACTGACGATCCGGGCGTCCGACCTCTGTCGCGACCAGACGACACGATCCATCGACCGCGATTCAGTATACCGGGTTCTCCGTCTAAATATGATCGAACTGTTTCCACTGCAACGCTCGGAGTTTCAGCACCAGTTCGGGATCTCGGCGATGCCGGCGCATGTCCCGATCTTTCGAACGATCGACTGCCATGGCGACAAAGTTTTGCTTAAGCGTGAACTACTGTCCGGCGCTCATCGAGATCACTATCTGGTGCAATCGCCAAGTGATCGACCGGGATTCCAAACCGATACCGATCACCGAAGCTTCGATGATCCCCCGAATCGACGCCTGAACAGATTTGTAACCTGGGCGATCGAACGCAGCGAACACCTGTCTGAGGACTCGCGCTCGCCCCACGGCGATATCGAACCGTTTGATGCATACCCGCCACTCGAATGGCTTTATCGGCAAACACAAGAAGACATTGTGTTCTTATCGCCCGAACCGCCATTTGTCGTGACCGGGGGATGCGTTTGCTTCCCCAGCGGATGGTCGTTGCCGAACAAGGTCGGACAACCATTGCTGGAGGTCCATGACGGTGTCCCCGGGTTCGCCGAACAGCTTTGGAAGAAGACGTCGGGTTTAATGTCGAGATTAAAGATCGATCGAAGTGTTTGGCGGAGCAATTGGGGTATCCGCCCTTCGCCCGATCTCGATCAATCGCTGCGGAGGACAGCGTCGGTTCAAAGCCAGCGAGATCAAATCAACGAAGGCAATGCGATGCGGCATTGCTACTTTCGCGTCGAGTTTCAAACGCTCACCAAGCTTGACGAGATCGGGATCGTGTTCACGATTCGTACGACACAATGCCCATTGGCATCACTGACAACCGAGCAGCTGACGTGTCTGCTGAACAACCTGCGGTCCTGTCCCGAAGCAACGTTGCGTTACAAGGGGATCGCCCCGATGCTGGACGCGATTTGTACCGGCATCGAACGACAGCTCAACGCGTCGCCACGCTAACGGATTCGGGGCGTTTTCCGAGAGTCGCCGACCGACGTGCGCCGGTAGTCGCCCGGCCCCCAGGGTGAAAGCTCGTCGGTCGATCGGACGACCAAAACATCTGGTCGAGATAGAGCGTTAGACGCCGAGCCGTTTTAAAAAGTCCGCTTCACTTAACACTTCAGCTTGCGAGAATCGTTGCCGATGATCATTCGAGTGATCGGCGGTGACAACAATCACTTGAGTCGACTCGTTCGGTTCCGATTGGAGTATCCCGCCGGCCCGCCGAGTGAGCTCGATCGCTCGCGTTTTCGTCATGACGCGTAACTCGCCGACGATGGCTACGCTGCGCCCGCGGAGCGGCTGAATAAATTCACAACGCACCGCAACACGTTGCCAGTCGATGCCGCTCTCGACAGGGGGCAAGCCTTCGGCGATCGTGTTTGAGCCGGTTACTTGATAGCCGGCCGGCGACTCGTTGGTCGCAATCGGTTCGCCCGGCTGCGCCTCGGTCATCGCTTGTTCGTCGAATGGGTTGATGGGGAATCGCAACGGACGCACCGAACTGCGTCGCAAGCTCCGGCTCGCATAGCCTTTTGGAAGCCGACGTTTTTCCTTTGTTTTCTTGTTGCCTGGGCGTCGACCGTCAACGCGTTTGGCGTTCTTGACACCCCACTCGGCCAGTTTTCCCCGCGACAGTCGCAGTTGTGATTCAAGGTCGCTCATCGACGTGGCACCGGCGGAAACACCGGCCGCGAGGAGCACTTTGGCGCAAGCTCGTGAATCTTCTAATGCGTCATGATGACGAAACTGAATGCCAAGCCACGATGAAAGCGGCTTGAGTCCGAATCGTTGTCGATTAGGCCAAGCATGACGGGCGATCAAACGGGTACACGAAAACGGCAACGTTGGAATCGTACGGCCGTGCTTTTCCAAACAAGCTTTCAGAACCCCAATATCGAACATCGCGTTATGGGCGATCACACAATCATCGCCAATGAACGTGCGAATGTCGTCCCAATGATCGCCGAAGGTCGGTTCGAATTCGACGTCGGCTGGCTGAATGCCATGAATGTTGATGTTGATCGGCGAAAAAAAGAACGGCTCCGGCCGGATCATCCACATCCGCTCGCGCACGATTTCGCCTTCGCGAACCACGACGGCCGCCAACTGGCAAGCGCTATCCTGGCGGCGATTGGCGGTTTCAAAATCGATCGCGGTAAAATTTGGTCGAAATGGCATCCCAAAAGTGTACGCGTGAAGTTCCTACGATACTAGGATTGGAAACGCGTCTTCGCGGTGGTTGCACGATCCCAACCAGTTGGCTCAAGCTCGTGTTTCGCCAACATTAGAATTTAGGGTTGGTCGCATGGCGTCAGACAGACGACGTCGGTGGGCTGGGAACTTGCCGAGTCATCTGCTGCCAGAGCGTTTGCGTTGCTTCGACATCACGTCGACTAGCGACGCCGCGACCATACACGATACGGTCGTACGCATTTCCCAGCCGATCGGCGGCCGGTCCGACCGAGGCAAAGACGCGCTGCGCGTCGGCATTGTGTTTGGACAGACTTCGCAGCCGAGCCATAAACTCCGATGGCGTTTCGTCGTGGCGCCTCGCACACCCACGTTCCCGGGCCCACGCTTCGAAAGCTTGAAACGTAATCACAACGACACGTTTGGGGTCGGCACCGGGGACGAGCGGATTTTGAAATGAAGCGAAAGGACGCGGGGGAGCATCAACTTGAAAGGTAGCCTTTTCGCCCGATGCCTTGCTGACAGGCTCCTCGTCCGAACCAAACAACGAGGCCAGCCATTGCCGGATTCTCTCGCGCATCTGGTAAAGATAAATCAATACGATCCCGGCCAAGACTAAGATCAAGACAAATTTAAGAAGCGAACCGAGTGCGGAAAACAACCCACCGATCGATGGCATCGAACTTGACGGTTTCGACGCGGCCGACCGCTCCGCCTGACGATCGGAGGACGCGTCTCGCCGGTCGCCCGATTGCGATTGCTGGTCGGTTGAACTCGAATCAGAGGATTCCGAATCCGGGTTGTCATTGCCTTGTTGTTTCGGTTGATCAGATTGCTGCGAAGCATCTGCGGAACGATCACCCGACGCCTCCTTTTTCTCTGTCGTCTGGTTGCCCTGCGAAGCTTGTTTGTCTTGCGGCGTCTGACCGTTTGACGCCGATTCGCTGGCGTCGTCCGCTTGCGACCGAGATTTTGACTGCTCCGACTTTTGGTCTCCCGAGGATTGCTGCCCAGCCTTCTGGCTCTGCTCCATTGATTGAGCTTGCTTGGAATCGGAGCGTTGGTTTTGACTCGCTGATGATTGCTGATCGGATGGTCCCGACCCTGACTTTTGAGACGAGGTTTGTTCGCCGCTTTGGGCATCGCCGCGATCAGGCTTCAACTGATCGGCTGGCCGAGAGCCTCCGGATTCTTTTGGATCGTTTTCATTGTCTCCAGAGCCTCGCGATTGCTTGTCACCATCTTGTTTCTCCCCGGTCTGCGCGTCCCCTTCGTCGTCGGATTTTTCTGCCGCATCGTCTCCCCACCCATAGCGACTCGCCGTCATCTCGTTCACCTTCAAGAATTCAGGCATCGACAGACTAGCGATCGCGTTCCCCGGCAACGGGGCAAGGTAGGAGAGCATCAGCAACGCGGCGATCAACCCGATTCCACCAGCGAGCCAAGCGACGGTGACGTCCCCCGGCATATCGACCTCACGTTGTCGAAGGTATCGACGCAGGTTCAAGAAGCTGGTCGTGACCAACAGCGACAGGCTGGCGAACAGATAGACGCCCAAGTAAAACTTTGCGCTCGACCACACTGCGGGATGATTTCGCATCACGAATTGGCCGATCCCGAACAGCGGTAGCGCCGCCAAGGCTAACAAAAAAACCGTGCGTCCAGGTTGGTGCGAGCGTTTACGTCGCTGTTGTTGCTCGGACTGCGGGCGATCATCGGGCTGATGCTTGACGCCTTCCCTCATCATCTTGATTTCGTCCAAGCCCCGATCGATCAATCCTTCGCCGCTGGCATCCGTCTTCTCATCGATCAGCGTGCAGTCGTGAGTGATTCGATCCGCCAAAAAGGCGATCAAGACGATGAACCCGAGTGAGAACACCGGTGACCCGAAAAACTGCCAGGAGACGAAGAACATCGCGGCACCAAGCCCGAACGTGTACGCGGCCGCATAGCTACGATCAAACTCGATCACGATCCTCGCACAAGCGACCGCGCCCATCGTGTACATGACGATCAAGTACGAAAGCCGGCCCTGATACTGACCACCGGTGAATAACATCACAAAGAACGAAGCTAAGCTGCTGATCATCAAAAAGATCAACACAGGGCTCACCGCGATCGCGGCATAGTCGGCGAGTTGCGGGCGGCGCGACAATCGAAGGTTCCGATTAGATAAAGTGTCTGTCGTTCAACCTGAATTGTGCTTCGTCAAAATCTGAATTTGGATTTCGCCAAGTGGTTTTGTCCCAAGTCGTGTGCGGCAACCGGAACAAACCAGCAGCGGTTGATGAGACTGACAAATGGCTTCGATTTCGACGAATGCTTTAGCTTAGCCGGAATCACACCGCAAAGGTAAGCGATTTAAAAATCGGCGTCACAATCGACGCGAAGCAAACATCGAGTGTCGGTCTGGCGGTTCAAGCGACTTGTTAATCAAGCAAGTCTACCGAAGGGCATTGGTATCTACACATCATCCTTTACCTTCGGGAGGAATTGTTGGGTGAGGTTGATCGGCTCGGTTGACAGATTGCCCCTCCCCGCGGCGTCGCAAGCTTGTTCGCGACCCTCCCACAGCTTTGCGATTACTGAACGGAATTGCTAAACGGATTTGCTAAACCTTGTCGGGGTGAGAACGCCGCCAGCGTTCCATCGCGGGTTTAATCTTGTTCATCGGAATCCACTTGTTTCGTGTCTTCGCACTCTGAACCAGCGTCTCCGGGCTGATTTCGCCCTTATCAATCCGGGCTAAAAGATCCGCCTCGGTGATTGGACCAATTCGACGTGCCTTCCGCAGCCATCCGCTGGCCATGTAGAACCATTTTGCCGACATAGTGAGTTTCCCTGCAAAGGAGGCGACGTGACCGAGGTCCAATCCGTTCGCATCGTAGAGAAATCCTTTCCTTGACCCCTAGATCAAGTTCGACTGTTTCACGATTTCCCTTCAGTTTAACGAAGGATTCTTCGCTAGTGTGAAGCGATTGAGGGGATTTAGACGCCGTAACCGAACTTTGCACTCGTCCGCCGATGTTTCCCGAGCGTGTCTGCGCCGGCGAATGACGCACAAACGCCGGGCATGCCGCGATTTCGCCATCGGCGACCGCTTCAACCGCGTCGATGATTGAAAAACAGTCGACAGACCAGGGTCTGTAACCTTCGCCGTTACGCGAACGGTCGCTATATTTCTGCGTTTTCCGATCAGAGCCGCAAAATGAGAGTCGCGAGGGAACCGTTCGCCGGAGCAATTTCGGCGGGTCGTAAACAGTTTCCGGTGCAAATCCAGCGGTTCTCGCCGAGTGCTCTTCAATCGACGCCCCCTTCGTCTAGTTGGCCTAGGACATCAGGCTTTTCCGCCTGAGACGCTCGTTCAAATCGGGCAGGGGGTACTTCAGCCGCAAAATCAAACAGGTCGCAATTCGTTAGGTTTTTGTGTCTCCAGCGACGTTAGATTGATTGGTTTTGGGCGCAGTTCGGCCCTCGATCGGTGGGTGCGTCGCCGTCCGCCAAAACCAGGCGAGTCGGAACAGAGAAGCGAAATCGAAGCTAATTTTCCCGATCGGAACTGAGTTAGGGGCGAAAAAATCGGCCCGTGACTTGGCTATCTGGAGCGGTTCGGCCTAATTTTGTTTGACGTCACTCGTTGTATCAGTGGATAATGCGTCGCCGCGGTGTCTATGGCCTCGCCCGACGCTTCTATTCATCCACCGCTCGCCACTAATCAACTCGTCACCAGTAAACGGAATTGGCATGACCAGTCCTTCTAGCAATCTGCCCCACCGCTCACCCGCGCAAGCGAAGGCCGAGGCGGCAACAGCGTCGTCGCAAACGAGCCGTCAGAGCTATTTGTTGGCGATGTTGACGCTTGGCATGCTCGCCGCTTTCGCCGTTTTGGCAAGCAATGCCAGCGGGCAAGCCCCTAAGTATGAAGTGCTCGAAGTTGAGGAATTGATTGACAAGAACGTCACAACGATTGAGCGGCGGACTCGGATGTTTCTAACGATGGATGACATTTCGTCTGTCCCTGCCAACGAGATGGCGGTGTTTGGACGTTTTTACGGACAGTACATCCCAGCGAAAATCACGCAGCCCGATGCGTTGCACGAAATCAATGACATCATGGCCCCGGCTTACAACGTCACGACCCGGGCGATGCGTTCGCCGACTGCGGGAACGAACCGCGCGATGAACTGGCTTTATCAAGGTATGAAGCGAGTCGCGATGGGAAACTACCAGCCGCCGGCGCGTGTCAACGCAATCACTTTTATCTCGCGTTTGGCTCGGCCGGCTGGACAGCGAGGCGGGGTGCCACAACCGTACCCATTTGTCGGCGAAGACATGAAGCAGATTTACATGGATGAATCGGCTCCCGATGGTGTTCGCGCCGCCGCGCTTCAGGGCCTGGAACGATACGCTCGCTACACACCTATCGCCCGGTTCGACGAAGGCATGCTGGCCGAAATCAAACAAGCAATGGAAGCATTGCTCGCTTCCGATCCGCCGTCGGGACGCGATCCACTTGCCCACGCCTTCTTGCAGCGATACGCCGTTAGCATCCTGACTTACATCAGCGAGGATGCGTCAATCGGAAAGCAATTCGTTAGCATCAGCACTAACGATGCCCAACCCAACTTGATCGGTCTACACTCCGCAGCCGCCTTGGCCGGATTGCCCGGAAAATTGACCGCAGCGGATGTCAAGACCAACGAAGTCCTTCAGAAGTGGGCCGGTCGAGTATTGAAATCCTTCAAGAGTGAAATCGATCGACTGGAGCGAATGGAAAAGAAGATGACGAGCCAATCCCAGCCGTCGCCACCCGAATCGTTCCTGAAACAAACCGAGTTGGCGACACAGCCGAACCGTCGCATGGCTGGCATGGACATGATGAACATGGATGCTGGCTATGACGAAATGATGGGCGGCATGGACGGTAGCATGATGGAAATGGAAGACCAGATGGACCCGATGTCGATGATGATGGGCATGGGGATGGGGATGGGCATGCGATCGCTTGAAAAACCACAACCTCCGGAAGTTGTCGCGACGCGAAAGAAACTGAATTTCGCTCTCCAGCAAATCGTGCTCGGACTAACCGGAAAGCCGGATGCAATCACCGACCCCGAATCTCTCCCGAACCCGCAAGAAGCCGCCGGGTTGCTTGCCGCAACGCCACCGGGGGAAATGGAAAGCGTGAAGGCATGGGTTTCAGCCATGATCGACGTACAAACGGCGCTGAACGACAAATCGGTCGGCACTGCTCGTGAGTTTTCGAAGAAACTGACCGAACAAATCGAGACGTTGACGGCTCTGGCGGAAGGCAAATCAGTTACGAAAAAGGCCACCACCGACCAACCGTTCTTTTTGGGTGCTCCTGAAGAGAACGCCGATCCACAACCGCCCGCAGATGACTCGGCGGCACCGGCGGCAGATGCTGGGCTGGAAGCATTGATGAACAATTAGCACGCGCGGTGACTCGATCAGCCGCTCGGCCTTAGCCGCGGTTACTACCTGGGTAATTGACCGTCGAAGGAGTTCGAGTCTGCGGCACTCCGCGACTCTGATCCGTTTTTCCGTGGCACTTCACCCGACGGTCGAGTGAAGCGTTCCGGTTAAAAATTCTCTCCGATGGTTGGCCCGCTGACGCCTTCGACGTTGATCAGTTCCGAGAGTGATTTAGAAAAGCGTCTCTTCGCTGTGATCAAGACACCGAATTGAGCAGAGAACTCAGTTCGAGTTCTTGCCACGGTGATTGCGAAGCTTCGCTGATAGCGCGAAACACGTTCGACTTTATCATTTCCAACTCACCAAGGCCGGTGGAATCGATCCACCGGCTATTCTTATTGGACGACCTGCCTTGATCGGTCGGATCTCGCACCTTCGAAACCACCAATCGATCCAGAGAGCCGCTCGGCCGATGACGGCGCTGCCACTAGCATGGCTGCGCGTACTGGTCGGTGTCACTTATTGGTTTTGGGCCAGCGGATACCTTGCCGATGATCGCTGGCGTGTGTTCTTTCAGCAGCCGCGATTTCTATTCAAGTACGCCGGACTGGAATGGGTTCAACCATGGCCCGGCGATGGGATGTGGTGGCACTTTCAATTGACACGTCTTGCGGCGGTCTTTTTTGCGATCGGGTTCATCACGCCAATTAGCGCGGCGATACTCGCGTTTTCGATGGCGTTCGTCTTGGTCAGTGAACGCCAGATATACAACAACCACGATTATCTACTTGCCTGCGTGGCGCTTGTTAGTGTGTTTCTGCCGATGGCGAGACAACTGTCAGTCGATCATTGGTTGAGGGGCAATTGCGGCGGCCCGCAAGCGATCCGCCGTTGGCAGTGGTGGCTTGTCCGGTTCCAACTCGGGTTGCCATATGCCTTCGGTGCCATCGCAAAACTCGACCAGGACTGGCTGTGTGGACTCCCCACCGAACTTTGGGTTCGGTCCCGTGTCGACACACCGTTGATTGGATCGGTGATGGCACTCCCACACATGAATCTGTTCATCGCATGGGGCGGCCTGCTATTCGATGCGTTGATTATACCGGGGCTTTACTTTCGTCGAACACGATCCTTCGCGATCACCGCCGCACTGGTGTTCCACCTCACGAACGCAACGATCTTCACGATCGGTGTCTTCCCCTGGTTTATGTTGGCGACGATGTGGGTGTTTTTCTCTTCGAACGCCATTTCAAATTTCACGTATCGAATTTCATCGTTGGCACAAAGACGATTGGGGATAGCGAACGCAGACGTGGTAAGAGTCGACCGACCGACGCGAGTGGTCGCGGCGATCGGTCCTCGGCATTTAGCGGGCGTTGTGCTTGCGTTTGTCTATGTCACAGTTCAGTTGTTGCTTCCGGTTCGACCATGGCTACTTCCCGGAAATGCCAGCTGGAACGAACGAGGGCAACGGTTTTCTTGGCGAATGATGTTGCGACACAAAGATTGCCTCACCTGGTTTCGCATTGAAACCGGCGATGACCATTTGTTCGTTCCCGCAAACTTTGTAATGACGCCAAACCAGTTAAGACGGGCACCGCGTGATCCTGAGCTGGTCCGCCAAGCGGCCGTCCAACTTCGATCAATGGCACAATCGATCGGTGTCTCCAATGCCAATGTCTATGCTTTGCATCTTGTGTCGCTGAACGGGCGCCGTCCGAAATGCTTGGTCGATCCCGATAAGGAACTGACGAGGGCGAAACGTGGCTGGTGGTCCGACGACTGGGTGAAACAAGATCCTGGTCCACCCAAGAAACCGCCATACCGTCAGCCATTCGATCGCTGGTGGCAAGATGTCGATCCGCCTCCACGATTTGTCGACCTGATGACCATGCGTCCCAGCGAAGCGCAGCGTTTGTTTGATCAACTGATTGCGTCACAACAGTCCGACGCTTCTGCCGACGATGAACGATGAAACCACAGCTAACGCTGGACTGCCCTAGAGTTGCGACTGCGACACGCAGATGCTGCACAGTTTTTCTTCCTCGCTGTTGACCGCGAGGTCTTCATGCCGAGCAAGCTACAAATTCGAAGGCGTCCGATAGACTTTTGAAAAAAGTGTTTTGACATCAAATGGTTCGCGCATCGCTGGGGCGGGTGATGTATTACAATCGCGTCCAGCACTGGCCGCTTGGGTGATTTAGCCAAGCGGGGATCGTTACCTGATTGGTCAAACACGGATGAACAAGTTATCTGTCAGCCAAATATCAACCTTGCGTTGGGATTTGGAAGCAGACGTCCACGCGTACTACGAGCGTGGGTTCCGCGGCATCGGATTGTATCGACCGAAAGTCGAAGACTTTGGCGTCGAACGTGCAGCGGAGTTGCTTGCCGAATACTCGATGGCCGCGACTTCACTTTCATGGGCCGGAGGGTTCACCGGGAGTGACGGTAGGACATTCGAAGACGCCGTTTCGGACGCCATCGCAGCGGTGATTCAAGCCGCCGAATTGGGTGCCGAAACGGTGATTATCCTTGCCGGCGGCAAGAATAATCACATCAAGAACCACCTCCGCCGCGTGCTCTACCAAGCGCTCTGCCGTATCGCCGCAGTCGCTTCGGAACATGGAGTTAAGGTTGCGATCGAACCGTTTCACCCCGGTTGCGGTGAAGAATGGTCTTTCGTCAACGATTTCGATGCGACGCTAGACATCATCGAGCGAGTTGACAATCCAGCGCTGGGTCTCGTGCTTGACACTTACCATTTGGGGATGGAATGCGATATCGCTCACGCGGTCGCCGACATCGTCCCGCACCTGCACTTGGTTCAACTTGGCGACGGCCGACATTGCCCGCACGGTGAAATGAATCGCTGCCTGCTTGGTGACGGGCGCGTTCCATTGACTGACCTCATGGATCTACTGTTCCGCAACGGATACCAGGGTCCCCTGGAAGTCGAATTGATCGGCGAAGATGTTGAACACCTAGGCTACGATAGCTTGCTCGATCACACCCGTGCCTACCTCAGTCACGCGTTACCTCTGCACTGTTAGAACCTGCCCCGGTTAAAACGCGCCAATCGGCTTCGGCCATGATGTAATCGCGGCATCACCGAAAGCCTCCGCGGCTTCCGCTACGAGGTTGACTTAGTAGCGGAACGCGCCGAGCGTTTCGGCCGATGCCCCGTCAACGATTCGGAACAAGACTCAGTCGCGACAAAACAGAAAGTCCCCGCGGCTTCCGCTACAGCCGGAGACTCTCGATTCGAACCGAAAGACGACACTAACGCCGCAACACTTGATCGACCAAGTAATGCGGCGTGTTCATTCCTTCGAGATACTTCTGCTGCCCTTGCACAGCGACCCGACTGTTGAGATGCGTGCGCAGATTGATTCCTGGATAAGGCGTCACATACGCGATCGTCACCCCTGCCTCATCGGTCAACGCGTAAGGCGGACTGTTAGGGCGAGACGAATACACCTGCACCAGAAAGCCGGTTGCGTGCTCGGCAGGCTGCGACTTCGAAGTGACAGCACTGGCGTCGGGCACTTGCTGACCGCCCGTCGAGAATGAATCCGCAGTCGAATGAGACGGTGTTGGCGATAGGCCAGCGGGCAACTCACTTGAAGGCAGTTCCTTCAGCGGCATCGCCGCCGAGGCGGGCACTACCAATGGTGACGCCGTTGCGACAGGCTGTCGCTGCAACCCTGTACCGTCATCACGAACGATCGTCGGACCGTCCCGACGCGCCGCGACATAGCGATACTCACGCGCACGCGACAACAACTCTCGGGTACGATTGGCGCTCGCAATCACTCCAGTTCGCAACAATTCATCGGCGCGATGGATCAGCGGATCCATTTCATCCGCGCTCGCGGTCTCGGCGATTAACTTCGACAGCCATCGATCGACTTCGTCCACATTCGCCGCCCTCATCGCGTCGCTGACACGTGCGATCTGCGAGACGCGTACCTCCCGCACGCCTTTGCGTGGCGCAACGCTTGACGACGCCACCGCCCGGCCCCACCCAGAGCCGCCAGCACGCACGATGGCTGCATTCTCATTGACCGCGCCAACTTGGCTAACCTGCGGTTGCCCGAGAGAACTTAGCGACTGCGGCGGCAAATAATTTGGCTCAACCGGCGAACGCCGCCCGGGCTCAATCTGCCACTGCTGGCCCACCGCCGGCAGGTCCAGGTTACCTTGAGCCAAACGCTGCTGACCGGAGGTCCACTGGGCATCGCGGGCCGGCTGAAGATCAAGTGAACCTTGATCACGAGTGTCGATCTGAACGATCCGCGGTGGGCTAATGAAATTTGCAACCACATCGGAAACTTTCCTCAGCGGTGTTGCGATCGCCGAAACGGCCGCGGCGGCGCCATTGGCAGATGGCACTGCAGGTGACTCGGAAAGCGGCTCGTCGCTTAAGACTGATGTCGAGTCGCCATCAAAATCGAGCGCGGCTGCGACCTTGTCGCCGCTCGGCTGACTCCAGTTCTTTTTAAGACCGCTACCGATCACGGCGCCACGGTCTTCAAACTCCTCCGCCGGAGCATTGCGGTGGAACTGAATCGCCCGATCTTTCACGACTGTCTTCGGCGATGCCTCACGGGAAGCAGTCTCCATCGCGGAGAGCTTTCGCACAGGACGCAGTTCGGGGACATCGCTCGCAAGCTTCAAGCCTGGGTTGTCGCTTTCGGATGCCGATTGCCTTTTCTGTTCTCCCCGGGCGTACTCGCGATCGCCGGAACCCGCTTCCAGCGTCGCAGTCTTCGGTTCAGCGGCCTTCACCTCGGCAGCCTGCCGAACCGGTTGCGGCAACGATTTGGTAGCGACTTTGGTTTGAGTGGCACGCTTTGCGATTGCAGCGGCGAGCGATTCGGCCGAGTCGGCGACTTGATCACGGTGCACCCAACGAAACTCGCCGGACGGAGGCACGATACGAAGCCAAGACTTCCCGCCCGCTTCCGATTCGCCGTCGGTGACCTCGATCACCGTGACTTCTTCACCGGACTGAAGCTGGACCTGCCATCGATAGCGTTTGGCTTGCCCTAGATTGGTGCCGATCCAAGCGATCGTCTTGTCCTTCAAAACGGTCGCGACTTGACCATTGCTGTCCAGCCTTACCGAATCGCCTGAGATCCAGCAAAAGCTATCGTCGGTCGGCCGGACGCCCAGCCAGCCATCACCGGTTTCGACGTAGACTTCCAACTCTTGCCCCAATCGCAGCGGATCAGTCCGATAGTGCGTTTGCCCGGGGCCACAACGTGTGAACGCTTTTGCTTCAGCAACGAACACCACATAGGGCTCGGCTGTCGAACCCGCCGCTGCGTCACTCGTGTCTTCTGCCGGAATGTCCGCTTGCAGTGCAGGCGGATCGCTTAGCGGCTGAGGAGAATCGGCAAGCGTAGACGACGAAGTCCAGAAACATACCTGCCCGACGGCAATCCCTGCGGCAGCAAGCACGTTGGCAAACTGACGCCGAATTGGCAGCGGGAAACGATGAGCGTATGAACTGGATTTCACTGCGGAGACTTCCATGTCTACGGATCCGTGACTTGGTTTCAATCGAATGGAATTTGGCGGCAAAAACGCAACCAACGGAACGACCTGGCCGGGTCGACACCAGCGTCCAGCCTTCGACATAGCTAAGAAGTGTCCTCCGGGGCAAGACAGAACGCCGATTGGCGAGTCACACGACGCAGGGCCTGCCACCAACGTTAGCCGGAAAGCGGCGGCGGACGCCATTGAGCGAAGCCTAAAAACAGGACCAAACATCACACCAGCCACATCTGGGGATCGCGGCCCCCGACGTTGTGGCCGGGAAGGAAAATCGCTGTGATTACTTCACAGACACCCGAGGAGAAGTCCGATATCCGTAGCAGCGGTGCAACTTTGATGCCTTGTCGTATCGAGGTGCTTCCGCTACTCTCTGACCCCCTCACCTGTCAAATCAGGTGATTGGATTACTTACTTCCCCCAATTCGTCGGCCAAACAGGACGAAGGGCCCCGCCGAGTGCGGGGGCAACACCGGGACCTTCGCAGCGATCTGCGTAGCGGTGATTGCCAGTCCCTGGGAGCGGATTTGTCGCCAAATGAGCCGACCGCGAATCGATTTCCCTCTCGGTAAATCGTCGTGGAGCCCACGTTTGACGCCAGCCGTTTCGAGCGAGCCTCTGCTGACCACTGACACGGAGAAACTCTGTCGATGTCGAATCCTATCGTACAAGAAATGATCGAAGCTGGTGTTCACTTCGGGCACCGCACCAGCCTCTGGAACCCGAAGATGAAGCCCTACATCTTCGGCAGCAAGAACCAAATCCACATTCTGGATATCCGCGAAACACTTCGTGGGATGTTGCGAGCCAAGAAATATCTTGGCCAAGTTGCATCGGGCGGATCATTGATCCTATTCGTCGGCACCAAACGCCAAGCCGGCGAAGCAATTGAAGAGCAGGCATCGCGCTGCGGCATGCCATTCGTTAGCGAACGCTGGCTCGGCGGTACGCTCACGAACTTCCGCACGATTCGCAGTCGCCTGGGCCGCTTGGAAGAGCTGGAAAAGATCCGTACGAGCGACGCGATCAACGGCTACAGCAAGAAAATGCAATCGGCCTTGAACCGCGAATACCGCAAGATGTACCGCAACTTGAACGGTTTGCGGACGATGAACCGTTTGCCTGAGTGCTTGTTCATCGTCGATCCTGGCAAAGAGCGCAACGCGGTCCGCGAAGCCAAACGACTGGGCATCACCACCGTCGGCCTGATCGACACCGACAGCGATCCGTCGCTGATCGACCTCCCGATCCCCGGTAACGACGACGGGATTCGCAGTATCGAGCTGATCCTCAAACAGCTTTCAGAAGCAGTGATCAAGGGACGCGGGCAGAACGAAGTTCCCGCCGAAGCGACCGCCCCTGCCGAAGCAGCACCGGCGGCCGAAGCCCCCGCCGAAGCAGCGAGTTCGGAAGCCTAATCGAGCCTTAGCGAGACTCACTCAACACGCGGTGTCGCCGTGATGGCACCGCATCGATAACATTCACGACACCGCGGCAATCGCTTGAACCATTCCCCGCGCCCGGTGTCGTCACTCTGCCCCACCTCCTGATCGAGTCAGCATCGATACTGGCATCGCAGGCCTACGGGGCCGATCGCGTTTCACCCACCCAACGCCGTTGACCGAATGACCGGATCGGATAATCTGGTCGAACGATCTCTGGCACCCCTTCACACAAAACAACTCAGATTTAGACAAAATCGGAGGAAGCCATGGCTATCTCAGCCAAAGACGTTAGCGAACTCAGAAAGTCCACCGGCGCAGGCATGATGGACTGCAAGAAAGCCCTCGAAGAGTCCGGTGGGGACCTCGAAGGCGCACTCGATTACCTTCGCAAAAAAGGCCAAAAGGTTGCCGCAAAGCGTGCCGATCGCGAAGCCAACGAAGGCGTCGTCGTCGCCTTGGTCGAAGGAAACAAAGGCGCACTACTGGCGTTGAGCTGCGAAACCGACTTCGTCGCCAAGAACGAAGACTTCGTCAAACTTGCCGAGCAAATCGCAAAAGACGCGGTTTCCAAAGGCCTGACAACGAAAGAAGAAGTCGCTGCGATGGAATTCGACGGCTCGACCGTTGCCGAGAAACTGGTCGAACGCACCGGAACGATCGGCGAAAAGATCGAAGTCGCCGATTTCCAAACCGTCGAAGGCGAGCAACTTTCCTCGTACATCCACGCCGGAAGCAAGATCGGCGTTTTGGTTTCCTACAAGGATGGCGGCAAGGACGACGCGCCACAATTCTTCCGCGGTGTCGCGATGCACATCGCAGCGATGAGCCCGAAAATCCTGACCCCCGATGAGTTCGACGCGGACTTTGTCGCGAAGGAAACCGAGTCGCTGCAAGGACAGATCAAGGTCGAAAACGAAGACCGCGCCCGGCTTGGCAAACCGCTCAAGAATGTGCCTCAGTACGCAAGCCGTAAGCAACTGACTCCCGAAGTCATGGCGCAAGCCGAAGAAGCCATCAAGGCTGAGCTGAAGGCCGAAGGAAAGCCAGAGAAAATCTGGGATAAGATCGTCCCCGGCAAACTCGAGCGTTTCGTCGCCGACAACACGTTGCTTGACCAAGAGAAGTGCTTGCTAAGCCAATTCTACGCACTTGACGATTCCAAAACGGTCGAAGCCGCCGTCACAGAATTCGCCGACGGTGCCGAAGTGGTGGCGTTCAAACGCGTCGCCGTTGGTGGCTAACGCCAATGATCGCACCAACGCGATCGTCACACCAATGATCAATCGAGAAACCTCGTTTGTCCCCTCGGGATGAACGAGGTTTTTTCGTATGCTCTTGAAACCTCGCCACTTGTTTTCCCATAGAGCCGCATCGCTATGACCGACCGCAACGAATCGAATCTTCAATACCGCCGTGTCATCCTCAAACTTAGCGGTGAAAGCCTCGCTGATTCCGGTGGCCGCGGGATAAGCAGCCAGGAAATGGGGGAGATCGCAAACCAAATCAAACAGGCTCACGAGTCGGGTTGCCAAATTGCGATTGTCGTCGGCGGTGGAAACATCCTCCGCGGTGCGCAGTTTTCCGGCTCGAACGCGCTCGTCCAAGAAGCAACCGCACATTACATGGGCATGCTGGCGACGATGATCAACTCACTCGCGATGCAAGACGCCATCGAGCGGACCGGCTTGTCGACCCGCGTCATGTCGGCGGTTCCGATGGACAAGATCGCGGAAACATTTATCCGTCGGCGGGCAATTCGTCATCTTGAAAAAGGCCGTGTGATTATCCTGGCGGCCGGAATCGGGAACCCCTTTGTGACCACCGATACCGCGGCAGCCCAACGTGCCTTGGAAATCGACGCCGATGTCGTCCTGAAAGCCACACGGGTGGACGGTGTGTACAGCGACGACCCAGAAAAGAACCCACACGCGGTGCTCTATGACTCCCTGACGTTCCGGGACGTGACTGAAAAGCAACTTCGGGTGATGGACGCAACCGCGATCGCACTCTGCGCCGAACACGACAAGCCCATCCTGGTGTTCAACTTTAAGAAGTCCGGGAGCATCGTCCGTGCCGTTAACGGCGAAACGGTCGGAACCTGGATCGGCGCCGATCAACGGCAGTCGGCCAACGCATGACGCTTTGTCTTCGGCAAATCGTTGACCTCGGCAAATTCTCTTAGCTCGGACGCTAAAAACCGCACTCGATGATCATTGGCGAGTAGGCTATGGGGACACGCTTCGGGCCGTCACCGGGCGGCGCCTCCCCCCAACCGTTCACCACCTCCCAAAATGCCTCAACGAACCGCCGTCGCAGCAATAGCTGCACCGCTCGTCGTCCTGTTTTTATCCTGTGTCCCGGTTCAGTCGGCCGAGCGCAATGTGATCTTCGTGATCACCGATGACGAGAGTCCCACGCTGGGCTGCTATGGCGATCCGGCGGCGAAGACGCCCGCGATTGACGCGATCGCCAAAGACGGCGTGGTCTTCGATCGTGCGTTCGCCACGACCGCCTCGTGCAGCGCCAGCCGTAGTGTTGTGATGAGCGGTATCCACAACCATCGCAATGGGCAATTTGGTCACCAGCACCATTACCACAAGTTTGCCAGCTTTCACGACATCGTGTCGTTGTCGTTACCATGTGTGATGGCGCGAGCCGGCTACCGGACTGGTCATATCGGTAAGTATCACGTTGCCCCGGAAGCGGTCTATCACTTTGACACGTACCTTAAGGGCAACGGGCGCAACGCGGTCGAGATGGCCAACAAGTGCGAAGATTTTATCAAGAGCAACGACAGAGACCGTCCATTCTTCTTGTACTTCGGAACTTCGGACCCACACCGCGGCGGCGGAGTGGACAAGACCAGCGAATCGGAGCTGAAACCCAATCTGTTTGGAAACAAACCTAATCGCGGATCTTTTCCCGGCGTCGAAGAGACATTCTTCGACCCTTCGGAAGTCACCGTGCCGCCGTTTCTACCCGACACGGCGGAAACCCGTGAAGAACTCGCGCAATACTACCAGTCATGCTCGCGTGTCGACGCAGGAGTTGCCCGGTTGGTCGAGATCTTAAAAGAGGCAGACCTTTACGAGAAGACACTGATCGTCTTTACGAGTGACCATGGGATGGCCTTTGCCGGTGGAAAGACGACCGTGTACGAAGGCGGCCTTCACGTTCCGATGGTCGTCCGAGACCCATACCAAGAGCGACGCGGATTCCACTCTCAAGCGATGATCAGCCATATCGACATCACGCCCAGCTTGCTCGATTTCGCCGGCGGGCTCGATCACCAAAAGAATGCGCCTAAGAACATGCTATCGGCCAAGAAATTTTGGCAAGAACGCGACGAGGCACTTCAAGAAAATCGCAATGGCAACCACCCTTTCGACCAATACCACGGTCGTTCGTGGATGCCGTGCCTGTCGGACCCTGACCGCCCCCATCACGACGCGATTATGGCGTCACATACGTTTCATGAAATCCAGATGTACTACCCGATGCGGGTTGTTCGCGACGACAAGTACAAGCTGATTTGGAACATTGCCCATCCATTGCCTTATCCCTTTGCGTCGGACCTGTGGGCGGCGAGTAGCTGGCAGGCACAACTGGCAAAAGGCAACGACGCTCCCTACGGACAGATGACCGTCGGTCGCTACGTCCAGAGGCCAGAGTTCGAATTGTACGACATGGCAACCGACCCCCATGAATCAACGAACTTGGCAGACAGCCCGGGACATGCGGACGTTCTGGAAGCGTACCAAGCGAAACTGAAGCAGCTACAAAAGAAGTACCAAGATCCCTGGATTATGAAGTGGGACTACGAATAGCATCGAAATCCCCGGACGCTTGGACATCAAACAAAAGAAAGCCCGTTGCGACAATTCGCCGAGGCTTTCGGTCACGCCGCGTTTCGGTCTCGACCGGATCGGTTGACCGATCATCGGCCGAAACGCTACCGAGTTGATCAATCACCGTCCCGTCTGCAACTTGGCGGCCATCAACGTATTGTGTAGCAACATCGCGATGGTCAGTGGGCCGACGCCCCCCGGGACGGGAGTGATTGCTGAAGCGATTTCGGCGGCGGCGTCAAAGTCCACGTCGCCGACCAACTTGTCTTCAACCCGATTGATCCCAACATCGATGACGACGGCGTCGGGTTTGATCATGTCGCCGGTGATCATCTTGGGTCGACCGACGGCGGCGATTAGGATGTCAGCGTCACGGCAGGTCGCCGCCAGATCGGCGGTGCGACTATGAGCAAGCGTCACCGTCGCGTTGGCAACATCGGGGCCGCATGATCCACTTTTCTGAGCCAACATCATCGCCATCGGCTTGCCGACGATCTCGCTGCGTCCGATCACGCAAACCTTTTTAGCCGACGTTGAAATCCCAGAGCGGTGTAGTAACTGGACAATCCCATGAGGGGTGCAGGGCAGAAAACGCGGCCGACCCTGCATGAGCAAGCCAACGTTGATGGGTGAAAACGCATCAACGTCTTTAAGTGGATCGATCGCGTCAAGAATTTCACGTTCGTCGTAGTCATGGCCTGCCGGTAAGGGAAGCTGAACCAGGATTCCGTTCACGTTGGCGTCGGTGTTCAGTTCGTTGACCAGCGCGAGCAACTCTTTCTGCCCGGCATCAACGGGCAAACGGTGAGTCCGTCCCTCGATGCCCGCTTTCTCGCATGCCCTGGCTTTATTGCGAACATAGACCTGACTCGCCGGGTCTTCACCGACGAGGACAGCGGTCAAGCAAGGGGCAGGAGCACCACTTGCGACAAATTGTTCCACGCTCTTGGCCACTTCCGCGCGGATCTCCGCCGCAACACGCTTTCCATCCAGTATTTCTGCCTTCATCTCCACCTGACTCGCTTGTTCAATGTTGCCCCGCTAAGGCAAAAACCCTATTCCCGAAGGTGACATCGCCATAGTGGGATTGCGGTGCGCCCGTTATAGTTTGCTCAGATTCACAGTTCACAGACTGTTGATCCGCCAGTCGTTATCACACAGGATTTTTCACTCGATGTCTACCGAAGCGCCCAAGCTTAGCCCCCTGGAAAAGATCAAAGAAGACAGTCAGTTCTTGCGCGGGTCGATCGGCGAGGAACTGGCAAATGATTCGGATCATTTTGACAAGTCCGACATCCAGTTGCTGAAGTTTCACGGCACCTATCAACAAGACGACCGCGACAAGCGCGCCGAGCTGAAGAAGCAGGGTGGCGGAAAAGCCTACTCCATGATGGTTCGCTGCCGCATTCCGGGGGGCCGAATCACCAGCAAACAAATGCTGGCCCAGTTGGATCTGTGCGACGAGCTGGGTACATCGACCATCAAAATCACGACGCGGCAGACACTGCAGCTGCATGGGATTTTGAAAAAGGATCTGCGTGAAACGATCAACCGCATCAACGAGATGGAATTGTCCACTCTGGCAGCCTGCGGCGACGTGAACCGAAATATCATGTGCTGCCCCGCCAAGCGAGTCGGTGGCGTTCATGACGAGATGGCAGAATTGACCGATGCGTTGACTCACGCACTTGCCCCGCAGACACCTGCGTATCACGAACTGTGGGTGACTGATCCTGAAACAGGCGAAAAAACACTCGAAGGTGGCGGCCCAGTTTCTGAACCGCTTTACGGACCTCGCTACCTGCCGCGAAAGTTCAAGACTGGGATTGCCCTGCCAGAAGACAACTGCATCGATATCTACACCCAAGACCTCGGCTTCCTAGCGGTCGTCCGAGATGGCAAAATCATCGGCTACAACGTCTTGGTCGGTGGCGGCATGGGAACCACCCCGGCACTCAAACGGACTTACCCGGCGCTGGCAAAGCGGATGGCATTCTGCACTCCCGATCAAGCGATCGACGTTGCCAAAGCAGTCATCAAAGTCCAGCGCGACTACGGCAACCGCGAAGACCGCAAAGTCGCACGGATGAAGTATCTGGTCGATCAATGGGGGATCGAGAAATTCCGCCGTGCCGTCGAAGAGTACTTCGGTGAGCCACTGAAGGATTGCACCGAGGACGAAGTCACCGGTGTCGACGATCACATGGGCTGGCAGGAACAAGGTGATGGAAAACTCTCGTATGGCCTGAGTGTCGAAAATGGCCGGCTATACGACAACGATCAAATCCGCCTCAAAGCGATGATGCGTGAGATCTGCACGACGTTCGGTACCGAAATGCGGATGACCGGATACCAAAGCATCATCTTCACCGACATCGATCCGGCCGACAAAGACAAGTTGATCGAAATCATTAAACGGCATGGGGCGCCGACTACCGAAGAGACGAGCACGGTTCGGCGCTGGTCGATGGCCTGTGTCGCGCTGCCAACTTGCGGTCTTGCGATTACCGAAAGCGAACGTCGTCTGCCCAGCCTCATCGATGACCTGGAGCAACCGCTCGCAAAGCTTGGACTGGAAAAGGAACGCTTCACAATCCGAATGACGGGATGCCCGAACGGATGCGCACGCCCCTACAACGCGGACATCGCGCTCGTCGGTAAGGCCAAGGATAAGTACACGATGTTCCTCGGCGGTGGCTGGCTAGGCAATCGCTTGGCCTACATCTACAAGGACCTTGTCCCCTCCGATCAGGTCGTCGATGAGATCGTTGCTGTCGCAAAGATCTTTAAAACAAATCGCAACGAAGGCGAATCGCTCGGCGATTTCTGCGACCGAATCGGCAAGGACGATTTGCTCGGGATGACCGAAGCGAGCGAATAGGCAATGCCGAATTGCCGTGGCGACTTCCTGACCGTCTCCGCAGAAGCGGTGATGCCGAATTGCCGAACTTAGCCCGATAGTTTCGAGTTATCAAAGCACTCGCCAGTAGTCACTTGAAACCTTTCGGGCTGGGCATGCGCGTGTGCTTTCAGTCGTGCCCCGACTTCTCCTCACTTCGTGGCAGCTTCGAATGTTCGCTCCTCGTAATCCGTCTAGATCAAATGTTCGGGTATGACTCATCAGCGGACGAGCGTTGGCCCCGGTTGTTGCGCCAAAACCGCAGCTAACGCCGATCGGCTAGTCTGAAAACCGAACGGTCTTGATTTGATCTCCGGGATTGGCTCATCAGCCGACGGGTGCCGGTCCCGGCCATTGCTCGGAAACCGTGGTTACCGCCAAGCGGCTGATCTTAGAATCAGATGTCGATGAACGAGGGAACCGCGATTTCTTCGGCGTCTTCTTTCGCACTACCAATGCGGCGTTCCTGAGTCCCATCCACCATCCGCAAGAAGGGCGCGCTCGGATCGGTCCTGTACCATCTGAAACCGGGCCTTAAGGCGAGCGCCGTCGACACACCTTCTGGGGTAGAAGGGAAATCGAATTGCCCTCGCAGGCACTCGCCAGGGACTGTGCTTTTCGTGATAATCCAGCAACAGATTCCTCATTGGCGAAGGTTCCAAGATGATTTCCGAAGGCAAGAACACGAAGTCGCACCCGGCGGCTGAGTTTCACCTTAGCAGCGCGTTTGCACCGGCGGGTGATCAGCCGCAGGCCATCGAAAAGCTAACCCGTGGCATCCTATCGGGTAAATCAGCTCAGGTTCTGCTGGGGGCGACGGGAACGGGAAAGACGTTCACAATGGCCAACGTCATCGCCAACGTCGGGCGCCCGGCGCTGGTGCTAAGCCATAACAAGACACTTGCCGCCCAGCTTTACAGCGAGTTTAAGGAGTTCTTCCCCGAGAACGCGGTCCACTATTTCGTCAGCTACTACGACTACTACCAGCCAGAAGCCTACATACCGCAGCGCGATGTCTACATCGAGAAGGACGCGTCGATCAACGAAGAAATCGACCGATTGCGACTTGCCACGACTAGCTCTTTGGTCAGCCGACGCGATGTCGTGATCGTGGCCTCGGTCAGTAGCATTTATGGCCTTGGTTCTCCCGACGATTACAAACAGTTAGTCGTCTCGCTCACGGTCGGCGAAACCATTCGGCGTGATCATTTGCTTCTAAAGCTCGTCGACGTCCTCTACGAACGCAATGACATGGCCTTCGAGCGAGGGAAATTTCGGGTGCGGGGTGACAGCGTGGAACTCTGGCCAAGCTACGAAGAATTCGCCTACCGCATTGAAATGTGGGGCGATCAGATCGAAAAAATCTCGTTAATCAAACCGGTATCCGGGGAAACGATCAAGACGGTTTCGCAACTCTTTATCTATCCGGCCAAGCACTTTGTGATGCCCGAGGATCGAATCCGACGGGCGATCGCGGTGATTCGTGCGGAACTGAAAATGCAGCTCGAAAAATTCGAAAAGGAAGGCAAACTACTCG
The DNA here is from genome assembly GCF_008312935.1 of Roseiconus lacunae. NCBI lineage: Bacteria > Pseudomonadati > Planctomycetota > Planctomycetia > Pirellulales > Pirellulaceae > Roseiconus > Roseiconus lacunae. Next base: position 149,045 of record NZ_VSZO01000053.1, on the reverse strand, counting down.
AAGCTCAGCGACTTTCGGCTCGGACACGTTTTGACCTCGAGATGATGGCCGAAGTAGGACATTGCCCGGGTGTGGAGAATTACTCAAGACCGCTCTCCGGCAAGCCCCCCGGCGCAACCCCCGACACGCTGTACAGCTTCTTTCCGGATGACTTCGTAACGTTCGTTGACGAATCTCATGTGACAGTCCCCCAAGTTCGCGCGATGTATGCCGGTGACCGCAGCCGAAAATTGACCTTGGTCGACCATGGATTCCGATTGCCCAGTGCACTCGACAATCGCCCGCTGAAGTTTGAAGAATGGGAAGCCCGCACGGGACAAATTTGCTTTGTCAGCGCAACGCCTAGCGACTACGAACTCGAACGGACCGGTGGCGAAGTGGTGGAACAAATCATTCGTCCCACCGGCTTGCTTGATCCTGAAATCGAAATTGTTTCCGCCCGCGGACAAGTCAATCATCTGGTCGGCGAGATCCGCGCCCGTGCCGAACGTGACGAACGTGTCCTGGTGACCGCACTGACCAAACGGCTTGCCGAGGACCTGTCGACGTTTCTTCAAGAACAGAACATTCGTTGCCGCTGGCTCCATAGCGAACTCAACGCATTCGAACGAGTCGATTTGCTTCAGGAATTGCGATCCGGCCAGTTCGATTGCTTGGTCGGCGTGAACCTGCTTCGCGAAGGCTTGGACCTTCCCGAAGTCTCCCTGGTCGCGATCCTGGACGCTGATAAAGAAGGTTTCTTGCGCAGCGAAACAAGTCTGATCCAAACCATCGGGCGTGCCGCGCGGAACGCGAATAGCAAGGTCATTCTGTATGCCGATTCGGTGACCGAGTCGATGCGGTTGGCGATAGACGAAACCGAACGGAGGCGGGCGCTGCAAATCGCCTACAACGAAGAACACGGCATCACTCCCGAAACGGTCCGCAAGCGGATTAAGTCGGGGATCGAGTCCGAAGCTGCGAAGCGGCGTCAAACCAACGCGGCTGCGCAAGAAGAGTCCGATGCGACCTACATTACCATCGAGTTTATCGAAGAACTCGAACGCGAAATGCTGGCCGCGGCCGAAGACCTAGAGTTCGAGCGTGCCGCTCAACTTCGTGATCGCGTCTTACAACTAAAAGACAACCTCGGCAAACCGTTGTCAGAGGTAGAGTTCGAGAAAACCAGTTCAACCGGTGGTGGGCGCAATCAACGCCGCAAAGGGGCAAGAGGCACGGCCAAGGGGCGCGGAAAAATCCCCCGCCCCAAACGCGGCTGATAGAACGATCGCCGCGGAGACGTGACGCGGTATTGGCCTGCAGTTAACGCCGGCTGCTGGTCAAACGCCGCCCGCGTCGTGTCTGTTGATCAGCTTAGGCCATCGAATGCGGCTTCGATCAATTCGCGTTGCTCTAAAACGTGCGCGGCCATGCTTCCGGTGCTGGGGCTTGCCGATTCGGCGCGCGTCACGGGTTTGAGATTAAACCCGGCAGCATTGAGGTCATCGCCGAAGTGTAACTTGACGTAGGGCCATGTCCCCATGTTCAACGGTTCGTCCTGAACAAAATAGACATCGGTGTTGCGACCGGCGCCGTCGAGCGACGCGATCAGTTCTTCGCTACTGAGCGGATAAAGTTGTTCAACTCGGACAATGGAAACGTCGTGACGACCGAGTTCATCGCGATGCTTTTTCAAGTCATAGTAGACTTTTCCCGTGCACAGCATGACACGTTTCGCGTCCTTGACGCTGACATTTGGATCTTGCAGGATTTTCTGAAAACGGCCACCCGCGATATCACTCCGGTCACTGATGACTTCGGGATGACGCAGCAAGCTCTTGGGCGTCAGCACCACCAGCGGTTTACGCCACTTGCGAATCACTTGTCGGCGCAGGAGGTGGAAGTACTGTGCCGGCGTGGTCGGCTGACAAACCTGGATGTTGTGTTCGGCGCTCATCGCCAAGAATCGCTCAACACGTGCGCTACAGTGTTCCGGTCCTTGCCCCTCGAACCCGTGCGGCAATAGCATCACCAAGCCGCTAAGGCGATTCCATTTGTCTTCTGCACTGGCGATGAATTGATCCACGATCACTTGAGCACAGTTCCAGAAGTCACCGAACTGCGCTTCCCAAAGAACCAAATCATTGGGGGCGTCGAGCGAGTAACCGTATTCGAACCCAAGGACCCCGGCTTCGCTCAGCGGGCTATTGTGAATTTCGATACTGACGTCGCCATGTGCGAGGCCGGAGAGCGGCATGAATGTCTCACCGGATTTCACGTCATGCTGGACGGCATGCCGCTGCGAGAACGTTCCTCGCTGGCAATCCTGACCGGTCAAGCGAACCGAGTGTCCGCCGGAAAGCAGTGTCGCAAAGGCCGCGAGCTCTGCGGTCGCCCAGTCGAATGGCAATTCCCCCATCGCCATCTTGCGACGGTTGGCGATCAAACGTTTCAGCTTTTTGTGTGGCGAGAATTCATCGGGCAGGCGAGTGGCTTGATCGACCAGATCGCCGAGCTGTTCTTCGTCGAACGTCGTGTCGGTTAGTTCAACCGGCTCGGGTCCGCCGAAGAACTCTGCCCAACCGGCCGCCAGTGTCTGCGTATCTGGAACAAAAGGTTCGTGTTGACTGGCTTCGAATTCGGACTCGAGTTTCTCAGTTCGCTTCTGCTGAATCTCCTCGGCGTCGGCATCGGTGATTTTGCCGAGCGTTTTGAGACTGTTGAGGTACTGCTCACGAACGCTGGGCCGCTGATCAATGGTGGCGTACATCCGCGGTTGAGTGAATCGCGGTTCGTCGCCTTCGTTGTGCCCCCAGCGGCGATATGCGTAGAGATCGATGACCACGTCGCGTTGAAATTCGTTACGGAAATCCATCGCAAGCGAGACGACCTGGGCGACCGCTTCGGGGTCTTCGCCGTTGACATGAAAGATCGGAATTTGCAGCATCTTGGCAACGTCGGTCGCATAAGTCGTGCTGCGTCCAGAGTCTGGTTCGGTGGTAAAGCCGACTTGATTGTTGATCACGATATGGACGGTTCCGCCGACACGATAGCCCTTCAATTGGCTGAGGTTCAGCGTTTCTTGCACGATGCCTTCACCCGCAAAGGCGGCATCGCCATGAATCAACATCGTCATCACTTCGCGGCGATTCTGGTCGCCACGGTGATCTTGTTTGCAACGAGTCCGCCCCATTGCGACGGTGTTGACAAATTCAAGGTGACTGGGGTTGAAACACAACGAAATGTGAAGATGATCGCCGCGAGCCGTTTTCCAGTCGCTGCTATAACCGAGGTGATAACGGACGTCGCCGCCGCCACGATTCATTTCGGGGTTCGGATCGTCAAACGACCAAAAAATGTTCATCGCCCGTTTCTTGAGGATGTTCGCCATCACGTTCAAGCGACCGCGGTGTGCCATCCCCATGACCACTTCTTTGACGCCATGTTCGCCGGCCTTCTCGAGTGAAAGGTCGATCATCGGAATCAGCGTTTCGGCACCTTCGAGCGAGAACGTTTTCGCACCGACAAATTTACGGCGAACGAATTCTTCGAAGATCGAGGCGTCTGCCAAACGCGCATAAATCCGGCGTTGTTTCTCTCGCGACAATTCCAGCCGATTTTCAGTGCTTTCCATGCGCTGTTGAAGCCAATCGCGAATATTGCGATTGTCGATGTGCATGAATTGTGCGCCGATCGAGCGACAGTACGTGTTTTGTAGCTTGGTCAAAATCGCGTCGAGCGTGTCACCTTTGACATGCTCGACCGCCGAGGAACCGAGCTGACGCTGCAGATCGGTCTCGCTGAGCCCATATCGCTTCGGGCTTAGCTCTGGTGGCGCGGCACGATCGATGCCCAACGGGTCAAGCTGCGCTCGGAGGTGACCGCGAACGCGGTACTCACGAACCAATTGGTTGACGCGGTCTTGCATCCGCGACATCCACAACGCTTGGTCAGTCGCCTGATCTCCCGTCGATCCTTTGGCTGCCCTGGCGATCGAAGCACCAATTGAGGGACTGATGCTGTCACGTGCGGGTGGACTAGCGACGGCCGTCCGTTGACCATTCCCGCCTGCGGCCGTCTGAGTTCGAGTGCTCGCACCACTGGCCGCTGCTGACGAACTGCTCGCCGACGAACTGATTGTTGCCGATTTCTTTCCCTGGCTCGGCGAAACGACCATGAACTGTTCAAAGTACTGTTGCCAAGTCTCTGGGACACTGTCAGGGTCCTGGACATATTGGACATACAAATCATCGATGTAGTCCAAGCTAAACGTATTCATATCAACCGATGCCGATTACGAATGTCGTCGTTCGCATGATCGCGTCGACGAGCGTTCTTTTTTGACGGAGCGAATTGCGATCAGTGTTGCGGGAACAAAATGAAGCTTGCTTGAACGATCGAAGCCAAACGCGTGAGCGCGAGACTCTCGGTACCTCCTTCGCTCATGCGTCGGATTTCCAAGCGAGGTCAATTCATTACCACGTCACCAAGTCGCGGACCATGGGCGGGCGAAAACCGACGCGATCACGACGTTCCGGGCGTCTTGTCGTGACGATTGTCAGTCTAGAACTCCTTTGATTGATCGTCACCTATCCGGCGACGCCCCACACATCGTTTTCTCCAAAATTCCCAAGTCGTCTTTTCGATTTCAGTTTGTGCCGGTTCCCAGCATTCAACGAGGGCGTTTGGCCCATAAGTTTCCGCCGTATCTCCTCTGTATCTCTTGCGGTGTCGCTCGCAGTTTCCTTGTTGGCCGACCACCGCCTATCAGGTTATCTTAAGTGCCAGGAAAGTGTTTGATACCGCTCATGGAGGCTCACGATGCGATCGACGACTCACGCGAAACGACCGATTCAGTACCTCACTGGAAATCCATTGCGATTGGCAGCGATATTATTGGGGCTGCAAGGTTTCGCGTTCCCCGCCGAGCATTTGTTCGTGATGGCGGACGACGGATTGGCCAAGACGATCGATGACGCGACGAGTCCGACGTCGTCGAAACGAGAATATCCCGGGCACGTTGGACAGTTGGCCGCCTCGCAAGAGCAAACCGCGTCTCAAGAACGTCCGCCCGCGGCAGCGAAACAGCGGCACGCAAATGCCGACAAGACGGAAAATCGAGACTCACGAGGGCAGGCCCCATCAGCGACGAGGCGACCTGCCGCACCGGTTCCGACACCGAACGGCAAGGTGATTACAATGCCCAAAGGGGTCGAACCGCCAATGCCCGAGATCTCTGATAGCCCTGCGATCGAAGACGCCATTCGCAAAGAACTGGAATCTCCGTATTCGGTCGGCCCGATCGGCAATCCGATGGTCGGTGACGTGATTGATGTGATCCGCGGTCGACAAAGTGTCCTGACCGGATCCCTATTGGACGAATTGTCACGCCGTCCCGATCGCCTACTTAATGATTCCTCCGTTACCACCGAGTCGGTTTCAGAGCGGCAAACGCTCCGCCGGGCCAGTCAACTGGACCAAAAAGCCCACGCCGCAGAAAATTTGCTCAAAGCCGCTCGGTTACTTGCCAAAGTGTCGCCCGAGGATGATCATCGCCGAAACCTGATCCGACAGATGCGTATCGAAGCGGCTCGCCTGCTCGGTGATTTCGGCGTAGGCCATCACGGTTTCGCCAACGAAGATGCCGGCGGTCGAAACTCGGCGATGCCACATGACAACAATGGCGTTGTGTCACCTACTTCGCGACCGGCGTCCGATCAGTAACATCTCTCCTTCCGTCTTTCTCCCACCGCCGCGACGATCGTCGCCCCGATTCATTGTCAGCACGTCGTCCCAAGAAGCAACGTCCGTCCGCGAAGTCGGCTTCGAAAAAACAAACGCCCGTCCGGCCCGAGGATTCTCGAGCGAGTACTGGCGACTCTTCCGTGGACGATGCGTCCCATTCGATTCAAAGCGAGCCGGATGGGTCCGCCGCGACCGCAGCGGACCAGTCTGTAGCGGGAAATGTTTCGCCCCGGCGTCGTCAGTATCGGCGTTTTCCTCGTTGGGCAATGGTCGCGATCGCCATCGTCCTGGTCGCCGCCGGAGGGGTGTTCGCCGACTACTGGACGGCCCGCCCCGAGGGAATTACGCCGTCGTTTATCGGCCGCGATTCCTGTGCCCAATGCCACCAGGAACAGACCGAGGCATTTCACGGATCCGACCATGACAAAGCCATGGATGTGGCGACCGATGAAACCGTCCTTGGCGATTTCAACGATGTGACGTTTGAGCATGACGGACTTCACAATCGTCTATTCCGAGACGGTGACCGGTTCATGGTTCACACCGAAGGCGAAGACGGTGAAATGCAAGACTTCGAAGTCAAATACGTTTTCGGCGTCTATCCGCTGCAGCAGTACATGGTCGAGTTTGATCGTCATGAATCATCGGAGGCCTGCGAAGTCGCCCGATTGCAAGTACTGCGAATTTCCTGGGATAGTCGGGACAATCGTTGGTTCTACTTACGTCCACCGGACGTGACCGAAAAACTCTCGGCCGACGATCCCCTGCACTGGACCGGGATCGCACAGCGTTGGCAGACGATGTGTGCCGATTGCCACTCGACGAACTTGAAGCACAACTTCAATTCGGACACGGTCACTTACCACACAACGTTCTCAGAGATCGACGTTAGTTGCGAGGCATGCCACGGCCCGGCTTCATTGCACGTCGAACTCGCCAACGAAAAGTCACTGTTTTGGGACCGCCGCTACGGCTACGGATTGGTCAACCAACTCAAAGGCGATGACCCTGAACCACAACTGCAAACCTGCGCGCCCTGCCATAGCCGCCGGGCCGTGATGGATGATCGGGGAACCGGTGGCCCGAACTTTTGCGATCACTACCGCTTGGAAACGCTGGGTGAAATGACGTATCACGGCGACGGTCAAATCAAAGACGAGGACTACGTGTACGGATCGTTTATCCAAAGCAAGATGTACCACAAGGACATTCGCTGTACCGACTGTCACGACCCCCATTCGCTCAAGCTAAAGCACCCGGGCAACCAAACCTGCACGTCGTGCCACCAACACCCTGCCGGTAAATACGACGTCGTTTCACACCATCACCATGCGCCCGGCAGCGAAGGGGCAAAGTGCGTCAACTGCCACATGCCCGAAACGACGTACATGGATGTAGATCCAAGACGGGACCATAGCATCCGTATTCCCCGTCCTGACTTGTCAGTTCGATTGGGCACCCCGAACGCTTGCAGTCGATGCCATGTCAACGATCGACTTGACGAAATTGCCCCCGAACACCGTGATGAGTTCGCGGCGAAGGAATATGCCCAATGGCTGAGTGCGGCCGAAGCGGATGCCGAACAAACGATCGGCAAGAACGAACAATCACTGCAGGATCTGATCAGCCAAACGGATCAGTGGTGTGACCAAGCCTGCGAACAGTGGTACGGCGACAACCGCAAGCAAGAAGAACATTTCGCCGAAGCCTTGGTACCTCTGCGACGGGGCGATCGCGATGGAATTCGAAGGGCGATCGAGTTTCTCTCGTACACCGATCACCGCGCACCGGCAATCGCCAAGGCGACGCTGATTGAGGAGTTGGCTCGCCAAGGCGTGCGTGGATTGCCTAACGTCGTCAACTCCATTCTGGATGATCCATCCGCACACCCGCTGGTGCGTTCGAGTGCGGCTTCGGTGTTGCCTTCGACGGGCTCCTCGCAAACTCGCAAACAGCTTGTCAAACTACTCGATGATCCGACCCGATTGGTTCGTTCAACCGCGGCACAAGCACTGGTTCATTCACCAGTCTTGCCACAACTCAGTCGCGAGGAACGCTCGAAGCTTGAAGTCGCACTCGAGGAAGTTCATCAAGAGTTGATGGTTTCCGCAGACCGATCGGGAGCCCACCTAGGCTGGGGAATCATTTGCGAGCGTTTAGGGAGAATTCCCGAGGCGGTGAAGGCGTATCAAACGGCGATCCGTGTCGAACCGCGGACGACGGGGCCGCACGCCAACTTGGCATCCCTATATGAACGGATCGCCGGCAGTGTTCCTCCCGAAGAAGGCGAGCGTTACCAACAGGCCGCCACAAAGTTACGCGACCAAAATCTCGAACTACTTGCGCGAGATGCCAAGCTGGCCCCAGAAATCGCCCCCGTTCAATTTCAGTACGGGCTCGCGCTTTACCTCGACGGGCAGCTTGACGCCGCGCTCGCACAGCTTCAACTGGCATCCGAGCTGGCTCCCGAGAACGCCCAATTCAAAGTCGTCTACGAAGAATTGAAGGCGAAGCTACAAGCCGAACGCCAGTAATCGCGGCATCCGAGATTGACAGCGATCATCGCGGAGTCAGTCTTCCGGCTCTCCTCAGGCATCGCCGGGCGACCAGAAGTATTCACCGTAACCGTATTCACGGCGACCTGCCAGGACTTTCCACAACCGCTACTCGCTACCAGCGATTTAGCTCATCAATCTGCTCGTTTAGCGTTAAGAGGTCGTAGACTACGCCGACCCCCAGTAACCCGCCGGTTAGCAGATACAAAACGCCGGTAAAAATCTTCCCCATGTACAAACGGTGAACGCCAAACACTCCAAGGAAGGTGAACAATCCCCAGGCGAGCGTGTAATCAATCTCGCCCGGACGGTAACGCTGGTCAGACTCTTCGGTCATCGCCGGGATTAAGAAAAGGTCGATGATCCAACCGACCAGCAATAGCCCACCGGTGAAGAAATAGATTGCCCCGGTCACCGGTCGCCCCAGATAGAATCGGTGAGCGCCGAAGATGCCGAGGATCCAAAACAAGTAAGCCACCAACGTCAGGTGCGTCGGCGGTGCGGGAACGGCGACCGAGGAGGTTGGGTGCTGATAGGCGTCAGTGTAGGTATGCATGGAGACCAATACTGCGTAGCGAAACGACGTTCACGAAGGCGAAACTATTGGCCACTCTGATTCCCGTGGTCAGCGGACGGGCACTTACAAGGCTCCAACAGCGTTGTAGCTGACGCCACGAATCGATCCGAAAAACAAAACTGGCACTTCGTAGTCTCTTGATTCGGATATTCGCAATTCCCGTTCCGATCTTGGACTGACGCGGTGTTTTTTTATGAATCGATGAAGGCCATCCGGCTGATGGCAAACCTATTCCGCGGTAACCGTGGCTAACGCCAATCGGCACACCTCGCGAATAGGGATGTGGAATAGTGAGAGCTTCGAATCAGCGGTTGCTCACTACTCAAACCCACGGAACTGCAGCGGAGTTGTGACGTCATCCTGGTAGCCTTCTCGCTTAAAACCTACGGGACTGATCGATGGAGACGCCGAAGGCATTGGTGGCGGCACCACGTTCGTCATCGGCGGTAGTGTTGTCGTTGGCAACGACGGGGAAACCGCGAGCGGACTGATCGTGGTCAAGTCCACGACTTTACCGGCTCCCTGCGGGATGACAAAAAGATTTGGATCACCACTCAAGATTTGATTCACCACGTAGGTTCCGACTTCGATTTGCATTTCCAAGGGATCACCCGCAGCCGGGATTAAGCGAAATCGCACCGTGTGGGGCAACGAACATCCTTGATCGGCATAGAACTGATGGTTGGACGCATGGCTTTCGGCAATCAACTGTCCCGTCGGCGAGTACACGTACTGGTCGATGACATGTCCGCGCTCCGGATCAATGGTGTAGAAACGCCGAAAAACGCCCGCCGGCATCGCAACGGCGGCTTGCAATACGAGCTTTCCGTCACCACTCATTTGAATCGGCTGATCGATCTGAGCCCGGTCGATTTGCGCTAGCCCCAAAGAATCCATGAGCCAGGTGGGATCGACCGGAAGGACGGCGCGGTTGAGTTGGGCTTGGAATTGATCGTGCCGAGCGTAGTAGAGCGTGCGGCTGAAGTCTTCGGGGACTTCAAACCAAAACAAATCGTTGTTGCTCCCGATATCGAGATCGGACCCCATCACGAAGGGTAGTCGGGCGCGAAGCCGGAAGTCACGGTCACGACGTAGGCTAACAGTTGCCGAAAGCTGGGGAAGTGCCGGCATCGAGATCACGTCGACGCTCGCCGTGTTGGTCGAGAGTTCTCGGACAGCCCCGGTCCTGTTGACCGCCGCGATGACGGCTTCGACCGTTGGCGCCGACGACAAGACCGTAGGCGGCGGAGGAAGCGTAAGAACACGATTGTGCTGTGAACAACTTGCACCGCCGGAAACAAAACCTACCGAGATCCACATCAATAGCAGGAGAAAACGCATCCTTGCGTTCTGGTGGAGCATCGCGGTTTCCTGGTGTAACGTCAGCTTTGGTTATTGGGGGGCGACCGAAAATCGATAGGTGATCATTCTCCACGCCGGGCCGCTTCGAGCCTCTGTGAACGCAAATAGCAAGTCCCACACGCCTGATGCGAGATCAATCCGGCTTCGAAAGCAAAGATTCAGCCGTTTGATTTGCGTCGCATGCGTTGCTTGAGTGCTTTGTCCGCCTTTGATTTTAGGATTAGCCGCATGGCGTTAGCCACGGTCTTGGTGCAGCAACCGGGGCGGACGCCCGTCGACTAAAGACTCGCACCCGAATCCTGAATTGGAACAAGACACTAAATCTCCGGTGCCTTCACTGATCGTCCTTCACTGATCGTCTTCGCTTGCTTCACAGTACAGCAGGTCGACGAGGGCTTCGCTAAGCGATTCGGATTCTTGTTTGCTGATCTTGCACTCCATGATGTCCAATGTCGTGCCATCATCGATGACCTCAAACTGCAAAAACTTGACCCCTTCCGCATCATGGTCACCGGGGGCCGAGTCCAGCATCCGAAGCACTCGGCGTCGCAGCAACGTCAACGCCAAGAGAAACCGCAGCTTCACGCGCTCCGGTTCCGACTCCATCTGACGCAACAAGTCGATCAGCACCTCGCGCGGCGCAAGGACTAATTTCCGTTCGCCGTTGAGTGGCATCTGGCACTTCCAAAACCCAACCGATCCCTCAGGTGGCGACTCCCACGCGTCGGCGGAGTAATCGCGACGCTGGTAGCCTTTTTCACCGGCGATGACAACCGAGTAGTACCACTCGCCCTCTTTCAACGGTCGTTGTTGAACGTAGCACTGACGGCTACTTCGGCTAACTTTGTACTCTTCCAACATGCGTGGAACGATCTTTCCGTTGAGATTGTTGTTGATTCCTGGTAGCGGTGCCCAAGTGCAAATCTTGGCCCACACGAGTATTCCGTTGTCACTTCAAAGTTTCGTTGTGATCGATCAGACGCATGGCGTTAGCTGCGGTTTCGGTGCAGTAACCGGGGCGGACGCCCTTCGGCCGATGAGCTGAACCCAAACAGTTGATTTAGACGAAGCACTAGCTTTTAGCAAAGACGTTCGCGGGAAGCGAGAGATCTACGGCCAAATTAGAGCCAGCCCGCATCGCAATCAAATCACCACCACCGTCCACTCCGCGAATGCGATCTCTTCCACTACTCTATTGGATCACCCCACAGAACTCGCAACTACTGGACGAAAGGCCTTTACAGCAGGATGTTACTGATCGCAACGGACGAGGCCGGATACGGGCCCAAACTGGGCCCGTTTGTCGTTGCCGCTACGGCGTGGCGCCTGGATGACCATGCATGGAAAGCCGCCCAGGACGCCTTTGGTCCGTATCGAGAGCCAATCCAGATCGACTCTTCACGTGTCCTCATCGACGATTCTAAAGCCGTATTCCAGCCCGCCAGCCGCACATCATCGAATTTGCTGCAGGCTGATCACAGACGGCCACCTTACCATGTGTTGCAGTGGGTCACGTCGGCCGGTTGGCGGTGTGTTCATCCGGAGCGAAGCTTTCTGGATCTGACCAAAGAATTAGCGTCCCTTGACCATCAATCGTTATCGTGTCGACCTTGGTTGCAAACGTTGACGGACCAGACGCTGGAGATCGAAGATAGCGATACGATTGTTCGGCATTGGCGGCACGCCGGTGCTCAGCTGATCGGGATCAGGACACGTGTGATTGACGCCGGGCGTTTTAATGCGTTGTGTGATGCAGGGTTGAACAAATCAGATATCCTCGGTGACCTCACGCTTCGCCTGACACGAGATTTCCTCGAATCGGACCTTTGTACCGACGATGAGCCGGTGGAAGTGTTTTGCGATCGGCACGGTGGTCGCCGATATTATGCCGGCCCGCTTCAAGCCGCCTTCGATGGAACGTTGGTACAAGTCGTCGAGGAATCCAAACGCGAGAGCCATTACCGGGTCCCCTTCGCTGACCGAGAGTTTGGAATTCGATTCACCGTAAAGGGTGATTCCTTCACACCGGTCGCGTTCTCGTCGATGGTGGCCAAATTTCTACGTGAGAAATCGATGGAATCGTTCAATCGATACTTTCGGGAACAGCACGTCGGACTGGAAAGTTTGCGACCAACCGCCGGATACCCGGTCGATGCCGATCGGTTTCTCGACGACATCGATGAGACCGTTCGACGACTCGGGATCATTCCTCACGAGCTGATTCGCTGTCGTTAGTTGGCTCGCGCGAATACATCCGAAGCAATCAACGTGATCGAAAACGGGGGGTGTCGGTACGGCATCACCTTTCCCCCGGATTCGGGCAGGGGCGGAAGTTGCGGCTGACTTGTCGATTCAGCGATTGCCGCCTTACAGTCTATGGGCAATCACTCGATCGGATCGCGGTCAGGCCGTTTTGGCTGGAGTTGACCGCCACGAGGTAGAATGGCTGGTTCGTTACGATTTCGCGTCCGTTGGTCATGAACAGACGCAGACGGACGCTCCAACGCAGGCGAATTAACCGACCGTGATAACTGAGCGGGGTCGCCGGAAGCACGCAGGAAAGCGATTGCTGGTCGGCCAGACCATGACGGTGGATTTGTTCTTTTTCGAGCCGCTCGAAGTAGTGGACATTTAGGTCCGTATCCCCCTTGCCTTCGGTAAACCAAAGGACGGACACCTCAATCGCCGAAAGGCAATCAAGTGTCACGCGAGAGATCCGCCAGTTGGCTGTCAGCTCACAACCGCCTTCATAAACACCGTCCTCACGGCAGAGCTCGATGCTCACCGCGGGCTGCGTTTCGGCGGCAAACCTGGTGGATGGACGACGACGGGATAACTTCGGCAGAACGATCGCCACGGGCGAGCTTCTCCAGTAACAATGACTTTCCAACGGATGGCGTTGTGCGATCCAACAAAGGAATGCATCACATTGGCAGGTAGGTCAAGTGTGAATTGTTGTTCCCAAGGACGCTGTGGGTCAACTCGAACATCGCGTTCATGACACAATTCCTGAGTGAATACTTCATATTTCTCGACACGAACGTCCGTTCCCTGCCGATAAACCGTCTCTTCTTCGCACGCGACGCGAATTCTTAGTCTTCGGAGACGAAGTTTTCCCGACTGCGAGACAAAAAGTCGGTATCTGCTCCCTGGATAGAGCGGATGATCACTAATTTCGACGATGGTCGCCCCAACACCGACTAGCTTCCGCAACTGAACCAAAAAGTAGCGGAACGACCAATACCCAATCCCCGCAAACGGGATCAGCAAGCCCGTCAGGATGTATCGCGGTTGACCGTGCCAAAACCCCAATACGACCACGGCAAGCAACACAAACCAAACAGTGTTCCAGAGCAATGCGAGCAGCGCAGGGCCGACAAGGTCAGACCCACCGGAGTGTTCGGCGGCCATCCGATAAGTCAGACGCTCGCCTGGACTGTCGGTTAGAAAGTCTCCTCGCGGAACTGACGGCATCCGTTCGATCCCTTCGGTCCCCGGAACAATGATCTCGATCGCCTGGGCCTTCTTGGCCATCGCCGAGCGACGCTCGTGGCTCGCGCCGACACGAAACAATCGATACGCAAAACCGGCACCACCACTCAAAATCGCCGCGACACCGACAATTCCAAAAATCCAACTCGAAAGAGATCCACCGCCCAAATCCGGTTCTTCATCCGTCGGTTCAAAAGCCGCGAGGTCCTGCAGTGGCTTGAGCGAATCCCAAGTCGCCATCTGGTCAATCAGAACCAGCGATAGGACGAAAACCCCAACGAGGAACACGCCGCTAAAAAAAGCGGTTTCCCAAAGCAGGCTTCGCAATTCTGTTCCGACGAAACGCTTCCCCCGTTTCTTGCTCCAAGGACGAGGAAAACGCATAGGTGTCGTGAGCCAGAAAGAATCAAGAAATCAAATGAATGGGGGCGCCGCCAACATTCTAGCGGCACACCTGCGGCTTGTTGACAGGCCCACTCTGGGACAACTCCCCTGGCAACGCACTAGCCGAATCCGCATTGTCCCCTGCCGCGTTGACTGTGCAGCCAATCCAATCACCTTACGCGTCGCACGGAAAATGAAAAACTCCGCAGCCAAAGCATGCGGAGTCAAATTGGATTCGTTGTGAAATCGTGGTCGCGGGGCCAGCGACGGCAAGGCAAAGTTAACGCGGCTGTTCCGGTCGATGACCCGGGCGATAAAAGCCCAGCTCTTCGAGCGCCGAGTAAACTTCCCCCAGTGTCTTTTCACCAAAATTGCTGATCGAAAGCAGTCGCTTCGGAGTTGCTTGAAGAAGATCGCGTACCGTGAAGATGCCGGTTTCTTCCAGACAGTTTGTCGTCCGGACCGACAACCCCATTTCAGCGATGCTCAATTCCAAACGTTCCTGACGCAGCCGAGCTTCTTCTTCAACACGGCTCAGCGGAATTCGAGTGCCCATTCCAAACTCCTTTTGGTGGTGAGTTGCGAGATGGGACCAAAGGTAACGCTGCGCCCTAATGCTGCAACCATCCGCGACCGAATTTCTGTGGTTTTGCAGATCTTCAATTTGCTTTCATTTCCCAACTCGCTGTCTGGTCGGCCAGGGCTCGCTTGACGTTCCTCGTGATTGCGTAAGTCCGAACGCCGCCGCCGCGGGGGGCGCAACAAAAAACGGTTGCCCGGGACTCCAGGACAACCGTTTGAATTTCAATCGTGACGTCGCGTCGAATCAGACGAGGTTTCGGCGGACGGCCCACACGGCGGCTTGCGTTCGATCGGTCACGCCGATCTTTCGCAAGATGTGCTGGACGTGTTCCTTCACCGTCTCGTAGCTGATGCCGAGCATCTTTGCGATCTCTTTATTGGTCAAACCCTGAGCCATTTGACGCAGGACTTCGCTTTCGCGATGCGTCAACGGAACGTCCAGGTCTTGGCTCAATCGCGGCGTTGCCAATGCACCGGTAACGCGGCGGAGTTCTTCGCGGGTCCAAGCCGATTCGCCGCTCGCGGCGGTGTTCAATGCGTCGATCAATCGCTCTTTCGGAGCCGACTTGAGAACATAGCCCGCCGCGCCCAGGGCAACCGCGCGAGCGATGTAGGTGGGATTGTCGTAAGCCGAGTAGAGAACGATCGGCAGATCGGGGTAATCCAGCTTCAAGCGACCAAGCGTATTCAAGCCATCGCCGCCTTCCATCCGAATGTCCATCAGGACGCAATCGGGAGTCGACTTCTCGACTTCGGCGATTGCTTCGGCTGCATTGCAAGCTTCTGCCGCGACAACCAAATCGGTGCCTTCAAGCATCGCTTTAAGGCCCATACGGATCACCAAGTGATCGTCCACCACTAATAGATTCTTACTCATCGTGTTTCCTAGCTCTTTGGGGGGTAAAAGCTTTTCTGGGTTCGAAGAACGGGTCGCAAAGCACAACCGCCGTTCAATAAGTTTGTCTTCGTCGTCTCTGTTCGATTCGACCTCGTTTCCGTTGCACCGACCGGCGGTGCACCACATCCGGATAAGGCATTCTCACCACCCACTACTTGCCCCCCCAAATTTAAAGGTAATCCAACTTGGGGAACGAAGTGGTATCAATGTCTGAGCGCGGTCCAACTTGTCCCACGATCCTCATCCGATCCGCCCTTTCGTCAATCAGCTTTCTGGCGGTATCGGACTGCCCAGATTGGCTGGTTCTATGCGAAAAGCGAACAGTTGTCTTCAAAATTCGTGAAAACTACGAATTTCCGACAGAGTTTATGTTCGCTTGCCGACATTTTTTGTCCATTGGCGGGTAGCCGTCTCGACTTTTCTTAAAAAAACCACCCGATTGCGGCGTCCCGACACCTCAGTCAGGTAAGAAAACCCTCATCGCGATTGACAGTGATACCATTGCGACGAGGGCCCTCTTACAGCGGAAGCCAATCTAACCGGCCTTTTTCGTTCTCTCCACAGGGCCTCCCACTGGGTGATTCTCAAATGACCTGATTGCTCAGTTCACCGGCAATATTTCTCAATCTCATAAGGAAGATTTCTTAGCATCCGCGCAACGCTCCGTCACAGTATTTCTGGGGTACGCTAGGGGAGTCTAATGGACGATTATTTCACCGCCTGAAAGAGCGGCAGACGCGTGCCTTGCCTGATCGGCTGAAATGCGTTGCCCGAAGGCCGACGCTCGGGGGGATCGCTTGAGATTCGAAGCGCGAGGGGACCCCCAACAAGTGACTAACGACCCACCAAATAGGCCAGAAAAGTTTTACAAACAATTGCCATATTTTGTCCCGCTCCGGCACTCGGAACCAACATCCGCGGCGTCCAACCGTCATTGGATGCATTGAAACCGCACGGAATGGGAATGAATTCGATGTCACGAGTTTTTGCCAAACGGAGTGCTCGCTTCATGTGATAGGCGCTGGTGACCAACCCGATACGCGGATTTTTCGCGTCGACCAGGTCCAGCCACTGCTGCGGTGGATCCTCTAGGAACGCCTCGAGCGACTCTATTTCCTGAAACGTATTTTCACCTGGGATGCCAAGGATGATCTCACCGGGAACGCCAATCGATCGCAGCAGCTGGGGGCCGATGATCGACGGATGGTTGTTTCCGATGTGGGCCGAGCCAGTACAGATAATTGATTTGGTCATCCCTGAGTGCCATAGCTGGGCCGTCGTCACTAACCGGTGGCCATCCGGCGAAACCTCGACCCTGTCGAATTGATTTCGCCGCGCGTATCCTCCCAGCAAGACGACCGTATCGAGCGGTCGATCGAGGGCTTCGACGGGATCGCTTTCAGGAATCAGTTCAGTCATTTCATAGAAGGCCCCTGATACCATCGGATTGAAAATAGTGCTGACAAATAGAAACACGAACGCGCACGTCGCCGCGACCCCCTTGTGTTGACAGCGGTACGCCGTGATTGCTCCGATCAGCATGAGCAGCCAAAGTTGCCCGACAGGCATCGCTAGGTCCGTGATCACACGTTCGGCTAAAGCCCGACCGCCGAGGGCCCAGGTCCAGCCGACGACTGTCACCGACAAGCCGCCGGCAACCAGGATCGCAGGAAGTAAACTTCGCTTCCATCCGCATCCGGACACGGAATCCGTGCCTCGGTGCGTTTGGTCGCTGCCGGATGAATCACTCGAAGGGCTCGAAGGGTCGGTGGACAACGGTAGGTTCATCGATAGAGGATGTTTGGGTGTTCAGACGCATGGGGCCGCAGCGGCAATCGCCAACAAAGTGATCGTTCCCCGAAGTGGTTTCAAGCGGTGGCGAAGCGAAGGCCCCCAGCCACGGATCATGAACCAGCCCTACCGTGCTACCGGGCTTGCACCGTAGCACATTGCCGCACAGATAGGCGTCATCGATTGGGAACGCTTGAACTATACTACTGATGCTCTCGCTCGCAGTCCTTGGCACCAAAGTCAACCTCTTTCGACTGCAGCCAAACCCCACCCACCTCATCTGCCGGAATCGGTCTCGGAACCGTGAAGGCATTTATTTCTCAAAGGACAAACATGAAGCGTTTGATTGCTTGGTTCGCCACGATTCCGCTGGCTATCTTAATTTCGCCATTGGGCGGATTCATTTCGCCGTGCGATGTGTCCGCAGAAACGGGAGCCGCGACGTCGGGAACTGCGACGCAGCCAAAACTCGAATTGACCAAAGGTACCAAATTGGTTGCCGTCGGTAGTTCGCTCGGCGAGCGAATGAATTTGTACGGTTACTTTGAAACCGATCTACATTTGGCGCATTCGGACAAGCAGATTCAATTTCGCAATTTCTGCTGGCCTGCCGACGAAGTTTCTGTTCGCCAGCGTCCTAGCAACTACACCGATATCGATGACCCACTCGCCGTCTTTGCTCCCCAGGCGTACTTGTGTTTCTTTGGGACGAATGAATCTTACCGAGGGGCCGACCGAGCATCGGTCGAACAATTTGTCAAAGACTACCGGGCCTACCTGAAGGAAACGAATGCGAAGCATTCCGGCGGTGACGCCCAGTTCGTTTTGATCAGCCCGGCGGCATTCGAATCGACCGGGAACCCGTTGCACCCCGACGCCAACACTCGAAACCAAGCCCTAAAGCAGTACCGAGACGCGATCGAATCGTTGGCAAAGGAACTTGCCGTTCCGTTTGTCGATCTATTCACGGATACCGAATCCGCCTTCGCACAATCGCCGGGAATGCAATACACGATCAACGGATTGCACCTCAACGAACAAGGCGACAAGTTGATCGCGAAGCTGCTTCGCGAAGCCTTGTTCTCAAACGCAACGCCCACGACCGGTGCTGACTCTGATGGGATCGACGCGGAGGTAATTCGTCACTGGGTCAACGACAAGTCATGGTTGCATTTGCAAGACTATCGCATGCTAAATGGCTGGTACGTTTACGGTGGCCGTCGAACTTGGGATACCGAAACCTTCCCCAGCGAGTATCGAAAGATCCGCAAGATGGTTGCCGTTCGTGATCAGTACATTTGGGATTTGGCTGAAAACAAATCCGTCCCCAACGTTCCCGATGATTCCACGACCGGTGACGTAGTAATCCCGGAAACCATGTTCGGGACTCGCGACGATAACTTCCGAAAGTATCGCGAACCTAAATCGCTGGAGTACCCGACACCGGAAGAGTCAATCGAAATGATGACCGTTCCCGATGGAATGGAAGTCAAGCTGTTTGCATCCGAACGTGAGTTCCCCGAACTTGCCAACCCCAACCAGCTTGCGTTCGACGCCAAAGGCCGCTTGTGGGTCTCCTGCATGCCCAACTATCCGCAATGGCAACCCGGCGCGGCGCCGCCGAGCGACCGATTGTTAATTTTTGAAGACACCGACGGCGACGGAAAAGCAGACAAGTGCAAGACGTTTTACGACAAGTTGATCTGCCCGACCGGCTTTGAGTTCTACGACGGCGGAGTCTTGGTCGTCGATGAGCCCCGGATCTTATTTTTGAAAGACACCGACGGTGATGACAAAGCCGACGAGGTCATTCAATTAATCGATGGAATCGCCACCGATGATACCCACCATACGATGGGCGCTTGGGAGTTTTCGCACGGCGGTTACTTGCACATGCTCGAAGGGATCGCCCTGTCGACGACGCTAGAAACCCCGTGGGGACCGTTTCGTAATAAAGGTACCGGCGGTGCCTACGTTTACGACCCGATCAGTGGCAAGTTTCTGCACTATCGCACCCCCGGCTATGGTAACCCGTGGTGCTTGGTGTTTGATCAGTGGGGGAATGGAATCGTCGGTGACGGTACGAACGCGAAACAGCACTGGATTTCGCCGCTGTTCGGCAAGGAAGTCAACACCCGAAAAACACTCACACCGGTGTTCGACAATCAAGGGATGCGGCCTGCCGTTGGAAACGAGTTCCTGCTGTCGCGACATCTGCCCGACGAAGTTCAAGGGCAGTTCATTTATGCCTGCGTCATCAACATGCACGGAATGCCGCGTTTCAATTTGCGTGCCCAAGAAGAACAGGCTGGTTACGAAGGCGAGCGGGTTGACGACCTACTTTCTTCGACCGACATGATCTTTCGTCCCGTCGACCCTAAAATTGGTCCCGACGGGGCTGTTTGGTTTGGGGATTGGTGCAATGCCTTGATCGGACACATGCAATATTCACAACGTGACCCCAACCGTGACCACACACACGGTCGCGTCTACCGACTGGTAAATAAGCACAAGCCGCTGTTATCAAAGGCCGACCTGACCGAGATGAGCGAAGCTCGGTTGCTGGAAGAACTGTTGGTTCCGGAACTTCGAACACGGTATCGCGTACGACGTGTGCTACGCGAACGCGACAAAGCAGCGGTTTTGTCGGCGATCAAGTCATGGATTGCCGAGACCAGCGACCCAATGCAGTTGTGCGAAGCGATGTGGATCCAAGAGAGCTTTCGCCAAGTCGACACCGATTTGCTCGACCGAATCCTGGGTAGCGATGAACCACTCGCCCGCGCGGCAGCGATCCACACGATCACCAACGAAATCGAACGTATCGAAACGGCGCATGACTACTTAGCCGAAGCAACCAGCGATTCCCACCCCCGCGTCCGTCTGGAAGCGGTTCGCGGAATTAGTTTCCTGGACACGCCCGACGCGCTCGAATTGGCACTCAGTGTGGTCGATCACCCAATGGATTATTGGTTAGCCTACACGCTCGAACATACCCTTTATGCTCTCGAACCGATGTGGAGCGGCAAAGAAAAGGGAGCGGGATTTCTGGCCAACAGCTCGGAATCTGCGAGAGCCTTCTTCTCGCGTTTCCGCAAGATCAATGGCCCCGGCGGCGCCGCGGTTTTACCGCTCGAAATCGCCGAAGATGTCGACGCTTCGGACGCCGATCGCAATCGAGCAATCGGAACACTCGCAGGGTTACGCGGTGGAAATGCGCGGCGTGGCGAGGCCGTGTACAAACAAGTCTGCTCGGCTTGTCATAAGATCGGTGACCTGGGCAAACCGTTCGGTCCCGAACTCACCCATGTGGGTTCGCGACTGAATAAATCTCAGATCATTCAATCGGTGCTAATGCCCAACGCGGAGATCAGCAAGGGCTTTGAAACGGTCAACATTCTGACCGTCGATGGCGATACATTCAACGGATTCGTCATCGCCAAAGACGAGCAAAAAGTGACCTTGGGGATTGCCGACGGTAAGCAAAAAGAGATCTTGCTAGACGACATCGAAATCGAAAAACCGATGAAAGCAAGTTCAATGCCCGAGGGCTTGGCCAAGCAGATCGCTCCGATCGAGTTCTTGGATTTGATCGAGTACCTTGTCAGCCGAACCAATGTCTCTCAAGTCCGCAATGACGGCTGGATCGGCGCGTCCTATCATGAACCGCCGAAGCTGCGCTCGCACCAAGGTCATCCGGAACTAACTTCCGATGCGATGGTCCGCTTGGGCCAGCAGTTCAGAAACTCGGATTGGAATCGCGACCCGCATTTGCTGTTTACACCGGTCGGCCGAAAAGACTTTGATTTCGCGTTTCATTCCGAGCATGACGTCGAGTCACCGGCAGTGACCATCCGTCTGTCGCAGCCGAGTCACATCAAGCACTTGAAGTTGGTCAATCGTCGCAATGGCCAGTTCTACGAACGCGCCGAAGGACTAACGGTTTGGGCCAGCATGGACGGCGAGACGTTCGAGAAAGTCTGGACCGCCGAGTCAATGAAAGGCGAATGGATGATCGATTTTCCGTCCGGGATCGACGCGCAATTCATTCGCATCGGCTTAGACGGCAAAGGCACGTTTCACCTTTATCAAATCGTCGCATTTGGCGAGCCGCTGAAATAGCGGACGAATGCCCAAGTCGGTCGGCGCGATCAGAAACTGCTCGCGCCGGCCGTCAATTGGCCGATCGCATCGATCAATCGGTCGAGATCCTCGTCAGAGGTCTCGGCCGAACAACTGACTCGCAGTGTTCCATCGGATGGAGATCCGATGGCTCGGTGAATGAGCGCCGCGCAGTGCAGGCCCGATCGGACTTCGATTCCAAACTCACTGTCCAAGATGCTCGCCGCATCGCTTGCCGGCAGTCCTTCAATTTCCAAGCTGACGATGGGTAGCTTCGGGTGTTTCGGACGACCGATCACACGAACCCCGGGAACGGTTTCCAGTCGCCGATACAGGTCCTCTGCGATCGAACTCAGCTTCCGTGCGGTTTCATCCAAGGTATCGGCTGCGGAACGATCACCGCGTCGCGCACGAAGTCCGGCCAACCAACCGGCGTACGCGGGAACATTCATATTGCCTGCTTCGAAGGCATGCGGGAAAAGGGTTGGCATCTCAAGCCGATCGGATTGACTGCCCGTCCCACCCAGGATGAGCGGTCGGATACGCGGGTGTAATTTTTGGCGGACATACAAGAAGCCGGTCCCCAAAGGGCCTTGTCCACCTTTGTGCCCCGGCGCGGCCAGGACATCCACCTCTGCTTGTTGAACGTTGATTCGTCGATAGCCAAACGACTGTGCCGCGTCGGTCAAAAAAATCGGTTTCGCGGTGTGAGCAAAGTGTTCTGCCAGTCGCTGGCCGAGATCTTCGATCGGTTGAATGGTCCCATTCACGTTGCTCGCCGTCAGCACGGCGACCATCGACGTCTCCTCGCGGACGGCCCCCATCACGGCCTCGGGAGACACTCGGCCACTCGCATTGACGTCAACGATCGTAAGCTGGACCTGCTGTTGTAGCGACAGATGGTGGAGCGGTCGCAGGACACTATTATGTTCGGCCGCTGTGGTGACGACGTGATCGCCGGGACGTATTAATCCAAAGATGCCGACGTTTAGGGCCTCGGTGCCGCCATTTTGAAGCGAGATTTCGTTCGCAGAAACGGCATGGATCCAACGGGCGAGTTCTTCACGAAGGCTGGCGATGATTCCGCCGGCATGCACCGCAGATCGATACGTTCCGCGCCCGACTGCGGCCTCGTGTTTCAACATGTGTTCGCGCATCGTTTCGATCGTCGCCGATGGCTTCGGGACGCTCGTCGCCGCCTGATCAAAATACAAACGCGGGCTCACGGGTGAATCCATTCGGTCGATTGGTCTTGGTAGGTTTCTCGTTTCCAGATCGGGACGTTTGACTTAAGTCCATCCATGATCCAGGGAAGCGCGGCGAACGTTTCCGGGCGGTGTCCACTACAACAGCCGACCAACACACTCACTTGGCCGATCGGGACTTCACCAAGCCGATGAATCACGATGACCTTGGTCAAGCGAAAACGCTTCGTCGCTTCGGTGGCGATTCGATCCAGTTCGGAAAGTGCCATGGTCGAGTGGGCTTCATAATGCAACGTGTGCGTCACGCGTACCACACCGGCGTCATCTTTGGTTTTTCGGCGGGTCACGCCGGCAAACCACCCCTGCGCCCCAATGTCGGGGTCGCCCAATTGGTCGGACCATTGCGCAAGCTGAATCGGTGCATGGACGAGTCGCACCAGAACGGCAAGGGAAGATTCCATCAAGTTAATCGTGACGTGAGTGTACTATTTTATCGGGCCCGGCAATCGCGTTTCGCCGTTGAATTGACCGGCACTGGTGTTGCGTCAGTTCTGGCAATGAGAATCCGCCGATTGGCCTTCGCCACCGTTTCTGATTGATCACCGGGCTGATAAACCGACTCCAAACACTGGTTCTAGACGCGGCACTGATTTAGCCTCCACTGACTGGCGGGATCAACGCGAATTCTTTTGCATCGGCGGTCACCACCGCGTCATCGGCAACATAGGATTGGTCGATCGCAAGTCGACTGAGCCGAATCAACGTCGCGGCAGACGGCAATCGCTTCGCAACTTCGTCGACCACATCGTTCGCGGTCGCCGGTGTTTTGATTTCGACTTCGATGCTCGATGCCTGGGCCGCTTCGCGTAGCCCGGCGAACAGGAGAACTTTCAATTTCATCATGACGCGTCGTTTTTCAACAACCCCAATTGTTCACCGACCTTAGGAAATCGCCCGTATGCATAGGCCAACAACTTAATCGGATGGATCGTCTGTAGTCCGGCGGCATGTTCGATCTGCATCTTGCACGCACTGCATTCGGTCGATGCGATGGGGATTCCGCTTGAACGCATCGCAGAAATCATCGGCCAGCCGATTCGCAGGCTATTACGATAGTTGCGTCGCTGTAGTCCCCACGTGCCCGCCATTCCGCTGCAACCGCCTTCGACGTGTTCGACCTGCAGCCCCGGGATCATCTTCAATAGTTCGACCGCGGCGATTTCCGGATCGAGCACTCTTAGGTGACATGGTCGGTGATAGGCGAAGTGTGCATCGATCATATGCAGATCGAGATCAAGTTTTCCCGCATGATTCAGATGGACCAGGAAGTCACATGCTTCATATGAATTTTCGGCAACCAGGTAAGCATCTTCGTCGTCAAATAAGTTGGGGTATTCGTGTTTCAGGCACAAGACCGCCGATGGTTCCGTCGCGACCACGGTGTAACCATTCCGGATCGCTTCGGCCAGCAAACGCAGATTGCGTCGTCCGATGCGGCGAGCCCCCTTCAAATCGCCGGCAGTGATCCGCGCCATTCCGCTTCCCGATTGCGACGTCGGAACGTACAGACCGATCCCGTTTTGTTGCAGGACTTCGGCTAGCGCCCGCCCGATGTCAGGATCATGGTAGTTGGCATAATGATCGACAAAGTAAAGCACCTTGGTGCCCTCGCTGTTGATCTTTTTCGTCCACCGTCGCCGCGCCGCGTAGCGAATAAAACTGGTGTCCGCAATCGCCGGAAGTTCTCTTGTCGAAACCAGCCCAAACATCTGCTCGGCGAGCCATCGTGCGATTCGATTTTGCAATAGAAAGTTTGAAAGACGCGGCAGTTTCGCACCAATGCTTGCGATCGAATCCAGTCGGGTGAAGAGCCGTTCGGAGAGGGGCAATCCATTCGTCGAGACGTAGTGTGCTTTCAGTTCGCCAACGATTTTAGGAATGTCGACCGTCGAGGGGCATTCGACGCGGCACTGGTGGCAATTGAAACACAAGTCGGCGACCGCTTTGGCGCGATCGCCGGCCAGTGCTTCGACCTCGATCTTGCCGCTTAAAACGCCGCGCAGCAAATTGGCTTTCGCCCGGGGCGTCGATTCTTCGTCACGCATCGTCCGGTAGACGGGGCACTGCCGTTCATCGGCAGCGGTCGTTCGGCAGCGTCCACATCCGTTGCAGGACTGGGCGACTTGATCGATCATTTTTCCGGCGGGCCAATGCTGCATCACCGGCAACTGTGGGATCGCGGCGGATTGTAAACGAGATTGCTGGACGATACGGTCGGAAGGCTCGATTAGCGTCCGTGCGGGCGATACGACTTCGATGGAATCGCCGATCGGTCGCAGGTTTTCATCGGGTTGTTGAAGCACAGCACCGAAAAGTTTGCCGGGATTCAATCGATGATGAGGGTCGAACAATCGTTTGACCTGGCCCATTGCCAACCAGTAGTCGCCGAACTGTCGTGGAAGCAATGCGCTGCGACTTAGGCCGGCGGCGTGTTCGACGGAAATCTGTCCGTTCATCTTCCAGACGACTTCGGCAACGTCGGTCGCGACCTGACGAATTTTATCGCGATCACTTGCCTTCGATAAATCCAAGAATGGTCGAATATGAAGTTGCCCGTGCCCCGCGTGGGCAAAAACCGTCGACGTACATTCGTGATCGCGAAGGGTCTTTTGAATCGCGATCAATGCTTCGGGCAGTCGTTGTGGGTCGACTGCGATATCTTCGGTGAACGGGATTGGCATTTCCCGCCCTCTCAGTCGTCCCAATCGCGGCGTGACTCGTCGACACAATTTCCAGTATTGATCTCGGGTCGCTTGGTCGGTGCTCGATGTCGCGCTGAAGGCTCCGTCGGGGCCTCGGGTTAATTCTTGCTTGAGGATTTCGATTCGGTCAGACAACTCGGTCAACGATTCACCCTGCAATTCCAGCAATAACATTGCCTCGGCTTCGCGAGGAAGCATACTCTCGAATTGACGCTCGGTTTCGCGGGCGATCCCTAGCAACCGCCGCCCGATCATGTCGCAAGCGACGGGACCGTGATTGAGAGCGATGACGGCGCTTCGTGCCGCCGATTCCAATCGATGAAAGAATAACGCGGCAATGCCACGATGCTTCGGGATCGGTTCGGTCTTCACCGTCGCTTCGACGACAACGGCCAGTGTGCCTTGGGTACCGCAAAGAAACTTCGCCAAGTCCACGTTGTCGTCTGCATCGATGACGCCATCGAATCGATAACCACTTCGCGCCGGAGATCCACGGTTTTCCACTTCGATACAATCGCGGTGTTGATCACGGATACTGACCAGTCCGCGAGCCAAGCGGCCGGGGATCCCCATTTGTGATGGGTGATGGTTGGACAGGTTTAAAAGTTCGCCTTCCATCGTGACGACGCGGAGCGAGCAGATGTTGTCGCGGGCCGAACCGCTTCGCAAGTAATGACTGCCCGACGCATTCGTGGCCAGGACGCTGCCCATCGTCGTGATGCTGCGAGTCGCCGGATCGGGACCGAACCAACGTCCCGATGATCGAATCGAACGATTAAGTTCGGCCAGGGTCATGCCGGCTTCGACGACTACGCGACCGTCGCTGCGATCCATTTGCATCCGCCGCATGTATCGCGAAAAATCGAGCACCAACCCCGGGCCGATGGATTCCCCAGAAACTCCACTGCCGGCCCCGCGGGGGTGGATCGGCAAGTCATGTTCGGATGCGTAGCGAACGATGGCAACGACGTCGGCAGCCGACCGCGGCCGGACCACACCGATCGGTTGCAATTCATAGATACTCGCATCGGTCGAATAAAGGGTTCGCGACACCGGATCGCAAAGCACATCGCCGCGCACGATGCCCCGCAAGTCGTCTTGAATCCGCTGCCGGTCAATCTCCATCGCTGTCCTAATGTCGTCTTCGGTGCCACATGTCGGCGGGGACGTTCATTTCATTCCGCCGCCCGCACCCAGCTTAATCGTAAAGCACGTTTCGATTCGAGATGGGGGACCTCTTGATTGTAAAACCGTGGGTTCGATCGTTTGTCTGGCGAATTCAGCTCAACGAAATCTTGCTAAACTGATGCGACGGAGGATTCGTTACCCTTGTTATCGGTGATGAAGTTCTTCTCAAAACACTCCACAACCTCGACTCCCCCCGATAGGCTTCTCCAAAATGATGCGTCGACATCGTTCCTGGGCGATGATTTTGTCCGTCCAGCTAGTCCTCTTGGTCCATTCGCTCGTGGTCGCGGCCGAACCCAAGCACGTGCTGATGGTCGCCGGCCCCCGATCGCATAACTATGGCGCCCACGAACATTTCGCCGGATTGCGGATTCTGCAAGATGCGATCGAACAGAGCTCCGACGCCAAAGTCACCGTGGTTCGCCAATGGCCCTCCGACGAACAACTGCGTTCCGCTGACACCGTGGTGATTTATTGTGACGGCGGACGTCGGCATGTGGCGATGGATCATCGTGATCAACTACGAAAACGGCTTGGCGAAGGCTGTGGCTTGGTTTGTTTGCACTACGCGGTCGAAATGGTCCCCGGCGAACCGGGCGACGATTGGGTTGACTTGCTCGGTGGCCATTTCGAAGTCCACTACAGCGTGAACCCGCACTGGATTGCCGAGTTCAGCGAGCTGCCTACCCACCCGATCACGCGTGGCGTCCAACCCTTCGCGACCGATGACGAGTGGTACTTCCACATGCGATTTAAAGAGGACGCCGATATCACACCGATTCTTTACGCGGTCGCTCCGGAACACACCATGAAGCGTCCCGACGGTGCTCACAGCGGCAACCCGATCGTCCGAAAAAGCGTTGCCGCTGGTGAACCACAAACGGTCGCCTGGGCCTATGACCGAGCCGACGGCGGTCGCTCGTTCGGGTTCACCGGTGGGCACTATCACTGGAACTGGGGAAACGATGATGTTCGCCGTTTGGTGACCAACGCAATCCTCTGGACGGCGGGCGAAACGATTCCCGAGTCGGGAGTTAGCTTGGGCAAGGAAAAAGTCGGCCTAGAAGATCTCTTGAAGAACCAAGATTATGATCAGCCGAAGAATTTCAATGAGCAACAAGTCATTGAAAAGTTCCGGCTCGATAAGGATACCCCAAAGGCGAACGGCAACGACGATCAATCCTCCAGTGTCAAGCCGCGTCGGCTATTCGCAAGTGACGTCGTGACGACGAAAACTCCCGGTCATCGCGTCGAGATGAAGGTGGCACTTGATGGCGCTCGCGATTTATTCCTGATCGCAGACGATGGAGATAACGGCTATTCGTGTGATTGGGCCAATTGGATTGACCCGATGATTCACGGAAAATCCGGTTCGATGTCGCTGCTCGACCTGCCATGGAAACGAGCGACAAGCGGCTGGGGGAATGTTCGCAAAAACCAAAACTGCCAAGGGCAACCTTGGTCAGTCGATGGTACTCCGCTGGGAACCCATGCGATCGGAACACATGCCAACAGCGTGATCCATTATCGCTTGCCCGAAGGTTTCACAACGTTCACCGCGATCGGCGCACTTGATGACGGCGGTACAAATCAAAACGGGGGCAATGACACCAGCGTACGATTCGCCGTTTATGCCGATGCGGCCCCGGCATCGGTCGGTACGATTGCCAAGGCCAGCAACGACGCAGCCAAACGAGACCCCAAGAACGCGATCGCAGGTATCACCGTCGCCGACGGATTAGAGTTGACATTGTCGGCCAGTGAACCGCTGCTGCGTAGCTTGACCAACCTCGACATCGATACCCAAGGCAGGGTGTGGGTGTGTGACGTGATGAATTATCGTCGCAACAACGGTTCACGTCCGGAAGGCGACCGAATCCTGATCCTCGAAGACACCAACGGTGACGGTGTGATGGACCAAACGACGACCTTCTACCAAGGTCGCGACATTGATTCGGCCATGGGGATTTGTGTCCTCGACGGTGAACAAGGACGCGAAGTCATCGTCACCGCATCTCCGAACGTGTGGCGGTTCACCGATGCCGATGGGGACGACGTTCCGGAACAGAAAACGGCAATCTTTACTGGTGTCGGAAATCCACAGCACGACCACTCCGGACACTCGTTTTTGTTTGGCCCGGACGGAAAACTGTATTGGAATTTCGGCAACACCGGCGAACAAGTCAAAAATGCCGACGGTGATACGGTCATTGACATCCACGGTCGTCCGGTCGTCGACAACGGCGCGCCGCTACTCGGTGGGATGCCTTTTCGATGTGATTTAGACGGTTCAAATTTTGAGGTCCTCGCGCACAACTTTCGGAACAACTGGGAAACCACCGTCGACTCATTCGGCACGCTTTGGCAAAGCGACAACGACGACGACGGAAACCGTGGAACACGGATCAACTTCGTCATGGAGCACGGCAATTATGGCTACCGAGACGAAATCACCGGTGCCGGGTGGCGTGACGACCGGATGAACATCGAAGATGAAATCCCGTTACAACACTGGCATCTAAACGATCCCGGTGTCGTCCCCAATCTGCTGCAAACCGGAGCCGGTTCGCCAAGTGGTATCTGTTTCTACGAAGGTCGTTTACTGCCGAAACGCTTTTGGGACCAAATGATCCACTGTGACCCGGGCCCCAATGTCGTTCGTGCTTATCCCGTCAAGGTCGACGGTGCGGGCTATCAAGCGACGATCGAGCCCTTGTTGACCGGCAGCAATGACCCTTGGTTTCGCCCCGCCGATGTCTGCGTCGCACCCGATGGATCATTGTTCGTCACCGACTGGTATGACCCCGGAGTCGGCGGGCACCATCAAGGAGACCTCGACCGAGGTCGACTGTTTCGGGTCGCGCCGCCACGAACTAAGTATGTCGTTCCGAACTATGACTACAGCACCGCAGCCGGCGCCACCGCCGCGCTGAAAAATCCTAATCGCGCGATTCAGTCGCGTGCGTGGCGAGCGTTAAATGCGATGGGGGCGGGGGCCGAATCGGAACTTCTCAAACTGTTCGGCGACAACAATCCGCGTTTCCAAGCTCGCGCATTGTGGCTGCTCGGAAAGATCGAAGGCCGAGGACAACACTATGTCCAAAAGGGACTGGAGCACACCGAACCAAATTTGCGAATCACCGCAATTCGGTTGGCTAAGCAATTAAACGATACGCCGTCACAGTGGCTGGCCGACGCCGCGGACGACCCTTCACCGGCCGTCCGTCGCGAGTTGGCAATCGCATTGCGGTACGACAAAAGCGATGCGATGCCAGGGTTGTGGGCCAAGTTGGCGACCGCATACGACGGAAAAGATCGTTGGTATCTCGAAGCTCTGGGGATTGGCAGCGATGTCCGTGCCGAGGAATGCTTTGACGCCTATCTCAGTGCGGTCAAGGGCCGCTGGGATACGCCCGCCGGACGAGATATCACGTGGCGAATTCGGGCCCCCAAGGCGGCCGAAGCGATGGTGTCATTGATCGCCGACCCATCCCGACCGCTGAACGAAACGGATCGATACTTCCGCAGTTTAGAATTTCACGATCCCGTCGTCCGAACCGAAGCCCTGCGAAGATTGCTTCCGTAAACTTTCATCATTGCTTTGACATAGACCGAAGCCGCATTCTCAAACGATGTGGTCACTCGATCAACGCCCTTCCAACCGTTTCTATTTCTATCGTCATACCTCATGTTAAACCTTTCATTCGATCACCGCAGTATCGGCCATATAGCGATGACATGCCGGTTCTCGTATGTACTGCTCGCGTGCTTGTTGCTCCCCAGTTTACTGCTCCCTGGTTTGCTGTTCGCGGCCGAAAATACAGACGATGACGCCGCGCAGGCTCGTCGTGATGCGGTGTTGGTTCGTGCCATCGAACGGATGCAGGACTTCAATTACCGCGAGCATCCCGAGGTGATCGCCGCGATCGACCGGCAACTTCACCGGACGCAGGGAACCCCCGAATTCATTCGCTTGGTCAAAAAATTTCAACCCGCGGGCATCGAAAAACAACTGATTGAAACGTTGGTGGGTGATAATCGATCGGCCGCCGTCGAAGCAGCAGTATTACTGTTAGAAATGGAGCATGGGCGACCGCTCGTGCGGCAACGCTTGATCGACAAGGCACATGGGCCGGTGGTCGCCGAAGTGTTGGGTTTACTTGGCAACGGGCGAGCGATCTATTTCTTAAGTGAAATCACGCGGCAAGCCGAACAGCCATTCGATTTGCGACGTGCCGCCGTCGTAGGCTTGGCTCGTAGCAAGGGCGGCCAAAAGAAATTGATCGAGCAGGCCGATCAAAAACAATTGGTCGGTGACACTTGGTTGATCGCCGGCGCATTGCTCGCCCGCAGTGACGATGAAAGTTTGCGGAAAGCCGCCGGCCGAGTCCTTCCACAGCCAGCACAGAAAGACGCCAAGCCGCTTCCCCCGGTGGATCAACTTGCCAAAGCCAAGGGCGACGCGGTTGCCGGAATGAAACTGTTCCGTGGCGTCGCGACCTGCGCCAACTGCCATATCGTCAACGGCCACGGAAAAGATGTCGGCCCCAACCTCTCGGAGATCGGCAGCAAGCTTTCTCGTGAAGCGATGTTGACCGCGATCCTTTTGCCAAGTGCCGGGATCAGTCACAATTATGAGAACTACGTTGTCTTGACGGCCGAAGGCCAAGTGATCGCGGGCTTGAAGATGTCCGAAACCGACCGCGAGGTGGTCATCCGAACCGCCGATGCGATCGACCGAAAGATCGAAGTCGATGACATCGAGTCGATGAAGAAAAGCGAAAAATCAGTGATGCCGGAAAACCTGCATCATCTCTTCGGACAGCAGGGCCTCGTCGACTTAGTTGAGTACATGGCGACACTGAAGAAAGCCGATCCTTCGTAATCGATTTTTATCGATAGTCGGCGTGACAGGCGTCGCAGGACTGCATGATGTTTCCAACCCCCTTGC
Source organism: Roseiconus lacunae (assembly GCF_008312935.1). NCBI lineage: Bacteria > Pseudomonadati > Planctomycetota > Planctomycetia > Pirellulales > Pirellulaceae > Roseiconus > Roseiconus lacunae. Next base: position 117,452 of record NZ_VSZO01000053.1, on the reverse strand, counting down.
TGATCATGCCGTAGTCCTTCAACTCCAGGCCGCGAGTGACTTCCGTGGCCGCATCGGACATCGCCTTGCTGTAATTCCGGTAGTCCTCGTCGTCTGCTTCGTCCATCCCTTCCTGGACCAGGATGCGGCCGAGGACGGCGAGCAGTTCGGCGGGCCGCCGCACGTCACCGGGTTCACTCTCGACCATTGCTTGATCACCGGTCGCTTCGCGAAGTTGATCGTTCAACGCCTCGGCGTACTGCATCAACGGCGCGCGGTCGGCGATGGATGCCCAATCGTTTCCATCTTCAGCTTTTCGGCCTCGCAGTCCGCCCCCGCTAATCAGGTCTTGCAGGTCATCTTTTCGCGCCCGAGCCTCGTTGAAAACTTGAGTCGTACCGGCGTTGCAATTGAACGCCGTTCGGCCAAGTAGGTCGCGTGCCGCGGCGGCATCGTCTTTCCAGCGGACATCGCCTTCGTATTCGGTGATGATCGCGAACATGCTGCTCATTACCATCAGGTCGAGCCGGGCGTCCTCATACCCGCCGCTCTTGAACGGCCCCGGTGTGGTGACGACAGAATCGTAGTGCAGCTTCATCCGTTTGACCTCGTCTTCGATCGAGGTCGCCGAAATCAGGTTGTCCCAGGGACCAGCTTTTGCCTGTGTGGCGCCCGTGGACCCCGCCGCGACCGCTGCCGCCGGGGTCTTCGTCTGACGCAGTGACTGAAGGCTAGGCCGTTGACCGCTGATGGCATCGGAAACGGATTCGAAAAAAATTCCGCGGGTCGATCCGGCATCAAATTTCGGTGCGGGGGCCCGCCGATCATCCGCCGCTACCGTCAAACAGAACACGTACGCCAACGTAAATATTGCGGCGCCTGATGCGGTTAGGGAAATCAGTTTTTGGGAAGGCATCGCACACTTCATCGATTCCAAGGGACGGTACTTTACCTTCAATGTAGCACTTCTAATAAGACTCTGGTCACTGACCGTAAAAACTCTATACAGCAAGGGAGCGATGTGAAGCAAACCGGCGTGCCCGACGCACGAAAAACGCAGCAATTCCGCGTGCTCGCCCCCCCATCATCCGAGATGTATTGAGGTCCATTCGACGCGCCCCAATTTGGCGCGAAACTGGCCAGGATTGATGGGGTTGAAACAACGGCGAATGGATGCCCAACCAACATTTAAACGGGGAAAGAACTATGAATGAAACGAATTCCGAACGCGTCACCTGCAAGTGCCCCGGCGGACACAAGGTTCGTGGCGGAAGCGAGCTGATTGGGAAAACCGTTCGTTGTCCTCGCTGCAAAGAAAAGTTTGTCTTTGGATACCAAGTCCGCGAAACGGTGACCGACACGGCGGTCGTACGCCTACTGGGCGACGGCCCCACGGTTCCGCAGGCACCGTCGGCGACCGAACCTGCGCTGCGACCGTGCACACGCTGCGGAATCGCGATTTCCAAGAATGCCAGTGTCTGCAAGCATTGCAATTGCTACGTCGGTCATTTGCCAGATTATTTGACTCGACTCGGGTCGGCCGCCGGAGATTCAAGCCACAACTGATGATGAAGAACGGACTGTATTTAATCGGACTGTATTTGACCGTCACATGGGTCAGCGGCTGCGGAGCCCCCCAAACCGACCCCGATACGGGTTCAACTGTGAACCCGGGCGTGGCCGAAGCGAATGCTACGGGCCCGGTGACGATTGTGATCGACCGTGGAACGGGCGAGGAGACGACAGAGACAATCAGCGACGTCGCTGACGGTGAAACACTCGAAAGCGTCATGAAACGCGTCGAGTCTGCCGAGATCAAATTCCGTGGCAGTGGGACGACTGCGTTTGTCGAATCGATCGGCGACCTTGGTACAACCAGCGGCGAAGGGTGGACGTTTACCATCGACGACGAATTTGCCAGCCAAGGAATCGGCCAGCTAAAGCTGCATCCGCCCACCAAGATTCGCTGGAGTTACGGTGGATTCGAATAATCGCTAACGTCATCCGGACGGGAACCTCTCCCCCGACACACGTTCTCAGTGACCGGAAACCGGAGACGACGATGTGGTTCGCCAGGCGTGAAGTCTTCTCAACAAGGACTGCTATCCCAGTTGCTTCGCGCTAATGCAGTGATGCGAAGACACGAGGACGCAAAGATTTTGTTCGTGCGGCCTTCCTATGCGTCTTCGCGTTCAGACGGACTCACCATCTCCAAGCGTCTCCAGATTCTTCCCGATCGCTCGGTCAAGCTTCTTCGCTTCCCCTACTGCCCGTACAGAGGGCGGTCAAGCCGCTCTCGAAATCCGCGGTGGCTTTTCCCATTCGTTGGCTGTCCAGAAGGGACCAGCGAACACGAAACGTAGCGTTTACACGCCGAAATCGCCAAACCCTTTTTCTTGCAATCGAACCAATAGCTTGATCATCTCGAGTGGTGACCCAAGATCGAGCTCGCTGAGAATACTATTGCGATGATTTTCGATTGTTCGCTTGGACACTTCGCGTTCTTGGGCAATTTCCATCGCCGACATACCGCGGGCGAGCGAGATCGCAATCTGACGATCGAGTTCGGGAAGCTCGTTGAAACGACGCCATTGTTCGGCGAGGAACGCTCCCTTAGCGATTTCGTTGTTGGCGTCGACCAATGTTTTTTCGACGCGAGTGATGCCTAAGATCGCAAACGATCCTTGCCCGACGCCGATCAAAGACTTTTTGGCGGTTCGAAACAGCGACAACTGGCCCTCGGAATCGCGACCGTAGTGGTCAAAGATCGCGTCCATGCAGCCTTCCAGAATCAGCTTGTCGGAAATTTCGCTGATCGGGATGATCGTCTTGTGCAAAAACGAAGAACCGAATCGACCGACGGGCAATTCGTCGGGTGTAAAAATACGTCGATAGACTTGATTGGAGCAAAGTAATCGCTGGTCGGCCGATTTCAGATAGATTGAATCATTTTCACGATCAATGATCGGCTCAAGCGGTTCCCCGCGTTCAAGTGCCGCGGCGATCGTCGTCGAAATGCGTTCGGTGGTTTGAACAAAATCTACGAGGCTGGAACTGGAAGTTGGGAACTTCGGATCCGGTTGCGGACTGGTGGGAGTGACAGCATCATTGCCGTTGGGGGCATTACCGGAAGGGTCATTGCCGGAAGGTTGGTTTAGCATCGAGGGGTTTCCGCAACACAGTATCGCGCCCGTCAAACGTGACGCGAATTTTCAAGGGTTGGTTACAAATACGGATTCAACGGCACCACATGGATGACGCCGCGTGACGAATTGTTTTTGGAAGTGGGAGGACGTCCGAGAATCAGGCGATTCTGCCTGAGGGTAGGCGGGGCCGGTATTGAGCGATTCCTTGCCGAATTCAAGAAACCTCCCTTCCGGGGCGAGTTCGTCACACACTTGAAGGGTTTTGTCAGAAGCATGAACTCATTTTCACACTCGCAACGCTTAAGGCTACCTTTAGGATGGCAACGTCGTCAACAAACGTTCGGCATTCAGTGGGTGTTTCCTACACCGCTGTACGTTTTGATGACCTGATCGAGTAGTTCGATAAACTCGTCTGTCCGAAAATCTTGGCGATGACCGAGCGACGTGTAAAACGACTGCCCGCCGTCAACTCGGGTGTACGCCCAAGCGACCGGTTCGTCGCCCACACCCTCTGCACGGCCGATGGCTAAGACCGTCGCCGTGCTGACTAGCGGACGCACTTTGTACAGAGATCCACCTTGCCGAAAGGGGCGAATTTCAATCCCTCTCGCCAGGGGAGACTGCTGTGGAAGCGGGGCAGCCGGAAACACCTTCGATGAAAGCGTGTTCGGATGGTGATTGGTGTAGTTACCACCGAAGACCTCACGATCGAACTCCGGCCAATCGACGAGCCCCTCCGGCGGCGCGGAATTCCGTAGGCAAAACGCATGACTTGCGGTACGAATACCGAGCACGGATTTTCCGGCAGAAATATAATCGCGAACGCGTTGCAGCTGCTCACCCGGCAGTGGCTTGCGACGAACGCTGACGACCAATAAATCAGCTTCATCGAGACCATCGAGTCCAACGAAATGATTGTCCCGGTCATGGTGTTCTAAGACATAGCGAACACGGAATGTCTTCCCAAGGTTTTCGAGTGCGTACCGTGGCAGCGTTTCAGCGGTCGCATATTCCGACTCGCCAATCATCATGACAATCGTTGGTCGGGTATCGGACGAAAACCGAAACGCCGAACCACCAAGAATCTGCTCGCTCGAAATTGTCGGGCAGACCGTTCTCTCGATGTAATCGATGACTAAATCGGTTCCGGTGAAGTGATTGACAAATGGCTTTGCGGCCGGATTGTACATCGTGTCGGTCAAGTCACGGACCAAGGCAACATTGACATGGTTCTTGGCAAGTTGACGCAGACCAAACGGTCGACCAAGGACACACATGTTGGTGTGAACGCCGACCAACATTACGTTGTCGATCGAACGCTGTTTTAACAGACTCCAAATTTCATCGCCTCGATCGCTGATGAAATCGCAAGACGCATCGATCGTGAGCGCGTCCATCTGTTTCTTCCAAGGTGATCGCGGATTTCGACCTTGTCGAATCAACTGTTGTCGCCACGCCTCATGCTCCTCAGGCGTGTCGTCTTCGCCACCATCACTTTGGTCGATCGGATAATCTTCGTCGGCTTCTCGGTCGATCGTATAGCACCATTGGTTGATACCCGCTGGAAGCGGCACTGCTTTGGAGATTTCTGCCGCCCGCTTTCTCGCCGGATGATCCTGATAGGCCGACATGCAACTACTGGGAGCATGAATGATCGTCACGCCTTGCTCGCGGACCGTATCCAAAAATGCATTCATTCGCGGGGCCAACTCTGTCGCTCGCTTGACGGCGCGATAGCAATGATGTGAATCCCACATATCACACACAATCACGGCAGTCTTGTTCGCCTGCCAAGACTGTGAATCAATGACGGGACGATAAATCGGCTGGGAATCCTGTAAGCGTTGCGACCGAAGCTGAACGTTCAACACCGATTTGATTGACGTGGTCGAGGGTTGTGCCCAAGTCTTACGCGATCCGGTGATGCCAAGCAGCACAACGCTTGCGATGAAGAACACTCTTAACTTGATCGTTATCATTGGAACGAGCCGGGTGGTAGGAAGAGGCAAGGCGGTGGGAAAAAACAAGGCGGGCAACTCGGAATCAATTGAATAGTTTAACAAACGACTAATCCGTGATCACCGTTCGCATACGATTCCGTCCCGGCGTTCGATTCGCTCTTGCCGCCATGAAGAATCTGATAAGAAACACATTTCTTGACAGGGGCATCAGGCGAGATCAAATTAGACAAGATGACTATCTTTATCTTCGAGGAAAAGCTAATGAACCGATCGTATTTGAACGCTGCCATGTTGTTGTTGATGATGGCAGTGGGTTACGAGAGCGTCTCCGCTGCCGAACCGCTAACGACGGACGAAAGCCCTTCAATGAACGAAAGCGCCGCACGGCGACTCAAGTACATGCAGGAATCGGGGCAGAGCTACCGGGTGAGCGACGCCGACGGGAAACCGATCCGTTTTGTCAGCAGCCCAGCATTGCGTTGGACCAACCCGGTCAGCGGCGTCAATGACGGCGGTTTGTTTTTCTGGGAAGATGCTAATGGTCGTCCCGTGGCGGCAGCACAGATCTTCTTGATTCCGAAAACCGAACGGAAATGGCTACACGAATTCCAGTCGCTCGCCGATCAACCGATGACATTCAAGCACCAAGGCCGAATCGTCTGGTCTCCGAAGCAGGCGGGGGTGGAATTCAAATCAGTCGATGGCATCGATGCCCCGCGATCATCCCCAGGGGCTCGGTTGATCCAAATGCGTCGCATCACTCAACGCTTTACCGTCGACGACGACTTCGAAGGCGAGACCGAAAACCGGCTTCGGCTGATGTCGACTCCACTGGCACGCTATTCCAGTCCGGGAGTGATTGACGGCGCCTTATTCGTCTATTCGCACGGGACCGATCCGGAACTGTTTGTGATGATCGAAGCTCGCAAACAAACCAGCGGTGAAGCCGCTTGGTTCGTCGCTCTTGCGCCGATGACCGCATACGCCTTGAAGGTCCAGATGGATGACCAACCGTACTGGGAAGCGATCTGGCGACGTCCACCGCATGCAAAGTCAGCGACGTTCACCAATTTCGTTTATCCACCTCAATAGCCACCGCGAACGGATGAACTAGGCATTAAGTCTGAACTCATACGTGATCACGGTGCGAACGGACTAGGTCGTGTATTCGCTGTTGAAGCGAACGTACTCGCAGGTCAAATCACTGGCCCATCGCGTCGCTTCACCCGAACCACTGCCGACAATCAGTTCGATGTCGATTTCCGGCGTCGCCTTCATCGTTTGACTCAGCGAAGCGGCGTCGTAAGCGATCGGCGTTCCGTTTTCAAAGATTTTCGTCCCGCAGATCCGAAGCGTTGTCTGGGCCGGCGTGATTTGGAAACCCGCATAGCCGGCAGCCGAGACAATCCGCCCCCAGTTGGGATCACCGCCAGTGATCGCGGTTTTTACAAGCGGGCTTTCTCCGATCGCTCGGGCGATGCCGTCTGCGTCGTGATCACTGCCGGCACCGCCGACGTGGATTTTCATTACGTGTTGCGCCCCCTCCCCGTCGGCGACCAGTTCCCGGGCGAGTTCGACGCAGACTTCTGTTAGCGTTTCACGGAATACTTCGGCGCGTTCGGGCGTGATTTCGATTCCGCTTTTTCCGCTCGCCAATGCCAGTACCGTGTCATTGGTACTGGTGTGACCGTCGACACTGACCCGGTTGAAGCTCACGTCGGCGGCAGAACTCAACAACGCCTGAAGTTGCTGCGGGGCGATCGCGGCATCGGTCATCACCACCCCCAGCATCGTGGCCATATTCGGGGCGATCATGCCGGCCCCCTTGGCCATCGCAGAAATTCGAACCTGTTGTCCGTCCAATTCGACAGTTCGATGTGCCGTCTTTGGGGATTTGTCAGTCGTCAGAATTGCCGCCGCTGCGGCGCTGAAATGATCGACGGAGTCGCCCAGTTTTTCGGCAGCCGATGCGATTCCGGCTTCAACGCGCTCCATCGGAAGATGTCTTCCAATAATCCCGGTGCTCATCACCAAGACTTCTTCTTCGGAGCAACCGACCTGCGCGGCAACCAGTCGACACATCTCGGCCGCGTCCTGGTCGCCTTGACCACCGGTGCAAGCGTTGGCGTTACCGCTATTGGTCACGACCGCACGAATTGACGCCGACGGAGTTCGGCTGCGCGACAGTACGACCGGGGCAGCGACAATCTGATTTTGTGTGTAAACGCCAGCCGCAGAGACCGCTTGATCACACGCGATCAAAGAGACGTCGGGCCGTCCGCTAGCCTTGATCCCGCATGCAACGCCGCCGAAACGGAAACCTAGTGGTAGTTCAAATTCAGGCATTAATTGGCAGCCTTCTCTCAAAGTTATCTTATGGATCAAACAAAACGTGGTCGAAAGTGACGGAAAAGAGCTGCGTCAGCGAGCTGCGTCGGGCTGACCAATTGATTCTGTTCCGGTTCCCTTCTGAAGTCGCATCTCTCGACATATAGTTCGCTAGAAATTTCGTCCTAGCCGGAGGAACGTCGGGATTTTCGATGAACACTCGGTGGGATTTTACGGTTTGACATTCGGTGACAATAGACGTGGACTTTCTTGCTTGTCGGCAAGAGGCGAAGATATTCGCGAACGCTCATGCCGATTCCATCCAACCCCGAACGACATCGTTGAACTCCGCCGCCGTCCTCCAAGATTCCGGTGCCTCTGCGTCCGGCACCCCATCGGCTGGCGTACGATGCCACCGGTTGTCCAAACACTACGGCGATTTCCTGGCGCTTGATCAATGTAGCCTGGAAGTCCATCCGGGTGACATTTTTGGTCTACTGGGACCGAACGGCGCGGGAAAGACCACGCTGATTCGATCATTGCTGGGTTACCTCCGTCGTACTTCCGGTGAAGTAAACGTCTGTGGGATCGATCCCGAAGTCGATTCCGTCGAAGTCCGCCGGCGGGTGTCGTACTTGCCCGGTGATGCCCGACTGCCGCGTCATTTGCGTGGAAAAGGTGTACTCCGTTTTTTTGCCGACTTGCATCCGCTGGGTGACTTAGAACGAAGCCTGGAAATCGCGGATGCCCTCGAATTGGATACTCGGCGTCATGTCGGAATGATGTCGACCGGCATGCGACAGAAACTTGCCTTGGCGGTCGTCCTGGCTCCACAAACCCCGTTATTAATTCTTGACGAACCGACGGCCAATCTTGATCCCTCGGTTCGCGCGACGGTTCTAAATTTTGTCGTCGATGCCCAACGCCGTGGCCGCACCATCATTTTCTCGTCCCACGTGCTTAGCGAGATCGAAGAAACCTGTAATCGCGTCGTCTTCCTTCGTCGAGGCCGATTGGCGCGTGAGTTGGTCATGGCGGAATTGTTTCAACGGCATCGCGTCTGGGGCGATCTCCCCGATGAAACCTCATTTTCAGATGTCAAGCATCAGGTGCCGCCGCAATTCGATCATCAAGTCAAGCTGGAATGCCTGCGAGACGAAGCGGGTGCCGGCCCCCAGGCTATTCGCATCGACACGTCGGGAGATCTTGCCCCACTGTTGTCATGGATCGATTCGCTTCATCTTTCGCGGTTGCGCGTCGAACCATTAGGGCTGCGAGCAATCTACGATTCGGTGCATCATCAAACGCAAGAGGATCCGCGCGAAGACCGTACGGAAATGGCGACCGATTCGAACGATGAACATCACCGTGGAAACTGTCGTGAGGTCGCTCGATGATCGACGCGACAATGGTCCGGACTTACATCAAGCAAGCGAGCTTGCTGTTCCTATCGCTCGCGTTGGCAATGTTTGCGTTCGCCTGGGTGCGTGTTTGGGTGGTCAGCCTATTGGATATGGGCCAGTTCCAAACGATTCTGGAACAGTTCCGGGACTTTGAAAAGTTTGCACCGATCAGCTTTGACGCACTGTTTACCTACCAAGGCCGGGTCGGGATGACGTTTGATGAGCCGATCATCATCATCTGCGTTGTCATCTGGTGCATCTCCCGTGGCAGTGACGTTGTCAGCGGAGAAATCGGTCGGGGGACGATGGAGATGCTGCTATCGCACCCCATCCGCCGGACACAGTTGTTGTGGTCGCATGCCACCGTCGCAATTGTTGGGCTGGCCCTATTGTGCCTAAGCGTCTGGGGTGGACTGGCAATCGGTGTGCAGTTGACAACCGTGAAAGAAACCCAACCTCCACCGGTCGTCGAAGTACCGTTGTTCGGCTGGGAGGTTCCTTTGCAACTCGGTGAACCTCCCAAGCAATCGTTTCCGTTGAGCGAACGAGTCGATAGCGAAATCTTTGCTCCCGCCGTATTCAATTTGTTCGCGTTCGGATTTTTCCTGCTCGGACTGTCGTCTTGGCTAAGTAGCCGTGATCGCTATCGTTGGCGTACGATCGGAATTGTGATGGCAATCTATGTGCTGCAGGCGGTGATTTACGGACTCGGCAAAGCGGCTGAGTCGCTGCAGTGGCTTCTAAACCTGTCGTTCTTTAGTTGCTATAAACCGCAGAAACTCGTTCAATTGGCGGCTGACGAAGGCCGCTGGACGCCTTGGAGCCTACTGGCAGAACTGCCTGACGCGACCCTCCCGCCGTTCGCATATCCACTGCTATTGCTGATCGGCGGCGCAGCATTTTATGGCCTCGCCGCCTGGACGTTTGCCAAGCGAGACCTACCGGCGCCGGTATAGGCCGACGTCACAGAAATGCGACTGACAATCAAACAGGACACTACCGTTGTTAACGCCATACGACTGATTACGTGTCCGATCCGACTGAGCCGAACGCGATAGCGTTGGTCCTTTGTCGTTCACGATGCAGAAACGAGACTCAACTTATAGCGTTGTCTCGCAACTTGGCAGACATCAGTTTTCGAAGAGGCACTAACGCGGAACCGCAGCATCTTCGATCATGCGGACGATCTTCCCCGTCGTGGGAATCTGGACGATCACTCCAATGAATCCGATGACGACCGGGACCAAGTGGGCAAAGTTTTCATTGATCATCATCAAGATTGCGTTCGTGATCGCGGAACCTTCACAAATCGCTTGACCGACGAGTACGCTCCCCATAATTGCTCCCAAAACGGGACGCGCTTCCGCCGGAAGTTCGGTCTCTGGTCGGATCGGACGTGGTAGGTTCAACTCGCTGATCCGCGTATGGTTAAACGCTTGTTTTCTCATCAGACGTGGAACGACGAGAGCGGCGGGAAGCGCGGCCAACATGATCCCGAATCCGACTACCAGAAACAATAAATCATCACCGCCCAAACGTACCAATGCAGCATCGTCAGGCAAATGCCGCAATGTCATGTAGGTAAGGATACCCGTGATGAACAAGATTCCGGTGGCGAGCGAGAACGTGATTATCATGCCAATTTTCGCAGTCGCTTCAATTGACTCTTGCCCCCCGACGCCGGGCGCGGACTGATCGGATAGATACGGGTTGGTTGGCGAATCATTCATCGTCGTCTCTTGCATGTCTTGCCGCTAAGTTACGATTGTCCTGTGAAACTGTTTTATACCGACCACTTTGAATTGCCCTTACCGGAGTCTCATCGGTTTCCGATGGACAAATATCGGCGGTTGCGCCGTCACGTCGCCACGGCCGAAGTTCATCGCCAGGACGTCCTCTTGGTACCCCCGGCGGCGACGGACGAACAATTGCTGCTGTGCCATGATGGGGGCTATTTAGAACGAGTCAAATTTGGAACGCTGACTGGGCGCGAAATCCGCCGAATCGGCTTCCCCTGGTCTGAAAAAATGGTCGAACGCTCACGACGTAGCACCGGGGCAACGATTGCGGCGTGTCGCGCGGCGCTTGATGACGGGATATCAGCAAACCTAGCCGGTGGCACCCACCATGCCTTTGCCGACGCGGGGGAAGGCTATTGTGTTTTCAACGATGCCGCCGTCGCGATTCGTAGTTTGCAAGCTGAACGCTTGATCCGCCGAGCCTGTGTGATCGACCTGGATGTGCACCAGGGCAACGGAACCGCATCGATTCTTCAAGGTGATTGGACTGCGATCACCCTGTCACTCCACGGCGCGAAGAACTTCCCGCTTCGGAAAATTCCCAGTGATATCGATCGACCGCTCGCCGACGGGACCGACGACTCAACTTACTTGGACGCACTCGAGGAAGCGTTGGAGCGACTTGAAACCGAGCACCAGCGCGGGGCATTCGAACTGGCCATTTACCTGGCCGGGGCCGACCCGTTTGAGGGGGATCGTTTGGGACGCATGTGCCTGACCAAATCTGGATTGGCCGAGCGGGACCGTAGGGCGATGCGATGGTGCCGTGACCGATCGATTCCCATTGCCGTCGCCATGAGCGGCGGGTACGCTCGCGATATCGATGACATCGTTTCGATTCATGCCGCGACCTTGCGCATCGCTTCAACGTTCTGCGGTCGTCCCGAATGCTGACCTGAGGGGCGTCCTCCATTGCTATGGCGCGCCCGCCGCAAAGCGAGATCAAGCCCTAACGTATTCTTCAGTGCTTTCCAGCGAATCCGGCGACACCGCTCGATCTACTTTCCGCCCTTCGACGGCGTGGTTAATGATGAATGACATCAGGAGAATAACATGCAGGTATTGATCATGATCGTCTCGGTGGTAGCGATCATCCTGCTCGTCAAATATGGGTTGCTTCGTGGCATCGACCACGTTTCCGGCGCCATGAATTGGAGTGTCAAGACGCGTGGACAGTTAACCGGTTTTGCCACCTCAGTCCCGGAATTGGTGTGCCTGACCGCAGCCGGTCTTTCCGGTGTTTGGGAGGCTGGCCTGTGGAACATCGCCAGCTCCAACATCATCAATTGTGTGCTGATGATCAGTGCAGTCGCCTACTATCGACAGTTCCGTGGACTGATGAACCGACGCTTCGTTGACGAAATCGTGTTCGCCGGGTTAGCGATCGCGGTTCCGATCGTGCTGATGCGTTGGGGGATGGACACGCAGTGGTATTTGGTACCGATCCTTCTCGCGTTTTTCGTCGTCTATCAAGTCGTCGATCGCCGCATTAACCCAGCCAACCGAGACGATGTTTCGGTCGAAGAGGCTGTCGGCAGTTTACCTGTCGGAATCATCCTCGGGCTAAGTGCCTTGATCGCCATCGCGGTCGCCGGCATATTCCTTGGCGATGCAACAGCGGATGTTGTTAAAGAATTCGGAGTTCACCCTGTGATCGCAGGTTGGATCCTCGGGTTTGTAACCAGCATTCCTGAAATGGTCACATTCTTTGCCGTTTACTCCGCCGCGAAATCGGAAGGTAAACTTGGACATCTTGATGACACCCAGGAAGCCCTCGACAATCTGACCGGATCGAACATGTCCAACGTTGGGATTGTCTATCCGGTAGGTCTCGCCGCGTTTTTGTTGGGCTCGGTACTGATCGGGGCGTGACACCGTTGCGGTTCGACGATCGATCACGTTGACCGCCGTCGTTTCTCAATCTGCCAATCGATGTCTGCAACCGCTTTGCGACCGTCGTCTGAACTCTTCGCTTGGCACTCGTCAAAATGGGCCGAATCGGAAGACCAGTGTTCCGGCGGCACCTGACTTGAAGACTCGTCAAACAGTGTCAGCCAGGGTTTCCGTGCAATGAACGGCAGCCAACGTCTTCGACAGAAGCCCCGCCCCCGATTGGTCAGATAGAGCCAACCACAATCGTCTTTGAAACGTTCGCGGGCCGATCGGTTGAATCAAACGCGCCCTCACCGTTCCGCCGCCGCTCGATGAGTACCGTGCGAACGGTACTAAAATCAAACGGCTGGTCGTTGCTATCGCGAATTATTATTCGACAGTCGCTGCCTTTTCGAATTCACCGGCAACCGAACGGACAAGTTTGTCCCAATGGATGTACTTGTTGATCGCCTTATTGACCGAATCGACGGTTGCCGATTCGATTTGGCTGGCGTGTTTCGAGGCATACTCCATCGTTCGATCCATAAACATGGTGCCGATCAGTTCGCCCACGAGGTTGCTGTCATCGGTGCGTCGTACCATTTGCGACTGGAGGTAGGCTTGCTGAGCCTTTTCGAGCTCGTCGGCCGTGACGCCTTCTTGCCGCAATTTTTCTACTTCTTCGCGAATCACTTCGATCAAGCGATCCTTGTTTTCCGGATTGGTAATCGCATAGATCGTGAAATCAACGCGACCGTCTTTGGGACGCGAAGTCAATCCACTACGTACCCCGTAGGACAAGCCTTCTTGCTGCCGGACGCGATCGGCAAGTCGACTGCTTAAGCCGCCGCCACCGAGAATATAGTTGCCGAGCACCAAAGATGCGTACTCGTCGTCGGTGTCTTGGAGGGCGAGTTGGGCCTGCGAAAAATAGAATGCATTGGCTTTATCTGGCGTATTGAAGGAGGTCAGCCCACCCTCGGCATCCTCGTTCGCGGGTCTATCGAATCGGACGTAATCGATCTCGCTTTCCCAGCCGAGCAAGATCGATTCGATACTCGCTTGGATCTCTTCAGGATCGAAATCACCGACGACAGACAATTCGCCATGGCTGGCACCGAGCAGTTCCCGGTAGGCTTGGCTAATCTCTTCGATGGTGACGTTTTGGTACATCGCGATCTCTTCGTCGATCGTTTGTACGTAACGGATGTCGTCTTTTCCGTAGGGCGAGAGCCGGCGTCGAACGTCACGAGGTGCGATCGTCTGTGGCATCGTGCTGCTCTGCTGCAAGCTGGTCACGATTTGACGACGGAGAATTTCCAGCTCGTTTCCGTCGAGTCGTGGAGATCGTAGCACTTGCCGCATCACCTCGATCACTTCCGGCAGAAATTCGCGTTTCGTTTTCAAGGTTAACTGCAACAAACCTGGAACGGTGTTGATCGACAGTTCGGCTCGCAACCGCGTCAATTCATCTTGCAGTTCTTGGTAGTCCAGTTTGTCGGTTCCCCGCATCATCATGGCGCCAATCAATTCGATCGCGCCGATCCGATCGATCATCGTGTCGGCTGTTCCGAATCGCAACGTCAACGATAGATTGACCGATCCCCCGCGAGTCTGTTTGGGAAGCAATGCGTATTGAATCCCATTGGAAAGTTTACCACGCTGGGTACGCTGCTCGATGTTCTCTGGCGATGGATCAAACTGCTCGCCTTGCTGGATCGCTTCGCGTCCCTTGTAACCTTCCAATCGAGCGATCAGGTTGGGTGATTCCGGAATCGAAATGCGCTCGGAAGTTTCGCTGGGGATAAACAAGCCGACGGTGCGATTGTTTCGGACCAAGTATTTTTCGGCGAACGCTTGCACCTGTTCCGCGGTCAGCGATTCGACAACGTCGCGGAACAGAAAGTACAAGCGCCAATCACCTTGCGCGGCCCACTCACTTAGCGAAACTGCTAACCGATCGGTTTCCGAAGCTTGCAACTCACGTTGTTTCAAGATCTGCTGTTTGGCCCGTTCGACCTCTTGTTCGGTAATCGGATTTTCAGAGAAGCCTTCTTCGAGCAACGCGATCAACTCCGACCGTGCGGCTTCAATCGACTTGTCTTGAGACACTTCCGCGAGCGTCATCAGCACGCCGGGTTCGGCGAAAGCATAAGCAAGTGCATAAACATTGCTGGCGATTTCTTTCTCGACCAATCCTTGATATAGCCGACCACTGGGTTCGTCGCCGAGGACGATCGAAAGAGCCTTTGCCGCGGCGAATTCAGGATGGCTGCCCGACGGGATGTGGTAGGTCGTCCCGGCCAGTTGGACATCGCCTACGCGACGCAAGACTACCGTTCGCTCGCCGTCTTGTGCCGGTTCGGTTGTGTAGGTCGGATCGATTGGCGTATCGGGGGACTCAAGCGTTCCAAAGATTTCGCCGATCAATTCGATCGCCGAATCGGATTGAAACCTCCCTGCAACGATCAATAGAATATTGTCGGGTCGGTAGTACTTACGATAAAAGCGACGCAGGTTGACAACCGGCACGCGTTCGATGTCACTTCGATTCCCGATGGTGGATTTGCCATAGTTGTGCCAGTCGAATGCGACCGACTGCATCCGTTGCATCAGGATTCGAAACGGAGAGTTCTCGCCGCGTTCAAATTCGTTCCGGACGACCGTCATTTCGCTTTCGAGGTCTTCGCCACGGATAAAGCTGTTGAGCAAACGATCCGCCTCAAGCTTGAGAGCGAATCGCAAGTTGTCTTCCGACGCCGGCAGCGTTTCGTAGTAGTTTGTCCGATCAACCCACGTGGTGCCGTTGAACCGAGCACCACGATCTTGCAGCACCTTGGGTACATTGGGGTGATCCGGAGTCCCTTTAAACAACATGTGCTCAAGCAGGTGTGCCATGCCTGCTTCGCCATAACCTTCATGACGCGAACCGACAAAGACGGTCATGTTGACCGTAACAACTTCCTTGCTTTCGTCGGGGAACAGCAACACGCGGACACCGTTGTCCAACTTGTATTCTGAAATCCCTTCGATCTCGGTGACTTTCATCAGCGTTTGCCCTGTCGAGTCGCGTTCGGCGACTGGCGTTGAGGAGGTGGTGTTTTCGTCTTGCCCCCATGCCGGAACGGCAATCAGACATGCGGCGATGCCGAAGGTGACGATTAAATTTCGGAGGTGACGCTTCACTTTCAAACTCCATCTAGTGCTTCGTTACAACTAAAAATTCGGGTGTGACCGGTCAGCCAACGGGCGTATCCCCCCGTCATTGCAGCACAACCAAGGCTCACGTTATTTGGCTCATCGTAAAACTAAGGGGAAACACTGCCGTGGTCTATGATTAGCAATTCCGGTCAACGCTGATTCGATGCGATCCGCGTCGCGCGACGACGCGATTGACCGGTGGTACCTAAGGCCGGTTGCGATTCTGTGGCTATTGTATCGGACGTGCCAGTCGCTACCCAGCCAGGCAGCCCAAGGTTAACCTATCGTGCATTGGAAAAAACGAATCGCCCGCCCCACGGGATCGTAGCGAGATGAATGACACCGACGGATCAAACTGGGTAGACGTCGCCGCGGCGACAGACGTTGACGAAGGCCAAGCAATCGAAGTGGTCGTGGGAGAACACATCATTGCATTGTTCCGCACCGCCGATCGCTACTACGCACTCGATGGCCTTTGCTCCCACCAAGGTGGTCCGATCGCGAATGGCGAATTGTCCTTGACCGATCAGGGCAAATCCTGTGTGACCTGCCCGTGGCACGGCTGGCAATATGAACTGGAAACCGGCATCCAAACCGTCAATCGGCAACCGCTACAACAAACCTTCGACGTCCGCGTCAAGCAAGGACGATTAGAACTCCGACTCAGCTAGTGCGACGCGCGGCAGCCAAAGCCAATGTGCGTAAACCTCAAAAACTCGGTCGTCGTCAATCATGCCGAAGGTGTCGGCTACGGTAGTTGCAAAGCATCGGTCGGTTACGACGTCAGGTTCATCGGGAAGTAAGATCGACGTGCCGTAGATGTTGCAGGACCTCAACGATGCTGCCCAAGACGACCGGAACGGTTCATGATTCGTTCCCCTGCGGTGCGTTGATCCACAGCAAGCTTACCCAGGCCGCAATCCAAGCGAGACCACCAAGGGGAGTGATTGCGCCGAGCCAACTCGTATCCGTCAGCACCAGTACATAGAGGCTGCCGCTGAAAAGAATGATTCCGGTAACGAAAAGCCAAGTTGCGACCGAACTCACCCGTCCCTTGGGAAGCGAAGCGAGGGCCAAGATCGCGACCGCATGAACGAGGTGATAGCGTGCACCGGTATCGAATTGGCTGAGCCGCTTCTCGAGGTACAACGGATCGTCGCTAAACCCGACGAGATAGCTTTCGAGGCCGTGAGCACCGAACGCGCCGATGGCTACACCGAGGGCGCCGGCGATCCCGGCGATGACGAGTCGACTGCGGATCATGCCGACGCAAGCTGGGTTCCGACGGCACGCAACAGCTTGTCCATTTGAAATGGCTTGCGGATATAATCGCTCACGCCGAGCAATTCCGCGTACGCTTTGTGACGGCTACCTTCGTTACCGGTGATCATGATGACCGGCACCATGGCCTCGTTCATTCTACGCAACTTTTCTAAGACCAGGAAGCCACTCCGCTTGGGCATCATCATGTCCAAGATGATCAGATCGGGCGATTCCTTTTCGGCAAGCGCTAGACCTTGGTTGCCATCTCGCGCGATGACGACTTCGTAGCCTTCGTGCTCCAGGGCATACCGTACACTTTCGATGATCTCGACGTCGTCATCAACGATCAGGATCTTGGCCGTCTTGCTGGCGTCGTCCACTGGTTGCAAATCTTCTTCGGCCATCAGGAATCACGAGGGGCTGTGTCTGAATTGTTTAGTTGTCCGAGAATGACACCGGACTGGTATCCCAGTCGGTCATTTTACCGATTGGCGTCGAGCAAACCACATGGTCCATCAACCATCGGTCTAAATCGGACAAAACAGCCGTATTCATTTCGTCGTCGCTAACATACTGACGCACTTCTAACTGCGCGTCGATTGCCGCTGCGTTACCGATTTGCTTCGCCATCGCTTCATGACAATACCCTGATCGTTCGATCGAATGTTGCCAAAGCATTGCGACCCGTTGACGCTTCAGCAATTGCAGCTCTGACTTAGTGCATTTGGGGAGTTCGAAGTCTCCCCCGACCGAAACCGCAGCGGCAAATAAACTGGGATAACTGAGTGCCATCTGAACCGCCATCGTGCCACCTTCGCGATAACCCGCGACGACGATGCGGCCGGGATGGACGTTGTATTTGTTCTTCGCTTCGGTAACGGCTGCGATTACACCGTGGCGAACCTGATCGATCACCGCGTCGCTATGCCCCCAAGCAAAGCGATGCCCCGACGCATCGGCCGCCCGCGGGGCCCGGATTCCGGTAGCCAAATAGTTACGCGTGCTGATGTGTGGCATCACGTGGCAGACTTGGTTTTCATTGAACCCATCGCTATGAAGCCAAACGATCAATGGATACTGATAATTGGCTTCGTAGTGCAGCGGAACAAAAAATGTCTGCGATTGTGGGACGCTGACCCATTTCGATGAGTCGTCGTTAGAACTCGTACCAAGCTGATCGAACGTCGTGCCGTCAAATCCCTTGGCGTCGTGCTGCCCGGAAGGCAGATCGTCCGCGATTTCGCCCCCAAGAACGGATGCATCAAAACGGTTCATCGCAGATCGGAATCGCTAGAGAAGGAAGTTCCCAACCGCCGAAGCGGATCGTCTACAAACGTAGGGTGACTCGCGATCGGATGTCAACGCTGATGCGATTACCGAAGACACGAAACGAGCTTTTTTTGGACATCGCCGAGCGATTCGCTCAAGTCCCATAAACACCTTTTGAGGCGGTGACAAGCACAGGATCGAGGTCCAAAATGCGTTTTAAACACCGAGCTCTTATTTCAAACCGAAACGACCGTTTCAACGAAAAAACCGGCGCCGCACAATACCCGAAGCAGCACCATCGCGGCGAACACCAACCGGCGAACACCAATCCAGTTTCTGCCAACAAGCTAATTTCGAGACGGCGGAGCCTGGCGACGTAAAACAGAAGCCAACTCGACCAGATGACGCAAACTGTCACAATGCGCCGTATAACGAAGCCGGGGGCGGAGCTCGTCGTCGAGGGCACTTCCGCCGACAATCAGAGAGGTATTCTCCCCGAGAGCATTCGCGAGTCGGTTTTCCTCACGAATAAACCCTTCCGCATCCGCAACCGATGTGACACTCAACCAAACAAGCGATGGTTGATAATCCTCGACCGCGCGAATCAACGAGGCGACCGGAAGATTGCACCCTAGGTTGATAGCATTCCACCCGTTTTCACGAAGAGCCAACTCAACCATCGCGGTCGGCAACTGATAAGGGTCCGATTCGGGAGACGCACCGATCGCGACACTCGCCCCCGTTTCGATCGGTGGCAAGCTATCGCGTAATTGCCCGACCAATCGGTGGCAAATCGTACAACTTCGCCGCTCTTGATAGACGTCCAAATCGCCACAATCCCAGGCGTTGCCAATCGCCCGCATGGCGTCGGTGATCATGTCTTCGGCCGCTTCGGAGCGGCTCCATCCGAGTGACAAACGGTCCATCAGTAACCGCAAGCACCGATCCTCATCACCAACCGCTAACGCCGAACGAAATTCCTGTTGCGAAGGCTCTCGGCCGTCGCCGGGGATCAACGGACGGACGATCGTTTGCGGGTTTGCCAGCGAAAGCTCCGCCTCTTCGATTCCCAGTACCAATGGGTCGACCAACGAACGGTCGGAGCTGCGCAGGAACTCACGCAGCGCCGAAAGCGTGATCCGACGGTGCCCTCCAACAGTGCGAATTGTTGGGATTGCCCCCTTGTCGCACCATCGTTTGACCGACGACTCACTGACGCGAAGGGATTGCGCAACTTCCTTCGGCGAGAATTGGACGCGTTTGGAACCCACGGTTGAAACAGACTTCGGGACGTTTGGGAAGTTAGATAACGAAGGTCGGAGCGAGTGAACGTTTCGGACTGATATCGTTCACTCACGCATCAGATCGTAGCGAAAACGTTCATCTCGCCAAGTTCGAATTTCTTAAATTTGACGCGTTCCGGACTTCGGCGATGCCCCAAAACGTTCATTTCTATCCGGTCAGACGAAGCATTTCCTTGGCTTTGGACACTCGGGGACCTCGTTTTCTTGGTTAGAACCGGAAAAACCTGAAGCGGGGCGACTCTCTAAAATTTGCACAATACCCCGTAAAAGCGGCGGTTTGGTGGCGGTAAACCGTTGCAAAAAGAAATTTCTCAATAAATGCGGTTGTCCGCTATTGTCCACGATCGGTCACAAGCATATACCGTAATGAACGTTTTGAACGACTTGATCGTCTTCCGGCTTGAGTTCAAGGATCTCCCATGGCTTCTGCGACCGTCACCAGCACCGGCTCTCCCGAGAGCGGCAACACGACCACACAAAAGATCCGGGCTCGCGAACCCGCTTGGGTGCGATGCGATGAACTCGCCGAAGCGAATCAGGAAATTGAATCACTGGTTAGGAATTACGATGGCCTGAGCAACGAGGAGCTGAAAACGGCCATCAAGCGACGGCTCCGAGAAGAGCTCGGTTTCATTTCGAACCCGCAATTCAGCGACCCACAACTTGGGAAGGAAATCTTTGACACCCCGCTCGAACTGGCACCACGAAAAGCCGAACTTGGGATCGCCGCCGTACGGCGTAGTGGCATCGACATGCCAATTCACCTCGGCCGGCTGTGCGAAGCTCCTCTACTAAAACCCGAGCAGGAGCGAATGCTGTTTCAGCGGATGAACTACCTGCTTCAACAGGCCGAGGTCCACCGCAGCCAGCTTAACCCGCAACGTCCATCGCGAGTGCGGATGGAATTGATCGATCGCTTCATCGCACTGGCCGAGTGGCATCGCGATCGAATCGTCGAAGCGAATTTGCGTCTGGTGTTTTCGATCGTCAAGAAATTCGTCAATCCGAATAACAACTTCGATGACTTGTTAAGCGACGGCATCGTTGCATTGATCCGTGCGGTCGAGAAATTTGATTTCGACCGCGGGTTCCGGTTCAGCACTTACGCGACGCAAGTGATTCGCCGCAACTCATACCGGACCGTGGTCGTGAAGCAACAAGAGCGTCAAAAAACCGTCGGTGGCCTTCAGGACCTCGACCTTGATCTGACCGATGAGGGCCGCGAGTCGGCGATCAGCGAAAAGCGATGGCACGAACTACGCAGCCGTCTTTCAGTGATGCTTGATGACCTCGACCGTCGAGAGAAGCTAATCATCCGAGCACGGTTCTCACTGGGCGCCCACCGAAAGGTCCACACGCTACAATCACTTGCCAACCGACTTGGGGTTTCCAAAGAACGCGTTCGCCAGTTGGAACGCCGTGCAATGGAGAAACTGCGTGCGATGGCTGGCCGTGCAAATCTGGCCGAACTTGAGCCTCAGTGATCCCGCCTTCCTTCTTCTCTCCCTGATCGAAAGCTTTCTAACTGTGCAGCAATTCGTCGCTTCCACCGTTTTGCCCGTCAATGCTGCCGAAGCGTTCGAGTATCACGACCGCCCCGGGGCCCTTGAGCGATTGATACCGCCGTGGCAATCGGTGCAAATCGAAAGTAACGATGGCAGCCTGAAACCTGGCAGTACGGTCGTCATGAAGGTCAACCTTGGACCTAAATCGGTCCGCTGGGTTGCCGAACATACCGAGTATGCTCCACCTCGCTTATTCGCCGACGTACAGCGATCCGGCCCCTTCGCTGTCTGGGAGCACCGGCACGAATTTCAAAATGATTCGGCAAGCCATTGCGTTCTCCGCGATGACGTTCGGTATCAGCTTCCGCTCGGCTCTCTCGGTCAACTGTTCGGCAGCAGTATCGCGCGACAACAACTCGAACGCATGTTTGCATATCGTCATCGAGTCACGCTTGACGATCTCAAGCTCGCAAACAAACACCCTTCAAACCCGATGTCGATTGCCATTTCCGGAGCGTCTGGGTTGGTCGGCCGACGCCTTGCTTCGTTTTTGACCCTTATCGGCCATCGCGTCATCCGTATGGAGCGATCGCTCGAAAAGGCAGCCGATCCCCATAACGCGATCGCGCCTTGGAGTAACAATGAGGAGGCCGCAAAGCTGGATGGCGTCGACGCAGTCATTCACCTTGCCGGAAAATCGATCGCGGCAGAGCGTTGGACGGACGAGGTCAAAGAACAGATCCGTAAAAGTCGTGTGGAACTGACGACCAAACTAGCGACGATTTTGGCGTCGCTGCAAAACCCACCCAAAGTCTTTGTTTGTGCTTCGGCGACTGGGATCTACGGCGATCAAGGTGACGCGACTCTTCCAGAATCCGCTGCGACCGGCGATGACTTCCTCGCTTCGGTGGCTCAGCAGTGGGAAGCGTCCTGCGAGCCCGCAGCAAAAGCGGGCATTCGGGTTTGTAACGCCCGTTTCGGAATCGTGCTCGATCCCCGAGGCGGCGCCCTCGAAAAAATGCTGCTCCCCGCAAAATTGTGTGGTGGGCGACTGGGGAAAGGCACACAGTGGTGGAGCTGGATCGCGCTCGATGACGTCGTTGGTGGTCTGTACCACGCGATCTGTCGGGAGCAGGTCGTCGGTCCAATTAACTTTGTCGCACCGCACCCGCTTACCAATCAGCAGTTCGCGCAAACGCTCGGTCGAGTACTCTCTCGCCCCGCGCTTCTGCCTGCGCCGGCAGCCGGATTGCGTCTTGCACTTGGCGAAATGGCCGATGCGCTGTTGCTGGCCAGTACAAAAGCGGTGCCAGGTGTGTTGCAAGACACTGGCTACGAGTTCCGTTTCGAGCACGCCCAGGACGCGCTACGCTATTGCTTGGGGATCGACCGATTGGAGTCGAGTGAATGACTGGTTCGGCGGTGTTCCTGATCAACGTTTTATCGACTTGGTACATGGTCGGTGTGATCTGGACAGTTCAGCTGGTTCACTACAAGCTCTTTAACCGAATCGGAAGCGAACAGTTCGTTGGCTACGAGAAAGCTCACTGTAACGCAATGTCCTTTGTCGTTATCCCGGCGATGCTGCCAGAGCTGGCATCATCGATCTGGCTTGCCCTTGCGACACCTACCGGACTCTCAAACTGGGCGATGTCGATAGGCCTTGTCGCGGTGATTTTGATTTGGGTTTCGACATTTGCATTGCAAGTCCCCTGTCACCAACGATTGACGTGTCAATTCACCGAAACCGACTATCGACGTTTGGTCGGTACCAACTGGATCCGAACCGTCCTCTGGTCCTTTCGAGGCATGCTGACAGCGTACGGGTTGCTGCAGCTCATCGGCGACCCACTTTAGTGTTTCGTTCCATTTGAAAATACGGGTTCGAATCATCCGCCGATGGGCATTCGCCGCGGTTATTGCGGGACGACGGTAGGTATCTCCTTCCGCGGTGATTCCTGGCCCAGGAACGACACATCGCTCTTGTAGCGCCAGGCGTCCGTAACAGCGATAAATGGTGGAATTAATGTTCCGATGTCTAATGAGATACAATCACTGGTTGAAACTTCAGTGACATCGCATCAACGCCAACAGGCTTCCAAGATGGATTTCCGATTGAAATGTTTGGGCAGCGCCGTGTTAGCCGTGTTAGCAACATCCGCATCGCACCAGATCGCCGAGGCTCAAACTGCGGCCGAAGCCCCCACACAGATTCAAAACGCAGTGAGGAAAGGTGCGGGCGATTCGTCCATACCAGATCATGTGCAGCAGGTGGACGAGCCGCACTCGCTTGAGCAACGTTCATACAAACAGTTGATCGCGACGGTCGAACCTGCCGTGGTGACAATCCGTATCGAAGGTCGTGACGGTGGCGAAGCGGGAATCGGGACAGGTTTCTATGTTTCCCCAACACTGATTGCCACCAATCATCACGTCATTGGCGAAGGCCGGCCGATCGTCGTCAACGACTCCGACGGAAATTCGATCGAAGTCCTTGCCGTCGAAGCATCCGATGTCTCGGCGGACTTGGCGGTGCTACGAGTTGATCGGCAGGTGAAAGGGCGGATCGCTCCACTTCGGCCCGCGCAACCGTCTTCACAACAGCAAGGGACGCGTGTGCTAGCTTTCGGCAATCCATTTGGCTTGGAAAAGAGTGTTGTCGAAGGCATCGTATCGGCGGAACGAGAAATCGACGGTCAAACGCTGCTTCAGTTGGCGATGCCGATCGAACCGGGAAACAGCGGCGGCCCTCTGGTCGATCTGCATGGCCAAGTCGTTGGGATTGTAAACATGAAATCCGCGATCGAAGACAACCTCGGTTTTGCGATCCCGATCCAGCGTTTGACCGAATTGGTCGAGCATCCCAATCCAATCGCGATGGAAAACTGGGTGAAGCTTGGACGCCTTAACCAGGACGCGTGGCAGCCTGTGTTCGGCCCGGTTTGGAAGCAGCGCGGTGGGGCGTTGGTCGCCAACGGCCAGGGGACAAGCTTCGGAGGCCGCGCGCTGCTACTGTCGGAGAAGCAACCGCCGGAAGGAACATTCGAAGTTGCCGTCAACGTCCGCTTGAATGATGAATCCGGCGCCGCAGGTTTGGCATTTCATAGCGACGGCGAACATTTGCATTATGGCTTTTATCCGAGCGGCGGAAAATTGCGGCTGACCTGCTTTCGAGGCCCATCGGTGTTCCAGTGGGATATCCTCGCAGAAGTTGACTCTGAACATTATTTGCCGGGCGAGTTTAACGAATTAAAAGTGAGACTCGATGGCGACGCGATCCAGTGTTTCGTCAACGGTCACCGGGTTATCAAGTCAAAGGATCGAAAATTCATCAAAGGTAAAGTCGGCTTGGCAAAATTTCGATCGACCGAAGCCACATTCACTCGGTTTCGTATTGCCGAAACGATCCAATCGGCAAAATTCGGTGAGGAAGCCGCAATGGTGCTGGAACGTTTGAAGCTGCCGAAATTGCCAATCGATTCAGTCACCGAACAGCAGCGAACCCTCTTGGCCCAGACGCCTTTTTTAACCAAACGCGAACTCAATCGACAAGCAAAACAACTCGAACAACAAGCGGATCGGTTGCGTCAATTTGCCGATGATATCGAAACGCGCACGACGATCGACGAGCTAAGCAAACTCGACCAAACCGAACCGGACCAACGATTGCTCCGTGGCGCGCTTTTGATCGCCAAGCTGGATCATCCTCAACTCGAAGTTAGTGCCTATCGTGATCGGATCAACGAAATGGCCGACGACATCCGAGCGATGTTTCCCGATGACGCAGACGACGCTGCGAAGTTGCGGTCCCTGGATCAATACTTATTCGAAGAGTTCGGTTATCACGGAAGTCGGCAAGAGTACTACCATCCTGCCAATAGCCACCTGAACCGGGTGATTGATGAACGTGAAGGACTACCGATTACGTTATCAGTCTTGTATATCGAATTGGCTTGGCGATTGGGAGTCACGGTCGAGGGTGTCGGCTTGCCGGGGCATTTCATCGTTCGTCATCAATCGGAATCGCAAACGAGTTACATTGATGTGTTCGATCGTGGAAAGCGTTTGACGGACGGTCAAATCAGTCAAATTGTCTCACTACATACCGGTCGCCAACCGATCGATTCGGACCTCCAGGCTGCGACGCCTCGGCAAATTCTTGTGCGCATGCTGAACAATTTGATCGGATCGGCGGGACGGAAAAATGATGGCGAATCGATGTTGCGATACGCCAACGCGATCGTCGCGCTCGAGCCTGAAAACGGACGCTACCAACTATTGCGTGCGCAGCTTCTTGGCATGACCGGTCGGGTGTCGGCTGCGATAGAAAAGGTTCGCCAGCTAAATGCGGACGAGTATCCGGAAATCGCCCCATCCGCCCTCGACCGCCTGAAGCGTTCACTCGAATCGATGCTCGAATAGCCAAGGCAGCCCATTGTTCGCCGCACGGCAAGTGCGAACCGTATCTCGAGATCTTGGTTTAGACGCCGTGTTCTCCGTGGTGACACGGATGCCAAGCAAGCGAACCTGACGCAAGCGTTCGCAACCGACCGTTTGAATCGTGTGATCACGCCAACGCAAGTTCGAGACGGCTTTTCCCGCTCGCGAGTTGAAAGCAGACATGAGATTCGTCACCGTTGCGGACATACGTGCCGGCGGAAAGCTGCGGCGGATTTCTTACGTTCTTTAGATCAACTTGACCGTGTTCACTTTTCACGTTGCTCGGGACAATGGTTCCTTTCGTCGACAACTTAAGTGTGAAGTCATCGCAGGCCAACGGTGAGTCAATCTCAATCGTGGTCTCGTTTACACGTGAAACGCGGACCAGGGCTTTGACAGCGTAGTAGCGACCGATCTCACTACACTTCATCCATAATGTCTGATCCTCATAACGTGCTTTCAACGAACGCACGACGCGTTGGAACGCCTTGAAACCTGTTTTGCTACCGTTGCAGTACATTCCCGGCCAATGGCACAACATCACCGCAGGTTCGCCACGCTTGATCATCTCGACCATACGTCCGCCGGTCGCATCTTCATCGCAATACCGATCTGGATCGCTTTGTTGAGTGCCTTCCCAGCCGCCGAACCAATCCCCGGTACCGGCAGGGACATTGATTGTCAGTCGATCGACCGTGTTTGAGTCATCGATATACTCGAGCGTCGGAACGGTACTTTCCTGTTCGCCACGAACATATTTGAAATAGTGTGGAAGTTCGGTTCCGTAGACATCCCGGACGGCTTGGTGAACGGCAATTGGCAACTTATCTTTAACACGGTTGCCAAACCCGCCCGGAGTCGTGATGCCTTCACAGAGCAAGTCACAGTTTTTTAAAACGCGCAGGGCATACGCTAAATATTCGGCCAAGTAATCCGTACTGATGTCGGTTTGTGGGAAGCTATTTTCCATCGTGGCCGACGTCGCTTCGTCCATCGGGCGACCGGTTTTGAGGTCGACGACACGCGTGTGCGAAATCATCTCGGGGTGGATATCCCAATTCGGAACCATTAGATCACGAACGAGGGCGAGCGAATCATCGAGTTCTCGCTTTGACCAGCCCGGAATGAATCGGTCAACCCAGCCGACGCAAGCGGGATACGGAACGATGCTGTACTTTCCTTTGACGGAATACTCGGCGCACCACTCGCCAAACTCACGGACAAAGCGATCAGGGATCTCGCGAGGCCAGTCCTTCCACGGTTGCCGATAAACTTCACGCTCCGGCCAGGCGGCTGCGAATTGTGGCATGCAAAAATGCCCCATGTTCACCAGGCATGTCGAGTCATCGATGATGAACGAAAGCGGAATTCGGTTTCTCGGCGGAAGTACTTCGAGATCAGAGGGATCGTTACCTCTGCCTTCCTGGGCAAAAGCTTCGCCCGTACCGATGCCGACCCTGTTTGTCTGCATCGCTACCGCGGATGCCCCTATCACGCCTAAAGCTTGCCGTCGATTGACTT
Source organism: Roseiconus lacunae (assembly GCF_008312935.1). Classification (NCBI taxonomy): domain Bacteria; kingdom Pseudomonadati; phylum Planctomycetota; class Planctomycetia; order Pirellulales; family Pirellulaceae; genus Roseiconus; species Roseiconus lacunae. Next base: position 90,461 of record NZ_VSZO01000053.1, on the reverse strand, counting down.
CGTTTGCCGAGTTCAAATTTTCCATGGTGAAGACAAAGTTGAGCGTTAGGTAAGTGTCTCGGAAGTACGTTAGCGGTGAAGCCTATCGTAACCCGCCCGGCGGCACATGTGTTGCAGTCATCGATCAGCGCCGGGTAACGAGAATCCGCAGGACTTGTTCGCCCCGTGGCGTATACTTTTCCAGACCAAAATCGGACTGCAAGCGTGTCGTGCAGCGTTGGCTGATCGGAAGGGGGTGTATTTCAATGCGTCTACAAGTGATCGCGACTGACTACGACGGAACGATCGCCATTGACGGACAATTAAATAACGATGTCCGCGGGGCCATCGATCGTGCCCGCCGGCGTGGCATGTCCGTTGTGATTGTCACCGGGAGGATCTTGTCTGAACTGCGACTCGTCGCAGGGACGCTCGACTTTGTTGACGGAGTCGTTGCAGAAAATGGGGCCGTCGTTGCACTTCCCAGCGGCCATGTGACCGTGCTCGGCGCCTCACCGCCGCTGGACCTGATTGAAAAACTGACCAGTCGCGGCATTGATTTTAAAGTCGGGCGATGTGTCGTCGAACTGGATGCCCAGTTTGCAGACATCGCGATCGATTTGATTCGTGAACTGGAACTACCACTGGCGATTACGTTCAATCGGGGACGAATGATGCTGTTGCCGGCATCGATCAGCAAGTCGTCCGGACTGCGGTATCTGCTCAATACCTTGGGGATTTCGATCCACAACGCGATCGGCATCGGTGATGCCGAAAATGACCACGAACTGCTTACCGCCTGTGAACATGGCGTTGCCGTCGGTTGGGGCTCCAAACGTCTGCAGCAAGCGGCGGACGGAGTCGTGACGGGTGACGGCCCCGCGGCGCTGGCCAATTACATCGATCAGCTTTCCGCGGGCATCCGCATGCCCATCGAATCGACCAGTCATCGAAAAATCGTCCTGGAAGAAATTGATGGCGAAGCTCCGTTTGAAATGCTGATCCGCGGTCGTAATGTTCTTGTCGCGGGCGATTCGAAAAGCGGGAAATCTTGGCTGGCAGGTGTCTTGGCCGAACAGCAAATTCTTCAGGATTACATCGTCTACGTTTTCGACCCCGAAGGAGATTACAGCGGCCTCGCTTCGCTTCCCAACACCCTGGCTTTGGGAGGCGGAAGACAGCTGCCCTACGGCGATGACTTGAAGATGTTGCTCCAGCAGGGCATCAACCTTGTCCTCAATCTTTCGCATTTGAATCATGAGGAGAAATGCCGCTACATCCAGCGTCACCTTCCACTCGTGACCCAGCATCGGCGCGAACGTGGCTTCCCGCATCGAATCATGCTTGACGAGTGCCATTACTTCTTTCGCGAGCCGTCCGAGCAACAATTGCTCGACAGTGAACTCGCCGGATACACTCTCGTGACTTATCGCCCCTCGCAGATGCAATCGGATGTGCTAGCGAAAATTGATGTTGTCGCCGTGACACGGCTTGCCGAACATTTGGAGGTCGATGTGCTACGCGAGTTACTCGACAACAAAGGCGGGTCGGCAATCGACTCACATGACTGGTACGAGCGTCTTGCGAATCTGGGGATCAACGAGGCCGCGTTGCTTCCACCATCGAAAGAAGCCGACGGAAGATTGCGAAAGTTTGTCGTCGCGCCAAGACTCACCGCCCATGTTCGCCATCGTACGAAGTATTTCGATGTACCGGTCTCGGAGGCACACCGGTTCGTCTTTACCCGAAATGGCCAAGCGACTGGGACTTCGGCCGGAACACTACGAGAACTAGTCGACACGGCAAAGTCTGTACCGTCGGAAATCATCTCACGCCATAGTCGACACCATGATTTTTCGAGGTGGATCGCGACTCTGTTTTGCGACTATGGATTAGCCAATGAGATTCGCCGAATCGAAACGGATGTAAAGAACGGCGGCACCGTCGAGCAATTTCTTAATGAACTGTGCCAGATTGTCGAACAACGCTACGAAATCGATTGATCGCCGCTGATTGGCGGACGGTTTGATTGACCGAGCATTCCCAGCTAACAGCGCGGACTTCTGTCGGCGTTGCCTTCGCTAGTTCACTTGTTCGATCGGTTGGCCTCTAAAATGATCCCACAGAACATTGGCATGACGCTGTTGTATGCCCTGACCTGGATGCCAATTCTTCTGCTAAATCAACCTGTCGGATTCGCAGGTGAAACGAGGAGCATCGCGGGCAATACACTTCCCGCGGGCAGACTTGGCGAAGTCATCAAGCTAGGCGAATCGATCATCACCCAGACATCGCAGCATCCGCTTTCAAGCCGCTACGTCGGCAACGACCTCAATTGCACGTCGTGTCACTTAAATTCGGGGCGGAATCGCCATGCTGGTTCCTTCCTGAAGACCGCGACCGCCTACCCGGCTTGGTCCCCCCGGGAACAACGTGTCATTACGCTGGAAGACCGCATTCTTAACTGTTTCATGAGAAGCCAGAATGGACAGCGTCCTCCCAACGGAAGCGAGGTATCTGTCGCAATCGCCGCGTACATCACATGGCTATCCGAGGGCGACTCGATCAAGCTGAACCCTTTAAAACCTCTCGGACCAAACCATACCCCTGCGGTCAATCTTGAAGGAATGAAAGCGAACGTCCAACGAGGCAAAACGCTGTACGTCGATCGATGTGCCGATTGCCACGGCAACGACGGGCTGGGTGATCTGTCGAATCCTCCGGTGTGGGGCCCAAACTCATACAATGATGGTGCAGGGCTAAGCCGAGTTCCGAAACTCGCTTCTTGGCTTAAAGTCGCGATGCCGCTCAACGATGAAGACTTGACGGTGCAAGAAGCTCTTGACATCGCAGCCTACATTAATAGCCACCCAAGGCCGCACTTTGATTTGCCCGCGCATCTTCCGTCCGATGAACGTCTGGGCGAATACAACGGGGTTCGTGAGAGCAGTTCCCACGCTAAGGAGCGATGACGCCCAAGGTCATTCCTTGGGCGTCTCAGTGATAACGACTGCGGTTAACTCGTCGACTGTGGCTAGCGTTCCCGCACTCTCTTTCGACGCAACTCAGCCTCTGCGTCTGAGCAGTGTAGTGCCGCAAAGCAATGCAGCAAAAAACAACGCTCCACTCGGCTCGGGAATCGCACTCAAAGTGACCGTGATGTTGTCGTAGAACACCGAATTAGGGATCGATTCGCTACCGCCAATCATACGTACCGAACGAATGCCTTCACCAGAAACAGTTACGGTATCGAAGCGGAATCCTGATACGTCGGGCACAAACCCAGTTCCTGTTCCAATTAAGGTTCCGGTTGCCCCGAGACCGCTGTAGGCCTCTACCAACAGATCGTCGGCTTCGACACCAAAGTCTCCCATGTCCACGGAAATCGAGGTAATAACGGTGTCGAAATCCAACAAGAACGCTCCGGGGTCAAAACGGCTCGAACCCCCAGAATCCCCGAACGCGCTAAATGCTTGAAATCCAAAGCGACTGGTAAACGCCGTACTGGTTCTTCGGTTGTAAGCGAATTCCACATCATTCTCATGAGTGATCGTCATCGTCACCCCTTGCTCGGTGAACGAAACCGGGCCGAACGTTGGGACATTGATATTCCCAGTTCCGGGTAACTCCGGCGTCTCAAAATCGAACACCACCGTGGGTGCCGCAGAGACGTGGGTTGAACAAACAAATCCGAAGAGAAATAAAAGAATACGAAGCACTGAACCTGACCTCCGATCGAGACAAGAACGACACGAATAACGAAATAGATCGAATGCTTTGTCTAAATTCAACACGAGGGTCCAGTAGTAGCCGAAGCCGCCGCGATATTGAATGAAACAGGACAGACTCGCGGCGAGTACCGTTACCCACAAGTTGAAAGTAGACGCAGTAACACATGCCTGGTTCTCTAAATAATAGGTGTGATTCATCAGCCGACGCGTTCTAGTCAGGGGCATCACAGCACATCCCAGCGACCGCCACGCGGAAAGGCCTTCGAATCAAACTGGAACGAAGCACGTCACGAGTATATTCGAAATCCGGTCGCCGGGTGGTCCGAAACCATCCACCGTTGGTGGATGCCAATTGCGTCAAGTGATTTCAGCAACATCCACCGATCGCCATCGGATCAGGCAACGGTCAAGCGTATGGGCAAGACGATCGCTTCCGATAGATGCATTGCAACGTCTCACCAAACTCACTCAAGCTCACTGCACTCGGCGTCCCGACCAACTTCAACTTTTCAAATCTGCCGAATTTCGTTCGCCGCGGTAAGTGTTCGCAACAGCGTGGCACGAACACAGTTTGCTACGATACTTGCCTCTGAACACCCAGCCGATTTCCTGATTAGCCCCCGCGTTTCCTTGTGGGTAAATGCACTGAAAGCGTTTGTAGCAAGAGAACCTTAGGTTCGCGTCGGGATCATCAACACAGACGAAACCCGTAACCCGTGTTGCAATTGAACGAGTGACCTCCGGGATCTGCGCCGTGCTCGCTGGTTCGAAAGAACAGTCTCTCGCGGATGGCTGGATGAACAGCTCGTCGGTATAGTGACAAAATGTCAAAGACGGAGCCTCCATCGGATTCGCAATTCGAATCGATCATTGCCGACTATCTTGAGCGGGTCGAAGCGGGTGAAACCCCCGATCCAGCGACGTATCTGATGCGCTTTCCCGAGCACGGCGAAGAGCTGCAGAGTTTCTTTCGCAATCATCACTGGTTAGGAGAAAGCCCGTCGCCGCCTCCCGCTTCTTTGTGTGGCCGAGAAATTGGCGCATATAAAATTGAAACGGAAATCGCTCGCGGCGGGATGGGTGTGGTCTATCGGGCCTATCAAAAGGGGCTCGACCGCGTCGTCGCAGTCAAAGTCATCAGCAACGGCGTGCTTGCCAGCGACGAAGAGCGCCGGCGGTTTCGTATCGAAGCCGAAGCCGCCGCGGGGCTGGACCATCCCGGCATCATTTCGATTTACGAGATCGGAAGTTGGAATGGTCACGAATATTTTTCGATGCCACTGGTCGACGGACCTACGCTACAACGGTTTGTCGATGAACAAAGCTGGGATGACACCACAATCGCGACGGTTGTTCGCGACATATCGCAAGCGCTCGACTATGCGCACCGCTTCGGCATCATCCATCGCGACCTGAAGCCTGACAACATCTTACTCGGCGATGACAACCGCCCCTTGGTCGCCGACTTCGGTCTGGCCAAGTGGCACCGTGAGGGGACGTTGCTGACCCGCACCGGCCAAGTCCTCGGCACGCCTAATTACATGAGTCCCGAACAGGCGTCGGGAAAGTCGGATGCCAATGCCGCTTCGGACATCTATTCCTTAGGCGCGATCCTGTACGCCTTGTTGACCGGCGTACCGCCACACGAAGGGCCAAACCCCGCAGAAGTCTTGCGCAGTGTTTTGCAAGACGAGCCTAATCCGCCACGCCGATACCGTCCCGAGTTAGCTCGCGATCTCGAGAATATTTGTATGAAAGCGATGCACCCCGAACCGGCGTTGCGTTACCAAACTGCCGGCGAGCTTGCCGATGACTTGAATAGTTTTTTACGCGGCGAAGCGGTCATGGCGGCGGGGAGCGGCCTGATCGAACGTGTGGCTCGGGAAATCGGACGTGACCAGCATCAGGATCATTTCCATCGTTGGCACGGAACGTTGATCTTGCTGGGGCTGATCATCTTCGTTGCCCACGTATTAATCTTTGTGCTCTTAAACATGGGCGTCGATCCGCGCGTCGCCTATTGGATTCCCCGGCTAACCATGTTCACCTTGATCCTGGGGACAATCTATCGCGCACGCGATGGTTCGCTTTCACCACGCAGCATTGCCGAACGTCCGGTTTGGTCGATTTGGCTGGGCTACCTAAGCTCGCTCGCGGTGATCAACATCTTGCTGTTAATGGGCGGTATCGAACAGCACCATCTGTTTCCACTTGCGACCGCACTCAGTGGGTTCGCGTTCGTGGCGATGAGCGGGCACATCTGGGGCGGGTCGGCGATCGCCGGCTTGGCTTTCTTTGCCTTGGCACCCTTGATGGCGACTCGGTGGCTGGAGCCTTTCGCCCCCGTGTTGTTCGGAACGGCGTACCTGCTATCCGTCTTCGCGATCAGTCAGCACTATCGCCGCAGCGGGAAACGTCGTCGCGAAAACCTTTCGGATTCATCGCCCTCAACCTAGTACTCCGTCTAGACCCAATGTTCGGGATCGACTCATCAGCCGACGGGCGTCGGCCCCAGTTGTTGCACCAAAACCGTGGCTAACGCCAATCGGGTTATTCTGAAAACAGACTTGCACGACGGATTCGACAAACAACCAATTACGCAACCTTTTTCCCACAAGGAGCACGTAAGTCGAACAGCCCAAAGATCTCATCACGGCTCAATCCAACGTTACGAGTGGGCTGCTCGTGACTGGAGAATAACGTGTCGAACATTTCGCGTTTCTGATCAAGGACATCGTTGATGCGTTGCTCAATGGTGCCAACTGCCATCATCTTGGTCACCGTCACCGCCCCGGCTGCACCCAATCGATGCGCTCGATTGATCGCTTGATCTTCGATCGCAGGGTTCCACCAACGATCAAACAGAAACACGTACTCGCAGAATTGCAAATTCAACCCCACACTGCCGGCGCCATAGCTCATCAAGATGACGTGGCTGTTCGGGTCATTTTTGAATTGGTCGATGACTCCGTTACGTTTTTTATGCGGAATCTTCCCGTGATATTCCAGCGGACCGTATGGCTGAAGCGCCGCCTTGATCTTATCCAGACTCTTCACCCACTGACTAAACACAATCGCTTTTTTGCCGCTCGCCGCGACCTCTTCGATATCCGCCGTCAACCGCTCTAGCTTGCAACTGCTACCGGTCACCGGATCGAAGTTACAGATCTGCTTCAAACGTAGCACCAGTTCGAAGACGTGCTGGATCGTCAGCGATTGCTCAAGGTTTTCCAAATGGACAACGCCTTCACTTTCGGCCGCTTCGTAAGTCGACCATTGTTCCGGGGTCAGATCCAATTCCGCATCGCGATACAGTTTCGGCGGCATGTCATCGAGCACCATGTCCTTGGTCCGCCGCAAGATGAAGTCGCCCGCTTGCTTGGCGATTTGATGCATCGGCATGCCGGGCTTCAAGTAACCCGGCGACAGGAACTCAAAGATACCGACCAAGTCATCGGGGCAATTCTCGACCGGCGTCCCCGTCAACGCCCAACTTCGTGTCCGTTTGATCGATCGAATCACTTCGGCCGTCGTGCTGGTACGATTCTTAATACGCTGGGCTTCGTCTAAGACCACCAAGTCAAAGTGAATGTCGTTTTCTTCCAGGATCGTGTGGTCCCGCATCAACAGTTCATAGTTGGCAACCTTGACGGGCACCTGAGGACTGCGCCACTGAAATTCACGCTTGGCGGAATTACCTTCGATGGCAACGATCGGAATCTCGGGCGCCCAAACGCTAAACTCACGCAGCCAATTGGTGACCAGTGGCTTCGGACAGACCAACAACACATTGGAAACTTCACCGCTACAAAGCAACAAACGAATCGTGCTGATCGCCTGCATGGTTTTCCCGAGTCCCATCTCGTCCGCCAAGATTCCGGCGTAGCGAGGGAACAAAAACGCCATACCGTCAAGCTGGTAAGGAAACGGTTCAAAAGGAAAATTCAGCTGTCCGCTTCCGACCAATGATTCCAGCGGCGGTTGCAGCATGTAGAACAGTCGGTCTTGTAGCTTGACAATATCCGACGGAGGCTTGATGCGGCCGCGTGACGCTTCGTCGCGTTTGCGTTGTGGCTTTCGCTTGGCGGGATCATCGGCGGTATTGCCGACCGCAGGCGGGACGAACGGTCGATTTGCATTCGGGAATACAAACCCTTTGACACGTGTCTTGATCGGTGGCAATCGAATCGGGATCGCAACCGGTTCGATCTTGGGAACCTCTAGCGAACAGAGTTCCGGCGCGAAGACACTGTCGATATGCCACGACGCGGCGAGATCGATTTGAACGTCTAAATCGGTTGGTCGAGGCACATGAGGTGTAGCCGAAGGTGCGCGTTTACTGAACCAAGTCATCACGCCGCACCGCTTTGTTGACGCGCCAATTGCGAGTGGGCTTCTTTGATCGCGTCGCGAATTCGTTCAAAGGGTTCGATCGCGTCGGGCAGATCACCGAACTTACTTGCAAGCGAGGTGACTTGATCGACCGTTTCGATCGCGGCAAAGAATGTCGCGCCGGCGAATTCCACCGACTCGAACTCATCGGAACCGTTGTCTGCGATCGGCCCCTCTTCGCTTTCCGCCGCTTCGCCGACCAAGACGACCGGAGCATGGGTGTAGGATTCGACCGAAAGCGCTTCTGCCAAATCGGTACAGACCAGCGACAGCGGCGTGCGGCACTTTTGCAACAACAACTTCCCAATCACTTCGCTAATCAGATGAGCACGAAGGGTGGGACCAAACAGGATCTCGTGCGCCTTGGTCGGGCGAACCGGAAGCGTACATTGAAATTCGATCGGTCGTCCTCCTCGATCAAGGACGAGCATGCCTCCGGTCCAACCGGTGTACTCATCGTTGACCACGGTCAGGTAACCGAGGGTCGGATTTTTATTTTCGGGCGAGCTTTCTGCCATTGGGCAACAGTCAAAGGAAACGCGGGGAGGAGAGTCTTCACTTTGAGCAAGGACGCAGTGTGAAGACGCAACTGTTGCTTCGGCGTTCCGGTCGTGCAGACTTTAACGATCAGGCCGACGTGCCGGCGGGTCGTCAAAAAAGATTAAATTTCGCGGGTTCCGCAGCTTTTTCCTACAGTGCTCATGAAAAAAGACCGACAGCCTCTGCATTTGCTCGACAACTCAAAAAACCTCGGGTTATACTCGGCTCTTCTTCGCCGTGGGCTGGCGTTCTTCTCGGTCAGCCCGGTTGAGTTCATTGCGTTCCCAAGGATTTATTGCTGATGTCTTCATACGAGCATGAACCCCTCTCTCCCGTTTTTCGCATCGACGTTTCAGCCGACTCCGAAGCCGAGCCGCGAAAACCGAAAGATCAAATCATGATCGATCTTCTCCGTCATTTGATTGCCGGACAACAGCAACAGAATCGACTGCTTGAGCAGATGATTCAGCAACAGAACGCTGCCAATGAACAGCGAGCAAGCGAATTGCAGCAGTGGAAGGACGCCAATCCCGAGTTGGCCCGTTCTTGCCGCACCGCCGCCGAAACACTTAGCCGAGTACAAACACGTTTTCTCGATAGCTTGACCGAAGAGATTGCCGACAGCGAAGACAGCTTGGAAGAAAGTGAGTTCATGCTCAACGAATTCGTCGATCGCTTCGGTCCCCGTTTGGCTCATCTCAATGGGGTCCTTCAGGTACTCGCCCAGTTAGGCCATGGAGAGTCGACTCAGGCTAGTTGATCGCCCGCCTAATTTCGATCCAATATAGCGGAACTCGAAGCGAGTTCGCATGGTCGCACTTGGTGCGATCAGCCGCATGGCGTGAGTCACGATTTGATCAGCCGCATGGCGTTAGCCACGGTTTCGAAAAAATCACGGATGCCAGCGGCAGAAGTGCCACTGCGATGATTCGACAGACAACAACACGAACCGCATCAGCTGATCTTGCTAGCTATTGCGGGAGGCCAGCCATCAACGAACTGGCCGTTTGTTGAGTCGGGTGATCGCTAGAAACGGAGACCGATGGGTGATGCAGCCCCCGTCGGTCAATCCGTTTCAGCAGCGAAGGCATGGCTCGGTGACAGTTGGATGCCCCACGACTGAGTGGGGCGATCGAAAACGTCGCTGGAAGCTGAGAAACCTTCAAGCCGGCGGCGTTCGGTGGCCGACCTGACAGCTTATCGAGAAGTTTTGCCCAGGATTGGTTGAGAGACCTTTTCGCGATGAGCAAGATCGGTATACTTCTCGCTCGGCCGATCGGATCACCTCAAGTGCTCCACCGCCACAGAATCACAAAACGATCGCGAACCATAGATTGGCGGACGGTCTCTGAGATTCTGAAACTCAAGAACGAATCAATCGGGGCGTAGCTCAGCCTGGCAGAGCGTCTGGTTTGGGACCAGAAGGTCGCACGTTCAAATCGTGTCGCCCCGACTGAAAAAGCCCGCAATTTACGGTGCCAGCGGTTGACCGCGTGGCCTAAAAACGGGAATCTTTCGGGTATTTTGGGCCAGCAATTAGGCTAAGCAGTGGCAACAAAGTACCGGCTTTCTTACCGGAAGAAAGAGAAACGTTGGCGAAAGTTCTATCGCGGGAAGTACTATCACTTCCCGCTTCGCGACGGGGAAACCAAAGAGGGCAGCTACCAGCGGGTCCTGAACGAATGGCTGAGTCGCAAGGCTGTTATCGATTCAGCGGAGAGCGCGGACAATAGCCAGGCTGTCGAGCGTTCTTGGCGAACGTTTCTCGATGACGTGCGATCGCTTCAGCAACGGATCATCAACTCCTACGGTGACACCGAAGAAACCCGCGAAATTTGGCTGGCAATCGAAAAGCAGTTCGTCGACGGACTGATTAAGGTCGAGACAGCCAGAGGCGCCCACGCGAATGCCGATCAGCGCAAATTCCTGAAAGGAATGCTTGAATCCACTGTTCAAAGCCTGCAAGAGGCTCACTGGCAACCCACTCGTGAATTCCATGAGAACGCAGGCGTTGCAACCGTTGAAGCGACCGGGGCGCCACCGTGGGAAGGATGGGCAAGCGGCCTAGATGATCTTCGCCAACTTGCAAAGGGCTTTGTAGCTAACGTTCGGGCGGACTCTTCGATCCGAAGGGCTGAAAACGTAAGACGTGACGTCGACCGATTCCTTTCAACGCTTCCCGGTAACGCTGATGCCGAGTCCGCGTTCGCTTCAACGATGCTTGATGGTTACCTCCAAGCGATCAAAGGCTTGGACCTATCGGCGTCAACAAAGCGGGATCGGATTGCATCAGTCAAGCAGTTCGCAACGTGGCTGTTTGAACGCGAGCATCTATCAACGCTACCCCGGTTGATTCAAGCGGGTAAGTTCAAGGTCGAAGTGAAAACCAAAGCAATCGAGGTCTACGAAGACTCTGAAGTCAAGGAGATTGTCAAGGCAGCCTCGGGCCCGGCCAAGCTCTACATTCTGCTTTCGCTGAATTGCGGCTTTACACAGATTGACATTGCCGACTTGAAGCGAGCGGAATCCGATCTCGGGCCAGGATCAGGGACGATCACACGTAAGCGGTCAAAGACAGCCAACCACGACAACGTGCCGGAAGTTACTTACCGCTTGTGGCCTGAGACGTTGTCGCTGCTTCGAAAGTACGCAACAGCCGAAGGTGAACGACTGCTCCTGAACAAGGACGGAAACCCGCTTGTCAGAGAGCGGGACGACGGCGGCAAAGTCAAGCGAACCGACGCGGTCAGCAAAGCAATGGCGAGACTCCGCGATAAGATGGAGAGGAAAGACACGATTTCGGTCAAAGTGTTCCGCAAAACCGCCAGTACGAAGCTTGCTTCAAAATACCCCGATCTGGTTGAACTGTTTCTTGGCCACGCGCCGAAGACCGTTGCCGATCGCCACTACGCGAAGCCATCGCAGGAAAGGTTTGACAAGGCTCTCGATTGGCTTCGTGGTCAGTTCCTCGACAAAGGCGATGGAAGCAAGGGCTAGAGCCACCACCAACGCGTCGATAGGTCTTTCTTCGATGCTGTGACGACCGCCTCAAGGCAGGCTTTTGCTCTGCCGTACTCGTTCTCAAGGTTAATTATTGAACTGTACTTTTCGTCATCTTCTTGGGTCATGAATTTCTTCAATGACTCACAGACCGTATGCGAAAACAAAAAGGCGCCGCTATCGGCGGCCCTTCTGATCTTAGGGTATTGCTCGGATCGAATCCTGCTGATCCGCTGCTTGGCTTCACTGGTTAAATCCTGCTGATCGTAGTGGGCTTCCAAGTAGGTGTCAGCGGTATGGAGCAAGTCTGACAGCGCGTGAATCAATTCCTGATACGCCGCGACCCTCATTTCCCACCATCGCTTCCGCTGATGCGACCGGTACGCGATGAAAGACGAAAACAGGCCGGATATTAGCCCGACGGCAGTCAGTCGCAAAAGTTCTTCCATCCAATGCCCCGCATTTTCGTGACGTTGTTAAAGGCTCAACAATACTTGGGCCGTGGCGCTAAAAACATACGCGAAAGCATACCAGTGCGGTACAGCCGCCTGTAAACGACTGCCTGGGTTCGAGGCCAGACAATGGTAAAGGCTGGTCACGGCGCAGAGGTTCGATGGAGATCCCTACTATTCCAGAAGCGATCGCTTCGCAAATGACGCTGGCGTGGCTAACACCTAATTGAGATTGGGCCAGCGAGCCCAGCCGCAAGGCAACGAGGCGGCAGGGCGATTGCACGGGGATTTATCGAGCGTAATCGTTAGTCGGCGCAACTCTCTTCTCGATCCAAGTGAGGGTGGAAGCGGCAGTTCAAAAACATGCCTTCCACCATCACCTAGTTGGCCAAATCCAAGTAGTGTTGACCGCTGTTCAGCACACTACCGCAACCGGTCAACATCTGGGACACCGTGGCCAATCCAATGCTTTACCAAGCGTCCATCGGTGCAATCTGCCCCGGCGCTGCGTCGGATTGGTATCGCTCGAAGACGGGATGGACCTATCAACCGCTGCCGGTCGGTTGATGGCCAATGTGTTGGCAAGCGTCGCTCAGTTTGAAACGGAAGTCCGAGCCGAGCGTGTTCTGGCTGGCCAAGCGAAAGCCCGGAAGGCGGGCCGGGTTTGGGGCGGAAGTGAAGCCGGTCGACTGATCAGCGTCACTGAAGATCAAGCCGAGGCAATCGTTCGAATGAACTCAGAGGGCGTGGCCAAAGCAAAGATTGCAAGAGCAACGGGCGTCTCGCGACCAACCGTCTACCGGGTGCTCAAGCATCGCTCTGCGTGAGCGTCGACTGAGCCGGGGGCCGGGTGGGTCAAATGTGCCGGATGTGACGAGCCCACGGCGTGCAAGGCTCGTAGAGCCTTAATCTCGCTGGTGGCATGGTTCGGGAATTCAGGTGCCGCGTCATCAGGTACTCAAACGAATCTCTCCGAGTTCCCCGGAGTTACCTTTGGCAATGCTATCCGCTAGAATCATTCGTTCACGATTGCAACGCTCATCTGTAGCGGTCAACTGTCTTAAATAACGAACAAGAAAAGTGGATCCGACTGTCGCAAAAAGAATGACCGAAGAGCTAGCCGGGAAAACCGTCGGCGGCTGGTCTGTCGGTAGTTATCTTGGTGCTGGAAAAACCGCATTAGTCTTCGACTCCGCGAAGGAAGGCAAGCTAGCTGCCTTGAAAGTTTTTGACCCTGATTTGGTGGAACGATCGGGAAAAGACAAACAACTAGCAAGAATCAATCGAGAACTGGAACTAGTTGGACGGCACCACGCAAACCTTGTGCAGATTTTCGACGGCGGCGAATGTGCTGATACAGGGCACCTTTTTGTCTCGATGGAGCTAGTTAAAGGTCGAAATCTAGAAGACGCACTTCTCGACGTTCCCCGAGAACGTATTCCTCATGTCCTGTCTCAAGTGACATCTGCTGCAATGTTTTTAGAAGAAGTAGGGCTCGCACACAGGGACATTAAGCCGTCGAATATCGTGATAACGGATGACTACGAACGTGCTGTCTTGATGGATCTTGGTGTGCTAAGGCCTTTTGGCGACTCTGATTTAACGGATCAAGAAGCGAGAGATTTTATTGGAACGTTAAGGTACAGTTCCCCAGAGTTTCTTAATCGCGTTGAGGTTGACTCTTTAGAGGGCTGGAGAGCGGTGTCACTCTATCAGCTAGGCGGGGTGTTGCACGACTTAATTATGAGAAAGCCTCTGTTTAGCGAATTTAGTCATCCATATGGGATTCTTGTCGACGCCGTAAACACAGAACGACCTGTCATTCACTCATGTGAAGTATCCCAGGACCTCGTGCTTGCGGCCCGCAATAGCCTGGTGAAAGACCCAGTCGCGCGATTGCGATTGGTATCATGGGAAGACTTTCTTCTGCGGGAGTCGAAAGAGCATGAATCCCCCGACGCTATTCGCGCCCGAGTAGCAAAACGCAAGTTAGCGGCAAAGCTTGATAATGCAGCGAACGACACAGACGAACACATTACCGTTTCAACTCAAACAGTCCGTCATCTGGTACTTACCATAGAGAGCACCATTCACAACGCTTGTGCAGGGGACGATGCATTTCCACGAATGTCCATTTCGAATGAGATGGAAAGCCCCGCAAAGATTCGAGTCGAATTTGCAAAGAGCGGGCGCCACCAACTGGAGCACTCCCTTGCCGTCTATTTTATGTGCGAGATTGTTGACGAAGCCTCTTTGTCAATTTGTGTAAGTTCTTCAGCGTACTTGCTCCCTGAAGGCACGAGCATTCATTCGATTCCATATGGATGCAACGTGTTTCGAGGGCCGATTAATTCGCCGAGTCTGCCGCAAGAAATCTCGAATTTTCTCTACTTAATGCTGGACCGAGCCCAATGCGCAAACGGCAGTGGAATTACTTCTCCCCAGCTACTTGACGATTCACGAGAGGAAATCACCTAATGAGTGGTACTTGGTGGGTAGGCCGAAAAGATCTCGACGACGATCAAAAGAAAATATTTTCGATACCAGAATCAGAAAGTTTCTTAATCACCGGTCCTCCCGGATCTGGAAAAACAAATCTTTTACTCTTGAGGGCAAACTACCTGCACCTTTCCGGTTTCACCAACATCGCAGTCGTTACCTTCACTCGTCCTCTATGTGAGTTTATCTCAACAGGGGCATCTGCATACGATTTTCCTTCTTCAAAAATCGTCACTTGCAGCAACCTCCTCTCCGACTTTCTTCGACAGTTCGGAGGCCACGTATCGCGAGTAGGGAAGTTTGAAGATGTCAGGAATCGACTTGCAGAAGAGGCGGCAATGGTTGCCGATCAAATGGGCCTGGAAGGCGTATACGACGCAATCCTTTTAGATGAGGCTCAAGACTATCTCCCAAACGAGATCAAATTGTTTCGAAGACTTGCTGTTCGTCTCTGTGCAGTTGCCGACGGAAGACAAAAGATTTACAGCGGAGACGACTCCGAAAGTGAAATTGGTGCATGCGTCGATAAGTGTTACCCCCTTAGATACCACTACAGAATTGGTAGATCCATTTGCCAAGTTGCTGACGAAATTGCCAAGAAATGGAACGGATACGATCCGTTGACAGAGTTTTCCAATTACGTCGAGGACGACAACCCGTCGACAGTAAACAAAGAGCGGTGTGATTCTCTTCACTCCCAAGCTCAGTTAATTATCAAACGCCTTAAGACTCAATTGTCTGCTTTTCCGGGCGAGTATCTCGGCGTTCTTTGCCCCAAGAAGGAAGAGACTACTGAAATGTGGAATTACATTTCGCAGTCCTCAATTGGATCGAAGGCAACTCTACTTTCAAGTGGGGCAGATTCTTTGGATCTGGAGGGAAAGCAAATCATCGTTTCGACTTTTCACGGTTCAAAGGGCCTGGAATTTAGAGCTACGCACTTGGCTGCCTGTGAGTCACTGAAAGTCTTCGGAAACAATCGGAAGATGGCATTCACGGTGGTAACTCGAACGAAAACGGCGCTATCGGTATATCATACAGATGACCTACACCCTTACTTCGAATCGGCGCTAACGGCAAATAATCCGATTCACACGGCCCCTTCCATCGACGCTTGCTTCGGAGGGGGATCATGACATTTTTTCTTCGCTGCGACCGCTCTGACTTCGTCGGCTATCTCTCGGCGAGAGCATCGATCGACTCTCATTTCGTAAGTAACACCATCGACTGGGATGATCTGCGGCCGGAGGAATTAGTGCTCGCGTGGAAGGAATCGCCGGAAAGCCATTTCTCGCTCCCAAATGCAATTGTCGTAAAAGACGGAACTCTGACTGACTTCAACGCATGGATTGGAACCTATTTTCGTAACATTCAACCTTTCTCGGCGCAGTGTAGGGTACTTACCAGGGAGATAGCGAACATTGCAGTTAACGGAGGACCAACTCAATGGTCCAGGTCAAATCGGTCGGTTGATACCGCTCTCGTTATTGCCGAGTCGGCGGCATATTCGGGAAGAGCCTTCGAACTAACTAAGCTGCCATTCTCGGCGTTTGAAAGATCACTTTCTTACGTGATGGCACGCGCGGTTCGCCACTACGATATCACGACTCTAGATCAAAGTGGCAGTCTTCGTACTTTGGAGTCGGCATGGCTACAAGCCAGAGAACTTGTGCGGGAACCTCAGCTCAGCCTGTCGTCAGATAGCGTCCGTTTCGTCTGGGAAGTTGTGCTGCAAAGCACCAACGAAGGCGTTCGCAGCCGCCGCAGAGGGGACGCGAGACTAGTAGATGCCGTTCGCCGATACAAGGATAAAGGGCAGATTTCAAAACAGGACTTCTTCCAATGCCTTCAGAAGAATAAACGAAACGAGGACATTTGGAAGGCACTAGACGGTTCACGTGAAAATCGAGTAATAGCATTGGAGGAAGCAGGAGCGATTCTGTCGCGAGGCACAAAGTCAACACTGAGGCAACGAGCATTCGTACTCGGATATATTGCTAGCCGGATTCAGCCAGGAACATTCGACCATATTTCACTGCTTTTTCCTTTCGCAGAACAACTTCAAGAGAGCTTGCTATGGTTCGGCGTGTTTGCCGGACTGACCAATGATACGATGGTCGACGACTTTGCTGGAGGGCTAGGCTGGTTGCTAAGACGAGAACTGGGGCGCCTAAGCCACTGGCTCGAACGTCCGAGTTGCGATGTGTCAATAGATGAATTTATTTTGTGTTATACTGCGGGCGTCAAGCGACCAACCTTTCGCAACACGTCTAACGGCGTGCTGAAAATTGAGGTCTTCCCGTTAGTCAACACAAACGTTCGATGGTCTCAAGGGCAACAAGAAGCGAACGTAGCAAATCGCCCTGATTTAAAGCAGGGAAAACTGTTTGAAGATCTTGAACTCAGGAAAGGTGATGTAAAAAGAATCGCGGAACGGATGGATGAACACTCCCGCGAATTTACCCGCATACAACAAGATTTCATCAGCCTCTTAAAAAGGTGGCAATCTGGGTAGCTTTGGTCTGGGCATCTAGAATTTGCATAGGTCGGTTCTTCGCGGATTTTAGTGGCTGATCGCTAGTTTCGGGAGGATTTCGTATCCTCTGGGAATGAACGATCTCAGTCAACATTACAGCAGTCTTCTCGGTCTTGGCTCGTCCTGGTCTGCCAAAGACGTCAATCTCGATCTTCCCGGCAGCCGAGTGGTCATTCGCCTCGCCCTTGCCGATGGCACCGATAGTTGCCACTAAATTCAGCCAAGACCCCATAGGTCGCAAACCGACACTTTGTGGTGCGGCGGCATTAGTCTCTCGCATTGCTAAGTCACGGAGTGCAGTTGCGTGCACCGGCGCACCCACGGCAAGCGTAGACCAAGTCCTTGGAATACCAAAGACTTAGTGTGCGCTTGCCGTGCTCCAAGGAGGCACCTACACATACGAAAAAACACGCAATTCGACGTCGACTTTAGTGCCGTCGATTGACGGTTACGTAGCAGGCAATTGGCTAGATAACTGATTTTTAATCAGCAGTGAACAAATGGGCCGGTGGTTCTGCTAGAATCTTGATTCACGTTGAAATCTGGGGCTAAGTAATGATAGAAATTGCTGAGTTACTGAAAACGCTTCGCGAAATCGATGCAAATTCACTGGGGTCAATTGCATCGATTACTGGACTTGGTACTTCGCTCGTCCAATGGTTTTCTCAATCCCGGCGAGAGCGTGAGAGAGTCACTGTCGAAGATTACCTAGAGTGGCTGCGCCGGGAAAATCACAAGCAAATCTTGTCAGCCATCGAGCACTGCCATGAAGTATTTACAGACCAATTGAAGCGACTAGAAGTGCAATTGGGTTTGAAAGAGATTACAAATGAAGGCTACCTACTTAAAAAGCGGGAGATTCAGTCGAAAGATGTAGTAAATGCTTTAAGAAATGTGATCAGGGCAGGAAATCGCACTACGCAAAAGCAGTTTCAATCAATACTTTTTCATCTTGAAGAGTGCGATCGAAAGCTGGGACTGATGCTCGACAGGTCGTCCGATCGGAATGAGGCATTTGAAGATGCATACTTTGCAGAGGTCGCGAGGAAGTTCGAGACTATCGAAATGATTGGCATTCGAGAGATGCGTGGGATCAGCCAATCTCTTGACATTGCCTACATCACCCTTTCGTTGAATGACGAATCCGCGGAAAACTACCGTGCAGATGAATTTCTTGCGTCGGAATCCAGAATCACCATTCGTGCTCCAGCCGGTGCGGGAAAAACAACCTTACTGAGCTGGGTCGCTGTCCAATGTGCAATGAACATTGGAGAAGATTGGCGAGGATCGATTCCATTTTTCGTACCGCTGCGCACAGACGACATTGTAAAGACCGGTCGGCCGTCCGTGTCTGGATTTGTTGAATACACGATTGATACGGACTATTGGGGCGTTTCCACTCCAGAACATTGGATTCATGATGCCCTGACCTCTGATAGAGCCGTTGTCCTATTCGATGGAGTGGATGAGCTCCCATATTCAAAGAGAGCGGAATTTTGGATTTGGCTACGCGGTTTTGTTGATCGCTACCCGAATTCGAAAATCTTTGTAACCTCGCGTTTCTTTCCGGAAGACGACGAAAGAGAAAAGGAATCTCCGTGGGATCCGCCAAGTGGTTTCATCTCGACAACTCTCCAGGAGATGAATCGCTTTGACGTCAATAGATTCATTGCCAAATGGCATAGAGCATTAATCCGCTCAACGGATGACGAAGCATCAATACGGGAAATCGAGAAATCTTGGAAGAAACTGCCAGAACGACTTTTGGAATCGAGAAATGCAGGCGTAAGAGATCTTTGCCGAAGTCCACTTCTTTGTTCGCTTGTTTGCGCCATCCATTGGCGAGAAGCTGGCTACTTACCTGAGAAACGCATCGACCTTTACCAAAGGTGTTGCGAAATGTTGGCAGAAGATCGTGATCGCAGGCGGGGACTTTCGCCGCCCGAGGGGAACCTGCGATTCATATCGCCATCGGATAAGCAGATGGTTCTGCGGCGTCTAGCCCTTAGCATGATGAGGAACCGGGCTGACGATTCGAAGGTTGGGCAGCAGATCGAAGTTTCGTTTGATCAAGCAACAGACTGGATCTCACCACATATTGCAGCATTCGACGACGACCGATCACGAAAGTGTAATGCGAAAGAAGTTCTCCGTTTTCTTGTGGAAAGATCTGGAGTCCTTCGAGAACCATCGAAGGGATACATTGATTTTCAGCACCGAACATTCCAGGAATACTTGGCTGCGTGCGGTGCTGGCGAAATGTTCGACGTAGACTTTCTGACTCGAAAAGTTGTTAGCGACCAGTGGCATGAGACGATTGTACTTGCAGCCGGTACATTTGCAGGCGGCGTAAAATTTGGTAACCTGTTAATTGAATCTCTATTAGAGGAAGGAGCCAAATCAAGCGAAAAGACCGTAAGAAGATCCTGTTACGCTCTAGCAGTAGCTTGTCTTGAAACAGCTCGCTCGGTCGACATTGCGGTTCGCAAGAGGGTGAATGCTACGCTGCGCAAAATAACGCCTCCCAGAAATGAAAAGGAAGCAATCGTGCTCGCACATGCGGGAGATTCCGTACTTGCTCATCTACACTACACGCGATTTCGATCAGTCAAAACACTTGGGCTATGCGCGAAAACAATTTCCCACATTGGGAGCGACACTGCGTTGTCAATGCTCTGCGATTGCAACGGGTATGGCAAAGAAAAACGTTTATCTATCGTGCTAGAAATGCTTGGGTGCGAGCGACTACATCCGCTTGACATTGAGTGTCCGATTGCAATCATGCAGAGGATCGATGACCCCTATCCAAGTGCAATTTCACCATTTCTTGAATCGATTGCTAGTATCGAGAAGATTAGTGCATGGCGGAATATTGAGCAACTGAGAATTGAGCGGCTTGAGATGCTCAGCGACCTGTCGCCACTATCAACGTTGAAGAAACTCCGAATACTGTTGTTATCAATGTTGCGCATTGAGGATTTTTCCAGCCTTGCATCAATCGGTAGTCTTCAAGAATTGGCAATAACTGATTGCGGTGCGCTTTCTAATATTGGGTTCTTACGTGATTTGGTTGGATTGAGAAATCTGTCCATCAACCGTTGCGAAGGCATATATGATTTCAGAGACATTGAACACTGCCGCTCGTTGGGATCTTTGTCACTCAGCTTCTGTGAAAACCTGAGTGATATTTCATTCTTGCCAGCACTCTCTAAGCTACGATTCCTTTATCTTGAAGAATGCAGGAAGATCAGTGATTTTTCAGTTCTTTCCAGATGTCCGTCCCTACAGTATATATGGTGCCATCAGGAAAACGTTAGCCGGATACCCCAAGAACTTAGAGGCATTGTTAAGTCTAGTCATGGGCCCAAGTTGTGATCACTTGTTTGGTAGATATTGGGGGTGTATGCGAGTCGAGCACAGTCTTGGAAAACCCGAGCTCCTTTCATAAGTGCGAATACACTCACTACGCCTCCTTAAATTGATGGCTCATCGAGTCACTCGCTTTAGGTTTGTGGGTCCTTGAGTCGCCGAGCCTGAATTCGCAAGTAGTCAGGATTCTGAGCTAGGTGGCTCTAGATTCGTGAGATTATCGTTGTGCCGGAGTGCCCCATGAGTTGTGCCAAGGTCAGGCGATCGCAGCCTGCTTTGAGGCCTTCGGTGGCGTAGCTGTGGCGGATCGCATAAGCACACATGGGCAACCCGAGTTTCTCGCGAAGGCGTTTTGAAACGGCAGGCGGTTGCATCTTTTGGCCATGGCCCTCCGCTTCGATTCAGGAAGAGTGGGCCTTCGCGGTGCAGTCGTTTTTCGATGGTCTTCCGCGACAGTTCGGTTAGGTAAATAATTCGATCGCGAATTCCACCTTTCGATTCGCTGGGGGGGATGAATCAGATCATTTCCAAGATCGACATGCCTCGCTTCCATTAGCCTTTCCTCAAGTGGACGGCATCCGGTGTCCCACAAGAAATTAAGCAACTCACCAAAAAAATCCTTCACCTCTGCCCAGATCAGTTTCCGTTAATCTTCAGAGAAAACGACTTCCCGTCTCCGCCTCGCCGGTTTGTCGGGAACGTAGGTGATCGGATTGCGGAGAATCCGCTCGTGCTTTACGCCCCAATTGAACGTCGCCTGGACGGTCGAGATGGCGTCATTGAGCGTGTTCGGATTCCAGTCGGGGTGCTGTTCGATCCATTTGGCAACGTGTCTGGAACTCAGTTTGTCGACCAGCAATTTCGGCGGGATCGAGCGAGCGAATGAGTTCAGGTAATACTTTGCCTTCTCGTAGGTGCTGGCTTTGCGTTGCCGATTGAGCCAATCAAGACGCTCATCGAGCAGGGCAATTACCTGAGCAACCGCGGCGGTCGGTTCCTCGCGGTCGAGGATCAACTCGTGGTACTTCTTCCAGGCGTTTTCTTCGTCAGGACCGAGACTGATCTGTCTCTTGCCGAGCTGGACGTACCAAGAACGGGTCTGCTTGCGGAAGAACGGTTTTGGTCTTCGCATGATTCGGAGCCTCCCCAAAAGCGAAAACACTGGCGAGCTGGAAGGTTCGCAAAAGGCGTCACGCGGTGGCTCGCGTGGCAGCCTATCCTACTCTATCTCTGCACGAGGCTGTTTCCAGAGATTCAATCGATCAAAAAAATCCCGCAAAAAACGAGTCAGGGCGACTAGATTCGAACTAGCGACCTCTACGTCCCTAGAGGTCCGATCAACGCCTTGTCGCTTGGGGCATCAAAAAACGTTTCCAAGCGGCACCCACCGTCGGCGCTCAGTCACTCTCAGGGCCCGGATCTTCGCCCGCAAGATAAGGAGTAGCGACGATCGGGCATAACCCACGTCGGAGAACTCCATCCGCAACCCTCGCAGCGACGGGCTGCGAGAAGTGCCCAAGCAGGAACACCGCACGCCCGCGACGCGCTGCCCAAACTGTGAAAAGATGCGGATGAATCACCGGCTTTCTGATCGCGAGGTCGCCATCGCCAGGACCAACCGCTACGCCGATCGACTCAGCGTCAAAGTCATCAAACGCAATTTGTGACAGAGCACCCTGAATGCTTTCGAAGCTTCCCGTTAGATGCGGGCACTCAGTCCCAAAAAGGTGTTCGACGTGGCTTACATTAAACTGACTCTGGCTTCGCTTCAGGTGCAAAGAATCGAGGGTGATAGTTGCTTCACCGTACTGCTCGCGATCGATAATCGTATTTGTCATTCGAAACCCATGGAAAGAGGGAAAGGTGTACGCAAATTGTGATAGCGGCAACCGCGAGAGCGGTACACCCCTAGATTATGACATATCTAGAAAATGCTACATATTTATTGAGAAAACCTTACATATAAGACTGCCCAGAAAATACTAAGACTGGGCAGTCCTGCTTACGCTTCATTCTGGCTCGGTAAGCTTAGTTTGCGCGTCCCGCGACTACCGCAGCCTGCGCATCCCCAGGGCGCGGACGCCCAATGCCGTCGGCAGTCTGCTCCGTTGCTGACGCGACTCTTTCAAGCAATGTAGCAAGCCTTGTCATAAGCCTTTGGTCAGCATCGTCTCGCTTTTCTAGCTCGCGTTTCAGTAGTTCCAACGTCTGCGCCGACTCCCCGATTCGATTGGCTTCGGTCGGGCTAATCCGTTCATCCCGCATCGCCTGACCGATCTGAGAGCCGGTTCGGCTGTAAACTTCGGTCGCTGCTTCTGCGATCTCGGCAGTTGAGTATCCCCCAAGTCCAGTAAACAGCCTCTTATTGGCTTCGATAGCTCGATCAAAAACCGCTACCTCTCGCTTCTCTGCGGCTGACAGGTCAGCAAGTGGACGCTCTGAAGCCCTACGAGAGGTGACGCCCATTGTGGCCGCTGGGCTTGTCTTGCTAATTTGCGTGAAGTACGACGACTGCTTCTTCTGCAAGAACGCTTCCGCGCGGGCGACCTGAGCAAGGTCGCCTCCACCAAAACCGTCCCGCTCAATCGAACCATCAAAGCCAAAGAACGCGGCAACCGGTCCAGGTCGATAACCTTCAGCAACTAAGTCGAACGATTCGCCTACGCTGTCTTCGGTCGCTGCGATCGCTTGCTTGACAATATCGAGAGACGCCTGCGCGGTTGCCTTGCCGGTCGATTGAAGCCTTAGCGTGTCACCGGCGGATTCGGCTTGCTTGCTGGCTCGATCAATGTTCATCGAGACCGTGGGTGAAAGGCCGGATTGCTGCTGAATAAGATCGCTTGCATAGCTACCGCGACGCGGTCCCGTTCGCTGGCCTTCAATGTCATGACGCGTTGACAGCGTGTCTCTGAATACTTGACCGCCTGTGAGCAGGTCTTCAATGACACCCTGGAAAGTCGCATCTCCGAAGCTACCAGCTTGCTTTCGAAAGCTGTCCTGAAGGCCGAACCGATGAATCGCCTGCAACCTCGCAAGCGGAGTCCTTGCCCCCGTGATTGCCGACCGGCTAACGCCCGTGGGGATCAAGCTAGGGTCGGCAGCCATCGAATCGAAATACTGATCGAGCTTGCCCGCCATTTGGGCAGCGAATGTTGAGCTACGGTCCCCAGAATCATCGCCAGTTTTCTGACTCGCTGCGCCTGCGATCGCAAGCGCGTCGAACGCCCCAGCAGCTTCTGAGAATTTCCCGCCATCTGATGCGAGAGCACCGGCTGCTAGCGCACGTGGGGCTGCGACTGCGAACTGACCAAGCGTCGTCACGCCGGACCCTTTCATCCCCGCGATTATCGCCGACGCAGTTGTTCTGACCGCATCCACGCTGTTTTCTTGCCCCGATGCCTTCAGCGCGCCCGCAATCGCCTTGGCGAACTCACTGATCGACTCCGGCGTCAATTGGTTTAAGTCGGCGCTCGCAGCCATGACCTCGCGGATTACGTCGGGGCGAGAAACGCCCGATGAAACGACGATCCCAGCGGATTCGGCCAACTCCTTAACGCCAGCCAAGCCGATTCCCGTTCGCGATGCGATTTCTCGGGGTGCAGTGTCAATCAGGCTTCTTTGAACGTCATCGCTCATACCCGCAAGACTAGGCAACGCCTCGGCCTGAACGGTCGCAAGTGAACGGTTGGCGTTTTTCGCCTCGGAGCGTAGTGCGGCCTGCCTTTCGAGCGACCGGTTAAATTCGTCGATGACCGCGCGTGCGGCCTGCGCCGCAATAACAGTCCCGCCGATCGCACCTGTGACTTTTGCGCCGAACTTCACCCATGACGACTCCGAATCCTGCGCGGCCCCAGTCAGTTCGCGACGGATCGCATCAGCCTGCTTGGACGCAGCGGGAGACAGTTTCTCGATCGGCGTCAGGATTCGCGACAGAGACTTCTCGGTCGCACGCCCAGAAAGGACCATCTCGCTTTTGATTTTATCGGCGGCTCGTTCGCCCTCTGGGCCCAACGATCTCAGTCGTTTCAGTGGGCCCGCAAACTCGTTCTCAACATCGTCAAGCGCATTGCTGAATGACTTCTCGATCGCGTCAGCCTGCTTGCGGCCATCGGGGCCCAGTTTTCGGAGTTTCGCAAGCATTGAAGTTAGGTTGGCTTCAGCGTCAACCCCCAATCCCGATAACTCCTGATTTGCTTCGCCGACGAACTTTGAAGCCGCAGAACTGATTGATGCGATTTCCTTCACAACGGCGTTCAAATTCTTCCGATTGGCCTTCGCAGCGGCGTCCATTTCAACCGCGTTCGCGGCTCGTTTCATTCGTTGACGCATTCGTTCCAATTGTGAATCAGTCAGCGATGTTGTTTTGCGAAGATGTTCGACTGCGTCGTCAATCTTTTCAAATTCGCCGCGAGCAATCCCCGTATCGCTCGCGAGCCTCTTAAATTCGTCGCGGACTGTCTTCGGCAAGCCGCCCAGATTCTTCGCAGCTTTAGCCACGGTCTTTTCTAGCTCGACAGCGCTTAGCTCGGTTGATTCAATCGCCGTGTTAGCGGCGGAGGTTGATCGCTTGGTCGCGTCAGCGAGTTGCGAAACCGTCTCGTTAAGCTTCTTTTGGGCGGCATCAGTCTTTTTCAGTGATGAAATCACGCCTTTTTCATCACCATCGATACGGACAATCACATTCTTAGACATTACGTCGATAACTCCTAGGGAACATCTGGTGTTGGGGCTTAATAGAGTCATCAATGACGTCAGCAAGCTCTCGCTCCTCAGTGGCGAGCAACTTCGTAAACTCTTCGAGCATGTTCACGTCACTCCCCGTGGGTCGGCGACGAAAGCCGATAGCCTTGGGGTACTCAAGACGTACCGTTCCGGCCTCACCCTCACCCGTGACAACCGCACTGACAACGTCAACGCGGACATGCTCGGTCGCGGCCTTAGTCTCGCCCGAATAAACAAGAGGCAAAGTGTGACCGTGACGTCGCAACTTCTTTCCCGTGTACGTCTGAGAGAATCCCTTTTCGCCCTCCATTTCGGCGCCGCGACGGGGGGCATAGCCCGCATCACGGGCGTGCTGATGAGTGAATCGCTTCAGTCTCATTTCGTCGTGGAACTTCTGAGCTGCTTTCTCGTAAGCGCTTGTAATTTGTGGCCCAATCTGCTCCCTCGCGATCTGGCTGGCGTCGGCGGCCACTGAGGACCCGTTTGCGTTCATCTGGTGTGGCTCTTTGCGAGTGTGGTGGTGGTGCAGTCGAAAATTTTCTTCGTGCCAGTCCTTTGACCGCGATACCCTGCCCGCGTGCGGCCCCCCTCCCCCGGTGGAAGGACCCGTGAGGTCTTTGGGGATCACTCCCTTTCTTCGCGCCCACGTCCAACATCAGCAACAACAGCAACCCCGTTATAAATAACGGGGGTTGTTGTTGCTGATGGTACATGGGCATAACCGCTCAGCCGTCAATGCTGCTGGGCGTAGCTCTAAAGCCGGCTCGCTCACGTCCGTTCCGCATGACCGAGACAGGCTCAACCACACCCTCGGCAACCATCGAGTTCAAAGCCGACCGTTGGGATGGGGTTCTGGCGCCAAGCTGGTTCAGCGACAGAGGTTCAGTCGCTTCGCGGAGCTTCGACAGAATGGCGTCTCTGGTCTTCGACAATCGCTTTGAATTAGATCGCCGCTTCTTTGCCTCAGTCGTTTTCAAACGCTGTTCTTCGACCGCTTCTGGCGTCAGGACGGACGGCTGCCAAACACGTCCGCTTCGAAGCGAGCCTTCGCTGACATCAACCCCCCGACAGAGCGATTGCCCCATCGAACCGCCGACCGTCATCCAAAGTTTGTGCTCACCGTCAAAGGCGTACTCCCTGCGACGCGTCAGCAAAATCCACTGACGAGCAATCTCTTTGTGTCCGGCCCAAGAAAGATCGCTGAGGCGACCGGGACGGTGAGCCCCGCCACTTCGCGGATCAGGTGCCCTTGAATGGTGGATGTTGATTAACGTTCGCCCGCCTGCATCCTTAATAACCCTATCTAGTTGGCGGATTCGGGCACCGTTCGTCATCATGTTGCTAGCATCTTCGCCCGAGACAAGAAGATAAAGGGGATCGAGAAACACAACCTCCGCGCGAGTGTCACGGACCTGCTGG
Source organism: Roseiconus lacunae (assembly GCF_008312935.1). Lineage (NCBI taxonomy): Bacteria > Pseudomonadati > Planctomycetota > Planctomycetia > Pirellulales > Pirellulaceae > Roseiconus > Roseiconus lacunae. Next base: position 63,822 of record NZ_VSZO01000053.1, on the reverse strand, counting down.
CCTAACCAGGATGCTCCCGCGTCGCTATCAAGCCGTGGCGGGTCGTCAAGAACTGAAACCGCACCCTCTGGCGGGGAGATTCGTCTGTTGTCACTGATTCGTTTGAACAGGCTTCCCAACGCAATGTCACCTGATTCAGCCGAGATAAAGAGAACACGTCGCTTTCGAATCGGCTTGAAAGCGCCCAAGAACGCCGCGCCGGTCGCAATCGAGAATGCCAGATCAGCGGCAACGCTCGTCTTCAAGCACTTCTCAGGCCCAGAAACATAACCGATCTGATCTGACACGAGCAGATCGGGGATAAGCCAGTCGACCGCGCTAGGCGGTCGTCTAATCATTTGGACAATATCTTTCGGCCCTTTGGATCGACGGCCAATAGGAAGCTTACCAGCCGCCTTAGAAAGGTGATTGACGAACTGGTCCTTGTGGTTGTTGACGTACCATTCGAGAGCACATGACGACCCCAAGTCTCGCAATTCTCTCTGCGTCCCGGTCCAAGCGTTGGCTTGCTCTTTCGATCCACGATGAGGAATCAAAATCAGCCCGGCCTCACCCATGACCGCCTTAATCGTTTCCGCGAAAAGCCGAATGCCGCGATCTGAAAGACCATCACCGCGATGACCGATCCCTGTTACAACGCATGCAAGCCTCCCCAACTCAAGGATTGCTGTAGCCTGTTCGAACGAGTCAGTGATAAACCACGGCTCGCTAGCGGAAGGGAACCGTCTCTGCTCCCCTTCGAACGGTAGGAAAACCAACTGATCACGATGGTCATGCCACCCGGCAGCGTCAAACAGCCTCTCATCAAGCGAGGCGGTCAAACCGTATGTCCCTCCATCGGGATCACTCACGGGACGAAAAGCGGTCGTTTTACTGTTGAACTCAGTAATTTTTCTTGTACGACAATCTTCCTCAGTTTCGCGTCGCCTCCGTTCGTCAGCTTCGCGTTCGGGGCGTTCGATCTCCTCAATGATTTCGGTCTTGAGGCGACGCGCGATATCTTCAATTTCGGTCGCCTCAACAGATCGTTTTTCAGACCCGGTTGGCGTGCCATCAATAAGATTGTTGATCCCCTCAACAATACCTGCGACCCAGACGGGTCGCGCTGATTCCCACTGCGCAGCTGATACGGAGTAACTGAAAGGCCCCTTTGTATGGGCCAACATTGGGCGCAGTAATCCCTCGCAGTCGCCAGCGATCTCTGGGGGAAGTCCGGCTTCCAAAAGCTCTTGTCTGAAAGAAGATTTGCTCATCGTCCCCCCAAGCTGTCTTGGAGTCGGCGCACAGCGGCGACGGCTCGCTCAACTGCCAACTCGGTTGAGGACATGCTATCCGCTGGACGCCAGTTGAGTCCTTCCCGGTTGGCCTTGGGTTTGGGGCTATTGTTCGTGATGACTTTGGGTGGTTCGCGCAGCCCGTCGCGAATGTCTTCGAGTTGGACGTCAACCCATGCACGAAGGCTCGGCCACTCCGCCGCGACAAGGGTGTCAAATTTACGCGCACCTTCGAAGCACAGAGCCGTCTCTGTAGGCGTTGAAAAGTCTTTTGCCCGACCCATCCAAGCGCGGCGTTCGGATTCGGTCATATGTTTTGTTTTCATCTTCAATCTATTCAGTGCTCAGTTTGCTGTTTCGTGATTCACAGCCGCCCGCAACCGGGCGGCTGACTTTTGCTTCTCTTTAGCCGTTGAAGATCAAACCCACTGGGCGGGCTTGTTGTAAGGGCTGAAGCCGGGATCGGTTGGGATTGAATCCCTCTCTTTAGTGAGGCGACTGATTTCCCGGTCAACCAATTTGATGTTCTGAACCAGTAAGTCCGCTTGCCGATTGGCGCGGTCCAGATTAGCGTTCGCAGCAACGATCGACTCTAGGATCGAATCCGTTAGCTGACGACTCTCTTTCGCCTTCAAGTAGCAATCGCGGGCTTTCTCAACGGCAAGTGGCAGTTCGCCAAGCTTTCGCAGATGCTCGGCGTCTCGCATTCGCGAGTTCAGCTCGCGTTGGCTTTCGAGAAGCTTTTCACGTTCACCATTCTTCAACGCGATCTCAGCGTCTAGACGGTCCCGCTTATCCTCGTTTTCGCAACACTGTACCCGTGCCTCAAACGCCGCTTCCATGTCGGTCACTCCAAGCAAAGTGAAGCAGTCAGCCAGATGCTCATGGTCAAACGCAGAGCCTTCGTGATGAAGATTCGCAGCCTCCTTAATGAATTCTCTCGCCTCGTCTTTTCTGGACTCCAAGTCTTTGCGGGCCTGGGTTGCCGCATCGTCCTTCTCTCGCAAAAAACTGAATGGGTTTGTCATATCGTCGATTCCTGAAAATAGAGTCGGCGAATCATTTCGAGCCTTAAGAAAGTGAGTTAATCAATGCTCACTGAAAAGAAACGGGCTGTTACTGCCCTGCGTAGTTAGCGTTAGCCAGATTGCTTGTACGAGTGATGAACTCACGGACACAATCGATCGTTGTGTAGCGTCGACCGCCAATCACCCAAGTTCTGAGCCGGACTCCGTGCCTGTTCTTACGGCGCGACCAGCGCGAAATAGTTGCGGGCGAGACCGATCGACCGATCACACGCTCAATAGCTGTTCCGACAGGTTGAACATCGTCGGGCACTGCTTAGCTCCAAGGTAAAGAGCCGGGCTGAAAGCGTGCCAAGCTCTAGAGTCGCGAAACTATGGTTGCGAGCAATCTTGGCGCAGAAGAATTTACGCCGAATCCAGGCGTAAGCTTTCGATAACTCAAGCCTACCAGGGCCCAGAAAAAAACGCAACAGTCGAAAGTTTTGGCACGAGAGAAAAAGCCGGAAATTAGGCCAGAGATTAGACATGAATATCGACTCCGGCCAAGCCAATACAGCCGCAAACCCTTTATTTACGGCGGTTTAGCGATTTAATGCCGTGCCAAAACCAGGACGTCAAACGCGTTCAAATCGTGTCGCCCCGACTGAAATCAAAGCACACCTTCTCTCATAGCCGAAACCGCGACTTTGGTTACCGCCTGATGGTCAGGCGTGCGGCGTTTCCCGCCAGTTGCAAAACCGGATTCTCCGACGTCAGTTTTTTCTATTCCGGATTGACTTTTCGCGGCTGGGCGTCGAGTTCATGGCGAAAATAGGCGAGAGACGGATCGTCGAGAGATGACCAGTGGCAGCACGCGAAAGAGATTGTTGCCGCGCTGAAGCTTGAAGTAGGATAACCGTCGCCTGCGTTGGAGCAGGAAAAGGCTACATGGTTGCGCACCTGAGCAGAGTCGCTTGCGAAGACGGAACTGTCATTGCAAGCGACGCCAATACGACCTGCCGATCAATCTTAAATACCAGCTCCTTTCACTCTCCGACGGTTGGGATCGACTGGGCATGTCATTTAAGCAATCCGTCCTGCTTCCCCAGTCACTCGTTGGCAAGGTTCGTTTCCGCGATTTCGTTCAATACGAAAAAGACTGGCGGAAAACGAATCGACGTCGTGGCAAATTGATCGACAAGAAGAGCGACGAAACAGTCACCGAAGACGAGCGAACAGAACTGGAAGGACTTCAAGCCTACGCCGAGTATTAGTTGGATCGCAAGACTCCATTGCCTATGTAGGGACTAGAGAAGGCCGAGAATCTACTGTTGTCGAATGCCACGCATATAGTGACGAACGTTGATTCTGGGCTTTGAGTTCCCCACGGAGCCACACGAGCGACGACATGACCCCGCTGGCTACATCAACGACGAAAGCTACCGACCATGGCTGCGCGATGAGTTTCTGTACCGCTACGTCTATTGCTTGAATCATGAGAGATGGTGTCCCGACGCGACCGCTTTTAATATCGACCACTTCCGTCCGATTTCGGTCGCACCAGATCTGAGTTCGAGTACACGAACCTGCTCTACGCATGTGCTTGTTGCAATCTAGCGAAATCGGACATCGTCGGCGTTGCTGTTCCTTGCCAAGTTGCCTATGGAGACTGTCTGGTGGTATAGGAAAACGGGAGTGATCGAGCCGCTTAACACGCAAGGCATCAAGAATGCAAAGTCACTAGCGCTGGATACAAAGCCGCGAGTTGAAGCACGCGGTCGATGGATTCGGGTTCTTGAAGGCATGCGTGCCTCGATGCCTGATGGTTACCGTAAGCACATGGGTTTTCCAACCGTGCTCGACGACCTTCGGCCACCTCGGCTCCTTCCGCCATCATCCCCAATTGCGTGAATGGCTGCTTCTTCTTGCAACGGGAAGAAAACCGAATTGCATCGACCTACTAATAGCCTTAACTTGGAAAACAATTCCACTATCCTCCGGAAGCCGACGTTGGTGCTTTGTACTGGAAGCGATTTGGGTTGACATTGGTGAATGCAAGCCATTCCGCTTCACGACTTGTCAGAATTCCAAGGTTCCTCCGCAAACCCCGTCGCCTCGCTTGGCTGGCAGCGATAGAGTCATAGATCAACAGGTTGCGTCATGACGCGGACAATCCAACCACCGAAAACCTTGCGTCCGCTCACTCCCGATGATCGGCTGAGACACATTCCGTACGCGTTCCAGCATACGAGCGCAACGCACGGCTGGAATGGCCTTCGAGTGGAATACAACACACCACAGCCCGCCAGCGACTTCGTCCATCCGCCCCTCGCGTGTTTGATGGTCGTCCTCACGGGCAAGATCTTTCCGGAGCGGACTGATCACCGTTGCGATAATGAGCGGTACACCGGGGACGGCTTGCCGCAAGCCGTGAATCTTCTGCCGCCAGGCGTTGAGAGCCAGTGGCGGTGGCGGTACACAGGCGACTTCACCGACTCGACCCACTATCAATTGTCTCCGGCGTTGGTCTCCAAAGTGGCGGAAGAGGCGTTTGATCTCGACCCGGCCCGCATTCAGTTTCCAGTACGCTACTACGATCAATCGAGCCCCGAGGTGATCAAGACCCTCGCGGCCCTTCGCCACGAGCTGGTTACCGGCGGTCCGGGCGGGCGGCTGTGTGCCGAGTCACTGGCGAATGTGCTGGTCGTCCAATTGATTCGACAGATGTCCAATTGGCAGGGTTCGGGCGGGGGCATCCGCGGGGCAGGCGGCCGACTGCCCCGACATACCTTGCTGGCGGTCGAAGAGTACATCCACGCACATCTCGACCAAAACATCTCACTGGCCGACCTTGCCGGTGTCGCCCACCTGAGCGAATTCCACTTCGCCCGGCTGTTCAAACAGACGACTGGTCTGCCGCCGTATCAGTTCGTCATCCATCAGCGCGTCGAGCGCGCCAAGCGACTCATTGCGGCGGGGCAGCTCTCGCTTGTTCAGATCGCCATCGAGGTCGGTTTCAGCGATCAAAGCCAACTCAACCGGCACTTCAAACGGGTCGTCGGCGTTACTCCCAAGCGATTCAACTGACAGCAGCAAGAATCGCCAAAGAGTCAGCAAGAACCGCCGATACTCTCCTGATCCTGACCTCTATTCTGTTTTCAGACATCGCGGAGTCGCGGTGCAGAACAGAGTCTTCATTCTTCAGGAGAAAATGATGATCCAAGTTAATCGGTGGATGATTGACCCGGACGATGCGGTGATGCTGCTAATCGACCACCAGAGCGGGCTGTTTCAACTGGTCAAGGACATCGAACTTCCCGTCCTGCGGTCCAACGTCATTGCCTTAGCGAAGGTGGCCCGTCTCGCCAAGGTTCCGACTTTCACGACGGCCTCAGTTCCGGACGGACCGAATGGCCCGCTGATTCCCGAAATCCACGAGCAGAACCCGGAGGCGGTGTATATCCCGCGGACGGGTCAGGTCAACGCATGGGACAACCCACCGTGGGTTGAAGCCATCGAGAACACAGGTCGGAAGACGCTGCTCATTGCCGGCACGCTGACGAGTGTGTGCATGGCCTTCCCCGCCATCAGCGCCGTCGCTGCGGGGTACAAAGTCTTTTGTATCATCGACGCCTCGGGCAACCACTCCCAGATGGCCACCGACTTGACGCTCGCCCGCATTGCTCAGGCTGGAGCGATACCGATCGACACATTCGCCGTACTGGGCGAATTGATGAGCACTTGGAACCGCCCCGACGCGATGGACTTCGCGGCAGTCATGGTCGACCTCGTGCCGCACTACCGGGCGCTGATGGAGAGCTACGACAAGGCACAAAGTGTGCAACGCGACGGGCACGAAACCGAACTGGACAAGTTCGAGGCCGGCGCGGGCAATGAAGTGATCCACGCTCGCTGAGCTAGAGAAGACGCCGAACCTGGCCCTGCATCTGATCGGCGGACAGGTTCGCTTTTTGAAGTGCATCGTTGCTTTGCGGCCCCGGTTGCTCAGCTAGTTCGTTTATCGTTACACACAAAGAGCATCGCAATGAAAGCGATCAGACTTCATTCATTTGGGGGCCCAGAAGCGTTCGAGCTTTGTGACGTCCCCAAGCCCGTGCCACACGCGGGGCAAGTCTTAGTCCGGGTCCATGCAACGTCCATCAATCCGTTGGATTACCAGGTCCGACGTGGAGACTATTCCGACTTGGTGCAACTGCCGGCCATTACCGGACACGACGTATCGGGCGTGGTCGAAGAAGTCGGAGCGGGTGTGACGAGCTTCTCTGCAGGAGACGAAGTCTGGTACACCCCGCAAATATTCGACGGGCCCGGAAGTTATGCTGAGTACCACGTTGCAGCCGAAAGCATCATCGGAAAGAAGCCTGCCTCATTGAGCCATCTTGAGGCGGCCAGCCTGACCTTGGTTGGCGGGACGGTGTGGGAAGCACTGATCGTTCGTGCGGCGCTAAGAGTCGGCGAATGCATTTTGGTGCACGGCGGCGCAGGGGGAGTCGGTCATGTGGCAATCCAGCTCGCAAGAGCCATCGGAGCGAAGGTGTTCACGACCGTGCGTGAAGCAAATGCTGAGTTCGCACGAAGCATGGGGGCCGACGTGATCATCGACTACCAAAAGGAAAACTATGTCGATTCCATCATGCGCGAAACGGGTGGCCGAGGAGTCGATGTTGTGTTCGATACTATCGGCGGCGACACTTTGTCGTGCAGCCCAGACATACTTTCGCAACTTGGCCGCGTCATCTCGATCGTGGACACAACTTTGCCGCAAAACATGATTCAGGCCTGGGGCAAAAACGCGAGTTATCACTTCGTTTTCACAAGACAAAACCGCGGCAAGCTTGATGAGTTGAGTGCATTGGTCGAACGAGGTCGGCTGAATCCACACGTCGGCGCTGTCTATTCGCTCGCCGACATTCCACTCGCCCATACGCGTCTTGAGAGTTCCGACAACGGCGTGCAAGGGAAGATTGCGATTGCGGTCGACGATCGGCTTTGTGAAACCCTGGAGTAACCAAGAGAGAAGGCGTTCACTGCGACTTGTTCGGAGCCGAGCTGAGACGATCGACCTGTTCAGTGGGGTGTTAAAACCGCAACTCCTCATGCATTTCGCAGAGGTACCGGGTCAAATCCCCTCCACGATGAGGCCGCGGTAGACCGCGCCACGGAAACGATGCTGAGCGGCTTCTTGGTAGGCTGGGCTGTCGTACCAAGCGCGGGCCTCCTCCATCGTCGGAAACCCTGCGATGACGACGCCTTCGACTTCTGGTCCCTCCAACGTTACATGAGAACCATACGCGGCCAAAGGCTTGACCGGATGCCCCTCCATGGCTTCAGGTGCTTTCTGCCAATACGTCTCCAACTCCGACTTGTCGAGCGTCTTTTCACGAATGAATACGATATAAGCGGCCATGGTCTCTCCACCGTTGGTTGAAATTGATTGGGGATAGGTTTCGGTGCCGTTTATCGCAGACCGCCGGATGCCAGGATCACTTCGCCTGTCAGCCAGCCCGCATCGTCGGACGCGAGGAAAGTGACGACTTTCGCAATGTCCGGTGGAGTTCCGATGCGGCCCAGCGGCGTCATGGCCACCAGTTGCTGTTCGAAGTCACTGCCCGTGCCGTACAACCCGGCCGACTTCGTCCCTTCGCTTAGCGTCGCACCGGGATTGACCGAGTTGACTCGGATGCCGCAAGGAGCCAATTCTTTCGCGAGCACTCGGGTGATTGCATCGAGCGCACTTTTGCTCGCGGCGTAGATCGAATAACCGGCAGGGCACATTTGCGATGCCCCCGAACCAATGTTGATGATGCTGCCGCCGTTTTTACCGAAGCAAGGCAACGATGCCTGAATCATCAGTAACGGGCCAAGCACGTTGGTGTTGAACTCGCGATGAAATTCGAGTTCGGTGACGTCTTCAAGGTTCATTCGCTGATAGATGCCAGCGTTGTTCACCACGATATCGAGCGGCCCGTAGGCGTCAGTGACTTCTGCCAGCATTCGATCGATGTCGTTAGAATCCGACACGTCACCCTGGATCGAAATGGCCTGACTGCCGGATTCCTCGATCTTCTCAGTCACAGCACTCGCACCGTTTTTGTCCCGGTGATAGCTAACGGCGACAACCGCCCCTGCGGCTGCCAGTTCCTCGGCGATGGCGGCCCCAATCCCCTTCGACCCACCGGTCACCAAAGCGACCCGGTTCTGCAGTTTCAACATGATTTGCGTCCTCACAACCAGAAAGAAATTGCCTCTCAATGGCATAGACGCGCTGCGTGAACGACTGTGACAGTTCGTGGGAAAAAGTTCTCAACCCAATTCGAGCGTCGCGCGAACTTCCGGCAGATCAAGAATTCGCCTCAGCCAACGGGATTGCTCCGCAGGTTCAAGAAACGGGTGATCGCGGTAAATCGCGAAAAAGGATCGCTCGGCGATATCGTCGATCTCGCGAGCCGTCCCCTGCGCGACGTCGCCAATACGCTGAAGGTGGCTCGTCGCGAAAAGCAGGTTGTTGGGATCGACGTGTCCTGCGTCGATGAATCCCTTGGTCTTCCTGGGACAACGACAGGGGTTGTTTGCGTTTACCAGTCCGCATTGCTGATTCATAAACTGATGCAGGTCGCGGCGGGCGCGGGAAAGACGCTGACGGAAGTTGGCAGTCGTCATTTCCAACACTTCACTGCCGAGGGCGTCGCTCACGCCGAAGATTTCGCCCAACGTGAATATCAATCGCTGTTGTCGGTCGAGGCAAAGCAGCATTCCTGTCGTGCAGGCGACTTTGGTTTCTTCGACCAACAGCGGCACTTCTACCGGCACGCTTTTGGAATCGGGCAGATCGAGGTCCGGAGTGCCGTTGATAGCCTCGGCGTAGGTGGAGAACGTTAGAATCGCCTTCTCGCCGCCGCGGCGTTTCATGCTGAGAACGTGGTTCACCGCAATGCGGTAGAGCCACGTGCGAAACTGGCTGTCACCACGAAACGTGCTGAGTCGGGTGACGACCTTGATCAGCACTTCCTGCGTGACCTCCTCCGCGTCATAAGGCTCAAATACCATGCGGACAGCGATGTTGTAGATCCATGCCTGATGCCGCAGAATCAGCTTTTCAAGGGCCGAACGATCACCGTCATTGGCCTGGCAAACCAACTGGGCATCCTCAGGATCACCAATCGCCGCGTCTTCAGTAAAAGGGTTGTACATAGAAGTCCTCAACGGTCTCGAACAGGAGCCATTCTACGCGAACTTAACTCGCACCTTCGACTTGGACGCATTCCGGCAACGACCGTGACAGAATGAGGCGGATTTCGAGTAAAGATCGAGCAACAATCCCAAGCAGGCCCGAGAAACGCCCCCGGTCACTTCCCACATTCACCGCTCCGCCAGCTACAGGAACTCATGCAGACGACACCGCAAGTGAGTTGGTGGCACTGATTAATGCGTCTGGAATTGTGCGGAGCCCTCGGGCAAAAAGTTCTACTAGCGTCCGGTGTTCGCGAAAGTTCAAACGCTTTGACTGCGATGTCGATACTTTCATCCCCTTCACGGCTCCATCGTTCCATTTCAAGCTGCAATCCGGCGTCTTCATCCCTCAACTCACGGGGCCTGGCGGCGCACGTGTCATCATCGATCTCTTCAAGCAGTCGCTGGCCGAGTTGATTCTCCGTTAACCGAATCCGAGGATGGTCACCTTTAATCGCCAGCGTCGTCTAATTCGTGTTCAGAAACGTCACGACTGCTGGGCCTGGCTGGCGTCCATCCAAAACAACTCCCAGATATGCCCATCGAGGTCTGCAATGGCGCGGCCATACATGAAGCCTAACTCCTGCTTCGGATTGATATCGGCGGTGCCACCGTACGATGCCGCGGCCGTGTTCATTTTATCGACGTCTTCCTGAGAGTCGCAGGACAGGGCCAACATGACTTCGCTTGAATCGGTCGCTGGAATGGGCCTCGTGGTAAACGTTCGCCACTTTTCATGCGTTAACAACATGGCGTGGATCGTTTCGCTCCACACCATGCAAGCTGCGGTATCGTCGCTGAATTGCGGATTGTTCTTAAAACCAAGGGCCTCATAAAATGTCACGGAAGCTGAGAGATTAGCCACCGGCAAATTAACGAAGATCATTCTCGACACGAGTGTTTCCTATTTTCAATGATCGGGTAACAACTAAAGAGTGCGCAAACACAATGACGCTCAAAAAAACTGATCCAACGCAAAGCAGGATGATCGCGTTGTAAAGACCGTTCGCTAAAGAGAACGGCAAAGTCAATCCAGTTGCAATGCCGCTCCAGGCCACCAAACAAAGCGGACATTTGGGCATCAGGCAAAGCAGAGCGCCGGGAATCACGCCGCCGGCCAACGGCTGAAGCAAAGTGCGAATCAGAGTGCGTTTCGGCAAGTCGGCTTCGACTCGTGATTGGCAGCAGGGTCTCATCGCTGCACAACCCCCGGCTGGTCATATTCGTCGTGCCTCCGCCACCAGACGTACGGCTCCGTCTGAGGCCACCCCGGCGGCGACTCTTCCCAGTTTTCCTGTCGCCCAAACGGAGACATGTCGAGCAAAGTGAAGTTGCTGAGCAGGACTTCGACGCCGCGTCGACCGGTAAAGTAAGTTTGATAAATGTGGTCTCCGTCTCGAAGGAACATGCTCAAGCCATGAGTTTCCCCAGCTGGAGTCGTCACGCCGAAATCTTCGTTGAAAGTTGTCCCCGCGGAGGAGTACCAGGGAAGAGTCCACCCCATCCTTTGCTTGTAGGCTTCAAGATTCTTCAACGGGCCACGCGAGACGAGGGCCAGTGAAAGATCGCGCGTCTGAAAGTGAGCCGGATGACCGATGTTGTCGACCAAACATGAGCAACCTGGACAGCCGGCGTCTGGCCAGCCACCAACGCTTTCGGCGAACATAAAGTGATAGACGGCCAACTGCCGCCGACCCTCGAAGAGATCAACGAATGGTACTCTTCCGGACGGACCGTCGAACGCGTAGTCGGTCTCAATCCTAACCATCGGCAAACGCCGGCGTTCGGCGGCCAACGCATCGCGTTCTCGAGTTGCTTTCTTCTCTTTTTCATGGAAACTGTCGAGCGTGTGCTGCCACTGGCGGCGTGAGACAATTCGCGGACGTCCCTCGGTTGGAGTTTCCATCCGCCGACCGGCTTCTGATTCCTCTGCGAACCTCAATTCACGAGCAGCAAACGTTTCGTTGACTTGTTCATCGGCGGGCCGGATCTCGAAAGGGCCCAATTTCACGCCAGGATGATTCGACATCAATGCAATAGCATGTTTCAAATCGCGAGCTTCCAGCCGAAGTATCCCCCCAAGCATCTCTTTTGCCTCAGTGTACGGGCCTTCGGTCACGTCAACGGATCCATTTTTGATTCGCAACGTCACCGCGTTCGTGGCAGATTGCAAGGCTTCGCCGCCGAGCAAATGCCCACCGCGGCGCAGTTCATCGTCGTAGGCAAAACACTCCTCCATCATTTGTTGTCCGGCTTCTTCCGACAGCGATTGCTGAGTCGATTTAGCGATAAACCCCAAACAGATAAACTTCATCGTTTACAATCCCTCCGTACCTTAGACGACTATCGGCGTTGATTTTCAGGAGTAGTCGAACGGGCATTGCCGGTATCGACACCGACTTACAGAAACTCGGAAAATACTTCCTCGCACCGAGTGCATGGTCCACGGACAGTTAGCCTGCGCCATCAACGTTTCCGCAGGGGCAAACGGCGGAAGGCAGACTCAACAAGAGCAAGAGTGCTCTAAACACGCGTGTGTTTCGCGACCATGAATCGCTGCCAATCACCTTCGTCCGATTGAAGTTCGCTGGTTAACAACCAAGTGTTTGTGTCGACGATTTCAATGATGTCTCGATATTTCCCCATCCCACTTCCGTCGAACTTGGGACCTTCCGAGTTGAGCGGCAATCGTTTGGCAGAGGCATCGAGAACACCGTCATATGGCCAGATGTTTGCCATCATCGACCCGACGAAAGTTCCGACAAACCGGCTTTGAGCCGGATCAAAACCCAGTGTCATTACAGCCGACCAGTCTCCTTCTGGTGACTCGCCGCTGCTTTCGCAAATTAGCCACATGCCCCCCAGTGACCGGCAGTTCATGGTGCCACTGGCGGTAGACTTTGTGCCATCCGGCATCTCACAGTTATGCTCGAACTTCCATTGACCAACCAGTTGGTCCAGCCACTGGTGTTCCTGCTGTGGTTTGGCAAACATCTCGCAATTCTCCCGTTAAAGTTGTGTTAGTGACGCGGACCAATCGTCCGCTACCTAAGTAGTCGATTTGCGGAAATCCGAATCGACATGATTCTTTCAGTTTTTCAACAGGTGACTCTCGAACCTCAGCGGTGATTGGAATGCCACAACCTAGAGTTTCGTCTAAATCAAATGTTCGGGTTCAGCTCATCAGCCGACGGGCGTTAGCCCCGGTTACTGCACCGAAACCGTGGCTAACGCCATGCGGCTCATCCTAAATTCAAAAATAGACGAATGCACTAGTTCGAATTTTTCGACAGCCATCTTCCGTGGGTGACTGAGCCAACAACACATCGACGGCCCTTTTTCGACCGAAGGCTGATTCGGCCGATGTTGGTTCAAAGCGGCGTTCTTTCTCCGCGATTGCGAGCAGTGAATCCGCCAGTCTTCGCATCCAGTTTCTGCCGTCAGTGTGTTTCAAATTTGTGTTGAAGCGTCTTTGCTTCCTGCGTTCGGTGGATTTACAATCGTAGCGATTGCTGAGGTCGCTATTGCAGAAAGGGTCGTCTTTCGCATTGTCTGTTTCCTGGCTTCGACGATTCTTGCTAGAGGTTTCTCGATCACAATCGGCTTGCGGTCGCGAGATGAGAATATCTGTCTAATTACTGGAGCCGGAGATCGTGAAAGAGCTTACTTCGCTTATTTTCTGCAGCATTCTATTGCTGACATCAGAATCCTCTCACGCGCAAGAATCGTTGCCGTTCCCACCGACGCCATCTGCATCTACGGCAGGTCCCACGATGCAAGAGTCGGAATACAAGACACGCATGAAGCCACGTAGACTCCCGGCTGATTTTCCAAATATCTTGATCGTCCTTATCGACGACGTCGGCCCCGGGACGCCGGAAACCTACGGGGGCGAAGTGCACACACCTAATCTATCGCGGATCGCTAAAACAGGTATCTCTTTCAACCGCTTTCATTCAACCGCCATGTGCTCTCCAACACGGGCATCATTACTTACCGGTCGCAACCATACTCGTGTTGGCAACGGACAAATCGCTGAACTGGCCAACGATTGGGATGGATTCAGCGGCACGATCCCCAAATCGAGCGGCACATTGGCCGAGGTGCTTAAAGACTACGGCTACAACACTGCCGCGTGGGGCAAGTGGCATAACACGCCGGCGGCTCAGACCACATCCAAAGGTCCGTTCGATTATTGGCCGACAGGCTATGGTTTTGAGTACTTCTATGGATTCCTCGCGGGAGAAGCTTCGCAGTATGAACCACACTTAGTCCGAAACACGTCACCCGTTGAGACCCCTGAGAAGCTTGACGATGGCAGCGACTACCATTTGACGGGGGATATTGCTGACGACGCGATCCTATGGCTCCGTGAGCAGCAGGCGTTTTCGCCGGATAAGCCCTTCTTCATGTACTGGGCTACTGGAGCTTCCCATGGTCCTCATCAAGTTCCGATCAAGTGGGCCGATAAGTACAAAGGCAGGTTCGACGATGGCTGGGATAATTATCGAGAGCGTGTCTTTGCGCGTGCCAAGAAGCTTGGCTGGATTCCAGAGAATACCAAACTAACGACGCGCCCCGACTCATTAGCAAGCTGGGAATCAATCCCGGACGACGAAAAGCCGTTCCAACGCCGCCTTATGGAAGTCTTCGCCGGATTTACCGAGCACGCCGACCATCACGCTGGCCGAATTTTTAATGAACTCGAACGACAGGGACGACTCGACAACACGCTTGTCTTTTATATCTGGGGCGACAACGGGTCGAGTGCCGAAGGCCAGAACGGCACAATCAGTGAGTTGCTTGCTCAAAACGGCATCGCAACGAAGATCGAAGACCATCTAAGAGCGATCAATCAGTTGGGCGGGCTCGACGTGCTGGGCTCGGCGAAAACTGACAATATGTATCACGCCGGGTGGGCATGGGCCGGAAGCACGCCCTATAAGAGCACCAAGCTGGTAGCCGCGCATTTTGGCGGAACTCGTCAGCCGATGGCAGTGAGTTGGCCGAAAAGGCTCAACGCTGACAATCGGCCACGTTCCCAATTCCATCACGTGGTCGACATCGTGCCGACAGTCTACGAAGTACTTGGCATCACGCCGCCTCGCGAGATCAATGGAGTCCCTCAGGATCCAATCGACGGGGTTAGCATGCAGTACACCTTTAATCAGCCCGAAGCTGAAGGCGAACGCAAGACGCAGTTTTTCGACATCATGGGTAGCCGAGCTATCTTCCACGACGGCTGGATGGCCAGCACGTTCGGCCCCCGCACCCCTTGGACGCCTGGATCACCCGACCTGTCGACGTGGGACCCTCGCGACGACAACTGGGAACTCTACAACCTGGAAGAGGATTGGAGTCAAGCTCATGACTTGGCAGCCGACATGCCTGAAAGGCTCCGGGACATGAAGGAATTGTTCCTCATCGAATCGACAAAAAACAAGAACCTGCCCATCGGAGGAGGTCTCTGGGTGCCCGTGTTGCATCCGGAGGACAAGCCAGCGCCCCCTTACACCGATTGGACTTTCACCGGCGCCATAACCAGGATGCCTGAGTTTACAGCGCCGGCGCTAGGGGCACGCCCGAATACAGTAACGATTGATGCCGTCGTGCCCGAGAAAGCTAGCGGTGTTCTCTACGCCCTGGGCGGTTTCTCAGGTGGCCTAACTTGCTACATGGACGACGGATACCTCTGCTATGAGTACAACCTGTTCGAGATCGAGCGGACCAAATTCCGATCCGAGAAGCGAATCCCTGCCGGTGAGGTCCAGATAGAAGTGGTTAGCGACTTTGAACTCGTCAAGCCAAATCTCGTCGGCAATATCGTGCTTAAGGTAAATGGCGAAAAAGTCGCGGGCGGCAAGGTGCCCCGCTCGGCGCCACTTACGTTTACAGCGAACGACTGCCTCGATCTTGGCAGTGATCTCGGCTCGCCTGTTTCAGAGTTCTACTATGACCGAAAGCCGTTCGAGTTCTCGGGCACATTGAACACTACCAAAGTTACCTATCACGAATAGCGTAATAAGGTTGGTCGGATCGTCGATCGATTGCGAGTCATCGTTATTCGTGTGACACCGCCGTTCACGGTTGAAGAATACCTTTCGAGCGACTTTTGTCACGCTTTGATGCTTCGACGATCGAATCAAGCGCGGTCGCGGAAAGCCAGCCGTGATCAATTGCAATCGTTGCAACTTGAGTGCTGTCGGCGACCAAATACATCGGTACTCCTACCTCAGCGGCTTGGCACACGTAGCGATCGACCTTTTCATCGTGGTCGTTGTCGCCGTTCGGATCGATGTCTCGAATAAAGATCCCCGCGATTCGATCAGGAAACTCTCGTGCAACGCTCGCGTACAATCGAGCATCCTCTTGGCCGGAATCTCCAAAGAGCAAAAAAGGAAGCCGATCAAACGCCTTGATCAGCCGTCGCGCCTTCTCGAGTTTGTGATCGTGCCCTGACATGATGAACTTGGCCTCATCAATTCCAAAGTCACGTAGAAGCAACGGGCCGAACGGAAGCCCGTTCAGCCCCAAAAAATCTTCCAGTAGATCGTGTAGATTCCACGGCGAACTCGAAACGTAGAAGATGGGGTTTATCGGACGTCGGTCTTTGCCACTTTGAAGATGCTCGTAAAGCTTGGCGACTCCGTCAAGCGGAGCGCGGGTGCGGGCATTGCCGAAGAACGTTAACTTCGCCATCGTCGCAATGTCGGTCGCACCTGTGTGGAGAATCGTGTCGTCCACATCACTGATGATGCCAAACCGCGCCTCATCAGGAACGTTCATCACCTGAGCGACTGCTTGATCGGACTGACGCCTCGCCTTGGGGTGATTGGTCATTCGCAACTTGGCGACGTCCCAAAATGCATCGCCAGATTTTGCCGGACGCGGAAGCACGGCACGAAAATACCCTTCTGCGTCAGTCAATACTGACAGGCGCTGATCATGATAAGTGGCTTCTATCTCGACGCCCGGGACTTCATCACTCGCAAAGCGCCGGATAGTGTCAGCCAAGTTGTCCCACCATCGGTGGTGACGCAGATCGGAGCCGGTCGGCGGATTGGTAAGCACACGGCCATGTAACTGAACCGAACCGGACGAAGCATACCCTACGTAGGGTTGGATCTTCGGCACCCCCTCGCGGCCAAGACGCTTTCGCAGTCGTCGAATGCCCTTGTCGGCTAACTCGTCAGCTGCGGCGGTGGTTCGCGTAAGCCACGGTTTCCATTCCGTGCGCCAGGCTGAATTCAGCGAGCCTCTCATTGTTGCAGTTTCCTAAATGTTTTTTTCCGGGTTACCTGGGCGGGAACGTGGCGTAGTTCGCCGCGATGTTTGTAAAACGGCAAACGCCAACGCCGTTCGTTCGACGCCTCTTTCAATACAGCCTCCTAATTATTTCGATCGCCCCGCGTCTCGAACGTCACGAATCTTGTCATGACCTGCTTTCATTTGCGTGTACTGCTCAGTCAGCAAATCATTGACGGCACTGCCGGCCGTCGCCTTCAGAACGTCCTCATACGCTGCCTTTATGTAGTCTTCGCCACGTTCGGCTTCTTCCAAAATGGCTTGCGTTTCTCCACTGCTTAGCTTGCTCCGAATATTGATCCAAACACGGTGGGTTTTGGCGGCAACACTGCCATCATTCTCGGCCTTTTCACCGTTGAATTCGACAAGTTGCTGCAATTCGCTGGCCATCGCAGAACGTTGATCCCCCAGTTCCTTAAACGCCATTTTTAAGCGAGGATCATCAAGCTCTTCAGCCGATTCATGGAACCCATCGTAGGAGTCGATACATGCGCGAATTAGTGATTGCAGCTCTTTGACGGTTGCTTCGTTGAGATCGTGTTTCGTTTCTAGACTCATGTTTTGAGTTTCCCTTTACGGAGGTATGTAAACGGAGCGAGCGACATCGCCCGCAACAGCTCAGTCACATTCGCAAAGTCTGTACCACTCGCGAAAGCTGAATTTTAAGACGCCTCCTTTTACCTTGACCGTGCACAAACGCGACTCGATCGGCGACTAATTGTCCAGCATGAACGATCTGTAGCCAATCTCGCGTTCTTGGGTGAAGCTGAGGCGGTCCCCACGACCAGAACAGTTGGACCGGCGATGTCACCGCATGCGTCGACTGTCACCGAGCCGATCATCTCGCGGCGGCTCGAATCGCGAGGGGGTGATTTCGAGTCGACCGAATTCAACTAAGATGTCCGGCGTACGAGCCACGTTTTGTTTCCTTTGGTAGCTGCGGATGTATCACCTTCGAGATCCTTTCACGCAAACTCTGGTCCTCATCCTGTTTTTCGCCGTAGTCTTGGTCGGTGATCCTGCGACTGCCGATGAAAAACGGGCGATTCCTCATCAAACTCGAGAATTCACTAGTGAATCTCCGGTCGCGCACTCGTCGGCGATTGAACGAGCTAGGCAGCGAATCGATCAAGCTAACTCTATCGATCAGCTACGATCTCCTGGCGAAGTCGTAGTCATTTACTTCACGCCCCGCGACCGCGATCCGGCGCCGAACCATGTCGATCGAATTCGGCGGGTCATCGACGAAGCGGCGAAATTTTACGAACAAGAACTCGAACGTCACGGCTTCTCGGGAAGATCGATGAGTATTCGTAGGAATGCCGCCGATGAGGTCGATGTGATCGATGTCGTGGGTTTCGATACGGATTATGGCGAGAACGACGGAAGTCGGATACGGAAAGAAGTCGTTCCGCTGCTCCGAGAACGTCGTATCAATCCGGATCGGTCGGTGCTGATCACGTTCTGCAATTTGACCGACTACGATCCCGATCTAAGCAGGATCTCGCATAACAGTCCGTTTTATGGCAGGGGCTATCATTTGGCTGGCGATGCGTGGCTATGCGATTCGGAAATCTTGGACCCCAAAAGGATCGAGGACAGCACTTTCCTTTTTCATCAAGGATACGGCCCGATCAGCATCGGCAAGTACAACTCATTCTATATTGGCGGGGCGATCCACGAACTCGGACATGCGTTTTCACTGATGCATTGCCGACAACGAGATGATCAGAAAGCGAAAGGACATGCGCTGATGGGACATGGCAACCTGACGTACGCTCAGGAGCGACGGAGAGAAGGTCCCGGGACATTCTTGACGCAGGCAAACGCCATCCGACTGGCGGCTCACCCCGTCTTTTTGGAACGGGTGTCCGCCAAAATCTATGAACAAGTTCGAGTCAATCACCGCTCGTTGATCTTTCGTGAGACGAAAGAAGGTGAAATGCGAATCGAAGGACAACTCGATAGCAATATTCCCGTACACGGTATGATCGCATACTTCGATGTCGATGGAAACGAAGATTATGACGCCACGACCGCGTGCGCGGTACCTGACGAACAAGGACGCTATTCGATCGTCAGCGGAGACTTACAATCGAATTGCCAATCCTCGTTGCGTCTGGTGTCGTGCCACGTCAACGGGGCAACGACAACTCGGAAGTTCCGGTTCGGCGTCGATAGCGAGGGTGGCATCGACCTGACTCCAATCCGTTTGGAAACCGAACTGCAATCGGTCATCGATGCGTTGAAGTACCGCGGATACGCGGCGGCAGCCGGTGAGCTCGAAAAGGTCGGCGGAAGCGATCGAACACTGCTTGAGATCGGGAACCAAGTTCTGAACAGATTTCGCGATCCGGCACCCGCTGAATTGTTGCCGCTCGATTCGATTGGCGATGACGTGCGGTCGATTCCACTATCGCACGTGAAACCAGAATCCGCGACCGTCGGAGCTTCGTCTCCGACCTACAACGCGGTCCCCGGCCCCGAACGATTGCTGTCGATCGATGGTGATTACTTCGCCAAAGGCATTTACGCCCACGCGCCGGCTCGCCACGAGTACGAACTATCAGGTGATTGGTCGCGGTTAACCGGCCGGTGTGGCGTTCAGGGAAAACATATCGGCAAGGTCGAGTTCATCGTGCGAGGTGACGAGTTCGCGATGTACCGATCCTGGGAAATGGAAGCGGGGCCGAGTAAACACTTCGATATCGACGTGAGCGGTGTCGAACAACTGACACTTGAAGTCCGCAGTGCGGGGGGCAGCAACGGCAATCTCGATGCCTGGGGAGTTTGGATCGAACCCGAATTGAGCCGTTGATTCAATCGACCGACCACGCATCAGCCCCACGAGGCTATGCAACTCCATTGGAAATCTCCAGGCATGACCGAACGGCGATGCCTCGCGCAACATCGGTTGTCTTGACATACGCGATCACGCCGGGTCGATCTGGTTCATCGATTGCGAATCCAATCAATCAGTAACAACCGATTCTACGGGGCCGCATCGAATGGCCGCGATCAGATTGACAATGGGAATTGAGTGTACGGAGGCGAGCGAGCAAGTCTCACCTCGAGCGGTGAAGCATGTGCAATTGAGTCCTGACCCCTTTTCGAAGATGGCGTCCTTATTGATCTGGATCTGCTGCCGACGCGACGTCCCCCGCTACAACGATTACCATCTGATCGAATTTGAGATAGCTCTGGCCCGCCCGTTGTACATCGGCCAATGCGACTTCGTTGATTCGCCGCGTCAGGTTAGAATCGTCGACAAAGCTTCGATTTTCACTCGTTGATTCCGCGAGGCTAGAAAGCAGTGATTTGTCGCTCCAAAATTTCATCCGTGCTGAATTGGCCAATTGCTCTTTCGCGAGACTAAGTTCGTCGACCGTGATGTCGGTTGAATGCAGAGAGAAAAATGAATCGGCGATCGCTCGCTTTAACTCCAACAGTCTTACCGAGTCGCAGGTAGCTCGTAAGCTTACCCGGGACTGATCCGTGCCTGGAAGAGGCTGCAGAGCGTTCGAGTAATAGTATGACAAACCGACATCCTGGCTGATCCGAGGAATCAATCGATGCAGCATCCAAACTCGATGTGCAACTAATAACGCGACGTAGTCTGGGTGGTCTCGGCCGACTTGGACGTACAGATCACCAGCAAAGCACGCCGACGGACTCCCATCAATTTGTAGTTCCGTAGTTTCGGATTCAACTTGGTGTGACGAGGAAGGTTGAAACTTATGTTCCGACTGCCATCGGTCCAGTGGCAATGCGACTTTCGCAATGACTGCTTTCGGCTCGAAATCACCAACGGCTACAAATTCACCATGCACGTTACCGGTCAATTGCCGGTAGCAGTCAAGAACATCAGCGAACGTGATAGACTTCAGAGAATCCAACTCCTCCTGTATTGATTTAGCTCCGCTTCGACGCAGGTGCTCGTCGGCCAAGGGATAGGGAAGTCTTGAGCGACGCTCCAACGAAGCTACGTTCGTTCGTTTGAGCGATTCAAATTCATCCTGCGTAAAACAAGGCTCGCTAAGCAAATGATTGAGTCGTTCGAGCATGACCAAGAAATGCTCTTTCTCCGAGCGGATTGTGATACTGAAACCATCATCCGTGTTGCTTCCAAAGGTAGTTCCGAGTCCGACTGAACCGGGAACACGTCGGCGTGAAGTCGCTTTCGCGTTCGTTGAAGTGATTAATTTCGGGAGCAACGAGAGTGCGCCCGTGTTTGTCACAGGCATTACATTGCTATCGAGGCGGAACGTTAGTCTCGCGTGCACCATCGACCCGCGTGTCCTTTTTGGCAACAACGCTACTTTCACTCCGTTGGGAAACGAATGGCGATTCACTCGGCTTTCAACCGCTAGCGGCTCCGGCTCAATCCATTCGCCGACAGAAATCGCACTCTCGCGACGAAAACCATCGAAAGACTCCGTTGGTACCTGCGGCTCTTGTATTGTCGTCACTACGGGCTCGCTTGAGGCAAAATAAAGTCCTTCCGTTCGATTGTTGCGATGCAAATACCGCTTGGCGACTCGCCGCACATCATCGACGTGAACGTTTTTGACTCGGTCGCGATGCAGAAAGTACAATCGCCAATCGCCCAGGGACTCCCAGTATCGAAGCTCAACCGCGAACGATCTCAGATCAAGCAGCTGACTCTGCATCCTAGCAAGCACTCGGCGTTTCGCTGTTCGCACTTGTTCGCGAGTCACGCTCTCGGCAAAGCGTTCGGTGGCGGCGATAAGTTCGTTCAACAACGGCTCAGGAGCCGAATCGGTCGGCATCGTCCCATACAGCTCGACGAATCCACGTTGTTTCAAACCTGAGATTCGCCCCCAGAGCTGGCCATCCCCAAGGATGTCAGGTGAAACTACGGCAGCCGATCGAAACCGCTCTTGTGCCCAGAGGTAACCAGGTGTCGCATCCATCAATGCACTGAGAAAGATCTCAAGTGCGGCAAAGTCTTCATGAGCTCCCGCTGGCCCGTGGTAAAGGAGTGCTGCGACGGGTTTTCCGGTCATGCCTCTCACCGTTACTCGACGTTCACCGGTCTGTGGCGGATCAATCGTCGATTCGATCGGAGGCACGCGTTCAGGGCACATGAGCCTACCAAAGTGCGCCCGGATGTTTTCAAGTGCTCGCTTCGGTTCGAATCTTCCTGCCAGTACAATCGTTGCATTGTCGGTCCGATAGTGCGCCTGGCGAAATGCTTCCAGCGAGTCCACCGTTATCTTGCTGAGGTCACCCTGATTTCCGATAGTCGCTCGACCATAGTTGTGCCAAGGGAATGCCACAGAAATCATCTGTTCAGTCAGAACGTTTTCTGGACTCGCTTTCGCATTGCTGTTTTCGTTCAAGACGATCTTCAGTTCCTCGATGAGCTGACTTGACGTCACTCGGAGATTGGCGAAGCGATCCGCCTCAAAGTGGATAATTTTTCCTAAGTTCTCGCGCGTGCCAGGCATGGTTGTTTCGTAGTTCGTGAAGTCGTTCCACGTCGAAGCTTGCATCGACCAACCGTTCCGCCGGATAACGTTTCGGACATCTGGATAGGTGGCTGTCCCCTTAAACATCATGTGCTCTAAGAGATGAGCGATACCTTTCTGCCCATACGGCTCGTGACGCGATCCGGCTCGAATGATGAGATTGACGGTAAGCGTAGGAATCGAGGAATCCGGCACAAGAAGCACCTTCATTCCGTTGTCCAACTGGTATTCCGATACGCCCTCAATTTTGCATGCCGGCTCTGGCATTTCACCTGCGAGTCGTGCAGGAATGGTCAACAAACATGCAATGAAAAGCATCACGCGTGTGCACAGAAAACCTGCAGTGTCGAGGTTATTGATCCGCAAGACCTTCTCCTTCAGTAGGAAATCTATGACGTGCAAGGTATCGCTGAGTCGACACGACGACTCAAGCGTCAGTTTCGATGGGAAAGCTGCTGTGGTTTGACTCCGCGTCAAGGATTCCCCAAAGCGATCGTTTTCTCTCGAAAACTTGGACTTTACATCTCTTTTCTCATAGAAATCTGGAACAGTGCATGATCACTCCGGTGGCCGACGCGTAAGGGGCAATTGACCGTGACTCGTGAAACATTAGGCAGTTGAACACGAATGATTTGGCTTGATTCACTTCACTCTCGTACTGGGAAAGTCGGGCTTCCAGGACCGGAGATGGCACCGTCCCCTGCCGTTTGCACGTCCGACCCTCCTTCAACCGGGACAGTGTTATCCAGATGCTTAACCCCAAAGAGATTCGTATGTACCTGCTTAGCCGGGCAAGCAGTCGGTCGCCCCAAGTGTCGTGATTCAAAAGCTTGAGAATAACAACGAAAGGGGCGGATGGTGATATACGCACTGGCGAAGGGAATAACGCCAATTTCCGGCTCGCGTTCCCGCGTTCAACTTGTGGTGGTGTACCGCCAAGCGAAACGCGTGCTGTACCGTGGTACAGGATGACTCGGTCCGCCCTAAACCATCTCAACCGCCTGCCACTGCCGTAGGCCTTTACCCGAACACAATTGAGAATGACTGAGGGGTCATTGTTGATCGGCAATGCCCACGATCCAACACGCCTCCGTTGGCACCAGACCGCTTCCCAATGTTCGCCCATTGAACCATCTATTGATTTTTGCGAATGACGTTACTCACACCAGAAGATCGAAACGATCTTGATTTCAACAAGCTCGGACCGATTCTTGAGACGCTGATTAACTCCGATCGAATTTCGGAAGAAGAACGCCGTGCAATCGAACTTTGCGCTCGCGCGAGTGTAGATCTGCTCTCACTGCAGCACGAACAAACGATGCAGGAATTTTATAGTCGACCGAATATCCAACGCATTGAGTCGGAGCTCATTGCAAGCTGGCTTGACGCGAACCAAGGTGCCCCCGCCGGTAGGTCCGTCTTGACGCACGGTCGATGGTACGTTTCATCTTACGCGGCAGATGGCAAGCTCCAACTGACACCGATCGATCTGCCTTGGCCAGAATTCCCGGACGATCCAGACTGAACGACCAGATTGGTCATCGATCCAATCGAAAACCTTCGTTCAGAAGCCAGGAAAACACGCAGCCGCATCACCGCACGGCCAACTGCAGCTTAGCAACTACCTGCTTGCCTGCTTTTACCAACCGCAGCATTGCGATCGTCGGCCACAAACAAGACAACTCGCCCAAAAGAGTCCTGACACCTTTTTAGCTTGCCGACACTGTTTGCTTGCAAAGGAAGATTCTTGTCCCTCTGGCATTAGTTTGCTGATTGTGGATCAATTTGATCGCTCGAAGTGCCAGCAATCTGATAAGTTTTCTCGCTCAAGGTACAAGATTCGCAACATCTACATCGCGATTCTTTTCGGCGGACACGCTGTCAACTTGCGGCGACACGCCGTTCGCTGCCAGTTTGCGGCGTCACAGGTAGACAGACAGGAGGTGAAGTGATGGTAAACTCAGGGGCAGAGGCAGTTTTGACTTCGCGGCACGTGCGTCGAGTGACTCAGACGGCCGAGCAAGGTACGTTAAACCAGACGGATCACCAGCACGCGAAACGCCCAGGCCCGTCGTCGGATCAAGCGATCATCCGGATCGACGACGCCGTGGCCGACGAAAAACGCAAGCTATTCGAATCGGCGCTCGAAGCGACCCACAATAGCGAGCTCCGCAAGCTTCGCGTGCTTGTCACCGATGGCGAAGTGACACTCCTCGGTGAAGTCTCTAGCTTTTACCACAAGCAAATGGCGCAAGAAGCGATCCGCCCGCTTGCCATAGGGATTCAAATCATCAACGAGTTGATCGTTCGCTAGCACGCGTTGCCGGGGATCAGCCTTTCCTAGACGATTGCTTATTGCAATACGACTTCAGTCGATCGACTTTCCCCCTCACGCCAATACTGAACGTTGACGGCACGCCCGCGCCCATAGCGATCAAGCGTCTCCATCAGTTGATCCATGCTGTCGACGGCATTGCCTTCGATTGAAGTAATGACATCCCCAAGCTGCACGAGATCCTGACGACCAAGGATCGTGCCTCTCAAGCCAGCACGATCCGCACCACCGCCTTCGATCACTTCCATGATCATTACGCCGTCAAGATCCAGCCGACGCGTGATCGCATCACTTAACTCTTGATTGACGCGGATCCCCATTTGCGGTGGCTCGTAGCGACCTGATGCAATGATCTGCGGGACGACTCGATTAACCGTGTCGATTGGAATTGCAAAACCGACGCCTGCCGAGGTCCCCGAGGGACTGTAGATCGCAGTGTTGACCCCAATCAACCGTCCGGCACTATCCATCAACGGACCGCCCGAGTTGCCGGGATTGATTGCCGCGTCAATCTGTATCACCTCTTCAATCGCCCGGCCCGTCGGACTTTGGATCGTCCGACTCTTTGCCGAAACAATGCCGGTGGTCAGCGTTTGACTTAACCCGAATGGATTACCGATCGCGAAGACGGCTTGCCCGACCAGCAGCTCTCCACTGGCACCGATCAAAACCGGCTTAAGTTTTTCTGGGGGCGCGTTGATCCGTAGCACGGCGAGGTCGTGGTCGGGAGAACCACCGACCAGAGTCGCTTCATAGGACGAGTGGTCCCACATCACGACCTGAGCCGACGAGGCTTCCTGAAGGACATGAAAATTGGTCACGATATGCCCAAGCTCATCCCACATAAACCCGCTCCCGCTACCCGCATCGACCTCGATCGCACGCCGATAAAAGGGATCCGCCACACGCGATCGTGTTGTCAAATAAACCACTGACGGACTAACCTGGGCGAACAGATCCGTGGTGGTCTTTTCCCAAGACGCGAGTTCACCGCGCGGGGTAACCGGGCGTGGTTGCCCCATCGTCCCACTCCAGCGAAAAACGGACACGATCCGCGGGACGACCACGACGGCGACGACAACCAGTAGCAGGATACGGGTCAGGTTTAGCTGTCGCTGCAGGACTTCGGGATGTTCGTCTCGGACCACTTCGTTGATTTCCCCCGGTGACAGTTCGAGCGTTGTTTCGTCATACTTTTGGTATCGTACCACACCGCAAACCGACCTCCCCACCGGGCATATCACTGGATTCTTATGCGTGCCATTTGTTTTCACGATATCGAATGCGTCGCCGTCGAAGAAGTCGATGACCCCCAAATCGAATCTGCAACGGACGTGATCGTCAAAGTCGAAGCGGCGGGCTTGTGCGGTAGCGATTTGCATCCATATTTTGGTCGTGAAACCGGACTCGACGCCGGAACCGCGATGGGGCACGAATTTGTCGGCACGGTAATTGACAAGGGAGACAAAGTCGAAACGCTACAGATCGGCGACCGAGTGTGTACGCCGTTCACGACCAGTTGTGGACGATGCTTTTATTGCACGCATGGCCTATCGGCCCGGTGCGCCGACGGCCAACTATTTGGCTGGCGCGAGAACGGGCAGGGACTGCACGGCGGTCAAGCAGAACGAGTCCGAGTCCCGCTGGCGGACGGTACACTGCTGCCGATCCCTTCGTGGCTGAACAATGACGAAGCACTTCTGGTTGGCGACAACCTGAGCACTGCTTACTTCGGGGCGTCGTTGGCTATTGAAGCAAACGAGCACCCCGGATGTGTTGTTGTGATCGGCTGCGGAACAGTCGGCTTACTTGCCGTCTGCTTTGCGCTCCAACAAACCAACACAACGGTCATTGCAATCGACCTTAACGAAGCGCGTGCCCGGCAAGCTCAGGCGCTTGGCGCCATAGCATTTTCAGATCCGGACGCGGCGGCAGAGTTCACTTCCGACCAGACAGACGGCCGCGGTGCCGATGCCGTCTTGGAGTTCGTTGGCTTGCCACCCGCCCAGGCACTTGCATTTCGCTTGATCCGCCCGGGAGGCCGCATGTCCGTGATCGGCTGTCATACCGAACCGCACTTTGCGTTTTCCCCGGTCGATGCCTATGACAAGAACCTTCATTTTGCCACCGGCCGGTGCCCCGCACGAAGCTTGATGGAACCGGTGGCTGAGTCACTGCGGCGAAACCCGATGGATCTTTCCTGGTGTATCACCCACCGTTTCTCGCTCGAAGACGGAGTCACCGCCTACGATGTTTTTGCAAACCGCAAAGACGGATGCGTCAAAGCGATGATCGAACTCACGCCGTGACAGGCTACCGATCAAACCGATAAAGCGAATAAAACAAATCCGCCTCGATCGTCTTTTGCTTGCCTGCGTCGAGCCCCTTAGCCAACGCACTCGCGAGGGCAGTTAAGGGCGACGTCGTACCAAAGAGCTTGGCAAAAGCGTCGTATCGACGTTCATCTGCCAATAAAACGTGGGCCAGATTGACCGGTTCGATTTCAAGACTGATGCGTTCTTGATCGGCCAAAACTTGGACTACCGCTGACACTCCAGAAAAACCCGCACGATGGTCGTAGGTCGAGTCGGGCGATTGATCGGCCAAGCCGAAGGGCCGCAAGACGTCGTCGATTAGCATGGAAAAATCGTAGGGTACGATCGAAGCATCGGCCCGGCATACCCGCGCAAGCTCCTTCAGTGTCGCCAGTCGATTCGCGTAAGAGAGCGAACCGGCAAACGTCACCACATCGATCGAGCGATCGGGTATAGGAATCGCCTCAGCCGAACCTTGATGGTAGCGGATTGATCGATGGGGAATCGCGGCAGCAAGCATCGACTCACTTGGATCGACCGCACAAACCCGTTCACAATACTTAGCCAACGCAACCGACGAGCGACCGGTGCCACAGCCGACATCAAGCCCGTCGCAAAAGCGAGTCTGATTGCCAATCACACGCATTAAGATCAGCTCATGCAACGGGGGGCGATAGGCGGCGTAATGCGACGCGACAGCGTCGGTGTATTGATGGGCCATCGACTGGTTGACTCACGAAGGAAGCGATGACGGCAGGCCAAGGGTTTCTGCGCAGCAATCCGCAAGTGCGGCGATCGCTTCTTCACGTCGCGTGCTGCTTCGGCCAGCCCACCAACGATTCAACGCGACCTCGATCCCAACATATTGATCGGCAGAAAAACGTTGCCGCAACTTGCCATGCAAGGCATTTCGATCGCCACGAGTAGGATAATTACGACGCACCCGCAAGTTGCCGAACTCGAAGTAAACCTCATCAATCCAGTCGGCACACAAATCCGACTCATGCTCGCGCGATGAATCGTAAAGCAACCCCACATCGGTACGCAGGAAACGTCCTTTGCGATGCGGGACAAAGCTGTGAACGGATAGATGAACGACAAACGTAAAGTGCTCCAATATCTGCGTCACGGCAGCCTCGACGCGTCGCCAGTACGAATGGTAGCACTCGTCGAGCAAACGAGCTTGCTGGGTGCCGGAAAGCTGGCGACCCCGGGCGCCAAAGACGCGGCGACTCTCCGTGGGCCGGGTCACATCAACGAGGGCAGGCGAAAATGGCTGAAGCAAACAGGGCACCTGCAATCGGCTACTCAGCTGGATCGCGGCTTCGCGGCCGCACAGGTCGGCCTCGCCAAACGCGATGCCGCACCACGGACCGTGCACATCGGGAACGCCGGCAGTGATACCGCCGGCAGTGATCCCGCCGGCACTGCGATCCGCCGCAGAATCGCGGGACGCCACCCACTCAGGGATTCGAAAGCCGCCCAATTCACAGGTGATCAAAATCGACACGGGAGGCGACGTGGTGTTGGCGGCGTTAAATACTTCGCGACGTGGGCTTGGTTATGCCGCCATGCGTTCCGGCGTTACCACGGCAGCCGCTTCCTGCTCGATCACTTCTTCGGCGAGTGCGTGATAGTCGACGGCGCCGTTGCTGTCGGGCGAGTACTCGAAGATCGATTGCCCGAAACTGGGCGCTTCGGCTAGACGGATATTCCGTCGGATCCGGGTATTGAAAAACTTGGCCCCTCGGAAGAACGCGCGACCGCCTCCGGTTGCCTGAAAGAACTCGTCAATATCCGTACTGACTTCGGCGGCCAGGCGAGTATTGCTGTCGTACATACAAAGCATCACACCGGAAAGCCTCAGCTTGCTGTTCAGTCGTCGCGAGACGACTTCGACAGTCCGCAGCAGCTTGCTTAGACCGTGCAGTGCTAAAAAGTGAGGCTGAAGCGGCAAGAAGACTTCGTCGACGGCGACCAAGGCGTTGATCGTCAGGACACCCAAGCTAGGTGGGCAATCAAGGATCAGATAATCGAACGGCTCGGCGTCATCTTCCAGGCGATCGCGCAAGATCATTTCCCGCCCGACTTCGCCGGCAAGCTCTAACTCGGCGGCGGCCAAATCGAGATTACTGGGGACGACCGAAAGGCAATCATTGACTTTGCACCGAGCTTGTTCGATCGACGCATCACCACACAGGATCTCGTACATGCTGGGTTGATCGCCGACGGCTGTGATCCCGAAATGTAGCGACGCGTGTGCTTGCGGATCCAGGTCCATCACACACACCCGGCGTCCGGTTTTAGCCAGTGCGGCGGCCAAATTGACCGAGCTAGTTGTTTTCCCGACACCACCTTTTTGGTTGATTACCGCGATTGAGCGCATCCTACTGTCCTCGTCTCCAGTCCTTGGGTCGATCCTTGGGCCACGCGGTCAAATCAGCAGCTTGCTAAGCGGCGTCGCGTTGGTTCCGTAAGTTCTGGTAGGCCAATAGGACTTCATGTAGGTCGGCGTCAATAACAACATTGTCGTCCTGGAAGTCGGCCAGCCAGGCGCTGTTACGTTCCTGTGCTTCGACCAGCAGTGGTACAAAGACTTTTAGCGGAACGGTGCGAGTCTTCGCAGGAGCAATTCCTGAAAGTCGGTCCAATTCTCGACGAGTCCGCGGCGAAGGCGGAGAATTTTCGCCCGATGCTTGGGTTTCGGAGCTGGAATCCGCTGCTGGGCCTGGGTTCCAAACCCGCAAGCCTTGGGGCAGTTGCCGATCAAATCTGTTCATTAATTCTTCGGATCGTTCTCGATCAACATCCTGGGTGCCCGGTCGTTCCGGCGACCGGGGTGTTGCAGGTATCGACTTTGCGGCCTGGGAAAGTAAAGCCGAATTGGGGGAAATTACCGACGACCTAGTTTCACGCCCGACGGTCGCCTCGGCGACAGATCCTTCCGTTGCTGAACGATCGGCGGCAGTGCGTCCGGGGCCCAGTTTTCGATGGCATTGGCAAGCTAGGAAGGAATGAGGGCCACCTTTGGCCGGACGTTCCGGTCTTCATTTAGCCGACAATCACGTCCCCTCAGTTGACAGCTAGCCCCGGTCGCGCTATTCTCGCGCAGCTAGCGCCCGTGGCAATCGTGATTGCAAAGCTTTCTTCAAGGGCTTTCTGGGTGCTGGGTTCCTTTCCGCGGTGGCGACGATAGTGATGGGTTTGGACAAGCCCAAAGTGGCGTCACCGCACTCAATCGATTCCAGGATCGCCATCAAAACGCGAATGGCGTCCGGCCCCAACATGAGACCGACCGAAAATGGCTGTCGATCTAGAAGCGATCGCTCGACGTGGGCGTTGCGATGTATCGAGTCTGAAACTTGCCCTGCCACTGCTCGAGCAAGGTTACGAGGCTCCTTTCTTGGCCCGCTATCGCCGCGATGAACTTGGCGGAGTCGACGAGTCGACGCTTTGGGCACTCAAGGCCGCAGTTCAGCAAGACGAAGCGATTGCGACGTTTCGGGACGAACTGTACTCGACCTGGGAATCCTCGCCATTGCAGGACCCTGCGATCGGAGATGCGATTCGAAAGAGCGGTTCCAACCGTACGCTCGGACGATTGTCCAAACGACTTCGCCAAGAAACCGCGACGGGGGTCGATTCGGATACCAATCGCCTGGCCGTTCGTTTGCTTAACCCACAGAAGGGCGATAGCGAAGACGCCAAAGCGGTGGCCGAAGCATTAGAAGCGATCACCGATGCGGACGCAGCCGTGGCCGGACTCGATTCCGCCCTGCCAAATCGACTCGCCGGTGACCCTCGCGTGATCAGCGCCGCGGTGCGTTGGCTAAGCCGAAACGCGAAGATTCATATTTCCAACGTTCATGACCCACACATCGGCGGAAACGATCCCGATGATGACCAGGATCATGACGGCGAATCCGCCGAGAAAAGTTCGTCAGACAATGCTTCGTCAGACCAGCCATCGGCTGAAACGGAGAACGCCGCCCCCGCTTCGGATCCACCCACCAATGCGGCGACATCGGCCGAACAGCCCCAGGCGGTAAGCGAGCCAGAGGCGTCGAGCGAGGCTGCTACGCCCGACCAAAGTTCTCAAGAAAGTACTGAACAAAGTTCGGCAGAAACTCCTGAACAGAGTCCTCAAGGAAGCACGGAACAGAGCTCCCAAGAAGGCATTGAGCAGAGTTCGGAGATGCCTGCCGCATCCCAGTCGGAACCAGCGTCTAGCGACACTTCGACCGAGGATTCTCTAGAAACGACGTCCGACCTGCCGAGCTTCAAAGACGAAGCCAAGGATCACGAGGTTGTCAAAGAATCGAAAAAGCCGCCGGCGCCGAAGAAGAAAAAGAAGATTTCGCCCCGCCAGCGTCGTCGCCGCTGGTTGGTCAGCGTGCTCAAACCACTCGAAGGCAAACGTTTACCGGCAAGTAAGCTGAGCGCGTTCCAAGTGGTCATGCTTGGCCGGGCTTTGCGAAGCCAGGTCGCAGTGTGCTCGTTTGAGTACGACGCGGCGAAACTGGTTGCCGAAATCAAAAAGTCGGTCGTCGGATTAAATCGCAAATTGGAATCCACCCTGTCCGATCTTGTGATGCAGCACGAAGCGGACATCCGCGAAGCTGCCGAGGCGGCTTGGTGGGACGAACTACACGAGCGTGCGTCCACCCGTTTGGTCGGCGTCGTCACCGACCACCTGCGCAAGCACATCAACCGTGGACCGCTGGACGCCAAAGTCGTGATGTCGATCGACGCTGTCGGTCCCAAGACGGCGGCGACCGCAATCGTCAACACGGACGGTCGCGTACTGCACGGTGAAGACTTGCCATGCCAATTAACGGGCAACGTGCGTAGCCAAGCGGTTGCCAAAATGGGCGAGCTGATTCACCAGTACAACGTGGACTTGGTGATTGTCAGCAATGGCCCGGCCCGCCGCGCCTGTTTAATCGCGCTCGGTGATTTGATCAGCCAATCTCCCGATGGCTCGATCCGCTGGACCGTCGCCGACCGCACCGGCGCCGACACCTACTCCAGCAGCGACGTCGCGAACTCGGAAATGCGATCCACCCCGCGACGATTCCGAGCGGCTGCCTGGATCGCGTTTTCAATCCTGCATCCCTCCCAGGCATACGCCAAGGTCGATCCATTGCGATTGCGTTTGGCTTCGTTCCAAAGCGAACTCGCCGACGACGCGCTGGAGATTTCGCTTGGCCATTTGATGGCCAGTGGGGCTTCCCGGGGCGGAGTGGATGTGAACGCCGCCGCGATGCCGTGGCTGGAACAACTACCCGGCGTCAATAAATCAGTCGCTGGCGCGATCGTTAAGAAACGCGAAAGCGATCTCTTCAAAGCAAGAAACGAGTTGCTGGAGGTCGAAGGCTGGGACTCTGCGGTTCAATCGCGACAAGCCCTGCCGTTCCTGCGCGTTTTTGGTAGCGACGAAGAGCTCGACGGAACGCTGATTCATCCTGACGATTATGCGTTGGCGAAAAAACTTGCCTCAGCACTTTCGATCGAACTGCCACCGAACACGCCGCCAGGATACGAAGCCCCCTCCTACGAAAAACCGGTCGCCGAGCCGAAGCTGGTAGACGCGACAACTCCGGCCGCCCCGGCACCCGTGGAAGACTTTGACACCGCCGGTGACAAAGCATCCGAGTTCAAGCTAGCGGACGGCGGATCCGAGACGGGTGAAACGTCCGAAGCGGAAGCCGACGCCGCTACCACATCGCCGGAAGCAGAACCTTCCGATGCAACCGATTCGGCGACGACCACCGAGGCTGTCTCATCAGATTCAACTTCTGATCAAACGCCCGCCGGCGAATCTGCCGAGTCGGATTCCGGCAACGCCGATCCCGCGGAATCGGCGGCAAGCGAAAGCCCCACTGCCGAAGGCGCCGACAGCGGTAGCGACGCTGCTGCTTCACCTCAGCAATCCGACGAGACACAACCGACGGTCGAGCCGATCCGTCGCCCGCGGCCCGAACAAGCGAAGATCGATAAGTGCATCAAAGAATGGCAAGTCGGTCGCTACCGCGTGTCACAACTGGTCGATTGGCTTTGTGATCCCTTCGGTGAAGCCGCCACCAGTGGGCCCGCTCCAGGTGTGCTCAACACCATGCCGACACTCAAGACCCTCAATCCTGGCGATCAAGTGATCGGTGTGGTCGTCGGCGTGATGAGCTTTGGCGTCTTCGTTGAACTCGCGCCCGATTGCAGCGGATTGATCCATGTGAGCCGCCTGAGCGATGGCTATGTCGAAGACCTAAACGAAGCGATCCAGGTCGGCGATGTCATCACTGCCTGGGTCACCGGCATCGATGAAAAACGTCGCCGTGTCGGCCTGAGTGCGCTCTCACCGCAGCGTGAGGCCGAATTGGAACAGGAACGCCAAGGCCGAGATGGCGGCCGTGGTCGTGGCCAGGGCGGCGGGCGTGGGCAAGGTGGCCGTGGCCAATCCGGTCGAGGCCAGGGTGGTCGCGGACAAGGCGGCCGTGGCCAGGGACAAGGTTCCCAAGGCGGTCAGGCTCAAGGTGGCCAAGGCGGTCGCGGACAGGGCACCGGACGTGGCCAAGGCGGACAACAAAACCGCGGCGGAGGACAACGTTCCGGCCAGGGACAATCCGGCGGACGCGGTCGTGGGCAAGGCGGCCAAGGACAACGTGGCGGACGCGGCAAACCGCACGATCGCGGTCGCAAATCACACCGACCAGAATCGTATCGCGTGGTTGCCAAGCCTGAAGCAAAGCCAATCTCCGATGCGATGCAAAAAGGCGACGAACCGCTGCGGTCCTTCGGTGACCTCATGCAGTTCTACTCCAAACAAGGTGACTCGGAGACGGCAAACACAACACCGAAAAAACCTGCCAAGGATTCGACGCCCGCCGAACAACCCCCGGCTGAACCGAAAGCCGCCGAGCAGTCGACGCCACAACCACCTGCGTCTCCAGAGGCAAACGCCCCCGCCACTGAACCAGCACCGGCCGCTTCGTCCAACGACGCCGGTGAGGGTCAAGCGACGGAGACGAAGGAATGAGCGACGATTTTAAATCTCGGCTCCAGTCGGCGATCCAACGGGGCGAACAACGCCGCGATCAATCGCAAAACGAGGCAAAGCGCAAAGAACTCACCGACGAGGAACTCAAACGCTTACACACCTCGTTTCGGCTGAGCTTGTCAGAGCGGATCGATGCCAAGATTAGGAACATCATCGATGCCTTTCCGGGATTTCGCCAAGAAGCACTCTTCGGCGAAGTCGGCTGGGGCACGGCGTGCTACCGCGACGATCTACTGATCCAAAGCGGGCGGCGCACCAACCAGTACAGCCGATTCGAAATGGTCATTCGACCATACAGTGATCTACGCGTTCTCGATTTAAAAGGGAAGGCAACGATCAAGAACCGTGAGTTCTTCAACCGATCCCTGTTTCGCAACGTCGATGAAGTTGAAATCGAAGAATTCGAAAACATCATCGACGCCTGGACGATCGAGTACGCCGAACAGTACGCCGCCAAGGTGTGATCAACCAGTCGCGACGGCGACGAGGCGGACGCTTATGCCGCGTGCTAGCCCGCCCACTGAAGCAAAACCGTGACGGTACGATTTTGCCGTAGTCATATCCACGGCCTCACGCACCGCTGATGCTGCGGCGACATCTGAAATTAGAATTAGCCGATAGGCGTTCGCCGCGGTATCCGTCCAATAACCGGTGCTAACGCCAGTCGGCTGGTAAGTCGATCGGGAATAGTTGTTCTATCGCAGATCTACTCTTGCTCGGCAAGGTAGCGTTCGGCGTCAAGAGCGGCCATACAACCGGTGCCCGACGATGTGATGGCTTGACGATAGTAATCGTCGGCAACATCGCCGGCGGCAAAGACACCTTCGACCGATGTATTCGTCCGGAATGGCTTTTTCCAGACGATGTAGCCGCTATCTTTCATCTCGACCGCTCCGTCAAGGAACCCGGTATTCGGGGTATGCCCGATGGCGACAAACATGCCGCCCACGTCGAGGTCACTGATCGAGCCATCTTTCGTGCTTTTGACCTTCAGGCCGGTCACCAGGTTTCCATCGCCGACGACTTCTTCGACGGTAGAGTTCCAAAGGATTTCAATGTTGGGGTGCGTCTTGGCGCGTTCCTGCATGACCTTGCTGGCACGCATTTCGTCGCGGCGGATCAGCATGTAAATCGTCTTGGCATCTTTCAAGTTCGCCAAGTAAACCGCTTCCTCGACGGCCGAGTCACCGCCACCGACAACGGCAAGTGGCTTGGCACGGAAGACCGGCAACGCCCCGTCGCAAACCGCACAAGCGCTGACGCCTTTGTTTTTATAGGCTTCTTCACTGGGTAAGCCCAGGTAATTCGCCCTGGCACCGGTGGCGATGATCACCGTCTTCGCTTCGACGGTGTTACCGCCGCTGGTGGTCAGCTTTTTGACGTCACCGGAAAAATCCACGCTCAGGATGTCTTCCCCAACCACTCGGGTCCCGAAGTTCATCGCCTGTTGCTTCATCAGTTCCATCAACTCAATCCCCTGCACTGCGTAGTGCGGGGTAATATCGCTAAGGCTGAAACGCGACTTGCCTTTGCCGCGTGAATGTTCCGGGCCTGGAATTGCGGGCAAGTTATAGTGACGGTTTTCGTCGACCGCGGATTCGACGAAGGCACGGATGTTTCCGGCCGGAAAACCGGGATAGTTTTCGACCTCGGTGGTGTAGGCTAGCTGGCCGAGCGGAATCATCTCCGCCTTGACGGTCCCTTCATAAACCACCGGATCCAAATTTGCTCGGGCGGCATAAATCGCGGCAGACCACCCGGCGGGCCCACTGCCGATGATGATAGTTTTTTCGATCGAGTCGCTCACCGTTCGTTGCTCCTTTTTCTAGTTGCAGATACCCAGCAAGTCTGTCGCGCTTACAACGTTGATCGACATCGTTGGTATCAAGGCAAGTCGTACTGACTGCGCAATGAAGATTCTGTAGCGGGATTATAGGAGTCGACAACTGGGGCGGGAACCATGAGCAAATCGGCCAATTCGGCGCTCTCGGTCTCTCGATTCGAAGCCGGCGGCCCCGGCGTCGCAGCGGCGATTTCTTTCTCTTTGGACCACTTTGGCGTCACCGATCTACCCCGCGGCGGTTTTCGGCTAAACTGATCGCCCCCTTGGATTCCTCGCTCCCCTCCCATCTTGATAGCGGTTTGATAACGAAACGATGAGTACCCTGGTTGTCGCAGTTCTTTCGATGGTGGGTTTCGTCGTCGCCTACAACACGTACGGCAAATGGTTGGCGAAACGTTTGTTTGCGTTGACCGATGACGCGGTGATGCCGAGCACCGAATGCCGTGACGACGTTGACTTTGTCCCGACGCGAAAATCGATTGTCTTTGGGCACCACTTCACAAGCATCGCGGGGACCGGCCCCATCGTCGGTCCAGCCTTGGCGGTGTTTTGGGGTTGGTTGCCGGCGCTATTGTGGGTGATTTTTGGGTCGATACTGATCGGCGGCGTTCACGACCTTGCCGCACTGGTGATTTCGATCCGCAATCGAGGGCAAACGATCGGGCAGGCCGCCGGGCGGCTGATTTCAACGCGCGCAAAGGTGCTGTTCCTTATCGTACTCGCGCTCGCCCTGTCGGTCGTCCTGGCCGTCTTCGGCTTGGTGATCGCGAACATCTTCAAGCTGTACCCCGAATCGGTGCTAAGCGTTTGGATCGCGATGCCGATCGCGGTCGTGATCGGCCTGCGTTATCGCCAAGGTGGCGGATTGGTGATTCCAAGCTTGGTCGGGTTGGCGTTACTTTATGTTGCCGTCTACGTCGGTGCTTACTGGCTGCCGCTGGACATCGCGGGCTGGCTACCCCAGGAGGGCAGCTACATGACCCCGGTTGTAGTTTGGACCGTTGCGCTATTGGCGTACGCGTTTATCGCATCGGTGTTGCCGGTCTGGCTATTGTTGCAACCGCGTGATTACATCAACAGCCTGCAGCTGTTTGTCGCCCTGGCGTTGCTTGTCGGTGGTCTTGCGGTCGCTTCGCTGACCGGTCAAGCCAATTTGTCGGAATCGGCACCGGCGATCGCCCAAGAAGTCCCCGCGGACGCACCGAGCATGTTTCCGTTCTTGTTCATCACGATCGCCTGCGGTGCTTGTAGCGGATTTCACTGCTTGGTCAGCAGTGGGACCACCAGCAAACAACTTGAGAAAGCGACCGATGCCCAAGCGGTCGGTTACGGAAGCATGCTCCTGGAAGGGATGCTGGCCGTGCTCGTCATCTTGGCGTGTTCAGCCGGCGTCGGAATGGGAACATTGACCCGAAACGTCGTCACGGCCGAAACGGCGACGGCCGATGCGCCTGTGGGGACGGTGCAGATCGTGCGCGGAGAAACCAAAGGGCAACAAGCGTGGCGGGACTACTACCGAACCGGCGTCAACGGCGAGAAAGACGCCGGTTGGGGCAAGCAATCTCTGGCAAGGAAACTGCGAGCCTTCATCGACGGCGGTGGTAACTTTTTATCAACGCTGGGCATTCCGCTGCGAATGGCGATCGCAACGATGGCAGTACTGGTCGCCTGCTTTGCCGCCACCACGCTCGATACCGCGACGCGACTTCAGCGCTACGTGCTCAGCGAACTCGCTCTTTCGGCAAACGCAAAACCACTTGCCAATAAATATGTCGCCACCGCTATTGCCGTGGGCATCGGACTGGCAATCGCCGTCTTTGCCGGCGACACACCCGGCGAGGGCGGCCTGATGCTTTGGCCCCTGTTCGGCGCGACGAACCAGTTGCTGGCAGGATTGGCACTGATGGTCGCGGTCGTTTATTTGGCGCGGCGCAGTAAACCGGTTGCCGTGGTGATGTTCCCGATGATCATGATGCTGCTGATGCCAGCCTGGGCGATCACGTCGGACCTGTACTACAGATGGCTTCCGGAAGGGAAATGGGTGCTGTCAATCTTTGGCATTTCGATCATGGTCCTACAAATCTGGATGGTGATCGAAGGCATTCTGATCCTGCGGCGATGTCGGGGCGTGATCGAACCACCGATCGAGGTATCGGTCCCCCAGGCAACCGCCTAGGTTTTTTGCCTAGCCCAAATGATTGGGATCGCCCCATCGCCCGACCGCCTTGCCATCCAACCGCCTTATCAACCCGACTTGCGTTGCCCACGGTTCTTGCATGGAAACGGTGGCCAACGCCATTCGGCGAATCCATATTTTCGATTTTGGCGAACCACAAGATCTCCCTCGTAGTAGGTTTTCCTTTGGTCTGTCACCCCACCTGTCCTGCGGGAAGGAACTTTTGCGGTCGCCGGGTGTCTTTTCTCAGTGTTATGATGCTTAACACGAAACTCTTCGGGTCAGGAAACGATAACCGAAGCTGGCAACAGTTCAGGGTGTGACGAGCGCGTCTGGCGAACGATTGCTGGACAGTCACTTACGACGTGAACGAATCATGGTCGCATACCTCGCAGTTCAAAACGGTCCTGAAAAAGGCCGCCATTTCCTATTGGATCCTGATCGTCCGATGCATGTCGGGCGTGGCTCGACGTGCGAAATCATGTTGTCTGATCCGGTTGCCAGTCGCTTTCACGCGGTCGTTTACTTCGAAGAAGGCTTATGGCAAGTTCGCGATACCGGCAGCCGCAACGGGACGCTGGTGAACGGGCAAAAAATCGATTCGGCTCAAATCATCGACCAATCGTTGCTAAAGATTGGCGGCACTGAAATCTTGTTCGTCAGTCCCGACGAAGACACCGAGGTCGAAAACGCCTTTCAAACCATTGTGCAAGATATCTCAATGGCTGGCCACGACGAGTACGATGACCCGATGCGTGACATCGCCCACGCCGGGTACCTGTTTGACCTATATCAACTTAGCCTTTCGATGCTGCGTTCGGAAAACCCCACCGACATCATCGACTGTGTGCTCGAACTACTGCGCGACCGTGCCAATGCGGATGCAGTCGGTCTGTCGTTTGATATCGGTGACGGCCGTCAACGGCCCCACAAAGTCAGCCCGGCGGATTTTTTGGACCGAGTCAAAATCGGGAAAACAATTTTGAAGCGGGTGATCGGCAAGGGCGAAGCGATCTGGGTGAATGACAAACGCTCGGGAGATTACGACGACCCCGAAGGCTTATCGAAAAAGCTGAATTGGTCGGATGCGATCTATGTCCCGCTGGACACCCACGAAGCCAACATCGGTGTCCTGCATTTGTATCGCGACGCTCCGTCATTCAGTGAAATTGATTTCGAACTAGCCGTCGCCGCGGCTCGGCTACTTGCGATCGGCCTGCAGCGAGCCCTCGAACACGATTCGCTAAAGGTCGAAGCGAAGCAGATCGCCCAGCGGAATGCGGACACCGACGAGTTAATCGGTGACAGCCCCGTGATGGTTCGCTTGAAAGAAAAAATCACGCGTGTCGCCAAAGCAAACGGATGCGTACTGGTTCGTGGAGAAAGCGGCTGCGGCAAGGAATTGGTCGCCCGCGCGGTGCACCGCAGCAGCCAGCGATCGAAGCGACCGATGCTGACCGTCAACTGCGCGGCGATTCCCACGGAACTGATCGAAAGCCAGTTGTTCGGTCACAAGAAAGGCTCCTTTACCGGGGCGGAAGCCGATCACGAAGGTTGGTTCCAACAGGCCCACACCGGAACGCTGTTCCTGGATGAAATCGGCGAACTTACCCTCGAAGGACAAGCCAAGCTGCTGCGGATTCTCGAAGGGC
Source organism: Roseiconus lacunae (assembly GCF_008312935.1). Classification (NCBI taxonomy): domain Bacteria; kingdom Pseudomonadati; phylum Planctomycetota; class Planctomycetia; order Pirellulales; family Pirellulaceae; genus Roseiconus; species Roseiconus lacunae. Next base: position 24,121 of record NZ_VSZO01000053.1, on the reverse strand, counting down.
ACCCGTTTCTTCCCGTCGGCGGAACCCAAGAGGTCCACGTCGACGTTCGTGTGATTGCGGCGACGAACCGAGACCTCGCCGAATTTGTCCGCGAGAAGCGTTTTCGTGAAGACCTGTTCTATCGTCTCAGCGTCTTCGAACTGCTGATTCCTCCTCTACGCGAACGAGGCGAAGACGTCGACTTGTTGATTGAGCATTTCCTCAATCACTTCCGCAGCCAACACGGGCGTTCCAAACTGGGGATCTCTCCCCAAGCGAAAAAGCGACTCCAAGAATACATGTGGCCCGGAAATGTTCGGCAGCTTCGCAACGTCATTGACAGCGCCGTCGTCATGGCAGACGGCGATGCGATCGAAGCAGACGACCTGGGATTGCGCGACGCCGGTGTCAGTCGACTCGATACATTCCGCTTGGATGAATGGGAAAAACGCCTGATCAATAAGGCACTCCAACGCACCGATGGAAACGTCCCCAAGGCGGCTAAGCTTTTGGGCATCAGTCGTGCGACGGCCTATCGAAAAATCGCCGAATACGACATCGAGCGTTAACCGCTTGCCGTCAATCCTCCGCTTCACCGACGCCGCCCATCGATGACTCGCCTCGCCATTCTGTCCGCGCCTGGGTCTCGCGGCGACGTGAACCCCATGGTCGCTATCGGCGCAGAATTGCGGCGACGCGGGTTCGATGTGATGATATCGCTCGCGGCACCCTACGCCGATATCGCCCGCCAAGCCGACCTGATTCCGCATTCTTTGATCGACGAGGCACAATTCGAAGGCATGCTGGCTGATCCTTCGATGTGGAAACTGTTGCGTGGGATGCGACGGGTCATCCGAGGCATCGCATCCGACTTTTTGACGCCTCATTTTGAATTGATCCGTCGGCACTATCGTCCCGGAAAGACCGTCTTGGTTTCTCATCCGCTGGACTTCGGATCGCGGATCTTTCGCGACGTCGAGCCATCGGTTGCGCTGGTCGACATTCATCTGGCTCCGGTGATGTTGCGGGTACCGAATGCCCCGGCGCGTCTGACTCCCTGGCGTTTTGAACCGACCGCGGATCCGCGAACCTTTCGCCTGGCATATTGGTTGGGCGATCAACTGATCCTCGATCGTCTGCTTGCCGCACCGATCAATCGCATTCGGCGGCAGTTCGCTCTGACACCTGTTCGGCGCGTCATGCACCGCTGGTGGTTGTCGCCGGATCGGGTTCTGGCGTGCTATCCCGACTGGTTTGCGCCGTCGACAGTGGGTGCGGCCGATCAACTTGTTCACGTCGGATTTCCGCTCAGCGATGGGACGGACGAACCCTTTGAAGCTCCGCGCGACAAGCCCGTCGTCTTCACGGGCGGCACGGCCAATTGGCACACGCGAAATTACTTTCGCACTGCCGCCGACGCGTGTGTTCAAATGGGGATCCCCGGCATTTTGCTAGGCAATCACCCTCAATGCTTTCCCCAATCGCTACCGCCGGGGGTCCGGGCCCAGTCCTACACGCCGCTGGGAAAGCTCTTGCCATTTTGCCGAGCAATCGTGCATCACGGCGGCATCGGAACCACCTCCCAAGCACTTGCGGCGGGCATTCCACAACTGATCCGTGCGATGGCATTTGACCAGTTCGACAATGCGGCGCGTGTCGAGTCCTTGTCGTGCGGCGTCCGCTTGCGAAACGATCGTGATCTTGCCAGCGAGCTCCGCTGGTTGCTACAGGATGACTCGGTCGAGCGATCCGTCGCGCGGACCGCTCAACTGTTTGATAATTCGGACCCAGTCGAGCGGGCGGCCGATGAGATCGAAAACGTCATGACCGTCGGAAGCGCCACAACTTGACACCGTGTGGGTGACTTTGCGGATTGCTCGGGTTGTCCGGCAGAAATTCCTGGTCGGGCTGTTCTAGTTTTGCCGCCGGATCGGTCGATACGCGTTAAGCCGGTTCAGCCAGAAATGGGGCTACTCCGGATCACGCACGCTCCGCCAAATGCGGAACAAGTTCACCCGATGGGCCAAAAGCATGCTTTGTCACCACCAGCCAACTCGATCGTCCACCCGACGTTCCAAGCGAAAGTTGCTCCACAACCTCGTGGTCGCCTTGTCGCTGACGTCGACTACGTTGGCATCAACGGGGTGCCATGTTTGGGACCGAATCGAGCCCGGACCGCACGACACGACGATGTCTTACCATGACAACGTCGGGATGTCGATCGAATACCCCGAGGTCGCCGAGTGTGCGACACCGATCGCCGCGGCCGCCGAATCGACTGCCGCCCCTCATGTGCTGCAAGATCCATCAAAGATCCCCGCGATGGACATGACGCTGCCCGAAGCGATGACAATGGCGATGCAAAATAGCCCAGTCATTCGTTCGCTAGCGGCGGTCGTGCCTAGCTCCGAAGCCGGGCAAACGATCTATAACCCCGGCGTCACCGCTTCGTCAAATCAGGGTGTCGAAGCGGCACTTTCAAACTTTGATGCCCAGTACAGCAACTCGCTGATTTGGTCGACGCAAGACGAACCGAACAACGTTCGCATCGTCGATCCGACCCAGCTGTTGTTCACCGTACCGGTGAATGAATCCACCAATGCCGCTTGGTCGAGCCAGTTACAAAAACGAACCGCTACCGGTTCGACGTTTGCTTTACGACACGTCGTCAACTACGCCAATAGCAACCGGCCGCAGCAACGGTTCTCCAGTAGCTTTGCCGGATGGCTGGAAGCCGAATGGCGTCAACCGTTATTGGCCGGTGCCGGACTGCAATACAACCGGATCGTCGGCAGCAGTCAGGTACCGGGACAATATAATGGTGTCCTGATCGCGCGGATCAATGAAGATGTCGCCTTGGCCGACTACGAACAATCCATCATTCAGCTTGCCGCGGACGTCGAGGAAGCATACTGGAATCTATGGACGTCGTACCGACTTCTGGAGGCGAATATCAAAGGCCGCGAGTCGGCATTGAAGACGTACCAGTACCAGAACGTCCGACTGGAAGTCGGCGCCGGCCGGCAGGACGAAGAAGCCCAAGCCCAATCGCAGTATTATCAATTCGAAGCGAGCGTTCAAAACCAACTGGGCGGACCGACCGGGCTGTATGCTCGTGAGCAACGCCTGCGTTATCTATTGGGAATGTCGGCGGCAGACGGCAAGCTGCTTCGTCCGACGTCCGACCCAATGGACATGCAGGTGACCTTCGACTGGAACTCCGCCTTGTCTCAGGCCCTCGACCGTCGCGTCGAAGTCCGGCGGCAACGCTACCAAGTGAAACGTCGTGAGTTCGAACTGTATGCCGCAAGACTCGGAAAACGCCCGACCCTGGACCTGATCGGCCAATATCGCTGGCGAGGATTCGGAGACCATCTGTTGGGCGACTACGACGACTCGCCGTTTGATGGGTTCTACTCCACAATCGCCGACGGAAACTACCAGGAGTGGTCCGCCGGGTTTGAATTCGCCATGCCGGTCGGACTTCGTCTGGCTAGTACGGCGGTCGCCAATGCCAACTTGCAATTGCAACGTGAACGCGCGATCCTAGCGGAAACCGAACTTGCGATCAGCCACAACTTGGCCGACGACGCCCGCAGCGTTGAACTCGCGTTCCAACTAATGGAAACAAATTACAACCGCTACCAGGCCGATTTGCGGCAAGTCGAAGTGCTGTTGCGACGTTACCTTGACGGGACCGATAACATCAACTTCTTGTTGCAAGCGCAACGTTCGGTCGTACAAAGCGAAGTCGCGTTCTACGAATCGCTCGGTAACTACAATCTTGCGATCCGTGACCTACATGTCGAGAAGGGCTCGTTGCTGGCTTACAATCAGATTCAGCTTGCCGAGGGAGCCTGGGCAAACGGTGCCAGTCGCGATGCGTATGAAAAAGGCCTATTCCTAACTCCACGCAAGGATCCGAGTGAAATCACTCGCACTCCGGTCGTGACGCGTCAAGGTTTCGACCCGTCCGCGGTTCAGAATACCGGTGCCGCAGTCAATACCATTGCACCTCCGCAATCGATCGAAATGTTAGAGTCCACACCGAGCGACGCGCCACCGGTGGGAAACACCCATTCGGTCATCGAGGTCGAAAAGGTGCCGGTCGAAATCGGCTCCAACGTTCCACCATCGATCAAGTTTGACTGAGCAAGCGGGACGGATCACCACAAGCAAAAACCGTGGCTAACGCCATGCGGCTAATCCTGCGTGCAGATAATTCCGCGTGGAGAAACCGTGGCTAACGCCATGCGGCTAATCGCTAGTCCAGATACCGACGAAACGCTAGCGTTCTTCGGCCGGGCGTTCAAGTGTTCGAAGCACTCGGGCAGGATTGCCAGCGACCAACACCCCATCGGGGACGTCTTTGGTGACGACCGCACCGGCGCCGACCACGCTACGATCGCCGATCGTTACACCGGGGCACAGGATCGCTCGTCCCCCGATCCAAACGTCATTGCCAACGGTCACCGGTTTTCCAAATTCGAAGTCTCGACGCTGTTGCGCGGCAAGCGGATGCGAAGCGGCGTAGATGTGGACGCCTGGACCGAAAAATGCGAAGTCTCCGATTCGCACGTCACAAACATCCAAGATGACGCAATCAAAGTTGAAGTAAACGCGATTGCCAAGGTAGATGTTGGTTCCATAATCGCAGCGAAACGGCGGCTCGAGCCAAACCGTATCGCCACCTTCGGCAAACAACGATTCCAATAATCGACGCCGAATCGCCTCATCGGAAGGTTCGGACGTGTTGAGTGCGTGACACGTTTGCCGGGCCAGCAAACGAGCGGCTCGAAGCTCGCTATCCTCCGGATCATATGGTTCACCGGCAACCATTTTCTCACGTTCACTTCTCATCAGATTTCTTCACATCTTCTCTGTGGCGTTCACGCGGATTCGATCGATCGCCGGCCCACTAAATGGAACGCGATACACCAAAGAATCGAACCGATCATCAGTATTGCCCCCGATTGTTTAATGGCAATCCCAAGAGCACGGTAAAACACCGGCTGAATTAGGAACGCATGCACGCTGACGATGACGATCGCAACGGCGGCTAGAAGGAAGGTCAAGCATTGACTACGAATGCCAATCGATGCGGCCCCCGAAGCAATCGAAGTCGCACCTCGAAGTTTCCACCACGCGATCAGCACCAGTAGTGGTAGCCCCACGAAGGTGCTTCCATATTGAAATAGTTTGTAACCGCGAAGTTGGAACGGCCCAATACTCCACATCATTTCAAGGGCCGGAACTAGCTTGGTTCCCCATCGCCCCTCGTGAGTGAATGCGTCCCAAATTACATGGGTCGACGAACCGATGACGACCGCAAATCCAACTTGCACGATCAACGTCAGTACCGGAGCGATAGTCGATGAATGCGGCAACCGAGGACTCGGATCGATCCTACAGCGGATCCAATTGGGCAACAGTGTACACAGCGGCTTACGCATCAATAGATCGAACAGCAGAAACAGCCCGATCCCCATTGGACCACAAAAGAACACGACGCCTGTGGCACTATGCGTCCTCGCATAATCAACGATCGGAAAGAAGAGAGCGATATCGGGAACCATTGCACCGATCGCCAACGCAGACATCGGCAACCATTTCGCTTTCAACCCAAAGGGAACGACTGCGAGTATGTGAGTGGGGGTGAAGGGCATCTAAGCTGACCACGTTGCCGCATCGGCAACCCCGTTGGAAGATCGAGCAAGCATCGACAACTCGATCTACCAAACATCGATCGACGGGGGAACCGAGTCGTCATCATCGGATTGGTTGCGGGTGATTTTGCCGTCCTCCACTCCGTCCTCTAAATCAATTTCACGCATCACAGTTTCGAATCGCTTGGGGTCAATCGCGCCGGATTCCCGCAGTGTCGTCAACAGCGTTCGGCACAAAAGCGCGAGTTCGCCGACCTGCTCCTCAAGTTCCTCGATACGAACCGACTGATCATCCAGTTCCCGCCGGTGGCGAAGTTTGTCGCGGCGGTAGTCTCGTGACGTCGTTCGCAGTGATTCAATATCGACCCGTTGCTTGTAATCGCTGTCGAACAGGAAGTTCCATAGATCCATGCGAAAGTTCCTCCGTCAATCAAGTGCGGTGCGGTGTATCATTAGCGAACGAGACTCTTGCTACCGGTCACTGAAACTCAGCGACCGGAACGATCGAAAACCGAATCGATTCATAAGGACTCTTCGATCCGGCTTCGTAAATCACACCGATGTGTTTGTAATCGATTTGTACCATTCCGCTGTAAGCCGCCGGCCCGGTATGCACGAGCGGCCCGTCCTGCCAATCGTCGGCGCCGGCACGCGAGAACCGTAATCGCAAGTCGCTACGCCCCGTCCCCGAAGGCCCATTGTCATCGGGACCACTGAAGACAACGACGTCTCCGACCGTTCGCAATAAACCGCACTGGACCACCGGAGGGTCTAGGACTTCAGCGGTGGGACGAAAATGTGGGTACTGATCGTGCCGACTTTCAAATGTCAATCCGCCATCACGACTCCACGCTTCACCGCGTGTTCCCGGTGCTTTCCCGTGTTGGTCTCGCGTATTGATGTAAAGCGTACCGTCGCTAAGTTCGACGACGGCGGTCTCGTTGGAATCCATCGTGTCTTCATAGTCATCGTCAATCGCACCGATTTCCCAGGACTGGCCGTGGTCATCGCTGTAAACCAAGTGAGCTCCCAAGGCACCACGATCTTTTCCGTCATCTCCGAGCCGATGGTCGGCGGGAATCACCAAACGCCCTCGGTGCGGTCCATTTTGAATTTGAATTGATTGAACAGGGCCCGTCGCATACCATCCCCACTCCTCTTTCTTGACGGACTGGGTGATCTCGCGCCGCTCGGACCACTGTTTTCCGTGGTCATCACTGTAGACCACGAAGACGCGATCGTTTTCAAGCGTGAACGGTAACCAAATCCGTCCGGGATGCTTCTCATTTAGCAAATCAACCACCGGTGCAGGATTACCGATCGTGATCGCCGGTGCGTCGTCGGCAAACAACGACCGAAAGTGATCGCTTTCTTGAATGACAACAAGCTCGCCCCAAGTCTTTCCACCATCAAGCGACGTTTTTTGGACGAGATCGATTTCACTCGCATCACCACCTTGTCGTGCCTCGGCGAACGCCAGCAAGTCTCCGTTCGCCGCGGCGATCACCGCCGGGATCCGGAAAACTTTGTAACCGTTGTCACCCGATCTAAAAATGGTTGTTGTCGGATACTCTGCCCGCACGGTTGCGGCGGTGAGCAGCAAAACAAGGCACGCGGCAGATGTCAGAACGTTAGATCGAAACATGAATCGTTGGGGTGGGAGCCATACGGGAGGACCGCCGCGAACTCATCGATCCAGAAGAACAATCCTGAAATCATCGCTCGGCGGTAAGGTTGGAAGTGACGCGTATTTTAGTCGCCTTTGCAGGCGCCGGGTGTGCCGGTTGGATTTAGCACTAACCTAAGTCCCACAAGCTGCTTTGTCGTGGAAAATCGGCGATCGGCTCCGCTTACCGGTACTTTCAGCTCTAAAGGGCGAATAAATTACGGTTCTGCGATATCGCTTACCTCCCAAACGACACTTGTGATACGCCTTCTTGTCGGCATCACATTGATCGTCGCGTGTTCTTTCCAACCTGCAAACCTCATGTTCAATCATCGATTTGTCTATTCGTGGCTGCTTAGCTTCACGATCGCTTTCCCCGTCTTGGCAACCGACGCAAATGCGGAATCCGCTCCTCCCGAAAAACATGTTCGCGTTCTAACGATCGGAAATAGCTTCACACGCAACGCGACCGAGTACCTCGATGATTTGGTAGCCACTGCCGGTTACAAACTCACCCACAAAATGCTGAACATCGGCGGCTCACCGCTTGAGCTACACGCCTCAAAAGCAATCGCGTTTGAAGCCGACCGAACCGATGCGACGGCTCGCTACAAGTCATTCTCGGGAAAGAGTCTGCAAGAGGCGTTGCAGTCCGAGCGATGGGACTTTGTCACGATTCAGCAACTGAGTGTCCGAAGTCATGACCTGACCACCTATCGTCCGCATGCCGATCAACTTGCCGCGATCATCCACCGCTATGCACCGCAAGCTCAGCTACTGATACACCAAACCTGGGCTTACCGAAAAGATGATCCCCGCTTCCGTGCCGCCGCCCCAAAACCCGGTGAACCGGCCAGCCAAAAAGAAATGTACGAAGGTCTCAGCGACGCGTACCGTACGATCACCAAAGCACTCTCGGCCAAACGCATTCCAGTGGGCGATGCTTTTTATGCCGCCGACAACAACGCGACCTACGGATTTCAGCCCGCGGACTTTGATGCGAAAACTGCGACACACCCGCAACTTCCCGATCAAACACACTCGCTGCATGTCGGCTATCGTTGGCAAGCACGCGATGGCAAAAGGGCCCTGCGGATGGACGGTCACCATGCCAACCTGGCTGGCGAATACCTTGGGGCTTGCGTCTGGTTCGAGTGTCTCTACGGCGAAAGCGTTGTCGGCAACTCGTTCGTGCCTCAATCACTTGACGCGGATTACGCCGCGTTCTTGCAAAAAACAGCACATCAAGCTGCGACCAGCGGTAACGACATCGCTCGCGGTGTCGCCAATGACGCGGTCCCGGCATTCCGAGACGACTCGCCCCAGCGGTACACGTTGAAAGTTCGCGCGAGCAAGCTCGATTCACGTGTCAAAGAGTATCCCGAAATCGGCTTTGTCTTCGGCACCGACAAGAAACCCGCCGACATGGAGTACGCATCGGTTGATACTCGCGTCGCACCGCAAGGCAAGTTGATGATTTGGCTGATGGGACACAACAGTGGCTTGTTCGAACGAGTCAACTCGTACGGCATCCACGCGATCGGTGTTAGTTATGCCCGCGGATGGTTCGGCAAGCTTTGCCGGCCACAACCGTCTGATGCGTACGCTCGGGGTCGCGTTCGATTGGAAGCGGCGACGGGTTTGGACATCAGTGACGAACTGGATTTGCAACTTCCCGACGGTGCCGCCGAACGTGCTCGCCAACTGGTACTGTGGTTAGCTAAAGAAAACCCACAAGGCAATTGGGATCAATTCCTCGCCGACGAAGGGTCACGATTGCGTTGGGACAAAATCATTGTCTCTGGTGCGTCGCACGGGAGTACGACCGCGGCGCGGTTTGCGAAACACCAGCGAGTGGACCGTGTCGTGATGCTTTGCGGACCACGCGACCAGGACCAAGACTGGCAGGGCTTGCCCTCTGCGACCCCCGCCAATCGGTTTTTTGGATTCACGCATGTCCTCGACGGTGGCTGGACCGGGGATCATTACTGCCGTTCATGGGAGCTATTGGGCCTGCATCAATTCGGTCCGATCGTCAACGTTGACCGGCAAGCTCCGCCGTACGAGAACACTCGCCGGTTAATCTCCGACGCCGACGTCGGTGGTGACGCCAAACGTGCACACTCATCGGTAACACCAGGCGGTTCTTCACCGAAAGCAAGCGATGGATCGCTGATGTTTGATCCAGTGTGGCGGTACCTCTATACGCACCCGGTCGATCAAGTTGGTGAACCGACCGAGGAGGATCCAAGCTGTGAACGCGTCCATGTAACCTACGAATGATCCGTGAACCGCACCACATCACCTGACTGCCAATCTCGTGTTGATGCTGCCGAGGTTCGTGGACATGTCGAGGGAAGTGCTCAAGGCATATTGACTGGAAAGTTCAAGTGCGTCGTCAACCTCTGACATTGGGATTAGCCGTATGGCGTTAGCCACGGTTCCTGCGCAATAACCGGAGCTAGCACCTGTCGGCTGAGAAGACGAACCCGAACATTTGGTCTAGGCGCGGCACGACGTCAATCGTCGCGTTTCAATTAGTTATCGGAACATGCCGATCGTTGGTCGATTGACTAAGAAGTGTGGAGGCCATAGTCGCCTTTTGCTCCGCAAAATTAGCGATCGCGTACGCGGCTTTTACGAGCATTGCATCATTGAATTCGAGCGTGTGACGTTGAATCTTCACAGCTCTCCAAATCATCGGCGGCTGCTCACGATTTACCCGCACCACGGTCATTTTCGATCGCGACTTCTGCCTGGTCTTCCCCGCCAGCCGACTCGCCCTTTTCTGCGGTGGCTAGGTCTCCAGCTATCATCAGGCGGCGATCGTCTAGATATCGGGTGTAGGGACGACGGCGATGGCCTGACTGCTTAAGTTTGCGTAGGTCAAAAGCAGATAAAGTGCGGTGTCGTGTGCGCGTGGATCGACTGCAGTCAAGAAGTAGAGCTCGTCCTCCAAACGCTCTTGGGATGGACAGAGCACCGCGTTCATCTCTGAGTCAAAGTACACTTCCATACTCGGCACGTGCACGTAGTCCCTGACGAGCGAAGCCAAATATGGGATGACGGATAAGTTGATCGGGTATCGCGGTACGGGATCCAAGTGGTTGTAGGTCCGAACACAAGTGATGCCGCTTGACGCGAGATCCAGGCAAAATTCGGCGTCACCAACGAGCGGGTTTGCGAACGCATAAAGTGCCGCGACATCGACTCCGTCACGTTCCAGCCGACTGGCCGTCAGTGTTGCCACCGCACCGCCCAAGCTGTGCCCGGTGATCAACACACGCTTGCCTGCTTTTGACGCCGCGTCGACTCTTGCCAGAATCTGGGCGTAGACTGTTTCAGCAGACATGGCAAACCCCATGTGCACACGGCCAGCGACGCCATAGTCGGATCCGTCAACAAGCAAGACGTTCGCGTCGGTGCCCCACCAATCGACAAATCCATCTGAAAACTCGGAACCCGAGAATGAGACGACTACGGTATCGTCGCTATAGGCGATAAACCCACGAGTGTCGGTCAAGAACGTTCGGTCGTAGAACATCTCCACTTTATTGAATCCCCATCGCCGCATGCCGGTCGCAACGCCTGTTTGGTGAAGCGAGATCACCAAGTCGTCGCGGTAACGAGAGTCAGCCCAGAAAGCGATATCGATGAACGTACTTGGGTTGGCGTAATAGCTTGCTTGGCAGGTCAGCATCCACTCCCACTCATCGATCGGCGAAGGAGTTGAATACCTGGCTAGATCGCGAACAGATGGAACGTATGGTCTGAGAGCAGTCACCTCTGTCGGTCGGTCTTGTCCGTTCGCAACTGCTCCGAACATGCAAAGAACTGCGATCGCAATCAATCCGTTAACTGGCTTTTGAGACATCGTTGGTACACCATTGGGAAGTTTTCAACAGCATCGCTGTCATCGCGTTCGATGTGGATCAGCTATGCCACAGGTGTACCGAGCGTGTCAACGCGCCGAGTGTTACAGTCTCTGTCGTACGATGCGACACTAAAACGAAACTCGCGGGCATTCGTCGCCGGAGTTACTTGCGAGCAATACCCTCCCCCAGTTCCACCGGCATTCAAGACGATGATGTTGCCTCCACAACCGGCTGCGTTCAACGCTCTTGTTGAACGAATTGATGCCGAGTGCCCTTGCTGTCGGCGGCAGTTTTTGCACGCGTAGCCTCGGCAGAGTCAAATTCGGGGGGCGTCTTCGCTAAAATCGCGGAGGTCTCGCCACCGATGTCTACCCGGGATTCCGCCACGAAACAACGGTTTGTCCAACCGATGCTTGTTATCGATCGCAGCTCGTTGCATCGGTCCGTTCGTGATGGGATGATTGAATGTCCTCGGAATGAAAACACTCTAGTTCACTCTGGCTCCCCTCACCCCCAGCCCCTCTCCCTCATCGTGAACACAAGTGGTGCTTGTGTTCACGATGAGGGAGAGGGGAGCCAGAATGAAAAGGTGCGCTGACCACTTGCACATAGCAGACTTCCGACGACGCAGAGGTTGCATCGACATCGGTTTTCTCGTCATTCGATGAACTCCTGGAGGTCGTGAGCACCGATGCAACTTGGGTTCGGTGAGTGCACAGAGATCGCTTGACAGCGCAAATGGAATCGTTGACTGACCAAATCAAAAACTGACGACTCGCAATTCTTCGCTGCCGCCCGGTTTCTCTGACCGGCGATGACTCGGAGACCATTCTGAACGGTGACCGAACCAAGATGTAGCTGGACGGCTAACGGCTGCAGCCATGCTGGGCTCATCCAAAACGCGACATTCGAAAACTGGTGAATCGAATGACCGACATGTTCGTCGCTTGAGACATGACGTGATGCGACAGAAACGATTTCTCTTCGAGCAGCAACGCCGGTACCGAGACGGCGAGGCTGCCAAAGTTTGGGCGGTCCAATTTGGGGCGAGTTCAACGACTTGCTGCGCGGCAAACTTAGCGGGTGCGTGAAACGAGCCGGACTTCTAAAAGAGATCTTGCTTGGCGAAGATCAGTGGTGAACGAACCCGAACGTGAAAGTGATTGAGCCAACCGTGTGACACGGCCGGGCGCGTGCTTCGGCCGGCAGTGATCTACCGTAAGCTGAGCTTCGGGACACAGATCCCAGAAGGAATCCGGTATCTTCACCACATGCTGAAAGTCTCGGAGACGTGTCGGCTGCAAAACCAAAATACTGATAAATACCTAGTCGAAACGCTGCATGCAAAGTTCAGTGCCTCGTCCGCTTTCCGCTCGAATAAACAAGGCCGGCTTCGCAGATTGTGCTACGATCGCGAGTTAGGGAGTCGTTGATAGGAAGTGGTAAGTTTTTAGTTTCGTGCACCGATGAATTTTCAAATGATAGACGACACGAACAAGGCATTCAGTCCAATGATCACGCGACGTGGTTTGATCGCCTTGGCAGCTGCCGCGCCGATGTTCGGATCGGACGATGCTCTGGGACAGAATCCTTCTGATTCAACTTGCCACTTCGCCGATGGCCGAAGACTCGGATACCGAATCTATGGTTCGCTAAAGGATTTTCCGGTTCTATATTTCCACGGAACACCAGGGTCCCGTCTGGAGGCGGCACTACTGGCTCCGTTTTGCAATGCGAACGGCGTCTGTTTAATCGCGGTTGACCGCCCGGGGATGGGAATGTCCACTTTTTCGCAACGGCATAGTCACGTGAGTTGGCCCAGCGATATTGCTCGGTTAATGGACCTGCTTACGCAATCGACCTCTTTCGATCGATTCGGCGTTTTGGCAATGTCGGGTGGTACTTCGTTCGCGCTCGCCTGTACCGCAGTGTTATCAAAAAGAATTACAGCGACCGCAATTATTTCGCCACGCACGCCAGGTGCCCCTGGGGTCCCCAAAGGCGTCCTAGACAATGCGCTGCAGCAAGCGGCAGCGTATCCGAGATTGGCCGAAGGCGTCTTACGACGCCAAATACGGCGAAGCCGACGTCATCCGAATGTGATGCCATCGCAATTCAAGAAGTTTGCTGCGGTGGATCGCAACTATATTCAGCGCAACGGAACTGTACTTCGTCAAGTGATCGCCGAAGCATCTCGCCACGGTACGCAAGGCATTGTCCACGACATGTCCTTGATGCGCTGGCCCTGGCAAATTTGTCTCCCTCGCATTGACGTCCCCGTAGGCCTGTGGATCGGAAACTGCGACTACTCGGCTCCGCCCGAAACGTTGCGTTTTCTGCATCGGAACATTCCGCGTAGCCAGGCAACAACCGTTCTTGGTGAAGGCCATTTCTCGATCATCGACATAGCGGTTGCTTCCGCGGCGATTTGGTTGAAGTCGAATTCTGCCGCAAAGTGACTTTCAGCTTACCAGAGGACAGCAAGGTAATCCCCGATGAGCAATGCCACATCCAACTGGAATCCCTCCACATTCAGTAAACATCATCCAAGGCTTGTAGGCTTCGTAGGATACCTGTCCACGCCATGCCTTGGGCTGGGAATGATCCTGGCATTGCATTGGTCGGCGATGGGGCGTGCTGAGTTCGACCTGAAAGCGATCGGCATGTCCGTCTTGACGACAGCTGATGCACAGGAACTGCGCAAAAGTTTATCTGGTGAAGACAAGGACTCAACGGGATCAGAGATTCTAAAACCTTTGACAGATCCACTCGGATCAAACAGCCCAGCATCGTCTACGAGTGATCCAGTGATTCTGTCGATCGAGCCAGCGATTCGTGACGCCTGGGTCTCCCTCTCGATGAGCGACCAAGGGAATTACGGGCGGGTCTTCGACGTGAAAGAGCGCCGACAAGCAAAATGGATCGACGAATGGGTCGAATACACAAAATGCCGCGTTTTCCTAGCGCGGCATGCCGTGGTCATCAGTTTTATGACGCTCGTTCCCTTTGGTTTTTTGGCAACAGCCCTTTTCTGCAGCGATGGCGCGTACCGTCGGCAAAATGACTTGCAACGACGCCGCAGCCCCAATGCATACCGTCGGTGGTTCCGAACGGGAGCGGGGATTCGATTTTTACTAGGCTGCGTGATTGCCTACTCGTGGTCCCTCCATGTTTGCCCCGATGGGCGATCCCTATCATTTGCAAAGGATTTTGTCACGTTCTGTACTCTGGGATATGGACCGACTGTTGCACAATATTTCCGACTTCAAAATGGGGAACTCGCTCCGATACTTGCCGGGATGCTTGGGTGGTATGTTCATCTATTTGCAACGACGCTGTATCGTTCTCGGCAAGGTGATGTGGTGAGTACTGGAATTCAATCGTTGATGGTTCAGCGATTCTTTCTAGTCATCGGTATCGCGATGGTCACACGATACGCATACTCTGGCGGTGAAGGTGCCGGCGCCATCCCCTTGTTTCTATTGTTTGTTGCCGGAGTATTCCCAACCACTGCGCTCCGATTCATTGGTGCTTTTATCGACAAGAGTATCTCGTCGGTGGAAGAGCCGGCGTCTCTGACCCAGCTTCCCATTATCCCGTTCTCCAAAGTATCACGTCTCAGTGAGGAGGGCATCAGCGATGTCGTCGACTTGGCGAATATGGATATCGATCGTATCGCCGACTTGACAGCCATTCGGAAAAGCGACCTTGCCCATTGGGCTGATCGAGCTAGGCTGGCGTCTGTTGTCGGAGCGAACGACTATGCTCAGCTTCGTACGCGATGTCGTACGGCATCAGAATTTCTAAGGCGAGTTTCGGATCCAACTTTTGTTGCCGAGTTGGAGAAGATTCAAATACGGAATCCCGAGGAACTGGCAAGGCTCATCCGGAAAGCATGGCCACTGATTGACATTAGCCCCGTCGTTTCGAAACCGTCGGAATTAATCGGCAGAAGCTCCGATGATACAAAGATACCATTGAGCTTTACCCGTGATTTCGAATTGAGGCTTCCATTGTTCAACGATAATTGTGCATGGCGACAATTAGTGGTTGAATCGCCCGAGAAGCCAAACCAGCCACGGAGATTGGAACAGATTCATTCGATTCTGGAACAATTCGATCAGAACTTCATCTACATCAACCATGACCAATTTACGATTCCCATCTTCCCGGTCGATCCCAACGGACGGACCAACGAAGTCACTCTAAAGACTTACTTCGGAGACTCTTGGCGTTCGTCTACATTGGCGGAGGAGCAAGATTGCGACCGCGACCTATGCCGCCTCCAGGGAATTCCGATACCCGCTGGACCGGTCCGCCCAGCGCTACCGTGCGGCAAAGATTCAGATGGCCATTTGGTATTGGTTGATCCAAAGAATCGGTTTGAAGTCGATTTCTTTGCCGCTTCGACGGTGATCGACAAAGACGGCGAGTCGTTGGGAAGTGGATTACCGGGAAACTCAATTCCGTATGCCGGTGTCGTTGACCGGTTTTCGCTAGACGGCGATGGTGCGCAGACGCCGCGCGACGACTGCCGCGCTCGAAACAGTGCGAGGGCAAGTGGCGTCCCGCTTCTGGCCGGATTATTGTTGCCCGAGGACTTTACACAAACCGATGAAATCGAACACGCGTTGGTCTTCGCGTTTCCCGGACTGAGAAGGATTTTCCCCACCCAGTCTGCCACGCCCGCTGACTATGTGTATCCAGCCAGCAAAACAGAATCTTCCGATGCCGTTCGTTCCCAATGGGCCCTCGGTGCGGGCGAACGAATCCGGCTTTCCGAAACGATTGGCGATAAGAATGGACAGATGATCGACGAGAGCAACTTGAGGCCCGTGACGCGACGATTCTTGCGTGCACTCAGGACCTATGGTGCATATCTGGTTGATGGATCGGGTGCTTTCACTTTCTATGCTGAAGACGTCTCAACAGCGAACTTGAAACTAGGCCGGGGTGACTTTCGCCGATTAGCGGGCGAAGATGTCGATGTTGATTCTCCTGATCGTTCGCAATGGAGTTTGCTGATGGACGCTCTGCTAAGCGACATTGAAACGATCCCATTTACTTATGAAGTCGATGGAGTTGTCCACTCCAATTTCGCTGTGGTCGCCGACGCGGAGATTCCCCCTGGATTCGAGCCGAAGTGCTCAATTGAGCAGATCAACCAATATTCCGCAGGAGAAATCTGAAGCTCGTTGTCAGTTTTTTTCTCGGCGCCAGCAGTCTCGCAGTCTGCGATTCCCGTCCGTAATTTGGACCACTTCGGCATTCGAGAAGAACGAGTCAAGGCACGCTGTTGCGTTGGGATCACCCCCGATCAGTTTTCCCCCGTGCTCCAGCGGACGATTGCTTGTCATCATTTGCGGCGAACGCGTACAAATTGCCCGCCGATACGGGTCAGTCACATTCATCGATGACAAAACGCCACCGAGGCGTCCAAGGTCGCTTTAAAACTTGCGTCGGGAATTGCAACCGAGGCAGGTCGCTGATACAGCGACCTGCCTCGGGCAGCTCAGAATTGACCTTAAACCAGAAGCATTTTACTGACTACGCTGGCTTGCTAACACGTATTTGATGAACTCATCTTCAGTCCAAGTGGACTCGGCGACACTTCATTAACCCGGAGTTCCGTTTGGAATCAGCGACTACCTCTTCTCGGGTTTCATCGCTACCGAACTGCCTGAGAGATTACGGACTTCGACCGCTTGGCCCGCTCGAACCAAAAAGTTCACCGAGATCGCGTGAGCCGAATCGGATCTAAGGATCTCTTGCTCGACCACATAGGTCTTGCTGATCGCCTGGGTCACTTGCTGGAGGTCAAGTCCTTTGACCGGCAACGGATCGATCAAGGGAAGCTGGATGGTGCCGTCATCTGAGACAGTCACAGGAATACCGGTCACCGGTGCCGCGGTTCCGGCCTGTAGAATCGGCGGGTCACCGGTTTGAGGCAACAAGCCAGGAATCTTCACTGCCAACGTATCACCAGGACTGACCAATCGTAGCTTCCGTTCCACTTCCGCTTGATAGAGATCGGTGGGACGTTGATTCAGTAATTGAACATCTTTCCCCAATAATGCTCCCGTCTGTAGGTACCAAACATGGAAAACAAGCTCACCTTTGGAAAGACGTGCAATCAGACTTTCCCAGCCTACTTTGGGCCAAACATTTCGTCCAAACAACGGTTTGCTGAACGTGACGTTCCTTTCCTCAATCGCATGATGCAACGCCGTGATTTCAGGCTTTGCGATCTCGACGAGTTCGGAAGTTGAATCATTCGAGAGGTCGATCAATAGGTTGAGAACAAGAACGATGACATTGGTTGGTTTTTCATCGCTCTCACGCGAGTCACCCTCCAAGATGTCAACGTCACCAAATCGAGGTTCTCCCATTTTATACCTACTCGACAACGACTCGATCTCGCTGTAGACGCTGGGGTTTTTCGCCGCCGCATCAAGACGGTTTCTCAATTCGTCGATCAAAGCGTTCTGTTGCGGCGAACTCAATTCGGGAATCGATTCGACGCCGGAAATAATCACCGCCAAAGCTTGGCAGTCGTTTGATTCCGGATCATCGGAGGTGTTCTTCAGTTCTGCGATCGCTTTCTTAAGAATCGCCAAACGCATCGGTAATCCGAATCGGCCTTCGCCATCCATGTCGAGCCGCCGAACCAGCCAATAATCGCTGCCAAGATGTTCATATGCTTCAAGATGGTCAATTACCCGCTCCTGGCACGTGACACTGGTGCGAGTCGTTTCGAAGAGCAGAGAATACAGCATCCACAATATCGACGCCGTCTCCTGGTTGTTGATCGAGTCGGACTGACCAATGGCTTGATCGCACCAACGCAACAATGGTTCGAGTTTCTCCGGATCCGAACAACTGAACCCTTCAATCTTGGAAAAGTTGGCGACTCTTAGCAATTTAATGCGATTGTCGTCACTTGAACTCTCCAATACGCGGACGTAGCTGGCGATGAAGTCATCACCTGTCGCACGATTCAACAGCTCAAGTACGGCACTCGTCGGAAGAGCATGTATTTGTTTTGAAAAGTAATTTTCGACGAGTGTTGCCGCGCGGGACAAGTAACGTTCAGGCATGAATTCTACCAGCACATTGATCGCACTGGCCTGCTCCTGATCGGTTCCAAATTCCAGTTTATCCAATGCACCATCAACTTCTTTGGCGATATCAGCCGGAAGTCGTTCATCAAATCTCGCGAATAATTCGGTGGCATTCTTGCCAATCAAAAAGCCGGATTGCAAATAGACGACACGCGGATACAGCAGCGATTTTCCAGGACCTTTCGTAACAATCGACCAAGAGAAGTTCTGCGGATGACGCAATGCATTCCGCAACGAATCCTTTCCATGAAGGGGGGTTTCTCGAAAAGCCTCATGGAACTTGGATAGCGGCGAACTCAATGTCTCCTGCAAGTTTGCCACGTCGATGAGGTTCAAGACCGCGACGAAGTTGTTAACACGCGGTTCCGTCGCCTCCCCAAAGTGACCGAGCGGCGTGAGCGGGGCGGCAAAGTCCCACAAGGCACGCGGCACCAAATACTCAGCGAGCGATCTGGTTGGAGTGTCTGCGGCTTTCGAAAGGAAGTCAGCAAGGTGACTCACGACCTGTTTCCGCTGTTCAGAATCAAGTTCCAGGTGGAATTTAATTTGGCTTCGAATGAAGATGGCAGCTTGCGTAACCAGTTGATTGACTTGCTGTTCGCTCGTTAACACCTCGATCGCGCGACGAGTTACCTCGATGCGGATTGGCTCACAAGTCATCACGTACTTCAAAGGTCGCGCTGCCCTGTGAAGATACCTGACCGGATAGGCGAGCCAAAATTGCTTGTTCGTCAATGTCTCGATTGATTTCAGTCGTTCGACGACTCGCTTTTGAAACTCCAACGCATCGCCGCCGGCTGCAAAATCGGCAAGACCCCGCAGTAGAAAGGCCGTTTCGTCAGCCAACTCGGGCGAATCGCTCAATAGCAAACCCGCAATCACTTCCAGAAATTCGTCGTACTGCTCGGCACCATTGATCTCGATGATTCGGAGTTCATCGAATGCAGATCGCAAGAACAACAGTTTGGTTTCTTGGCTGTCCAACTGCTTGATGATGTCGGCAGCGACTTGATAGAACTCCGATCCGGTGCAAGTTGCCAGAGGCTCGATCGCCGAGGTGTAAAACTCGCGGCGTTTTCCCTCCAACGAAACGAGAAATTCGATCAAGGGTTCTTCAATCACTTCTCGCAAGCTTTCGTCAGCCAACGAGTTGATCGCATGGATGGTGCGCGACACCTCCTTCGGATTGCGTTCGAACTTCAGTCTCCGCAGCCACGTGTCCAACGTCTCGCCGTCGTAGACAACTTCGTTCAGCCGAGGATCTTCTGGTGTCGCTTCGGCGATCATGCGATCAGTTTCTAAGGCGTTCTCATCCGAATCCGGCTCGCTTGCCTTCCTTACGATCGTGGCCACGACCGTTTCACGGTTACGAATCGAGAAGGTCTTGTTCGTGACTCCAAACGAATCGCTGGGCGCGTCGAGTGTGATCTCATACTTTCCGGCTTGCAGCCGAGTCACCTTGGTTCCCGGTTCGATACGCAGTTCATCAATCTCGGCGCGTTGACCTTGTGAGTCAACTGAAACAATCTTGACTTGAACGTCGGCTTCCGAGTCGATTACCAGTTGCCCTTTGCGCAGTTCAAGAACCATCATGATTCCGCCGAACAACATTGCCGAAGCGGTCGCGAGAAACAACCAAAACAGTCCGCGACGGCCGGTGTTTGACTGATCGCCATTGGACTGTGAAGCAGCGACGGTTTGAATCGGTACGAGCTGTTCCGAATCCGCCAAATTCCTCTGCAGGACCGGACTGACAACGAAACTGTCATCAGCAACGGCGGGCTTCGACCGAGCACGAATGAGCAGGCTGACAAGATCCGCTGGTTCCGCGAAAGGCTCAAGCAATTCCGCCGCGTGGGTTGCACTCGCGGGACGCCCGGCCGGATCGCCCGACAACATCGAATCGACCAGTTCGCCCAACGCCTCCGGTACGTCAGGTCGCAGCGAACGTAGTCTTGGCGGTTTGTGAGTCGCGAGCAGTCGCAATTTTTCCAGCGGCGTCAGGTTCGGTGCGGCAGCCAACGGAGCTCTTCCGGTTAACAAGCGAAACAGCGTTGCCCCCAGCGAATAGAGATCGGCGCGATAGTCGACCGCTCCACCACGTTCGGCTTGCTCCGGCGCCATGTAGTCAAGCGTGCCCATCAACTGGCCAACCGTCGTGATTTCGGCCGATCCCAAATCCCAGAATCCAGTTTGAGCCAATCCGAAATCCAGAATCCGTACGGCCCCGTCGGTATCCAGCATCAGATTCGAAGGTTTAACGTCGCGATGCACGATCCCTTTTTCGTGTGCATGTGCTAAACCGATAGCCGTTTGCCGAATGACTTCGCAGGCATCAGCGATGGTGAGCTTTTCTTCGGCCCGGCTGATGCAACTGAGATTCACCCCGTCGATCGCATCCATCACCAAGAAATGAATGCCTCCTTGCTCACCGGCATCGGTGGTTCGCACGATTGCGGGGTGATCGAGTTTTCCTGCCGCCCGCATCTCTCGTTGAAACCGCGCGACAAATTCCGGATTTTGAGCGGGCAGTGCGGGAAGTAGTTTTAACGCAACCTGCTTATCTAAACTCTTGTGCCGAGCCAGGTAAACGGCCCCCATGCCTCCGGTCCCTAACCGAGAAAGCAATTCGTACTGCCCCAACTCGGACGGCATCAGCTCGTTTAAGATCTCGATTGAGTCTGACGTCGGCGACGAGTCTCTATCATTGGACTCACCGAAGCCAGAATTCACCGGCAAATTCGCTTGCAACAACTCGACCAGCGTGTCCGGTTCGGTTTCCAATTCGGTTGCCGTACGTTCGCAATCCTCGCAATCCTGTAAATGCTGGGCCACGCTATCGGACGAAGTAGCATCCAACTTCCCCGATAAATAGTCTCTTAGTTGGTCCGGCGGCGGACAAAGGGTTGTTTGCATCTCCGGGCTCCTCGCTTCATTATGATAACACGTCGGTCACCTAATGAATCGATTCAGGCGTGACAGCACTTTTTCGAATCATGGAAAAACAAATTCGCTCTTCGAAGGCCGCATCGTACCTTCAGGACCAGAACGTGTTCCAATTTCAGCCTTCACTTGACAATTCGACCAGCGAGTTAATCCATGCCTGAATCCAGTCTTTCCGGAGTGACGCGATTGAGTCTGCTTTCGCGGATTCGTAGTGATGATGGTGTCGCATGGACGGAACTAGTCGAGTTGTATTTGCCATTGGTTAAGTTTTGGTGTCGCCGACAAGGTATCGCTGAAAACGATCTCAGCGATTTGACACAGGAAATCTTCTTCGCCGTCTCGCGTTCAATCGAACGTTACCGTCCCACGGGCAATGGTGGCAGTTTTCGTGCGTGGCTATGGTCGTTGAGTCGGCACAAAATAATTGACTTTCTGCGGCGGCAAGAACGATGTCCGGTCGCAAAGGGCGGAAGCACCGCGATGCAGCTCGTCCAAATGATTCCGGAGGAAATCGACGAGAGTGACCTGTCGGAACGGATCGAGTTCAATCAACTGATCCACCGGGCGTTACAGCAAGTTCGCACCGAGTTTGAGCCTCGATCTTGGCAAGCGTTTTGGCGGACCACCATCGATGGATTAACCGTGTCAAACGTTGCCGACCAGCTTGAGATGAGCTCGGCGACCGTTCGGCAACATCGCTCTCGAATCCTTCGTCGGCTTCGTGAACAACTCGGTGAGGCGGAGTAAAACCAGCGCATCTGAACAGCGTTAGATTTGTTTCGGAAATTGACGCTGAAGGCGGTTTGCGGTTGAAACGTAATGGTGTCCTTTTGCTAATCAAAACCAACCGCAAACTTGTTGCTGCGATATTCAATAGGCCGCATTGATCTGCGGTCATCGAATGCGAGAATACTCTGATGGTTTCCTAGCGGATGTGCCCCGTCGCGGTTCGCGTGTAAGTTCTTAATAGCCGATCCGATCAGTTCGGTTCGACTGCCTGTTGGTTAGATCCAGGAGCATTGAAAATGAAAGCCGTAGTTCTTTTGTCAGCGATGACTTGCTTTGGATTCCCGTGCATTACGGTCGCGCAGGCTGTCCCAGCGGACTCAATAAAAGACGGGTACTACGACCTCGGCGGCTTTCACTACAAGGTTTCGACAGACTCCGCCGACGCGCAAAAATGGTTTGATCGTGGGCTGGCTCAGTGCATTGCCTTCAATCATGAAGAAGGTGCACGCTGTTTTGAGCGGGCGATCGAGTACGATCCTGCGATGGCGATGGCTTACTGGGGGATGGCATACGCTTGGGGCCCCAACATCAACAACACGGAAATCGAACCGCACCAAATCGCCGAGGCAAATCTCGCAATTCGCCTCGCCCAGTTACATTCGACAGATTCCACCCCGTTAGAGAAAGCGATTATCACCGCATCTGCGAGTCGGTACGCGGCGCCCGTGCCAGAGGATTATGAGCCACTTAATCGGGCCTATTCGAATGCAATGCGAGACGTCTACGCGAATCACACCGACGATCCGTTAGTTGCCTCTTTGTTTGCCGAATCGCTGATGATCCTGCGACCATGGAAACAATGGGACGCTGACGGAACGCCGGCACCAGAAACGCCGGAGATCGTCAACGTTCTCGAAAAAGCCCTCGAGACCACACCAAACTTTGCCGCGGTCAATCACTTGTACATTCATACGATGGAGGCCTCGCCCACGCCGCAAAAAGCACTCGACGCTGCAAACCGGCTCCGGAACCTGATGCCAGGGGCCGGCCATCTCGTGCACATGCCATCGCACATTGATGTGTTGCTCGGCAACTATGAAAGCGTCGTCCAAACCAACCTGCGAGCCATTGAGATTGACAAGGCAGTTTTGGAACGCCAGGGCAGCATGAACTTCTACACCTTCTATCGGATTCACAACTATCATTTTGTCGTGTACGGCGCTATGTTTCAGGGGCAAAGCAAGATCGCGATGAAAGCGGCAGAAGATCTTGTTGCGCAAGTTCCGGATCAGTTGCTACGTACTCAGACTGATTTCTTGGATGCGTTCATGCCAATGAAATTCCACGTTCTAATTCGGTTCGGTCGCTGGGAAGACATACTCACTGAACCGGAGCCAGCCGACTACTTGCCAATGAGTCGGTCGGTACGGCACTATGCAAGGGCATTGGCGTACGCTGCGACCGACCGAATTGATGATGCGGAAGTCGAGCAAGCTCTGTTGTCAGATACCAGGGCGCAAGTCCCCGAGACGAGCGTCCTTTTCAACAACAGGTCTCGCGATATCTTGGAGGTCGCAGAAGCAATGGTTGCCGGCGAAATAGCGTATCGAAAAGGCAATTTTGACGAGGCGTTCCGACAGCTACGAAATGCGGTCAAGCTTGACGATGCGATGAACTACGACGAACCATGGGGCTGGATGCAACCGGCGCGACACGCGTTGGGTGCGTTACTCATTGAACAACGCCACTATGAGCAGGCCGAGCAAGTTTTTCGAGCGGACCTCAAGAAGCACCCAAGAAATCCTTGGTCGTTAAACGGGCTTGCCGAGTGCTTGATGGAGTTAGGGAGAAACGATGAAGCAACCACGATACGAAACCAATTCCTCTCGGCAGCCAAGCAAGCGGACGTAACGATCGATCGTTCATGCTTTTGCCGGCTTGAATAACACGGTGTCAACATAAGTGGCTCGCGGCCTGAGGACCGATACAAGCTACGCCATTCGGACGGTGTTGAACCTAGCGACTGAATTCGATTGTCGGTCGACGAGATATGATCGAAAGTCGTGTTCTTGATTGAATGAAAAAAGGCGGCGTATCCTGTTGAAACTATCACCCTTCAACGGCCCAACGCGGGCACAA